>NZ_CP043329.1:1284681-1927022 GCF_008195825.1 Pedobacter aquae
TTTCAAGATTTTAAAGATTCCTCATATTTAAATAATCCATCAAAAATTAGTATTCTTTACTATGCTGATATTTATAAAAATGATATATCAGAAACCTTTAATGATGAATCATTTGAAATCTTAAGCTTTTCTAGTTTAGCAGAATTACAGAGCGCTACGCAAAAACTTACTATAAACGAACTTAACAGTACTATTCTTTTAGAAGTAAGTCAGCAAAATATTAATGAAGCTGTTGATTTTATTGAGTCTCTAAAGAAGAACTGGCTTACCAGAAATCTTATTGTTTTCTTTCTTCTCCATGAAAACGATAATCAGTTATTTCAAATCGCATTAAAATTAGGAATAAGTGATTGCTATAAACCAACTATAAATTTTAATGACGTAAAAGAAAGACTAAGATTTCTTACATTTTATAAATTATTACGCTCTCAGGTTAGTAACATATCCGAAACACCTTCGGTAGAATATAAAATCCCTTTTAGTAAAAGATTAATAGACATTATTTTATCACTTTCAGCTTTAATTTTTTTAAGTCCGTTTTTTTTAATTATATCCCTACTTATCAAATTAGATTCAAAAGGTCCTATATTTTATATCAGTAAAAGAGTTGGTACCGGTTATAAGATTTTTGATTTTTATAAATTTAGATCGATGCGACAAGATGCAGATAAACTAGTTGCAGACTTAGCTAAGAAAAATCAATACGGAAATTCTGCTTTTTTCAAAATAGAAAACGACCCGCGAGTAACTAAACTAGGCAATTTCTTAAGAAATACTAGCATAGATGAGCTTCCACAGCTTTATAATGTTTTAAAAGGCGATATGTCTTTGGTTGGCAATAGACCTTTACCCCTTTATGAAGCAGAGCAATTAACAACCAACGAGTGGTCTATGCGCTTTTTAGGTCCTGCCGGATTAACTGGTTTATGGCAAATAAGTAAACGAGGAAAAAAAGATATGTCTGACAGGGAAAGAAAAAAATTAGATAATTTTTACGCGTCTAATTACTCAATTTGGTTAGATTTAAGGATTATTTTAAAAACCATACCTGCATTAATACAAAAGGAAAAAGTTTAATGATTAGAAACTTTAAAATATTACTACTATTCCTCATCATTTCTTTTGTTGTGCCTCTTAAGAGTAATGCACAAGAATCTGTTATTAAAGGAATTGATTATATTTTTTTAGATACACTTATTGAAAAAGCAAAAGTAAATTACCCAAGGAATAAGATTTTAAAAGCTAAATCAGAAATCGCGAAAAATGATATTGCGAAAAATAATTTTTCTTGGTTGGATGTATTAAACTTTACCTATTTATACAGACCTAATAACAACTCTACCATTAACCTTCAAGATCCAAATCTTCTAAATGGTTATCAGATAGGTGTCAACTTAAACTTAGGAAATGTTATAGCAAAACCTTTCACTATTAAAAACTCAAAGTCAACTTATAAAATTTCGAAATTAGAAGAAGAAGAATATTCATTAACTTTAGAAAGAGAAGTTAAGAACAGATATTATGAGTATTTAAAATATGTTAATTTATTAAAAATCAGTTCAAAAGCTACTCTAGATGCAGAATCTCTTTTAAAAGAGATGAAATATAAATATGAAAAAGGTGAAGTTAGTCTTGAAGTTTATACCAATGTTTTGCTAAATACTACTGATCAAAACAAAAGTCGTATAGAAGCAGAAGCAGAAGTTTTTAATGCAAAGGCCTTATTAGAAGAACTAGTAGGCGAAAAATTAGAAGATATTAAAATAAATGGACGTAATTAAGTTTCTAAAATATTTATATAAAAGAAAATATGTCTTAATTATCGTACCTATTATTACGGTTATTATCACATATTTTTTAGGTAAAAATATCTTAGATAATTATGTGTCTGAGGCTCAAATATCTACTGGCTTTGTAGATGAGTCTCAACAAGTACTACAAGAAAAGGAAACTTACGTTCAAGAATCAAGAATTTCACAAAGATTTAATAATCTCATAGAAATTATGAAGTTGAAACTGATTACCGATCAGATTTCATATAAGTTAATGCTTCATGATTTAACGAGTAAAAAGCCGTTTAGAAATTCTAGTCAACTTTTAAAAGAATTAAACGCTTCTGCCAGAAAACATGCTGTAGAAGTATATACTCAGAAATATAATAAAATGGAACCTTTATCTCTTTGGGATAAAGACCAAAGAGGCCTATATCAGGTTTTGGTTTCTATGAAATACGATGAGGAATCTTTAAATAAAAAGTTAAGGATTTATAGAAACACAGATAGTGACTTTATTATTGTAAGCTTTGAGTCTGAAAATCCTGAGTTATCCGCTTTTGTTGTAAATGCTATTTGCCAAGAATTCATCAAATATTACGCTTTCACAAGTAAAGAAAACGAAAATAAAGGGGTTGCTTATCTAAGTTCACTACTGGCTCAAAAAAGACAGTCATTAGATGAAAAAATGAGCCAGCTGAGGGATTATAAGATTAAAAATAATGTTATAAATCTTTACGAGCAATCTAAAATTCTCTATGGCGAAATTATGGATTTTGAGAGTAAAAAATTAGAAACTCAAAAAAGTATTGATTCTTACTCGCAAACACTTCAAAATATTAATGATAAATTTAACCCTACGGAGAAAAAATATTTAGAATCAACCTTATCAAAAATTAATAGAGAGATAGTTTCTACCAAAGAAAAAATAAAATCTATAACAGAAAAATACGTTCAAAGCTCTTTTAATCCTGTTTATAATAAAAGCCTAGACTCATTAAATAACATTTTAGCTAACCAAATTAATGATGCCTCTGATAAATACATTATAAGTCCTTTAAATACTAAAGAGAAGCTTATAACGGAAAAAATCACGCTTGAAATTACCGGAGATTTAGCTAAATACAGTTTAGCAACAATAGAAAACCATTTAAATAGTCTCAATCAAAAATTTAAAACTTTAGTTCCTTTTGATGCCGTTGTACAAACTTTAGAAAGAGATATTGAAGTTGCTAGTACAGAGTATTTGGATGTATTAAATAAATACAACCAAGTAAACATGCAAGCAAATTCTAATACTAAATTAAGACAGATTCAATTAGCGATGCCTGGTTTACCGCAGCCATCAAAAAAAATGCTATTGGTTATACTTAGTGGTATGATTAGCTTTATCTTTTGTACTTTAGTTTTCTTTATTCTTTTTGTTTTAGATAGATCTATAAAAAGTGTTGAGGAGTTAGAAAAAACTACTGAAATACCTGTTATAGGAGAATTAAGCTATTTAAAGAGTTTTACCGATTTAAAAGATATTTGGCTTAATAAAACGCCAGACCAAGACACACTAAACTTTAAGAATTTATTGAGAGCCATAAGGTTTGAGGTTAAAACCAAGATGCTTTATAATAATAATAAAGTTTTAGCTGTAACCAGTATGATTCCTAACGAGGGTAAAACCTTTTTCTCTTTGTCTCTAGCCTATTCTTTTGCCATGCTAAATAAAAAAGTATTGCTTATAGATGGCGATTTTGATAAACCTGATATTTCTGAAGCATCAAATCATAAAACTTATATTGAGGATTACGTAAAAGATAGAATTTTACCTGAGGATAATGCCATTACCATTATTGGCAATAAAGGAGGTGATTCTTCTTTGCTAGAAGTTGTAGAAGAGCATGTGATTGAGTCTATTTTTGAAGATTTTAAAAAGAAATTTGATGTTATTATAATTGATACCTGCTCTTTAAAAGTTTAAATAAAGCAAAAGAATGGATTATGTATGCTGATAAAAATATATCTGTATTTGAGTTTGGTAAACAAGTATATAGCCATTACAATAAAGACCTTGATTATTTAACTTCATTAGATGATAAATATATTGGTTGGATATTAAATAAAGTAAAAGAAGAGTCTAAGTTTTAAATAAAATTGTTTTGGATAATTTATTTGCGATACTTTTTGTATTCATTCAAATAATCATTGGAATTAATTTAGTTCTTCCACTTATACTTTTTATTTTTTGGAGATTTTTCGCTAATAAAAATAGCATTATACCATACGTAAAACACCAACAAGATTTTGCAATTATTGTTACTGCATATCAACAAACAGATTTAATTCCTGAAGTTGTAAAATCACTTCTAGCAATAGATTATGAGAATTATCATATCTATATAGTTGCTGATAATTGTAAAAAAAACGAAAACCTAAACTTTAACCATTCTTCTATTAGTGTTTTATATCCAGAACAAATTATCGCCAGTAATACAGGTTCACATTTCTATGCTATTAACCATTTTGTTCGTCAGCATGAAGCTTTAATGATTATAGATAGTGATAATATGGTTGATAAAAACATCCTTAAAGAAATCAACAACTATTTTCATGTAGGTTTTGAAGCTGTACAAGGTATTAGAGCAGCAAAAAACTTAGATACTATGATTGCCAAACTAGATGCAGCCAGAGACATTTATTATCATTTTTTTGATGGAAAAGTTTTGTTTCAACTAGGTTCTTCTGCTACCTTAGCAGGCTCTGGAATGGCTTTTACCGTTGATTTATACAAAAAATGCCTAGAAAATACCACAATTAAAGGAGCAGGTTTTGATAAAGTTTTACAATATCTTATTCTTTGTCATCAAAAAAGAATAGCTTTTTGTGAAACGGCTATTGTATATGATCAAAAAACATCACAATCAGATCAATTGGTTAATCAAAGGTCTAGATGGATTAATACTTGGTTTAGGTATTTTAAATTTGGTTTTAAGTTGATATCACAAAGCATTAAGAACTTCAATTTTAATCAATTTTTATTTGGGATTATATTATTACGCCCACCACTATTTTTATTGATTTTACTTTCAGGCTTATTTTTCCTCATCAATAGCTATTTATTAAACATAACAGCTATGATTATTTGGACGATTAGCTTTTTAAGTTTCATTATTACTTTTGTCCTCGCTTTAAACGTATCACATACAGATAAAAAGATTTATAAAGCATTATACTCAATACCTATATTTATTTATTACCAAGTAATATCTTTATTGAATGCCAAAAATGCTAATCAAAGATCTGTAGCTACTAAGCATCAGGTTGTTAAAAAGCAAGAATCGTAGATATGAAGTCAAATTTATTTTCTTCTGATATCTTTAGAATTATTATAATCACCCTTCTAGGTATATTATTGGCCTGGTTAGTTGGCTCATTAACCGTTAAAATGGAGCTCTTGGCTTTAGTTGTTACAATTGCCTTAGCATCAGGGATAGTTTACCTTGTCTTAGTATTTAAAGAGCCCAAAATTGCATTTCTTTCTTACGTTGTTTACTGTTTCATCATCTCCGGATTATTAAGAAATAACCCACAATTACCATTTGGGCCTGTAATGGAAGCTTTACTAGCACTTTCATGGCTTGCCATCATCTTTAATTATCCGAAATACAATTGGAGTAACCTTAATAACGACTACTGTATACTCGTATTGGTGTGGTTCATTATCAACATTCTAGAAGTACTAAACCCTGCTGATGCCAGCATTTTAGGTTGGTTAAATGAGATAAGATTTACTGCTTTAAATTGGCTTCTTGTAGCTCCTATTGCCTTTTTACTATTAAATAGAAGGAAAGACCTTAATATCTTTTTAGCCATTATTATCTCTATGTCTGTTTTAGCAACCTGTTATGGTTTAAAACAGTTATGGTTTGGCGTTTCTGTAGGTGAGCAAATATGGCTTGACGCAGGTGCAGATTTAACCCACGTTCTATTTGGTCAACTAAGAGTATTTTCTATGTATACCGATGCTGGACAATTTGGAGCATCACAAGCCCATGTAAGTTTGGTAGCGCTTGTTTTAGCTTTAGGTCCGTTTAAACTTTGGAAAAAAATTGCATTAGGATTAGCAGCAGGCATTCTTTTTTACGGAATGCTTATTTCTGGTACTCGAGGGGCATTATTTGCTTTAGCCGCAGGAGGTTTTTTTGCAATATTTTTAACTAAGAACTTTAAGGTTTTAATTCTTGGAACCATCATGTGTGTTCTTTTTTATGGATTTCTTAAATACTCTACCATTGGAAGTGGAAGCTATCAAATTAACAGGTTAAGAACTGCTGTAGACCCTAAAGATGCCTCTCTTAACGTAAGATTTAATAATCAGAAAAAATTGAGACTAGCCATGGAAGATTTACCTTTTGGTGGCGGTGTTGGTATAACTGGTGTTAATGGCGATAAGTATAATGCTGATAAATATCTCTCACATATACCGCCGGATAGTTATTGGGTAAAGATTTGGGTGATGTATGGTGTAGTAGGCTTAGTGGTTTGGTTTAGTATTGTGATGTTTATATTAGGAAAATGCTGTGGTATTGTGTGGAATTTACAAGATCATGGTTTAAGGGTAAAATGTATAGCTCTAACGGCTGGTACCGCCGGACTGTTTTTTTGTAGCTACGGTAATGAAGTTATGAACGGGCTACCATCATCTATGATGCTTTACATGTCATGGTCTTATGTAATACTTGCACCAAAGCTTGATAAAGAAACAGATGTAAACAAATATGTATAAATATGCCATTTGAAATTATAGCCTTACCTGCAATTGTATTTTTTCTTTGGGGATTTTATAGTGGATATAAAACTAATATGAAAAAAGCGAAAAGAAATTTTAAAATTAATGATTAAACTACTACAAAATATACCACATAAATTAGCTAGAGTAACTTCTGGTAGAAAGCTCATAAGTGAAATTGATGGATTAAGATTTATAGCCATAGTACCTGTGATGATACAACACATGGCAGAGCGGTTTGAGCGAAATACAACTATCAAATTTAGCACTTCATTAGAAGATGATTATAGTAGTTTTTTAGCTTCAAGAGGTTTTTTAGGCGTTTTTATCTTCTTCGTGATTAGTGGTTTTATTTTGGCCTTACCCTTTGCATCTTATCATTTAAAAAACACAAAAAAAGTTAGTCTTAAGGAATATTTTTGGAGAAGAATAACCCGATTAGAACCACCTTATATCTTTTGGATGACGGTATTCTTCATTGTATTTATCGTTTATCATCAACAAAGTTTTTTAGCTTATTTACCACATTATTTAGCTAATATTACCTATACGCATTCTTTAATTTATCAAGATTGGTCGCCGTTTAACCCCCCTACCTGGACATTAGAGATAGAAATACAGTTTTATATATTAGCACCTTTTATGGCTTTAGCTTTATTTGCTATTAAAAATAAAATCTGGAGGAGAATAGCTATTATAAGCTTTACTGCTATTATAATGGGTTTACAACAATATTTCAAATTTTACCTTGCTCCTACTAGCTTAACTATTCTAGCTCATTTGCACTACTTTTTAATAGGTTTTCTTTTAGCTGATATTTATTTATGCGATTGGAATCATATCAAAAGAAATATCGGTTATGATATTCTTGGGCTACTTTCTATCATCTTACTCATAACTTTTTGGAGTTGGGATTTTGAATTATCGAATAGAATAATTGTTGTTTTAGCCTTGTTTTTCTTCTTCTACGCTGCGTTTAAAGGCATCTATATCAATAAATTTATTTGCAATAAATGGATTATGGCTATTGGCGGTATGTGTTATACCATTTACTTGGTTCACTTACCTATATCAGAGTTTATCATTAAATTCACCAAACATATTTATATTACCGATAGCTATTTTATAAATTTAGCTATTCAATTATTGATATTTTTACCGGTAACTATTTGTTTAAGCGCAATTTTTTTCTTGTTATTTGAGAAACCCTTTATGGATAAAAATTGGCTGCAAAATTTTCGCTCTAAACTTAAAAATTTATGATAAGTGGCAAAGACATCGTCATTGTAGGGCAACAAGCTTGGGATGTTGAAATTGGCAGCAATTGTAAAAATATTGCCCTCGAGTTTGCTCAGGATAACCGTGTTTTATACGTCAACAGCCCAATTAAAAGAAAAGAGTTTCTTAAAAAGAATCCCGATGAGAAATTACAATTCAGAAAGCGTGTTATAAAAAAAGAAGTCTCGGGTTTAGTGGAAATAGACCATCATTTTTGGAATCTATTTCCTGATTGTTATAGCGAATCTGTTCATTGGCTACCAGATAATTTTATTTTTGATATGGTAAACAAAATCAACAATAAGCGCTATGCTAAAACAATAAAAAAAGCACTTAAAGAATTAGGCTTTAAAGATATTATCTTGTTTAATGATAACGATTTACATGATAGCTTCCACCTTAAAGAGCTATTAAAGCCAAAGCTTAGCATTTATTATTCTAGAGATTACATTTTAGCTACCGAATATTGGAATAAACATGGTAAAAAGCTTGAACCTTTATTAATAGCAAAAAGTGATTTAGTTGTTTCAAATTCTCTTTATTTAACCAATTATTGCAAGCAATACAATCCATCTTCATACTACGTTGGTCAAGGTTGTGATTTTGATTTATTTCTTCATCCAGAAAGTATCCCTAAAGCTGAGGAACTTAAAGACATCAAAACTCCTATTATTGGTTATGTAGGCGCTATCACAAGTTCTAGATTAGATATAGAAATTATGCAAAAAATAGCTTTAGATAAACCAGAATGGACAATCGCTTTAGTAGGAAATGAAGATGATGCTTTCCAGAAAAGTAATCTTCATCAACAAGACAATGTTTTATTCTTGGGCTCTAAAAAGGTTGATGAATTAGCTAAATATATTAATAGCTTTGATGTTTGTATCAATCCACAGTTGCTAAATCAATTAACCATTGGTAATTACCCACGTAAAATTGATGAGTATTTAGCATTAGGAAAACCTGTGGTAGCAACCCAAACAGAAGCTATGGAAGTTTTTAAAGATTATGTGTTTTTAGCAAAAGATAAAGAAGAATATACCACTCTCATTGAACAGGCATTATTAACAAATACACAGCAAATTGCTCAACAAAGAATAGCATTTGCTCTGACACACACATGGAAAAATTCTGTAAAAGAAATTTACAAAGCCATTAGTACAAAATTAAAAAGTTAATGATATGTCCGTTTTAGAAAGAATAAAATCCGATCCATTTTTAAAAAAAATAGCTTTATGGTTGTTAATCCCACGAAATAGATATAGCCCAAGATTATGGGTGAAGCTTTTTCTAAATCCGTTTAAGCATCATAAAGGAAAAGGTACTATCATTAGAAGACGAAGCAGGTTAGATGTTTTTCCTTTTAAAGCATTTAATGTTGGAAAAAATGCTTTGATAGAAGATTTTACTGTTATTAATAATGCTGTTGGTGATGTAAATATTGGTAACGATGTTGTTGTTGGTTTATCAAACGTTATTATAGGACCTGTTAATATAGGGAACAATACAATTATTGCTCAACATGTGGTTATTTCTGCTTTAAATCATCAGTATGAAGATATTCATGTAGCACCTAAAAATCAGAAAATACTTACTAAACTGGTTGATATTGGTGATGATGCTTGGATAGGTGCTAATTGCGTAATCACGGCTGGAGTTAAAATAGGAAAACATTGTATTATAGGTGCTGGTAGCGTGGTAACTAAAAATATTGATGATTATAGCGTTGCCGTTGGTAATCCGGCGGTAGTGGTAAAAAGATATAATTGGGAAACTAAAAGCTGGGAGAAAGTAGTTTAATGAGCTTCTCTAAGTGAATCTATTTCTTTTAATAAATTAGCACTTTTTATTTCATCAAATTTTCTGGCAAAGAAATCTTTAGACTGCTTTAAACTTTCTAAATCTGATAGTTCAAGAGTTTTAGGGCTATCATTTCCTTCAGACCAATCAATATACCTTAAGTTGTTATTTACTATTTGATCTTTATAGATAGAATTGTATAAAATGGTTTGGAAAAAAAACTCATCGCAGCCCCATGTTAACCTAAAATATTTGATATAAGCAGGATGATTTTCTACATACTGCATCATGTATTTAAGATGTACCATATTTACTGTAAACCATTGTGAGCGCCCAACAGGCTCTAAACCGTAAGGTAATTTCCTTTTAGGTAAAAGAAAGTTTAAAACAGATGCTATTTTAAATTTTCCAACGAAGTCAAAATCATCGAAATGATATTCAAATATTCTGGAATGTACATCAGGCCAATCGGTTTTTATAAACCAATAATGCATGAAAGAAAAATCTTTATTTTGTTCAAGAAAATTATGAAAACTAGAGGTGCTTCTTAAAGGATAATCTTGACCGCTTAATAGGTTCACAAAATCAAAATCTACAGGAAAACTTAAAATTTCATTAAAGCCATTTAAGGTAGCTTTAACCATGCTGTAAGTCCCCCATTTCACATCAACTCTATCTTTAATAAAAACTACCCTATCAGATTTAAATGGTGATTTAAAAGCGTTTAAATCTGCTTTAAGATCTAAATGGATAAAAAAATACGCTTCCGGATGCTCTAAACTACTTACCAATCTTTGTAGTTGTTTAGGGCTTTGATGAGTTAAAATTAAATGCGCTATTTTCATAACCTAACCCTAAACTTTTAAACTCTTATTAAAAATCAATTTAATTTCATTCAAACTAGTCACCCAAATATCCAAAAAACTAAAATTTAGATATTTCTTTAATGAATAGTAACCAAAAGCTATCCCTACAGAAAAAGTAAAGAAACTGGCTAAAGCAACTCCAATAATAGAATTTAAAGTATAAATCCCTATAACATCAAAAATAATATTCACTACTAACATCAAAATCACTTTTATGAAATTGAGCGAGGGTTTATTGATAATATCTAAGGTAACTCCTAAAAATCTATCTAATGGATATAAAATCGTAAATGACATTAAAATCTGATACGTAAAAACAGCATCAGTAGTTATATATTTTTCTCCTCCTATTAAAGAAACAGCAAGGTGTGCCAATAAAACTGCTATAATTGATACGGGTAACAAGCCAAAAGTTAGCAAACCCATATACTTGTTCATGATATGAGTTAAATCTTTTAATTTATTTTGATTAAAAGCGTTGGACATGGCAGGCATTGCAGTCGCCATAAAACTTCTTAGCGGAATCTCGATAATTTCCATTAGCCTTAAAGGGATACTGTACATGGCCACAGCAGCCGGACCTAAGAAAAACATGATGATAAAATTATCAGAACTTCTTAATAAATAAGAGCTCACCATACTGCCAACACTGTATTTACCAAAATGGAATAATTCTTTTACATTTTCTTGAGTTCTTGAAAACCAATATTGTATACCCGACCATTTTTTAAGGATAGTAAATAAGCTGGTCATACTTAACGCGATTAAATTGGCTATTAAGACCGAGTTTAGATTTAAATTTTCAGTATAAATTAAGGCTAAAACAAATAAAATCAATAAAATCTGGTTGATAAGTCTTAAAAGTAACAACCTGTCAAACCTTTGGTCGGCTTGTAAAATCCAAGTGCTAACGTTATAAGGTAGAGACATTAAAAAAGTTATCCCAAACCATTTAACGGCAGTTTGAAAATCTGGATTAGCATCATTTAATAAAGATAAAACGACATATAAAATCAAATTGATACCAAGGAATAAAAGCGTTAAAATAACTGCTATATACCAGGTAGCACCTAAAATTATTTTAGCTTTAGCATGCGCTACCCCAGAGTAAAATTTAATGAGAGCTGTTTGCAAAAAGCCAGATCTAAAACCATCTATTAGCGTAAAAATAGTTTGGAAAAACACCCAACTACCCATTTGTACCAAACTTAAATTTCTAAAAAGTATAGCAACTGTAAGCATTGCTAATACTGCCATAGATCCATTCCCGGCTAATGACAAAAAATGCTTATTATTTACTTTTTGGATAATCGTTTGGATAAAAGCCATTCTAGTTTAAAGTTAAGCTAGCACAAAACACATTGGTTTTATCCTCTTTGTTATATTGATAAATAAATTCTTCTGAGGCTCTTATGACAATCTCAAAACCAAAATGTTCTGGTATTAAATTGATATTTTCCTGCTGTTTATCATCTCTTAAAATAAACTGAAAACTATCTCTATGAAGCTCTATAAAAGCATAATTTAAAAGGATATCATGAGAAAGAATTAAATCACCGATTTTAAATTTTGGAGCTTTATCTATTTTTTTCAGACGCAAAATAGGCTTATCTAGCTCTGCTTGTATGATATTTACCTCATCAGTAACATGTTTAATAGCGTTGGTACAATATTCAATTAAAATAAGTTTAATGTTAGATAAAAGTTTAGCATTGGGCTGAATGTGTTGAGTAAGTAACTCAACAAATGCCTTAATAAAGCTATTGATATCCTCTGGTTTTTGAGGAGCTTCTGCTTGAATAATGATAGGTAAAGCTAAACTCATTAAAAAATATTTGAAGCTTCTACAACATCATCTTTTATTTCGAAAACTTTATCTAAACGGGTTAATTCAAACAAGTTTTTAATATCTGTATTTAATTCTACCAGAACCAATTTGCCCTGAAGCGGGATAAGATGCTTCAATACGGCAACTACAGCGCCTAAAAAAGAACTATCCAAATAATCTACCTGCTTAAATGATAGTATTAATTGATGATTTCCTTTTTCTATTTCTTGAAAAACAAGCTCTTTAAACTGGTCTGATTTTGAGAAGTTTGCCTCAGCCTCTTCTATGTTTATGATAAGCGCTTTATCGGTTTTTACTGTACTAATTTTCATAGCTTTAAATTATTATTTTCTTTTGATGATGATAAAACTGCAATCATCTATTTGTGAAACCTCTTTATTAAACAAAATTTCTTTGATTTCTTCTGTTGACTTTCCTGAAACTTTTAAATCGTACAATCTTTTTTTAAGTAGATTGATATCGGATTTTTTAACCGCATTAACTTCAAAATCTATCATCCCATCAGAAACTAAATAAGCTTCTTCTCCCACTTCAAAATTAATATCTTGTTCAGAAAAAGTACTATTCTCTAAAAATCCTAGTAAAATACCGTCTGATTGATGAGACGAAAGTTCATCATGTTGATGAGAGAATTTTAATAGAGGTAAATCTCCGGCTCCGGCGTAGGTAATTTTGGCTTCCTCATCATCAACCAAAACCATACTTAGGGTAGAGAAAATATCTTTTAAAAACTCATCAGCATAAATAACCTTATTAATCTTGCTCAGAATCTCTTTCAATGATAGATTTTCATCAAGTACACATATCCTCACTGCTGATCTGATGTAACTTAAAAAACTAAAAGAGAAAAACCAAGCACCCCACTTCTTCCCCATCACATCGCCCAAAATCAAGACCGTATAACGCTCGTTAATTTTAATAAAATCTATAAAATCTCCACCCGGATGATTTTGATAAGATTGGTTGAAATAGTGTATTTCGAAATGCTTTAAGATGGGTGCTTTAGCTGGTATATTACTTAAATTAAGCTTTTTAGCAATGTTTTTAATTTCAGATAATGATTTCTGGTAATGCTCATGTACCGTATTCATCAAGTTATTAATTTTTGCTAATAACTGGCTTGGAGGTATATTTTTAGGGATATAATCTAAGGCTTGTAAGTCTAAACCTTTTTGTACCAAATCTTCCTGATTAAAAGATGTTAAAAACAAAAAAGGAACATTTTTTAAAGCATCGTTTTTTAAGAGTTTTTCTCTAAAAACAAAACCATTAGCCTCAGGCATTTCATAGTCAGAAATAATCAAATCTGGAATTTGATGTTTCAAAACAAGCTCGGCCTCTTGTACAGAAGTCACAGAAATACACTGATATCCATCAGATTTCAGTAATCTTTCCATGATTTTCAGTTGTAAAACTTCGTCGTCTACTAAGAGTATTTTATTATTCAAGCTGCTTTGTTATTTGTTAAATTTAAAAAAAGATTTAATGACGATATAAACTCCGGTAGCAATAATTAAAAGCGAAATTAAATCCATCAGCGTAACACCATCATCTGGGTTAAACCAAAAAATGGTAAACATCTCAAAAGAATGTGGCGTAGGCAAAATAATCATGGCAAATCCTAAGGTGATCATTAAAAAGCCTATTAACATCTTAACTAACCTTAATAAACCTACTTCTATTTTAATTTTACTGGCCTGTTTAGAATCTATATGGTTGTTGTTTAACAAAATTTCTAGCTGATTTAGCTTTTCAAGATTGTCTAGATTTTTCATAGAAACATCCTTGATTTCGCTAATGGCATTTTTCTGTGCTATCTTTTTATCCACAACTCGGTTAAATTTCTGCTGCATCTTTTTGATGCTATCTGTATCTAACTCGTTTTTTTCAAGCAATAAAATCAATTCATCTAACTTTGTTTCCAAACTTAAATCTTTATTTTCAAGGTCTTTAAAGGCCTTAAATTGCTCGGATATATTTTTTTCGTCAGACAAAATCTTTTATTTTGAAAGCTGTATATTTTTTGTTCTCTTTAACCAATGAGTTTAGTCTCCATCATCACTGTAAACTATAATCAGCCACAAGCTACTATAGATTTTCTAAAATCAGTTAAGGCACATTATTCAACTGCTAATTTAGAAGTTATTTTGATAGATAACGGCAGTGATGAAAATCATCATGAAACATTTCTTAAACATTACCCAGAAATAGTTTTTATACGCTCAGAAAAAAACCTTGGTTTTGCAGGTGGTAACAATTTAGGTTTACAAGTTGCCAAAGGAGATTATCTCTTTCTTTTAAATAACGATACAGAAATAATCCCAGGTTGCATAGAAACCATGATTTCTGAAATGGAACAAAACCCACAAATTGGCTTACTCTCTCCATTAATTCTTTATCATGAAGATAAAAGTCTGATACAATATGCAGGCTTCACTCCTCTTAACTATTTAACTGCTAGAAACGATTGTATAGGCCAGTTTGAAACCAACAATGGGCAATACCAAACAACAAGTAACGAGACTGGTTTTTGCCACGGTGCCGCTGTGATGTGCCGTAAAATCGATTTACAAAAAGCCGGGAAAATGGATGAAAATTATTTCTTGTATTACGAAGAATTAGATTGGTGCGAGAAGTTTAAAAGATTGGGCAAAAAAATATGGTTCACCGGAAAAACGCATATTTACCATAAAGAATCGGTAAGTGTTGGCAAAGAGAGCGCATTAAAAACCTTTTTCTCTGTAAGAAATAGGATGCTCTTCATCAGAAAAAATACTAGCTCTTTAAACACTTTTGCTTTTAGTATTTATTATTGTAGCATTGCCTGCCCTAGAATGATGCTTCAATACCTTTTAAAAGGCAGAAAAGATTTAATAAAATGGGTTTTAAAAGGTGTTTTATGGAATTTTTCTAATTCAATTGACAGTAAGAACTTGGGCTTTAAAATCAAAAATTCATGATAGCTTTTTTCTGGTTTTCTTTATTTGTGGTGTTTTATGCTTTCCTAGGCTATGGAATTTTACTTTTTATATTGATAAAGCTTAAGAGAATTTTCAAACCTAAAAAGGATATCAAAAACCTGGTGGATAGCCATTTACCTAGTACAACTTTATTAATAGCTGCTTTTAATGAGGAAGATTTTATAGAAGAAAAAATTCAGAACTGTTTGGCTATAGACTATCCAAAAGATAAGTTTCAGATTTTGTTTATCACAGATGGCTCATCAGACCAAACGCCGCAAATTATTAGCCAGTATAAAGATATAGAACTGCTTCACCAAGACAACAGAGCGGGTAAAATGGCGGCTATTAAAAGAGCTATATCACATATTAGAGGAGAAATTACCGTTTTCACGGATGCTAATACTTTCTTAAATTCTGAGGCTATAAAAGAGCTTGTAAAACATTACCAAATAGCTAAAGTTGGTGCTGTGGCTGGCGAAAAACGCATTATGGTTGATGAAAAAGCTGATGCTAGTGCTGCTGGAGAAGGTTTTTATTGGAAATATGAATCGGCTTTAAAAAAATGGGATTACGAGCTTTATTCTAGCATTGGCGCAGCCGGAGAGCTTTTCAGTATCAGAACTGCTTTATACCAACCTGTAGAAAGTGATACCATTATTGACGACCATATGATAGCCATGCGTATTGCAGAGCAAGGTTATATTATTGCTTATGAACCAAAGGCTTATGCTATTGAAACCGCATCTGAAAACTCCGCAGAAGAACTTAAAAGAAAAATTAGAATTGTAGCTGGCGGAATACAATCTATTTTTAGGTTAAAAAAGGCGGCTAATCCTTTTAAAAATCCTATTTTAACTTTTCAATACATCAGTCATAAAGTATTAAGATGGGCCGTTACACCAGCTTTAATGTTGGTAGCTTTTATTTTAAACTGTTCAATTGTTTATCAATATCCAGATTTACTTCTGTATCAAACTATATTGATGCTACAAATATTTTTTTATGTAGCATCAGCTTTAGGTTGGTTATTAGAGCAAAAAAAGTTGAAAATCACGCTGTTTTTATCCCTTATTATTTTTGTTTAATGAACTATGCAGCTTTAGCAGGTACTATCAGATATTTCAAAGGACAGCAATCTGCTGCATGGGAAAAATCTAAAAGAAAAGCAGCTTAACACTCTTCTATACCGTTTTTCACACTATAAACTTCCTTATCAGGATATTGGTCTTTAATAAGTTTTACTGCTATTTTACTTTTATTACCATAATTACAGCAGCAAACAATTTTATCCTCTCCTGCTAATACATGCAATTGCTGAGGTAAAAGATTTAAAGGAATATTGGTACCTCCTTTATTAAAATCTTCAAACTCCCACTCCTCTCTTATGTCTAATAAATAATAATTCCCTAGTTGATCTAAATCGTTAAATTCAATTTCTGTAGCCACGTTTTTATCTATTTTTAATGGTCTTTTTTTTATTTTTGGTTTAGGTTGTGCAAGTTGATAAATCTTAAAATCATTCTCTAAAGTATCATAAACCAACAATTTACCCAATAAAGTTTCACCAATATCGCAAATAAACTTGATAGCTTCATTAGCCATGATCAAACCTATTAAACCCGGTAGAATTCCTAAAACACCAATTTCGGCACAATTGGGTACTGTACTTTCATCTGGAGCTTCTGGGTAAACATCACGATAAGTATTTGCAGTTTCGGGATGAAAAATAGCAACCTGACCTTCGAATTTAAAAATAGAACCAAATACCCATGGTTTCTTTAAGCTAACACAAACATCATTAACCAAATACCTAGTTTTAAAATTGTCAGAACCATCAATTATTAAATCATAGTTTTGGATAATTTCTGAAGCATTTTCATCACTTAACTTAAAGGAATAAGAATCAGTATTAACTAAAGGATTTAACAAAGACAATTTTTCTTTGGCAACTAAAGCTTTGTTTTTACCAATATCTAAATGGTTATATAAAATTTGACGATGGAGATTACTTTCATCAACCAGATCATGGTCAATAACACCAATATGTCCTACTCCTGCCGCAGCCAGATATTGTAAAACCGGGCAACCTAAACCTCCAGCACCAACCATTAAAACTTTGGCATTTTTAAGTTTATTCTGGCCAGATAAACCTAGCTCAGGTAAAATGAGTTGTCTGTTATATCTTATCTTTTCTGCCTCGTTTAAGTCCATCTTATCATATTTAAAAGCTCAGCAATTTACAAAACTTGATCCCAATCTTTCCAAACAACCTCATATCCGCTGTTTTTTATCATTTGGGCAATTTCTTGCGGACTGCGTTCATCGCTGATTTCAAACTGTTCTAAAGATTCTGGCGCTACGGTATAGCCGCCTGGGTTGGTTTTACTTCCGGCACTTATAGAGGTAATTCCCATTTTAATGATATGATTTCTAAAAGAAGTTGATTCTCTGGTAGATATAGATAGCTCTACTTCCTCATTAAAAATCCTGTAAGCACAAATTAATTGGGCCAATTCTCTATCATTCATGGCTACTTTTGGTTCTAAACCACCGCTAAAAGGTCTCAATCGCGGAAACGATAAGCTGTATTTTGTTTGCCAATAGGTTTTTTCTAGATATTGCAAATGCAAGGCTGTAAAAAAGCAATCTGTACGCCAATCTTCCAAGCCAATTAAAACACCTAAACCCATTTTATGGATTCCGGCTCTTCCCAACCTATCAGGTGTTGCTAAACGATATTCAAAATTTGATTTTTTCCCTTTCGGGTGATGTTTTTTATAATCCTCCTGATGATAAGTTTCTTGATAAACCAAAACAGTATTTAAGCCTAGCGGGATTAAAGCTTCATAATCTTCTTGGTCTAAAGGCTGTACTTCCATAGATATGTGTGAGAAATGAGGTCTTATTAAATCTAAAACCTTTTTAAAATAATCTACATGTACCGTTTGGTTGGCTTCGCCTGTAACCAGCAAAACATGGTCGTATCCCATATTTTTGATAACACTCACCTCCTGCATAATCTCTATGGGGCTTAGCGTTTTCCTTTTGATTTTATTATCGAGGCTAAAACCACAATAAGTGCAAATGTTATTACACTCGTTAGATAAATAAAGTGGAATATACATTTGCAGGGTCTTACCAAAGCGCTTTTGCGTAAGCTGATGACTTAATTGTGCCATAGGCTCTAAATAAGCCGATGCTGCTGGCGAAACCAAGGCTTTAAAGTCTTCTAAACCTCTTTTCGGGTTGTGCAAAGCCTCTTCAACATCAATATGGTTTTTATTGTAGATAGATGCTTTAACATCATCCCAATGGTATTGCTTAAATATTTCTAAAAACTCAGACATCTAAAAAAGAAGTTAATGGACTACTTGCAACCGCATGGTTTACTGTTTTTGCTAATTTAGCTTCGTAGGCTTTTCTACCTGCTTCAACAGCCATTTTAAAAGCTATAGCCATCTCTACAGGGTTGCCAGCAACAGCAATAGCGGTGTTTACCAAAACAGCATCGGCACCTATCTCCATGGCTTTTGCTGCATCTGATGGCGCACCAATGCCGGCATCAATAACTACAGGGACTTTACTTTGCGAGATGATAATCTCCAAAAAATCAATAGTTTTTAGGCCTTTATTACTACCAATTGGCGAGCCTAAAGGCATTACGGCTGCTGTACCTGCATCTTCTAAGCGCTTACACAATACTGGGTCGGCATGTATGTAAGGCAATACAATGAAACCCAACTTTGCTAATTCTTCTGTAGCCAATAAAGTTTCTATAGGGTCTGGCATGAGATATTTTGGATCAGGATGTATTTCTAATTTAACCCAATTGGTTTCTAATGCTTCACGAGCCAGTTGTGCTGCATAAACCGCTTCTTTAGCATTTCTAACACCCGATGTATTGGGTAATAAATTTAAATGTGAATGATTTAAATGCTGAAGAATATCGTCTTCTTTATGCTGTAAATCAACACGTTTTAAGGCTACCGTTACCAATTCTGACTCGGATGCTAATAAAGCTTCTTCCATCAACTTGGCAGAGCCAAATTTACCAGTACCTGTAAATAAACGTGATTTAAAGGTTTTATCTGCTATTTTTAACATAGATGTTTTATATTTTATTCTGCTTCTAATAAGCTATGTATTTCCTTAATTAGTTGATGTTTATTATTGGCATTGGTTAACTCGCCAGATAGCGCAACCCCATATACACCTTTGCGTTTTAACTCTGAAATATCAGTTTTAACAATACCACCAATGGCAATAATTGGTGTTTTATAACCGTATTCTTTCATTTTTTGGATAATGGTACGGTAGCCTTGTGCACCTAAAACCGGACTTAAGTTTTCTTTCGTTTTGGTGAATCTGTATGGGCCTAAGCCTATATAATCTGCTCCATCCGTAATACGCTTTTCAACATCAGCAAAAGTATTAGCTGTTCCACCAATAATCATTTGATAACCTACTATTGCTCTGGCTTCTTTGATAGGCATATCATTTAAACCTAAATGTAAACCAAAAGACTTTACTTCCTTAGCTACCAATGGGTAATCATTGATAACTAATTTTGCTTCATAGACATTGCAAAGTAATTTTACTTCTTTTGCAGTAGCTAAAACCAGAGCTTCATCAAACTTTTTCATACGTAATTGAATCCATTTAGCGCCTGCTTTTAACACGCTTTCTATAGCCATTAAATGCGCTTCAGGAGTTTCTCCTTGTGAGATATAGTGTAGTTTCGAAATCATAAATGATGGTATCCTAAAAGTCCTTTTTCACTATTTAAAAATTGTTCTGTATAGGTTTTGGCTAAATCACAAGATTCAGTTAAACAAAAACCTAAAGCCAAGTATGAAGTAATTGCGGCAGACAGCACACAGCCAGAACCATGTTTAGGATAAACTAAAGTTTCTGATGGCATAAAGCGCTTAACTTCTTGATTTGTAAAGAGAAAATCAATACCTAAATGTTCAGTATGATGTCCGCCCTTTAATAAAATATTCCCGTATCTGGCCCATTCTTTTGTTGCTTCTAGTACCTCTTTATTTTGTGATAGTATTTTCATTTCTAGGTAATTGGGTGTTATTAATTCAACCTTAGATAACAGTTTTTTCCACGATTGTTCTCCGTCATAACTCATAAAATCAAAACCTGATGAACTTTTAAGAACAGGGTCTACTATAATCTTTATATGAGGGAGTTTATCTTTAAGAAAATCAACTATTTGTAGTAATAAATCAATATCCTTTACAATACCTATTTTACAAGCTTGGATAGGATATGTAGCAACTAAAGGCTCTAGCTGTTTCATGATTTGATTCTCATCAAGCCAATTGAGCTCATATACATTTGCTTCATCTTGTACAGTAATGGCAGAACTTACTCCAAAACCATAAACCTTTAATTGCTCAAAAACTTTACAATCAGCTATTAAGCCTGCTCCTGCACTAGGGTCTAAACCTGCAATACTTAATACATAGGGTCTTGTTGTAGGCATAACGATTTTAATAGTTTAAATTCCTCAACAGGGTTTACGGCTTCCCAAATAGCGCCTAAAACTGCCGCTCCTTTAAATTCTAAAGCATTTAACTGCTGTATATTAGCTTTCTCCACTCCTCCAACCGCAAAAACTGGAAAATCATTTCTTTTTAAAGCATTTATCCAGTTATCATGAGATTTAGCCATATAGCCAATTTTTGAAATACTGTTAAAAACAGGCCCCAGAAAAGCATAATCAAAATGAGCTAAAGTTTGAATATCCTTTGCATCATGTATAGAAGTGCTTAAAGTAAAGCCTTCTAACTTTAATTGTGCCAGTTCTAAAGAGCTACTGTAATGCCTATCTCGCTCTTTAAAATGCAAATGTTTGATATCAAAATCTTTCACCAAATGATGAAATTGGTGTAAAGCTATTTTAGCTAAATCAGCTTTATCAAAGGCATTTAGAAAGTCTTTACACTGCTCTAGAGTTGCCTTGGGCTTACGGAAATGAAATTTAGTTAAACCATTATTAAATAACTGTTTAACTAAATCCACTTCATCATAAACTTCAACAGGATTAGAAATAACGACTAATTCCATTACAGATAAATTTCGCTTCCTTTGGCTGTAAATTCTTTAGCTTTTTCTTCCATACCTTTTTCCAAAACTTTGGTTTCATCTAAACCGTTTTCTGCGGCATAAGCTCTTACATCTTGCGTAATCTTCATTGAGCAAAAGTTTGGCCCACACATAGAGCAGAAATGAGCAATTTTAGCACCTTCAGCTGGCAATGTCTCATCATGAAATTCTTTAGCCGTATCGGGGTCTAAAGACAGGTTAAATTGGTCTTCCCATCTAAACTCAAAACGGGCTTTACTTAAAGCATTATCTCTGTATTGTGCTCCCGGATGTCCTTTAGCTAAATCAGCAGCATGTGCAGCAATTTTGTATGTAATTACACCATCTTTAACATCTTTTTTATTAGGTAAACCCAGATGCTCTTTTGGTGTAACATAACAAAGCATTGCCGTACCATACCAACCTATCATGGCTGCACCAATGGCAGAAGTAATATGGTCATAGCCCGGGGCAATATCTGTTGTTAGAGGGCCTAAGGTATAAAATGGAGCTTCACCGCAATGCGCTAATTGCTTTTCCATATTTTCCTTTATCAAATGCATGGGAACATGCCCCGGACCTTCAATAATGGTTTGTACATCGTGTTTCCAAGCTATTTTGGTAAGCTCTCCTAAAGTCTCTAATTCACCAAATTGGGCAGCATCATTAGCATCAGCAATAGAACCGGGTCTTAAACCATCCCCTAATGAAAAAGCAACATCATAAGCTTTCATGATTTCGCAAATCTCTTCAAAATGTGTGTATAAGAAGTTTTCTTTATGGTGTGCCAAACACCATTTGGCCATAATAGAACCCCCTCTTGAAACGATACCTGTAATTCTTTTAGCTGTTAATGGAACATATCTTAACAAAACGCCAGCATGAATGGTAAAATAATCTACACCTTGCTCTGCTTGTTCTATTAAAGTATCTCTAAAAAGTTCCCAAGTTAAATCTTCTGCTTTACCGTTTACTTTTTCCAAAGCTTGATAAATGGGTACTGTACCAATAGGCACTGGGGAGTTTCTGATGATCCATTCGCGGGTTTCATGGATATTTTTACCAGTGGATAAATCCATAATGGTATCGGCACCCCAACGACAAGCCCAAACTGCTTTCTCTACCTCTTCTTCTATACTTGAGCTTACTGCAGAATTACCAATGTTAGCATTAATTTTTACCAGAAAATTTCTCCCAATAATCATAGGCTCAAGCTCCGGATGGTTAATATTACAAGGAATAACCGCTCTTCCACTAGCAACTTCTTGTCTAACAAATTCTGGCGTTATCATTCCCTTTGGGGTTAAAGCACCAAAACTATTACCTTGATGTTGCGCTGCCATAGTTTCAAACTGATCACCTAATTGTTCTTTTAAAAGTGCTATTTGTTGATTTTCTCTAATGGCAATATATTCCATCTCTGGCGTGATGATTCCTTTACGAGCATAATGCATTTGCGATACATTTTTACCCGGTTTTGCTTTAAGAGGATTAGCATTTCTACTAAATCTTAACTCATCTAGTTTACTATCATTTAGGCGTTTTTTACCGTATTCTGAGCTTATTTCTGACAATTGCTCTACATCATTTCTATCTAAAATCCATTGTTGACGAAGCTTTGGCAATCCTTTTTTTACATCAATATCCATATTTGGATCTGTATAAGGGCCACTGGTATCATAAACAGCTACAGGCGGATTAGGTTCTGTTAAACCAAAACCGTTATGAATTTTAGTTTCGCTTAGCGTGATTTGCCTCATGGCAACCTGTATGGGATGTAGCTCGCCTTTTACATAAATTTTCTGAGATGCAGGAAAAGGCTCTCTTGATATTTTTTGCTCGGTTGGAATTTTGTCTGTTTTCATAATTTGATTTTTTTAATGAGGATTAACCGCCTTGAGTAGCTTTTATAATGTCAATTTGATCGTTTTCGTGGATGAGTAAAGTATCCCATTGAGATTTTGGGATAACTGTTTGGTTCACAGCCAAAGCCATCCCAGCAAAATCTCCGGAAGGAAAAACATGCTGAATAAGCTCTTGTACAGTTGGAGCTGCTGTAAACTCGAAAAATTGATTGTTGATTTTTATTTTCATTCCTGAACAGTTTAAAAACAAACTTTAGGAATGACCTTTAAGGAAAGCCAAACGAAAAAAGCTATAGAAAGCTTTTCACTTTTCCCTTCGGCAGTATGAACTGCATCAGGTTCAAAGGGTATAATCTCAGCCCGCAAACGGGACACCCCTAAAGTTTTGCTAAAACTAGGGATTATTTATGGAAATGCAACAAAAATTTAAAATTCTAATTTGCTTTAGAGTATTAAACGTCGTTTTTTTCTAACAACTTTAACAAAACAGCAAAATCTTTAGGATATGGCGCTTCGAAAGTTCTTTCTTCTCCATTTAACATAGTAAAAGTAGATTCTTTTGCATGTAAAGCAAACCTTTTCATGATAGGTTGCTCTTCTTCATCTGTTAAACGGTAACCTCTTTTTATTTTGGATAAAAAAGCTGGTTTACCACCATACATATCATCTCCGGTAATAGAAGCTCTTTGGGTAGCCAAATGTATCCTGATTTGGTGCATCCTACCAGTTACCGGCCTGGCCTCTATAAGTGTATAATGTTTGAAGTATTTTAGAGATTTGAAATAGGTATCGGCTTTTTTTCCCTCACTTCTGCTAATCATCACATTACCTTTACCAGCATTTAAAATGGGTAAATCAATCAATAAATCTTCAAAAATATGCGTTCCGTCTACAATTGCGTGATAAACTTTTTTCACTTTACGATGCTCAAACTGCATAGCAATATGCCTGTAAGCTTCTGGGTTTTTAGCAACGATTATTAAGCCTGAAGTTTCCTTATCTAAACGGTGGCAAATTTGAGCATCGGCATGGTATTGTTTGGCAAGTCTTAATAAATTGATATCGCCACCTTCCCTTTCATCTAATGATGCTAAGAATGGAGGTTTATTTACGATAATTAAATCATTATCCTCAAAAATAATAAGGTCTTTAAAATTTGGAAACTTCATAAGGATGGCAAAGATAAGAAAATTGCTTGTGTTTTAACAGTTAGCATCCTGATATCAAGCTTAGCCTAAAACAAAAAACGTATCAATATGGATTGACACGTTTTAATATTTTAATATGGTATTATCTATTTCAATTATTTATAAAGTCTTGGCTAGATAAAATATTAAGCTTCAAACTTATAGCCAACACCTTTAACGGTGCTTACATAATCGTCTCCTAGTTTTTCTCTTAACTTTCTAATGTGTACGTCTATAGTTCTGTTGGTAACCACTACAGAGTCTTCCCAAATATTTTTCAAGATAACTTCGCGGGTGTAAACTTTACCAGGTTTTGAGGCTAAAAGGTATAAAAGCTCGAATTCTTTTTTTGCTAAAACTACTTTATTACCGTTTTGGTAAACTAAGAAAGATTCTCTATCGATTACTAAATCGCCAATTTCTACCTTATTTTCTACCAATTCATCGTTCTGAACATTTCTTCTTAAAATGGCATTTATTCTACTTACTAAAGCTCTTGGTTTAATGGGTTTGGCTATGTAATCATCGGCACCAACATTAAAACCAGCAATTTCAGAATATTCTTCGCTTCGGGCAGTTAAAAATACCATGAATGTATTCTTAAATTCTGGCATAGAACGCATAATTCTACAGGCTTCTATCCCATCCATTTTAGGCATCATGATATCAAGAATAATTAAATCTGGTAAATGCTTACGAGCTTCTGATACTGCTTCTTGTCCGTTACTAGCCGTAATTACATGATATCCTTCCTTACGTAGGTTGTATTCTATAAGCTCTAGAATATCAGGTTCATCATCTACAATTAAAATTTTTTGCTTGTTAACGTTCATGCTTTATTTATTTGTAGCTAATTTATGAGCTTAAGTGAATGTTTTAGTTAAGCCAATATTAACAAATTGTTAAAGTTCATACTATTTTAACAACAATTTGTCAGAAATCAAACTTCATGCTAAACATTAATTATAAAGTCTTCTGTAAAAAGGCCTCTAGCTCTTCTCCTCTTAAGTTTTTAGCGATGATTTTTCCTTCCGGATTAATTAGAAAAGAAGCTGGTATTGCATTAACATTGTATAAACGAGCATTTTCAGAATCCCACTGTTTCATTTCAGAAATATGTGTCCAGTTTAGGTTATCTGCCTGTATGGCTTGTTGCCATTTACCTTTATCATCATCTAAAGAAAAACCAAGAACGGTGAAGTTTTTAGCTTTAAACTGCTGGTAAACCTTAACAATATTAGGGTTTTCTTGTCGACAAGGTGCACACCAACTTGCCCAAAAATCTAGCAACACATATTTACCTTTAAAATCAGAAAGTTTAATGATTTTTCCTTCCGGAGTTTCTGCACTAACTTCTGGTGCTAACTGGCCTATAGCTGTTTTACTAGCCATTTCCATTTGTTGCGCAAATGCTTGTACAGCGGGGTTATTGGGGAAATTTGCTTTTGCTTCTTTACTGTATGCTATTAATTGAGATTCGTATGCCGTTGCATTAACGCCCATCATCACATTAGCAGCAAAAAAAGCAGTCAGAGATTTTTTATTAGTCTCAATAAAATCATAAGAATTCTTTAGGAAAGGTTTTGCTATTTCTTGAGATTTTGCTGTGTATTTTGCTATTAAAGAGTCTTTTAAATCTGGGTTGCTATCAATCATTTTACTGTATTGCTCTGCCATAGCACCTGTTTTACTTGTAAAAGTTGTGGTGATTCTATTGTAGGCGGTAATCTTTTCTGCTTCCTCAGAACCTTCTACTTGGTAAGCGCCAGAATTGTCTCTTAAATCGGTTTTAAAGTCTATTTCATCACCATTAGAAGCTATCAGCATATAAGATTTATTCCCGATTACTAATTGAAAGAAATCTGGCTTTTCTGATTTGTATTTTAAAGTAAACTCTTGATTTTCATCAAAAAAAGTAGAATCAATTGGAGCCATTTGACCCATATTATTGCTAGCGTATAAATAAATTTTTTGCTGTTCGCCTTTATTTTTAACTGCACCGTTTATCACAAACTCAGTTTTGTTCTTACATGAAACAAAACCAATAGCTAAACATAAAAAAGCTATAATTCCTTTTGCCATTATTTTAAACTTTCTATTTTACTGATTAATACCTGGTTGGCTTTTTTAGGGTCTATCTTACCTTTTGAAATTTTCATCACCTCGCCCATAAACAATCCTAAAACGCCTTTTTTACCATTATGGTACTCGGTAACTTTATCAGGAAATTTAGCCACTGCAGCATCAATAAAACCTTCTAATTCATCATGATTATCATTAATGATAAGATTTAGCTCTTCTGCTAAAAGCTTCACTTCTTTATCAGGATGATTGATTACCGCTGGGAATAACACATCTTTAGCTTGATTGTTGTTTAATTTCCCTTCTTCTACCAAATTGATGATAGCTGCAATTTTATCAGCGGCAACGCTAAAATCTGTAAAATTTAAACCTTTATCGTTTAAATAGGATTTTACCGGCCCCATCACCCAATTAGAAGCTGCTTTGCAATTTTCGCAGCTGTCTGTTATCGCTAAATAGTAATCGGCCATAGCTTTTTCTGCTGTTATGACACGAGCATCGTATTCTGGTAAGTTCATTTCTTGTGTAAACTTAGCTACCAATTGCTCTGGCAGGGCTGGCATTGCTGCTTCTATCTCATTGATATAAGCTTCGCTTAATGCTATAGGTAATAAATCAGGCTCGGGGAAATAGCGATAATCATTAGCCATTTCTTTAGAGCGTAAAGGTGTAGTGATACCTGTACTGGCATCAAAATTTAAAGTATTTTGCTCTATAATTACGCCTTCTTCAATCAGATTTATTTGACGAATGATTTCGTATTCTATGGCTTTTTGAACGTTTTTAATAGAATTTAAGTTCTTTACCTCGCAACGCTTACCTAAAGCTTTTTCTCCTTTTAAACGAACAGAAATATTAGCATCGCAACGCATAGAGCCTTCTTCCATGTTACCATCACAAATATCAAGGTAACGTACTAATTTTCTAAGCTCGGTTAAATAAGCTGCGGCTTCTTCACCAGAAGAAATCATAGGCTCGCTCACCACTTCTAAAAGTGGTACGCCTGCTCTATTTAAATCTATGTATGAGTATAATGGATCTATGTCGTGAATACTTTTACCGGCATCCTCTTCCATGTGGATACGGTTTAATAAAATATCCTTTGTTGTGCCATCGTTTAAGATGATTTTTAGCTTTCCGCCTTTGCAAATGGGTTGGTTATCTTGGGTAGTTTGGAAACCTTTAGGCAAATCGGCATAAAAATAATTTTTACGGTCGAAGTAATTGAAACGGTTAATTTCTGATTGTATAGCTAAGCCTAGTTTTACCGCACTCTTTATCATAGCCTCATTGGTATAAGGCAAAGCGCCCGGTAAACCTAAGGAGACAGGGCTGATATTGGTATTTGGCTGATTGCCAAAACTTGCAGAATCTGAACAAAAAGCCTTTGACTTTGTAGATAATTGAACGTGAACTTCAAGGCCTATTACTGCCTCGTACTTGTTTAAAATAGCTTCTGAAATAACCGTCATTCTTATAATTCGCCTAAAAAATTGATGGGCACATTTCATCAAATATAATTTAAAACATACATATAGCCATTTTTAAGGCAAATTTTACGAATAATGTAAAATATTGGTAGTATTTATAGTTGGTTTTGAGATAATGATAAATAGAAGTGTTTTTAGATGTGGGATGATTAAAAATCAATCATCAAAAGATGATTAAATACCTTAAAATGGTTAAGCTATAGGAGATACGTATTTCTGAGTTTTAATCAATTCTTCCTTCGGTGCTCCTTCGGATTGCTCTGTGTGATCTCTGTGTGATGTATGTGTCACGAAGGTTTATTAACTATAATTTATCACCACAGGTATTTCTCTTCAAATTCAATTCCGTGTTCATCAAGTAAAGCAATGTACTCTTCTTTAAAAGTTTTTTCGCCATGATGCTCTTCCTGATTTTTAACATATTTGATGACTCTTGCTTTTTCTTTGATGCTGTAAGTAAAAGCACCGTAACCACCTTGCCAACCTATAAAATTTTCAAATAGTTTTTTTTCTTTAATGTATAAAGAGCTAGCTACTTTAATGTCTTTTACCAAAGATGCTAAGGATACTGAGGGATGTAAATGTGTTACAATGTGGATGTGGTCTTCAACACCATTTATACGATATAAGTGACATTTTTTACTTTCTAAAATCCCCCATATGTATTTAAAAAGTTCTTTTCTGTTATTCTTGGTTAAGACGCGTTCTCGGTATTTAGTGCTAAATACGATTTGATAGATGATTTGTGTATAGGTACTCATGATGTTTATGGTGTATCACACAGGTTTTACCTGTGGTTAATCAAGTTTAAGCCCTTTGGGCTTAGCCTGAAACTTGATAATGAAATGCTTTTTATTTTTTTGTTTAAGTTAATAATAATTAAAGAGGCAAATTCTTTACAAACTAATATATACAAACTTAGATATAAAACTAAAAAAGCACCTAATTACTCATAATCCCAACGGGATTAAATATCAATAACACTAGGTATATCCTAGTGAAATAACACTAGGTATATCCTAGTGAAATAACACTAGGTATATCCTAGTGAGATAAACATAGATATATCCAAGCAAGACACAATACTACCAACTCATAATCCCAACGGGATTAAATTTCAATAAAGTTCAATAAAGCTAGGTGTATCCTAGCGAGATAGGTGTATCCTAGCGAGATAGGTATATCCTAGCGAGATAGGTGTATCCTAGCGAGATAAGTATATCACTATAAATAAGCTTTAGCTTTGTCTAAAGCACTTTTTAAACCATCAGGGTTTTTACCACCTGCGGTAGCATAAAAAGGCTGACCGCCACCGCCACCTTGTATTTCTTTGGCTAACTCTCTCACGATAGTGCTGGCATTTAAACCTTTATCTTTCACTAAATTATCAGAAAGCATAACGGTTAAATTTGGTTTACCATCAAAAGTAGCACCTATAACCAAGAATAAATTATCTACCACATCTTTCAGCTGGAAAGCTAAATTTTTTACCGCATCAGCATGAGGTAGATCTACCAATGCTGCAATAAACTGAATGCCGTTTATTTCTTCCGCTTTATCTTTTAAAGCATTTTTTAAACCTGATGCTTTTTCAGAAACAGATTTTTCTACTTCCTTTTTAAGCTTGCTGTTTTCTTCTAACAAAGCTTCAACGCTTTTAGCAAGGTCTTTAGGATTTTTTAACAACTCCTTTAAACTAGCTAAAAGTTGATTTTGCTCTTGTATAAACTGCTCTGCTGCAATAGCCGTGATGGCTTCTATCCTACGCACACCTGCTGCAACAGCACTTTCAGAAACAATTTTAAAATACCCGATTTGCCCAGTTGCTTTTACGTGAGTACCACCACAAAGCTCTTTGGAGTAATGGTCATCAAAAGTTATTACACGAACAAAATCGCCATATTTCTCACCAAATAAAGCCGTTACGCCGCTTTCTATAGCTTTTTGGTAAGGCACATTTCTTTCTTCTTTTAAAGCGATGTTTTCTCTAATCTTCTCGTTAACAATAGCTTCTACTTGATGAATTTCCTCATCAGTAAGTTTAGAGAAATGAGAGAAATCAAACCTTAATTGATCTGCATTTACCAAAGAACCTTTTTGATTCACATGGTCGCCCAGTACCATTTTTAATGCAGCATGTAGTAAGTGGGTTGCCGAGTGGTTATTTTCTGTTAAAGTTCTGCTTAGCGAGTTTATTTTAGCTACAAACTCTGTCTCTAAGTTTTGAGGTAAAGCATCGGTAAAATGAATAATTAAGCCATTTTCTTTCTTGGTATCGGTAATGATAACCTCTTCACCCTCACCAATTAAAATACCACTATCTCCTACCTGACCACCACTTTCTGCATAAAAAGGAGTACGGTCTAATACCAATTGGTACTGCTCTTTTCCTTTAGCCTTTACTTTACGGTATTTTAAAATTTTAGCTTTAGCTTCCCAATCATCGTAACCTAAAAATTCTACTTCTTCGCCTTCGCTAACGATAACCCAGTCTTCTGTATCAATGGCTGTTGCTGCTCTGGAACGAGTTTTTTGTTTTTCAAGTTCTACAGCAAAGCCTTCCATATCTACACTTAAGCCCTTTTCTCTAGCCATCAGCTCGGTTAAGTCTATCGGGAAACCAAAAGTATCATACAACTCAAAAGCAAAAGGACCGTTCATCACCGTACCTTTATTTTCCTGAATGTATTTTTCGAAACGGATAATTCCGTTTTCTAAAGTTCTTAAAAAGGCATTTTCTTCTTCTAAGATTACTTTTTGAACAAAATCTTGTTGCGCTATCAATTCATCAAAAACACCTTTGAACTGCGCTGCCAATAAAGGCACCAATTTATTCATGAAGGGCTCTTTGAAGCCTAAATATTGATAAGCATAACGTATTGCTCTTCTTAAAATACGACGAATAACATAGCCTGCTTTATTATTAGAAGGCAACTGCCCATCTGCAATAGCAAAAGCAATAGCCCTGATATGGTCTGCCATTACACGCATCGTAACGGCTTGTCCCCAATCCTGATCACCCGGTTGCGCATCAGCGTTATAAGCTACACCCGCAGATTTCGAAATAAATTCAATCATCGGTGTAAACACATCAGAATCGTAATTTGAGGTTTTACCTTGTATTACACGCACCAAACGCTCGAAACCCATTCCGGTATCAACATGTTGGGCAGGAAGTTTTTTTAGAGAGCCGTCTTTTAAACGGTTAAACTCCATAAAAACGTTATTCCAGATTTCTATCACTTGAGGGTCATCGGCATTTACCAAAGTAGCGCCATTTATTTTAGCCCTTTCTTCGTTAGAACGACTATCGAAATGGATTTCTGAACATGGGCCACATGGACCTGTTTCTCCCATTTCCCAAAAATTATCTTTTTTATTTCCGGTAAGGATGCGCTCTTTAGGTACAAATTGCAACCATAAATCGTAAGCTTCTTGGTCTTTTGCCAAACCTTCTTTCTCATCGCCTTCAAATATGGTTACATATAAACGCTCTTTATCTAGCTTATAAACCTCGGTAAGTAGCTCCCAACTCCATTCTATGGCTTCTTTCTTGAAATAATCGCCAAAGCTCCAGTTCCCCAGCATCTCAAACATGGTGTGGTGATAGGTATCAATACCTACCTCTTCTAAATCATTATGCTTGCCAGAAACCCTTAAACAACGTTGCGTATCGGCCACACGAGGATATTTTATAGGTGCTTCCCCTAAAAAAAGATCCTTAAACTGATTCATACCAGCGTTGGTAAACATCAAGGTTGGGTCGTTTTTAACAACAATAGGTGCAGATGGAACAATCTGGTGGCCTTTAGAAGCAAAAAAATCTAAAAATGCCTGACGGATTTCTTTAGCAGTCATACTCATAGCCTGCAAAGATAAATTTGATTTTGGATTTTTAAAGATAAGATTTAAGAATACTAAGCCTGCTTAGCTTGTTGTTGCTGAGGCTTTTTGTTTTTATTGAACTTTTTCTTCTTCCAATTGCTTTTTCCGCTACCTCCGCCAGATGTATTTGGCTTATATACAGGCGCTTCCCCTAAACTCTCGGGCAAAGCTATTTTAGGAACTTCACGCCCCATTAAAGCTTCTATCCTTCCAAATTTATTTTGGTCTTTATCATTAATAAAGGTTATAGCCGTTCCGGTGGTTTCTGCTCTGGCTGTACGGCCAATACGGTGAATGTAATCTTCTGGATCTGGTGGTACATCGTAATTGACTACTAAGCTGATACCTTCAACATCAATCCCTCTAGAAATAACATCGGTGCCAACCAAAACACTTAGCTTTTTACCTTTAAACCTACTCATGATATCTTCACGCTGTTCTTGGTCTAGGTCTGAGTGGAAAGCTTCTGCCGCTATTCCTTTTTTATTCAGCTCGGAATTCAATTTTTTAACAATCTCCTTACGGGATGCAAAAATGATAATGCTACTATAAGCTGCATCGGCTAAAATGGTTTTGAGTAAAGGTATTTTTTGCTCATCAAAAGCCATATAAGCTTGCTGATTGATACCCTCTGATGGTTTAGAGATGGCGATATTAACTTCTACCGGGTTACGAAGGATTTTATTAGCTAAAGTCCTGATTTTATGCGGCATGGTAGCAGAAAACATAATATTCTGACGTTCTGCCGGCAGGTAACTCATGATACGAACAATATCATCAAAGAAACCCATATCCAGCATACGGTCGGCCTCGTCTAAAACCAAATGTTGTAGCTTAGAGAAATCTATCTTTCCTGCTGTTAAATGAGCAATTAAGCGTCCAGGAGTAGCCACAATAATGTTTACTCCTTCTGCTAAAGATCTTTTTTGCTGCTCGTAATTGATACCATCGCCACCGCCATAAACGGCAATAGAAGTGCAACCTGTAAAATAAGCCAAGCCCATAATCTGCTGGTCTATTTGTAAGGCTAACTCTCTGGTTGGCGCTAAGATGATGGTATTGATATCATCGGTTCCTAATAATTGGATTTTATGCAGAACAGGCAATAAATAAGATGCTGTTTTACCCGTACCTGTTTGTGCACAAGCTATTAAATCTTGATTGTTTAAAATAACAGGAATAGCTTGTTCTTGTATTGGGGTTGCTTTGGTGAAGCCCATGGTATCTAAACCTTCTTGTAATGAGCTTACGAAATTAAATTCTTCGAATTTCAAATGACTGTGTAATTATATTTTCTGTAAATATATCTTAAATATTGTATAATGAAGCAATACTGTCCTAAACGTTTATGAAAACATCAAAAGTAACGCAATAGCTTAAAATTTATGAGATAAAAATAGATTTCAGAAAAGAACCCCTTGAATAACTTGTTTATCTTTTAGCTCATCGGGTTCTTCAAAAGGCCTATCGAGCCAATTCTGTAGATTTATTTTCACAAATATGTTAAGTCTGATAAATGCGATAAGGTTGGAGAGCTGCCATCCATATTTAGCCATTGCTTTAAGTGCTTTAAGGATGAGGATGGTAATTAGCGCTGTCCATATCTGTATCATCACGGCATTTTCTGTGGTTCCGATAAATGATTTGATATGCAGGTTCTGTTTGATCTCTCTAAAAAAGATTTCAATCTGCCATCTGCTTTTATAAAGCTCACTGATGGTGTTTGCTGTCCAATACATTTGATTGGTAATAATTTCTATAGTTTGTTCATTTTTATCATCCCAAACAGCCACTCTTCTTAAGTTTTTGGGATAGCTGTCCTTTGATTTTGTGGTTTTAAGCTCAATAATCTCGTCAATCAGGATATTCTTATGCCTGTTCTCCGGCAATATATTTTCCTTAACTGTAGTATATTGGAGGTTTTCTTTATGTCTGATCACAAAAAATACGCCGTTGCTGTCCCAAACATTCAGCAGGGCAAAGTCATTATAGAATCGGTCTGCAACAATAACACTTCCTTTGTGTAAAGGCACATCATAAGCTCCTTTGTTATCCGCAGTTTTGCCGTTGGTAATATTGACATATGCTGGTAGATTGCCATCATAATCAAGCAGAGTATGCAGTTTAACCGCTCCTTTAGCTGTTTTGTACCTGGCCCAATCAAATAGAGAAAGACACAGACTGATAGTAGTGGAGTCTAACAGGAAGATTTTGGACTTAATCCTGAACTTTATTTGTTTAAAGCCTGCCTGCTGTCCCAAACTTTCTAACAGTATGAAATAATAGGACTTGAAGATGTTATAGTCCCTGTGCTTGTTCTGATAGCTTACACTAGATTTAGATGGAGCTTTTTGAATACCTAAATGATTGAGGTTGCCAGTAGCTGAACGAAGACCGTTACTAATATCACGTACCGATTGGCTTTTGGCAAACTGGCAGAACAACATCGATACTAGATGTGTCCAGCTTGTATAACCTTTATTATGTTTGTCGCTCTGAGATGTAGATACCAGTTTGTTGAACTTTGAACGCTCAAGTTTTGATATGATTTGGGAGAATAGTGTTACATTTACCATTGAGAAAGGGTTTGTTTTTGTGCAACCTCAAAGGTAACGATGAGTTAAAACTTTCCTTTCTCTTTTTTTATTCGTTTAGGACGCTATTGATAATGAAGCTATTACTTAAAGCTAAAGAAAGCCCGGTTCTTTGGGTTGTCTAGTTTTGTACTGGTTTTAGTGTCTCCAGCTAGCACATTTAAAATGTTTACCTGACTATCATGCTGTTTAAATAAAACATCATTAAAAACCTCTAATTTATTGATTTTAGCAACTTTTTCTGTTTCCAGATAACACCAGGCCGCATCTTCTTCTATCTCAAAACCTAAAAAATTAGCCGACATAGTTTTACCATTTGCTACCACATACAAATGTTTTTGTAAGTAAGCCGCTATTAATTTTTCTAGCGCTGCTTTATCTGTTGGTTTTAGGATATTGATTTCTTGTCCGCTCTCTTCTTTTATAGCTTTTTCTAAATCATCAAAGAAAATTTTGGTACTTATTTGTATGGTTTTACTTTCTGGGTTTTGCCTTATTTCTGTAACACTTACATAGAAAGGATGAAAAAAGACAAACAATAAACTTAATATCTTCAGCATTATTAATAACTTCAAGATTGATTTAACATCCTAAATTAAGAAAAATTATAGATGCAAGACTTTTCTTTGTTTTTTGAACTCGGCTGGCAGCATATTTTAGACTGGCAGGGTTATGATCATATTTTATTTGTAACAGCACTTTGCGGTACTTACCTCGTTAAAGACTGGAAAAAAATTTTAATTCTGGTAACCGCCTTCACCGTTGGGCACTCTTTAACCTTAGCACTTAGCGTTTTCAATAAAATCTTAATTCCTAGTAGCTGGATAGAGTTTTTAATTCCAATAACCATTTTAATTACTACCATTTTAAACATCATCAATAAACAAACCATCAGAAAAAACATCAATACCTCTTATTTGCTTGCGCTGATGTTTGGACTGATACATGGCCTTGGTTTTTCTAATTATTTGAAGAGTTTGATGGGAAAAAGCAACAATGTTGTTGCAGAGCTACTTGCTTTTAACTTAGGATTAGAATTTGGACAAATAATTATCGTATTTTCGATACTTGTCTTATCATTTTTATTGGTAAATATGATAAGAGTACAAAAAAGAGAGTGGAATTTGTTTATTTCATCCGCCATTTTTGGGATTTCACTCCTCATGGCTATAGAAAGAATACCTTAATATAAATTATGAAGAAAGTTTTAGCTTTTATTTTCTTGCTTGTTGCTTCTATAGCATATACGCAAGCACAATTTTTACAACACAACCCCAATGCTAACCACGGTAATAAATTTGAGCAGCTAGAAACCATTTTAAGAAGCCCAAATATGTACCGCTCTGCTTCTGGTGCACCGGGCCCAAAATACTGGCAACAAAAAGCAGATTATGATATTGATGTAGAAATTGATGACACCAAGCAAATATTAAAAGGCTCTGAAACGGTGGTTTATACCAATAACTCGCCAGACCCATTAACTTATTTATGGCTACAATTGGATGAAAACGAGCATAAAGCTGACGGCGAAAACCAAAAGTTTGATGGTAGCAAGATGAGCGAGAAAATGACCTATAACCAACTTAAAAGAATTAATGGTGTTGAGGATGGTTATGGCGTTAACATTTTAAAAGTTACTGATGCTGGCGGTAAAAATCTAAAATATACCATTAACCACACCATGATGCGTATAGATTTACCTAGCACCCTTAACCCAGGCGGTAAATACACGTTTAAAGTAAGCTGGAACTACAAAATCCCGAACAGAATGGTACAAGGTGGCCGTGGTGGATTAGAATATTTTGAAGAAGACGATAATTACCTGTACACCATAGCACAATGGTTCCCTAGAATGGCTGTTTACTCAGACTTTCAAGGTTGGCAAAACAAACAATTTACTGGTCGTGGTGAGTTTGCTTTAGCTTTTGGCGATTATAAAGTAAATATTACCGTACCTGCAGACCATGTAGTGGGTGCTACGGGCGAATGTCAAAACTACGCTCAAGTTTTAAATAGCACACAGCTAAACAGATGGAAACAAGCACAAACCGCTAAAGAACCTATAGAGATTGTGACTTTAAATGATGCTAAAAATGCGATGAAGAAAAAATCATCGGCAAAAAAAACTTGGGTTTATAAAGCTACCAATGTAAGAGATTTTGCTTTTGTAACTTCCAGAAGATTGGTTTGGGATGCGATGAAGGTAAATGTAGAAGGTAACAGCCCAATGGCAATGTCTTATTACGGCCCAGAGGCTTATCCACTTTACAGAAAATACTCTACCAAAGTTATTGCTAAAACATTAGAAGTTTATTCTAAACATACTATCCCTTACCCTTATCCGGTTGCTATTTCTGTTGAAGCTGCAAACGGTATGGAGTACCCTATGATTTGTTTCAACTACGGGAGAGCAGAAAAAGACGGTACCTATTCTGAAGCTACTAAATATGGGATGATAGGCGTTATTATTCACGAAGTTGGGCATAATTTCTTCCCGATGATTGTAAATTCTGATGAACGCCAATGGAGCTGGATGGACGAAGGTTTAAACACTTTTTGCCAGTATTTAACAGAGCAAGAATGGGATAACAACTACCCATCAAAAAGAGGTCCGGCACATTTAATTGCAGATTATATGCGCTTACCTAAAAATGAGCTTGAGCCTATCATGACCAACTCAGAAAACATCATCAATTTTGGGCCAAACGCTTATGGCAAACCTGCTACCGCTCTTAATATTTTAAGAGAAACCGTTATGGGCCGCGAGCTGTTTGACTATGCTTTTAAAGAATACGCTAAAAGATGGGCTTTTAAACACCCTACTCCGGCAGATTTCTTCAGAACCATGGAAGATGCCTCTGCGGTAGATTTAGATTGGTTTTGGAGAGGCTGGTTTTACGGAACCGATGCGGTAGACATCTCGCTTGATGCCGTTAAATATTACCGTATGGATACTAAAAACCCAGAAATTGAAGCTGCTTACGATAGAAAACTTTATGATGAAGAAGGCTATAGCATCAGCAGAAAAAGAAACCGCGAGGCCAATATTAACTTCGCTGTGGAAGCTGATACTTCTTTAAACGATTTTTATAATAAATGGGACAGATTTGCTGCTACCAAAGACAAAAAAGCACAGTTTAAAAACTATTACGATGCTTTAAGCCCCGAAGAAAAAGCCCTTTACGATAGCAAAACCAATTTCTACGAGTTAGAATTTAGCAATAAAGGTGGTTTGGTGATGCCTATCATCATCGAGTGGACTTATACCGATGGCACAAAAGAAGTAGATTATATCCCGGCTTATATCTGGAGAAAAAATGAGGAAAAGGTAACCAAGGTATTCGCTAAAACCAAGGAAATGGCTTCTGTAAAGCTAGACCCTTATAAAGAAACCGCAGATATAGACGAAAGTAATAACACTTTCCCAAGACAATTAGCCCCTACCCGTTTCGAGTTGTTTAAGCAACAAAAAGCTCCGGCTAGAGGTGCATCTACAGGTGTAAACCCTATGCAAAGAGCAAGGCAATAATTGTTTTTTAGAAAATATGATGGAAAGCAGCGTTTCTGGAAAAGGAGACGCTGCTTTTTTTGTTTTGTAAAGCAAAGGCTGTGAAACTATTTTCCGCTAGTCCGGTGCTCTGCTTTATTTTTTGCCCACTCAAGGCCTAAGCTCAAAAAACCGAGGCAAAAAGATACCGATGCCGCCCCGGTTTATTTAAGTTGGGTTAGGTGCGTTTGGGTTATAAAATGAGCTTTGCTTAATTTTTAAAGAAGAGGTCGTTTCCAAAAATCGTATTAGTCACATTAAGCAGATTCGAAGCAATTGTCATCCTGAGCGGAGTCGAAGGATAAGAAAAGGCTTCGACTCCGCTCAGCCTGACACACAATGGTGATATAAGACAGTCTCTTCTTTATAAGAGATAGAGGTAAGATCAAAAATTATAAACTTTTTTGTGATTTTGAAACGCTCTTATTTATCATATTTAAAACGTCCATACGGAGTTCGTATTCGTATTGGTCACGTTCTTGTGTTCCAACTTTACCGATATACTTGTCTTTCATCTCGGCAAGCGAGTAGCTTTTTAATTCTTTAGTTGCCATGGTGATTAATTATATCTTTATATCGCAAGTCTTAGCGGGCTGATTTAAGAAAGTCCTGACTTATGATGATGTTTTTTTGGCTTAATTTCAATTTTCTTATCTAAAGCACAAGTCATCCCATCTCTTTTGCCTCCTCACGGAAGACTTGTGCTAGAAAGGGTGTACAATATCTATTTTCTGAACGTAATAAAAGCCGTTGGCATCCACCAAATATTTAGCCCAAAAGCTACTGTTACAACTTCATAACCGTCTTTGGTTTTTTCATTAAGGATATTTTCTACTTTTCTTTTTAATGAGTTTGTTGACAACATTGTAGATTCTTTGATAATTGTATAAGTCATATTTTATGTATTTATATTCTTACTCTTTTAGCTTTTCGATGTCACTCTGTTTTTATTGGTTATTCTTGCCACTAATCTACGAATATCAAGATTTGTAAAAGAAGGATTTAAATTCTAGTCTGACATTTTGTTACTATTATTTAAAATCGTTTTATAACGGTTTGCAGCTACCCGAAGGTGGCGATTTCTAAGCACTTCACTGTCAACCAAGCAGAAACTTTGATAGATGCACAAAGCTTGATTTAACCACTGAACCGCCACTTTTGGGTAGGTGCTGTTAGCTGTAGAGATTCGTTCAATATTTTGGTAGTCCTTTATCATTTAAGGCTTTAAGGTTCAATTAAAGGAAAAAGTCGAATTGCACCACTCTTTGTTTCCCAATAAGATCCAGACTTATTTCGGTCTGGTAAAGTTCCATTTATTGGGCAAACCAATAAGTCAGCTAATTTAATTGTTGATTTTGCAAAATCCTCAATATCACTATCACTGACTAAAGCACCATCAAAAGTAAAGTGAGCCCCAACCTGATTCCTAATAGCTTTCAGGTTTTTAATCTCATCTATAACTGGTTTTAAAAAAATCTCATCATCTACGTTATTGTTACAAAACTTCCCATCTTCCAAACGAGCCATTCTTTGCACCTTAAGTACTTTAAGCAAGTCTTTTGATAGGCAATCTAACAGTTCACTCAGCGTGTAATCATTACCAGGTTTTCTTTTCAAGCGACTTTGAAAATTAAATGATAAAAAATCCAGAATTGCTTCTAAAAATCTGCCCGTAGCTCCTGAAAGATTTTCACGGTGGAAAAACTCTGGTGAACTTAAATAATACTTAATTTCATCTAAAACTAGTTGTGGTTTTGCTATTGTAATACCTCTTTCCATTGACCACCCTCGTAATTCCAAAAACTGAATATTGAGATTTGGTGCTCTGTTATTTCTATATCTTTCCCGCCACGGTCGATAATGCGTAGAAATAAATACGTGAGCAAAATTTTTAGCTTCATTATGAATAAGGGAAATAATTCTGTCTAAATGTCTTTCATCTACTGACATTACAACATCATCCAGTATGAGTATAACATCTTTATTACTCTCCTTCTTTGCAAGTGCAATAAAAATACATAGCCCTAAGGTATCTAAGTGTGATTCGCTATAAACAGATTGTGGGGTAATATTTGATTCCGTATGGAAATTTGCAGAAAGATTAAGAGAACTTTGAAACGTATGATTTAAGAAAAGCTTCACGTTCCCTAAACCTTCATTCGGATGAATTTCCTGATACATTGTTTCAACTTCATCAGAAATGGACACTAATTCGCTGTCAATAAATTTCTTCCGCGTATCCTCTAATATACCTAAAGCGGCTTTTGCTTGGTTAAATAATTTATCTAACTCACTACATTTTTTTGTGAGTTTAAGGATGCTTTCATAATTAGATTTTATTGAATTATGGAGTACGACTGACTTATTAACTGTTTGATTATGCTTTGATAATTTTTCTACTTCTGTCGTGAGTTTTAAAGAAACATCATTGAATAATTTGTAATTTTCTTTTGTGGTATTTGTTTCTAGAATTTCACTTAATTTATTGGTGAATTCAAAATCAGGCAATTTAACGGCTGAGTTTTTGAAACCTATCAATTGAGTGTTGAAAGGTTCAATCTGTCCCTGCAATCTGTTGTATAATTTATCCCTTTCAACCTTAGATGAGTTTATAGCTTGTGTCAGTTTATTTAGCTCTTGCATTTTTGCTATTCTTCCATCAACATTTTTAAGAAGTTCCTGCTTGTCATTATCCTTTTCACACACTGGACATTTGTCAACTTCGGTTTTTGCCGTAAGGAATTTTCTAGTTTCATTTAGAACAGATAGTAAATCAGTTTCGGAATTAGGGTTCTTAAGTTGATATTCTTTAAGTTTTTTTTCCGCTTCTAAGAAGTTGTTTTTTGCTGTTACATATTTTGCATTTTCCGTTTTAATGCTTGAAACAACAGATTGCAATGAACTCCATTTTTGCAAAACAGAATTGTTTTCTTTAAGATCTTCAGCAAGTTTTGAATTGTTCTTTTTAATTTCTGACTGAACCCAATCTTTGAAATTACCAAGTGGTTTTTCTTCCTTATTCCAAATATCAGTCAGTGTATTATTAGCATCTAAAAGACTTTTACGGTTTTGCCCAAGTTCTTTGTCTAATGTTGTAATTAATTTTTTTAATTCTCCTTCTGATTTTTGAATATTTGAAACATCAATGAATGATGAAAGAACCTTATACCTTGCCGATGGTGTATCTTCAATAAAAGAGGTGATTTGAGCTCTTCTTAGTGCTTTTACTTTCGGTAAACCATCCGTTGGATTCTTTATTATTTTATTTGAGTTTGCTGAAAGTGTAGCCTTAAATGTTTGGGCATCTGTCTTTAGTTCAATCAATAAGTCAGAGTTACTGGCACCTAAAGATTTTAGAAAAGAATAATCTTTATTCGATTTGTCATCCAAAGATCCAGCACCATCAGTACATAAACAGGCCAAAGCATCTGCAATTGAGGATTTACCATTCCCGTTTTCAGCATAGATTAACGTAATATTCTTGTCCTGACTAAAATTCAAGGTAAGAGGCTTAGTCGCACCTCTGAAGGCTTTGATATGTAAACTACTCAGTTTCACCCTTAGTCTTTTTTTCTGCGTTTATTATTTGATTCTCAATAATTACTTTCCAATCAATTTCTCTGATAGTTCCGTTAGCAATTTTACTTTCCAAATTGATTTCTTCATCTGCAATCAATTTCTCTGCTTTTAGCTGCTTTACTATTTCTTTCGCAACTATTGTATTGTTATCACTCATATGTTCGCTATTATATTTTTAGTCATCTTGGTTTTTTTATCCTTACAGCTAACAGATATATATGTATAATTTTACTTCCGTAATAAAACTAATATTAGGCTTATTACGGAATTTATATATTCTTAATACAAAGAATAACTTATGAAATAGCTTAAAAACAATGATTTCACACATCCAATTTCATAGGCATTTTCATAAATTAGATTTTAACTCTAAGTAAGTAAATATTTATTGAAAGTCAAAAGTAAAATTCAAAAGGTAAAATTAAAAATTAAAAAACAGGAAAGTCAGTTAAATTCAAAAGGAAAAATTAATCTTAGAGCTGAAAGCGTAAAGCAAAAGGCTGAAAGCCTTATCAATAATTCCCTCATTCGAAAATCAATCAATAAAACTAACCACCCAGAACTGGAAACTCTTAACTGATAACTGGCAACTGAACGAAAAATTCAAAAGGAAAAATTAAAAATTCAAAAACAAGAAACTAACCACCCAGAACTGGAAACTCTTAACTGAAAACTCTTAACTGATAACTGACAACTGATACTGACAACTGAATGAAAAAACAATATCTTTGAGCAATATGGAATTTTTTCAAGTACCGGGTATTTTTAAGGATAGTATTTGCAGAGCTAAAGAAGAGAAAAATGGTGTTTATACCATTTCGTTAAATGCTGTAAAGATTGGTTCAATTGTAAAAGAAAATGGTGGCTGGCGCTTGTTAGAGCAATTAAAAGAAGAGTTAAGCGCAGAAAATGTGCAACTGATTGGCCAAAGGATTGATGAAAGAAACCATTAGTCAACCCCCAGAATTTCTCCGGGGATTAACAATGGCATTCCAAACTAAACAACCTGATCTTTATTCATAAAAGTTTCGTGATATTTGATTAACCCATCTATCGGGTTTCTAATAACATTTCCTACAGACATGTTAAACTCTGCCGCCACCTCTATTAAAAAAGGTAAGTAGTTGTGCGCTACAGAGCCCACACAGTTAAAGCTATATTTTTGGTAATCGGGGTAATGGCAAATGATATTGGTAAACAAAGCTCTAAAGGCATTTTTTACTAAATCTATAATGTATGGGTGCGCTATATGCTCGCCCACAAACCTACTAAAGCTTGCACTAAACCTATTTGGTAAAGGTTTGGTATAAATTTGATTGATCACTTCATCAGGCGTGATTTTAAAGGTATCCCAAAAAAGTTCTTGTAAATCTTTAGGTAACAATGCTCTGCAATAAGCTATTAACAATTGTTTACCTAGGTATGCTCCGCTCCCTTCATCACCCAAAACAAAACCTAAAGAATCTACTTGGTAAACCATTTTTTCGCCATCAAACAAACAACTATTGGTTCCGGTACCTAAAATAGCTACAAAACCTGCTTGGTTACCTAAAACAGAACGAGCGGCGGCTAATAAATCAGACTGTACGCTTATATTTTCGGCATGTTTAAATACACTTTGTAAGGCTTGCGCTACAACAGGTATTTTATCGGTACTGCAACCGGCACCGTAAAAATAAATGGCAGCAACTTGTGTTACATTTATATCAGCTGGTAAATGGTTGGTAATTGCATCAGCAATGTATTTACTATCAACATAATAAGGATTAAAGCCTTCTGTGTTGAAATAAATATGCTCTTTACCGGGTTGTAAATAACACCAACTGGTTTTTGTTGAACCACTATCTGCAATTAAAATCATGCTTGTTTATCGTATTTATATGGGGTGAAGATGATGTACTCGCCTTTCACAAAATCAAAAATAGCAAAAGAATCTAAAACTTTAAAAAAATATTAAAAAGATATGAATTTATATTTAAATATTTTTTAAACATATTCCTCTTTTCAAAAAATACTAGTAATTTTTTTATATTGCCCCAATAAGTTGAGTTACCTAAATTTGCACAATGTTTAATACCAATAAGAAAAATGCTAAACTCTATTTCGATATTATACAGCAATTGTATTATGGCGGGATATTATCATGTGCAGACCTCAGCAATTTAATTGATAAAAGTATCCCATTGGTTACCAAATCATTAAATCATCTTATAGAAACTGGCTTTGTGGTAGAGAAAGGTTATGCAGCATCTAGCGGTGGCCGTAGACCATTGATGTATGCTGTTAAGCATGATAGGCTGTTTATTGTTACCGTAGCCATGGATCAGCTTTTAACCAGAATTGGTATTATAGATTTAGCAAATCATTACGTATCTCCGGTTGAGTTTGTAAGCCTTAAACTAAAAGACAACCCCAATGCTTTAGAAAAGCTTACAGAAATTATTGATGCTCACATTCAAAAATCAGGAATCGATAGAGAAACAATTATTGGCGTAGGCATTGGGATGCCGGGTTTTGTAAATACGCAAGAAGGTATCAACTACACGTATTTAACTAACAAAGAAAAAAGTATCACCAAACATATCGGTAAGGCTATTGGCTTGCCGGTGTTTATAGATAACGACTCGAGTTTAATTGCCCTTTCTGAGCTTAAATTTGGTTTGGCAAAAGCTATTAAAAACGTGATGGTGATTAACCTCAGCTGGGGAATTGGTTTAGGGATGATTATCAACGGGCAACTTTTTAGAGGTGAAAACGGGTTTGCCGGAGAGTTTAGTCATATCCCCATTTCAGAAAATGGAGTTTTATGCTCTTGCGGTAAGCAGGGTTGTTTAGAAGTTGAAGCTTCTTTATTGGCTGTTACTGAAAAAGCTATTCAGGGTTTAAAAGACGGCCGAAAATCTAATTTTAAATATCAGGAAGAAGAATCTAGACTGGCTGTAGCCGATGCTTTAATAGAGGTAGCCAATCAAGGCGACCAATACGCTATAGAGCTAATTTCTGAAGCGGCTTATAAAATTGGTAAAGGTTTATCTATTTTAATACATATTACCAACCCTAAAGCTATTGTGATTAGTGGTCGTGGTGTTAAAGCCGGAAATTTACTCTTACCTCCTATTCAGCAAGCTTTAAACCAGCATTGTATTCCGCGTTTATCCAGAGATACTGATATTTACATTTCTGATATTGGTTTTGATGCTGAGTTGATTGGATCTGCTATTTTAGTGATGGAGCAGTATGTACCGAAAGGGGCTAAGGTTTAAAGGGGGGGTGAGTTGAGAGTGGTAAGTTGTAGGTTGTAGGTTTAAAGTGGTAAGTTGGGAGTGGTGAGTTGTAGGTTTGAAGTGGTAAGTAGTAAGTTGTAGGTTGTAGGTTTGAAGTGGTAAGTGGAAGGTTGGAACTTAATTAAAAATTCAAAAATAGGAAGCTTATTTTCACTCATTCAAAAACCAATCAATAAAACTCACTATCCAAAACTGGCAACTAATTCAAAAAAACTATCAATCTCTCATTCTAAACTCATTCAATAACAACAGATTGCTTCTTCGTTCCTCATCGCAATGACCTTGAAAATTCAAAAGGAAAAATTAAAAATTAAAATTAAAAACAGGAAAATCAATCAATCAAAAATCAATCAATCAAAAATACCTTTGCGCCTCCGAAGGGATTCGAACCCCTACCAATGGTACCGGAAACCATCATTCTATCCATTAAACTACGGAGGCTTTGTTGCAAATATAGAAATACATTTCGATTATTTTAGGGGATAAACCATAAGCTATAAGGGCGTTTTTTGTAAGTCTTCCTTTCTGCAATGCTGTTATTTTTTGAAACCTAAAATCAATTTTACAGTATAAATATGATCATCATCATATTTTGTTTAAAGCTAAATCATTTCCCTGCCCACCTTAAATCAGCAGTTTTGTTTTATGGCTATACTAACCGGAACTACATGCTACCACTGTGGTAATGATTGTTATACAGAAGAACATCAAAAAGATGAGAAATCTTTTTGTTGCACTGGCTGCTTTAATGTTTACACTATCCTATCTAAAAGTAAACTAGGTAATTATTATCAGTTAAACCAACATCCCGGTGAAACTCAAGTATCAGGAAATAAACAATTTGCTTATTTAGACGAACCAGAAATTATCCAACAGCTTATTGATTATACCGATGAGCAAAAAACCATTATCTCTCTTTACGTTCCTGCTATACATTGCAGTTCTTGTATTTGGTTATTAGAGCATTTGTATACCCTGCATCCCGGTATTTTAGAAAACCGTGTTGATTTTCTTAAAAAACAGGTTTATATCCAATTTAATCCTCAACAAATTAGCCTAAGAGCTTTGGTTGAGCTGATGAGTAGCATAGGCTACGAGCCTTTGATAAGCTTACAAGATGTGGTAAAGAAAAGTAGCGGACAAAAAGACAACCTCTCTAAAAAGATTGCTGTTGCGGGTTTTTGTTTTGGTAATGTGATGTTACTGAGCTTTCCGGCATACTTTGGTCTATCAGAAACGGAGGCTAAGTTTGGGGAGTTCTTTAGTTTACTGAATATCTTATTCTGTATTCCTGCTTTCTTTTACTCAGGTAAAGATTATTTTGTTAATGCCTGGCAAAACCTAAAAGTTGGTGTTTTAAATATTGATTTCCCACTAGCACTAGGCATTTTTGTGCTCTTTGTTAGAACCATTGTAGAATACGTTTTCCATACCGGGCATGGCTTTGCTGATACCCTAACAGGTTTGGTATTTTTCTTATTGATAGGTAGGTTTATGCAGCAAAAAACCTATTATCATTTATCTTTTGAAAGAGATTACCGTTCTTTTTTCCCGGTTGCGGTACAAGTTTTAAATGAGGATGGAAGCGAAAAATCTGTAGCTCTTGAAAAATTAGCTCAAGGCGATAGAATCCTCATCAAAAACCAAGAAATTATACCTGCTGACGCTATTTTACTCAAAGGCGATGCCTTAATTGATTTTAGCTTTGTTACCGGAGAATCTTTACCTGTAAGCAAAACTTTGGGCGAAATTATTTATGCTGGTGGTAGGCAAACAGGTAGCGCTTTAGAATTAGAAGTGATCAAACCAGTTTCGCAGAGTTATTTAACCAAATTATGGAATAACGAGGTTTTCCAAAAGCAAGAATCAACAAAAATTAAAACCTTTTCTACCAAAGTGAGCCATTATTTTAGCATTGCTTTGCTGGCTTTGGCTTTTGGTACTTTATTGTTTTGGCTACCACAAGACTGGCGTACAGGATTATCTGCCTTTACCGCGATATTGATTATTGCTTGCCCATGTGCATTGGCGCTAAGCACACCTTTTACCATGTCGGCAGCTTTAAGCATCTTAGATAAAAACAAATTCTACCTTAAAAATACCGATGTGGTTGAGCAACTTGCCGCCATAGATACCATCGTGTTTGATAAAACAGGTACGGTAAGTATAGCAGAAAATCAAGGTGTTATCTTTAAAGGGCAGTTAAATCATCTAACAAAAGATATTATTTATGCTGCTTGTAAAAACTCCTCTCACCCACATAGCAGAAGAATTTGCTCTTTTTTAGGGCACAGAAATACGGTGGCTATCTCCCATTATCAAGAACTCACTGGAAAAGGAATTTCTGCCATATATGATGGTAAAGAAGTTTTAATAGGTAGCAGACAACTTATTATAGATCAGAAAGATGCTAAACAAGAATTCCCTGAGGTACACATCAAAATTGGCGAGCAGTATATAGGCTTTTTCGAACTTAAACAAAGGTTTAGGAAAGATTTAGATCAGCTGTTAAGCAACATCAATAAAAATTATCATACTTATTTATTATCTGGCGATTCTAACCAGGATGCTGAGGTATTACAATCTTATTTTAAGAGTCCGTTTCATTTGCAGTTCAAGCAATCTCCGCAAGATAAACTCAATTTCATTGAAGAAAAGCAAGAGCAACAAGCCAAAGTGATGATGATTGGCGATGGCTTAAACGATTCTGGTGCATTGAAACAAAGTGATGCTGGTATTGCGGTAACAGACCATATCAATAATTTCACCCCTGGTAGTGATGCTATTTTAGATGGCTCGGCTTTACACCTGCTACCACAATTCTTGAAATTTTCAAAATCGGCAGTAAAAGTTATTCATATTTCTTTTGGGATATCTCTTACCTATAACATTATAGGGTTAAGCGTAGCTGTTACCGGGCAATTATCGCCACTTTTTGCAGCTATTTTAATGCCTTTAAGCACTGTTACTATTATATCTTTCACCAGCCTGGCAACACATTACATGGCTAAAAAACATCAATTATCATGAGTACCATTTTCTTTTTAATAGGCTGCAGCGTTTTAGTAGCTATTGTTTTCTTACTTGCCTTTTTATGGGCTCAAAACAACGGACAAAATACAGATTTGTATACCCCATCTATAAGAATTTTAATGGATGATGCTGACGATAAACAAACAACGGAAGAGCAATTTCCTGCTTCTAAATAGCCATTATTTAAAAATGTGATATGGCTCACTTTTATGAATAAGCAAAGTCATTCTATTGTCATGAGAGCCAAAGTAATTTTACACCATCAAAAAAGCTAATCTTTAATTATGCAGCCAGATAAATTTTATTACGACAACAAAATTGTAAGAGACTTTACCATTGCCACCTTAGTTTGGGGTATTATTGGTATGTTGGTAGGTTTATTGGTAGCCGTACAATTGTATGCACCAGCAGCCAACCTAGACTCGCAGTACACCACTTTTGGGCGTGTACGTCCTTTACACACCAACGCGGTAATTTTCGCCTTCGTTGGTAATGCCATTTTCATGGGCGTTTATTACTCTTTACAAAGGTTATTAAAAGCCAGAATGTTTAGCGATGTCTTAAGCCGTATCCATTTCTGGGGATGGCAATTAATCATCGTCTCGGCTGTTATAACCTTACCTTTAGGACTGACCAGTTCTCACGAATATGCAGAGTTAGAATGGCCTATTGATATTGCTATTACCTTAATTTGGGTAGTATTTGGTATCAACATGTTTGGTACCATCATTAAAAGAAGAGAAAGACACTTATACGTAGCAATCTGGTTTTACATAGCCACTTTTGTAACGGTTGCTGTTTTACACATAGTCAACTCTTTTCAACTACCTATTTCTGCCTTTAAAAGCTATTACCTATTTGCTGGTGTGCAAGATGCCTTGGTACAATGGTGGTACGGACATAATGCAGTTGCGTTTTTCTTAACCACACCTTATTTAGGGATGATGTATTACTTCTTACCTAAAATGGCTAACAGACCGGTTTATTCTTACCGTTTAAGTATTTTACACTTTTGGGCTTTAATATTTATTTATATCTGGGCGGGCCCACACCATTTGTTATATACTTCTTTACCAGGATGGGCGCAATCTTTAGGCGTAGTTTTCTCTATCATGCTTATTGCACCAAGCTGGGGCGGTATGATAAACGGTTTACTTACCCTACGTGGTGCTTGGGATAAAGTTAGAGATGATGTAACCCTTAAATTTATGGTAGTTGCCCTTACCGCTTATGGTATGGCAACATTTGAAGGTCCATTGCTGTCTTTAAAAGAAGTAAATGCGGTAGCGCACTTTACAGACTGGATAGTAGCACACGTTCACGTGGGGGCTTTAGGCTGGAACGGATTTTTAACATTTGGTGTAATCTATTGGATGATACCTAGAATGTATAAAACTAGTTTATACTCACAAAAATTAGCTTCTTTCCACTTCTGGATTGGCACTTTAGGTATCTTATTTTATGCTATACCGATGTACTGGGCTGGTTTCACCCAAGGTTTAATGTGGAAAGAGTTTACACCAGAAGGTTTGTTAAAATATCCAAACTTCTTAGAAACTACTTTAAGAATTATCCCCATGCACATTATGCGCTCTATTGGTGGTACCATGTACCTTGCCGGAGTTATTGTAATGGCATATAACATCTACAAAACCATGACTTTAGGTAAGTTGGTAGAAAACGAAGCTGCGGAGGCTTTACCATTACCTAAAATGGATGAAGCGGAGGCTAAAAAAGAATTCTGGCACCGCAAGTTAGAGCGTAAGCCAATGGCTTTATTGGTATTCAGCTTAATTGTGATCTTAATTGGTGGTGTTGTAGAGATGATTCCTACTTTCTTTATTTCTTCTAACGTACCAACAATCAGCTCTGTAAAGCCATATACAGCTTTAGAGGTTCAAGGTAGAGATTTATACATCAGAGAAGGTTGCGTAAACTGTCACTCACAAACTATTAGACCATTTAGATCTGAAACAGAACGTTATGGCGAGTACAGCAAAGCTGGTGAGTTTGTTTACGACCATCCATTCTTATGGGGTTCTAAACGTACCGGGCCAGATTTACACAGACAAGGTGGTAAATATAGTGATGCTTGGCACTACAACCACATGCTAGACCCTAGAACCATGTCGCCAGGAAGTATTATGCCAGCTTATGATTGGTTAATCAGCCAAGAGTTAGATACCACTACAACGGCATCTAAAATTAAAGCACTACGTACACTAGGTGTTCCTTATCCTGATGGATACGAGCTTATCGCTAACCAAGATTTAGATAAACAGGCTAAAGGTATTAGCCAGAACTTGGCTAAAGACAAAATTAAGGTAGGTAGCAATAAAGAAATCGTAGCCATTATTGCTTATTTACAAAGATTAGGAACAGATATTAAAGCTAAAAATTAAAAATTACAGCCATGTTTAAACAATTGAATGATCTAAACGGAAACGAAATATACATGCTATTATCGCTGTTCATCTTTTTCACCTTCTTTGTTGGGGCTACTATAGCGCTTATCAAAATGAAAAAGAGCCATGTAAACTATATGGAAAACATTCCATTAGCATCTGATAACGATTAATACTCAAGAACATGAAATTTATAAAACCCATATTTGTTTTCATGATGTTGCTGTTAACAGCACAATCAACCTTTGCCGCTAATGGCGAGTTGATGAATAATATAGCATTGGTTGCCATTTTGGCCATGCTGGTTTTAATTGGTATCGTTTGTTTGGTATTGCTTAAAACTTTTAAAGTAATGGCTGCTTTGTTGTTAAAACCAGAAGAAGCTAAAGCAGCAGCTGCAACTGAGAATCATCCAGATTACGAGTTTGTTTTGCAAGCAGAGAAACCTACTAAACCAACATTCTGGCAAAAAGTACTGTCTTTAAAACCTTTATCAGAGGAAAAAGACATGATGATAGACCATGATTATGATGGAATTCAGGAGTTAGACAACCCTACTCCCGGATGGTTTATGTACCTTTTTTATGCAACTATTGCTTTTGCTTTTGTGTATATCTTAAACTTCCATGTGTTTAATTTAGGTAAGTTACAAGATGAAGAATATGCTATTGAGGTTAAAGAAGCAGAAACTGCAAAAGCGGCATTCTTAGCACAATCTGCCAATAATGTTGATGAGAATACTGTGGCATTAAGTACCGATGCCGGTGTTATTGCAGAAGGAAAAGCCCTTTATACCAAAAACTGTGTGGCATGCCATGGTGCAAATGGCGAAGGTACCGTTGGGCCAAACCTTACGGATGATTATTGGATACACGGTGGCAAAATCAATAATGTATTTAAAACCATTAAATATGGTGTACCAGAAAAAGGTATGGTTTCTTGGGAAAAACAGCTTACACCAAAACAAATTTCTGATGTTGCTAATTACATTAAATCTTTAGCAGGCACCAATCCGCCTAACGGGAAAGAGCCGCAAGGTGATAAAGAATCCTAAGGATTTTTAGCATATAGATTTACGATTTTAGAATCATCCTAAAATCGTAAATCTTGAACTTTCCCATACCTATCTAAAACATATAGTAGAACCCTTTATTTATCATTCCACATGCAAGAAATAACTTATCATAGCACTGTAGAAGCAACCGGGAAGAGAAGATGGCTTTATCCATTAGTGAGGAAAGACAGGTGGTATCAATACAGAAGCTATCTAAGCTATTTTCTTCTTTTATTTTTATTTGCTGCGCCACATATCAAAATACAAGGGCATCAATTTTTGCTTTTCAACATCATCGATAGAAAATTTATTCTCTTCTCTCATGTTTTTTGGCCGCAAGACTTTTTCATTTTTGTATTAGCTACACTCCTATTTTTGGTGTGTATTGTACTTTTTACCATTGCTTTTGGCAGGGTGTTTTGTGGTTGGGTTTGTCCTCAAACCATTTTTATGGAAATGGTTTTCAGAAGAATTGAAATTTGGATAGAAGGCGAACCTGCTGCTAGAAAAAAGCTAGATGAAGGGCCATGGACTAGCGATAAAATCATCAAAAAAACAATTAAACACAGCTTATTTCTATTAATCTCTTTCCTTATAGCCAATACTTTTTTAGCTTACATTATTGGTAGCGATGAGTTGATTCAAATCATGATTGAGCCTCCTGCTCAACACCTGGTAGGTTTTATTGGTATTTGGATATTTACTTTGGTGTTTTACCTCGTATTTACCAAAGTTAGAGAGCTGGTTTGTATTGTAGCTTGTCCTTATGGCCGTTTGCAAGGTGTAATGCTAGATAAAAACTCTTTGGTTGTTGCTTATAATTATTTAAGAGGAGAACCAAGAGGAAGAATTAAAAAAGCAGAGAAACAAGAAAATCTTGGCGACTGTGTGGATTGTAATTTATGCGTAGCTGTTTGCCCTACCGGGATAGATATCAGAAAAGGAACGCAGTTAGAATGTGTAAACTGCACCGCTTGTATTGATGCCTGCGACCAAGTGATGGATAAAATACATAAGCCTAGAAACTTGATAGGTTTTTATTCTGAAGAAATGATTAAAAATCAGACAAGCCCTAGGTTTACTTCAAGAATGAAAGCCTATACTGTGATTATTTTATTATTAGCTTCTGTACTTACCTATTTCATCATGAGTAGAAAAGATATTGATATTACCGTTTTAAGAGCGGCAGGTATGCTGTATCAAGAGCAGCCTGGCGGTTATATAAGTAATCTGTATCATGCCGAGCTCATCAATAAAACAACAGAAAAACTTAACATTTCTATTAAACCGCTTGATGACAGAATTAAAATAAAATGGATACAAGCGGTAAACGATGTAGAAAAAGAAAGCGTTAGTAAGACAACATTCTTTTTATTAGTACCTTCAAATATGATAAAGGAGACTAAAACCAATATCAGTTTGGATGTGTACAGAGGTAAAGAGAAACAATACACTATTAAAACAAATTTTTTAGGACCGGTAAATTAATTTCAAATATGAATTGGGGAAAAGGATTAGTCATTGGATTGGGGCTTTTTATGAGCTTTGTGATATTTCTTGTGGTGATGATGTTTCAAGCGCCAGACGATAGCTACGATAAAGACTATTATGAAAAAGGCTTGGCTTATGATAAAGAATTTGATCAGAAAAAGCAGGTTATAACAGACCAAGCCACGCCAAAAGTACAGGTGAGTGATGATTTTATATACATTAGTTTTAATGATTTAAGTGCTGGTACTGCAGAATTTAAAAGACCTTCTGACAAAGCTTTGGACAAAACCTTTGATTTAAAAGATAAGCAAGTACAAATACCCAGAACAAGTTTAGCTAAAGGCGAGTGGAAACTTATCATCAGATGGCAAAACCAAGATAAAAGCTACTGGCATGAAGAAAACTTATTCTTACCATGAACCACTTACAACTAGCCTTTATGATAGGTTTATTGGGTAGTTGGCATTGTGTTGGTATGTGTGGGCCATTGGCTTTTGCTATACCCGGCAACACCAATAAAACTACTTTAATACTAGAAAAACTAAGTTATAATTTAGGAAGAGCTATTTCTTATGCTTTCTTGGGTTTATTAATAGGTTTATTAGGTAAACAATTATGGATTGCTGGCTTCCAACAAAGTTTAAGCATCATAAGTGGCGCTTTAATTGTGATGGCGGCTATGATACAGCTTATCCCTCGGTTAAACAGTAAAATAGGTTTAGGTAAATTATCGAGCTTTAATCCTATACAATCACTTATCATAAAAGCTATAAAATTTAGAAGCGGGCATTTTATAATTGGGATGCTAAATGGCTTTTTACCTTGCGGATTTGTTTACTTAGCCTTGGCTACCGCCTTAAATACCAGTAGTGCTACACAGTCTGCTTTGTTTATGTTTTTCTTTGGTTTAGGCACCCTCCCATTAATGCTTATTGCTACTTTAGGTTTTAATTTTGCAAAACCTAGTTTGCGGAAAGCTATCAACAACGTACTTCCTTGGTTTATGCTTTTAATGGGCTTATGGTTAATTTTAAGAGGTGCTAATTTAAATATTCCGTTTTTAAGTCCGGTTTTAAGCGAAGGCGCTATCTGTCATTAAGCTTAAATTCTGGTTTTTAGAGTTTATCTGTAAGATTATCAATACATTAAAAAATAGTTAAAATTAAATTTGCGTAAAGCAATAGCTTTTGTACTTTTGCGGCGGAGAGTTGGCAGAGTGGTCGATTGCGGCAGTCTTGAAAACTGTTGACTGTAACAGGTCCGGGGGTTCGAATCCCTCACTCTCCGCTGATATTCTTATCAAATCTTATTAAAAGCCTGTAAATCAAATGATTGCAGGCTTTTTTGGTTTTAAGCATCTATTTAAAATCCCCTTTTCTAACTCTATCTACCCTAACTAAAAAACTTAATAAATTGCAAGTAGTATTGCAATTACCAAACAAACACCTTTATTCTAGTGCTCTTCTGCCCTGCTCAGATATTAGACAATAAAATTATCATCTTTTAAAGTTTAAAAAATATTTAATACAAACGTTTGCACAAATACAATAAATAGTTTAGATTTGGGAACCTAAATGACAAAGAAAGTAACCATAAAAGATATTGCCCGCGAGTTGAATACTAATTATTCTACCGTTTCTAGGGCATTAAATGATAGCCCTAAAATTAGCGATGCTACCAAACAAAATGTTTTAAAGCAAGCAAAATTAATGGGTTACCAACCAAATTCTTTCGCTCAAAAACTTAAGAAAGGTTACAGTGATACCATTGGCTTAATTGTACCACGTATTAATCGGGTTTTCTTTTCTAATGTGATACATGGCGTAGAGACTATTGCCAAACAACATGGTTTTAATGTAATTATTTGTCAATCTAACGAGAGTGTTAAAGACGAAGAAGATAACGTTAAAACCTTACTCAGTAACAACGTTGCTGGCATTATCATGTCTATCTCTAAAGAAACTCAAACCGAAGATTCTTTTCAAGAGATTTTAAATAATAAAATCCCTTTTGTGATGTTTGACAGGGCTTTGAACAATTTAGTAAGTAACCAAGTTGTTAATGACAACTTTAAAGGAGCTTATGAAGTTACAGAACATCTTATCAAACAAGGTTATCAAAAAATTATTCATTTTAGTGGCCCACTTTACATCAACATCTATCAAGATAGGTTAAAGGGTTATAAAAAGGCTTTAGCAGATTATCAGATAGCTTTTAACCCTTCTTTTGTAATAGAAAACACACTTACTAAAGATAAAGGTATTGCCGCTGTTGAAGAACTCTTGAAACAAAAAGTTGATTTTGATGCCATTTTTGCTTCCGGAGATTACTCTGCCTTAGGTGCTATTTTACGTTTAAGACAACAACACATTTTAGTGCCAGAGCAAGTAGGTGTTGCAGGTTTTGCTAATGAACCCTTTACAGAATTGCTCGACATTACATCTGTAGAGCAGTTTAGTACAGAAATGGGGAAATCTGCCGCTAGTTTATTAGTAGAGAAAATACAGCATAAAGAAGTATCAGATCAACATCAAAATATTGAAATATTACCGCAATTAATTATTAGAAAATCAACTCAAAAGTTATGAAATATACAGAAAGATATGCTGCGCATCCGGCAGATTTCAAAAATTACGACACCACAAGAATTAGAGAAGAATTTTTAATGCCTGATTTATTTCAGCAAGATGAAATAAGCTTGGTTTATTCTCTTTATGACAGATACATTGTTGGTGGTGCTTTACCAGTAAACAAAACGCTAGTTTTAGAAACTATCGATCCTTTAAAAGCGCCTTATTTCTTAGAAAGAAGAGAGCTAGGAATTATTAACGTAGGCGGTAAAGGTACTGTTGTTGCTGATGGTGTTAGCTATGAATTAGCTTACAAAGAAGCCTTATACATCGGTAAAGAAACTAAAGATGTAAGTTTTAGCTCGGCAAATGCACAAGAGCCTGCTAAGTTTTATATCAACTCTGCTCCTGCTCATCATAAATTCCCTAGCAAAAAAGTAACGCTAAAGGAAGCAGAAATTGTAGAAATGGGAAGTTTAGAAACTTGTAACGCTCGTAGAATTTGCAAACTATTGGTAAGCTCTGTAGTAGAAACTTGTCAGCTACAAATGGGTTTAACCGAGCTTAAGACAGGTAGTGTTTGGAATACCATGCCAGCACACACGCATAACAGAAGAATGGAAGCTTATTTCTATTTTGAAATTCCGCAAAACCAAGCAGTTTGTCATTACATGGGTCAGCCAGATGAAACGCGTCATATTTGGTTAAACAATGAACAAGCTGTATTCTCTCCATCTTGGTCTATCCATAGTGGTGCTGGCACATCAAACTACTCTTTTATTTGGGGTATGGCTGGTGAGAACCTAGATTATGGCGATATGGATATTGTACAACCTTTTCAACTTAAATAATTAAAAAAACAATGAATATGAACTCTTTATTTGATTTATCCGGCAAAGTAGTACTTGTAACCGGAGGCACACACGGAATTGGTTTTGCTATTGCTACAATGTTAGGAAAAGCTGGAGCTAAAATTTGTGTTAACGATATTTTTGAAGATAAACTTGAAGCTTGTAAAGTAGAATACAAAAAGCATGGTATAGATGCTTATACTTTAAAATTTGATGTAACAGATGAGGCTGATGTTGACCGCGGAATTACCCAAATTGAAAACGAAGTTGGTAGCGTTGATATTTTAGTAAATAATGCTGGTATCATTAAAAGAATTCCAATTTTAGATATGCCAATTGCTGATTTTAAGCAAGTTATTGATATTGATTTAATTGCTCCTTTAATTATTTCTAAGCGTGTTGCGCCTAACATGATTAAAAAGAGATACGGTAAAATTATCAATATGTGTTCTATGATGAGTATTTACGGAAGAAATTCTGTTTCTGCTTATGCTGCTGCAAAAGGTGGTTTAAAACTATTAACTGCCAATATGTGCTGCGAGTGGGCTAAATATAATATCCAAATTAATGGTATTGGCCCAGGTTATATTGCAACTTCACAAACGGCTGCTATCAGAGAAGGAAACCATCCTTTTAACGATTTAGTAATGACTAGAACACCTGCCGGAAGATGGGGAGAACCAGAAGATGTGGCTAATGCTGCTTTATTCTTAGCTTCTAAAGCTAGTGATTTTGTTAACGGACATATCTTGTTTGTTGATGGTGGTATCTTAGCCAACTTCGGTTATGTTAAAGGTGAAAACGATATCGTTTAAACGCTATTAAAACCATATTTAAAGACCGATTAAGCTGAAAAAGCTTAATCGGTTTTTTTGTTTTATAAAAGAAATATTAAAAAACACTGACCCTTTGTTTAATAAACCGGGGCGGCAGCGGTATCTTTTTGCCATCAGAATTTTCATGTTTCAAGATTACTTTTTGGCAAAAAATTTAGCAGAGCACCGGACTAGCGGAAAATAGTAGCCATGTAATTGCTTTTCTAAAAAAATAAAAAAAGGCTCGAAGCAGAATTTCCAAATTCTAAAATCATTCCTTCAAAAATCAAAAATTCTTACACCTTCACATATATCTTTCTTTTATCTAACACATAGCCTATCAGCCAAAGCAATAAAGTATAAACAACTGCAAAAGCTAAGGATGCATTTTTATCTGATAACCAGGGCATAAACAAATTCTCAAAAGCCAATTTTGATAAAGAAGTACCATCAATTTTGATAAGATGTAAAATCTTAATCAACAAACCTGATAATACATAAATAAACAGCGGATTTCTACCAAAGACCTCAAAGAAATAAGTCCATTTGCTATAGTTTGCAATTTCTATCACATAAATTAAAAAGGCCAACAATAACAAATCCCAACCGGTACTGTATATCACATAAGAACTTGTCCACATTGGTTTATTGATAGGTAGCACCGTATCCCAAAGTAATGCAATAGCCACTAAAACACCACCACCGATTAAGAAATTCAAAGCTATTTTAGTTTTGTTGGTATTTTCTTGAATGTACTTACCAATTAAAAAACCAAAAGTTACATGTACAATAGCGGATATATGACTTAATAATCCGGATGGATCAAAAGGAACAGGAAAACCTTTATATAAATTTTCTGCCGGGAATAACCATAAATCTACCTGTCTTACTACATTGGTTTCTAAGCTATATGGGTCTGCCCCAGAACCAAATGCATATAAAAAAAACCAATAAAACAGCAATAAAGCCACACTTATAGTGATAATAGCTGCCCTTTTAAAATAATATACAATTAAAGCACCAAATAAATAACAAATGGCAATACGTTGTAAAACTCCCCATAACCTTTGGTCTAAAAAGTTTTTAGCTACCAAATCACCATCTTTCCATTCTATAAATGGGAAATAGCCCAACAAAAAGCCTATCAGGAATATCATGAATGCTCTTTTAAATACTTTTCTCAGGAAAGCAGCATCACCCTGTGCTTTTAATTTCTGCATCCCGAAGCTCAAAGCATTACCTACCACAAATAAAAAGGTCGGGAAAACCAAATCAGTAATGGTAAAACCATGCCATGCAGCATGTTTAAAAGGGGCATAAATATAACTCCGGCTACCAGGGGTATTCACCACAATCATTAAGAATATGGTTAAACCTCTTAAAACATCCAAAGACAAATACCTTGATGGGTTAAGTTTAAATTGTTTCATGCGTTAGCTATTGCTTCTTACAATAAAAATTATTCTCTGGCTCATCTCTTAGAGGTAACAAACATCATGAAGCATGCTTATATATCCCATATATACTGCGTTTCCATCAAGCTATTCAAAAACCAGATTTAATTGAATTGTAAAAGTTTATAATGGTTTAATACCTAAAGATATAAACTTTAGAGAAGTTTTAATATAACCTATATCCTGAGCTCAAAAACCAGTACCTCCCTCAAGCTCTAAACCTTCACATATATTTTATTCTTATCTAAAAAGTAGCCAATACCCCATAATAACAACATGTAAACAATTGCAAAAGATAATGACGCATTTTCTCCTGATAACCAAGTGGTAAACAAATTTTCGTAGGCTAATTTGGACAGAGAAACATCGTTAAATTTGATCAAGCTTAAGAGCTTAATAAACACCCCTGCTAAAACATAAATAAAGAGTGGGTTTCTGCCAAAAACCTCGAAAAAATAGGTCCATTTATGGAAATTAACTACTTCAATCACATAGATCAGAAAGGCAAGTAAAAGCAAATCCCAGCCTACGGTGTAAAGTACATAAGAACTTGTCCAGATAGGTTTATTAATAGGAAAAACAGTATCCCACCATAAAGCTAAAAACAAGAAAACTATGCCTGTTATAAGTAGTTGTAGAGCGGTTTTACTTTTGTTAGCATGTTCTTGAATATATCTGCCAGCTAAATAACCAAAAGTAACATTCACTATAGCGGGCAGGGTACTTAAAAGTCCTTCGGGCTCAAACGGAATACCAAAGCCTTTGTATAAATTTTGTGCTGGTAATAGCCATAAATCTACCTGTGTTACTATATTGCCTTCTAAACTGTAAGGGTCTACAGTATTGCCAAAAGCATATAAAATAAGCCAGTAAATAAGCAAGAAAGATACACTGATGATGATAATAGAAGCTCGGTTAAAATAAAAAACAATAAGAGCACCTAATAAGTAACAGACTGCAATTCTTTGTAAAACACCCCACACCCTTAGCTCGAGAACGTTTTTAGCTACCAAATCGCCTTCCTCCCACTTTATAAAAGGAAAATAACCTAACAAAAAACCTATCAGAAATATCAATCCTGCTCTTTTAAACACTTTTTGCAGAAAAGCGGCATCACCAGCTGCTTTTAATTTTTGCATACCAAAACTTAAAGCATTACCCACCACAAATAAGAAAGTTGGGAAAACTAAATCAGTAACCGTAAAGCCATGCCAAGCTGCATGTTTAAAAGGGGCATAAATTTGGCTCCAACTCCCCGGAGTGTTTACCACAATCATAAGGCAAACGGTAAGACCTCTTAAGACATCTAAGGAAAGGTATCTAACTGTAGTAGGTTTTATAGGTTCCATACAAATTGATTTTAGACTTATTTATTGCAACTTAATAAATATTTTAAAAAGATTTTAACAAAATATGATTTTTTTATTAAGTTTGAAATAGAATTAACATAGCATATTTATTTTACATATAAAAGATTCAACAATGTCTCGTTTAAACCTTCTTGAAGAAACCCGCTTTGAAAAATTACCGGTTAGTGTATTTACAAACCAGCATGCTGCTTCTATAAATGTAGCACAAAGAATTGCAAATCTGATAAAAACAAAGCAAGAAAAAGGCGAAAAAGCTATCTTAGGATTGGCTACTGGCGCTACCCCTGTTGGTGTTTATGCAGAATTGATACGTATGCATAAAGAAGAAGGTTTATCTTTTAAAAACGTGGTTACCTTTAATCTGGATGAATATTACCCTATGAAACCAGATGCTGCACAAAGCTATGTTACTTTCATGAGCGAGCAGCTTTTTAACCATATAGACATTGAAAAAGAGAACATCCATATCCCTGACGGTACTTTGCCAGAAAGTGAAGTGGCAGATTTTTGCTTAAACTACGAGAAGAAAATAAGCTCTTACGGCGGTTTAGACCTTCAAATTTTAGGTATCGGTCGTACCGGGCATATCGGTTTTAACGAACCTGGTTCTGCACCAAACTCGGGCACTCGTTTAGTTACCCTAGATGATTTAACCAGAAGAGATGCTTCCAGAGATTTTGGTGGTAAAGAAAATGTTCCTACCAAAGCCATTACCATGGGTGTGGGCACCATATTCAAAGCCCGCGAAATCATTTTAATGGCATGGAACCAGAAAAAAGCGCCTATCATTAAAAAAGCGGTTGAAGGTGAAATCTCTGCCGAAGTACCTGCTACCTACCTACAATTATCAGATCAGGTAGAGTTTATTTTAGATAGCGATGCAGCATCAGAACTAACTCGTTTTGATACACCTTGGCTGGTAAGAGATTGTGTTTGGGATGCTAAAACCATTAAAAAAGCAGTTATTTGGCTAGCCAAAACGGTTAATAAACCTATCTTAAAGCTTACCGAAGAAGATTATAACAATAACGGTATGGCGCAACTGGCCACAGAAAAAGGTCCGGTTTATAACATCAATATCGATATATTTAACAAATTACAGCATACCATTACAGGCTGGCCTGGTGGTAAACCCAATGCAGATGATAGCCAAAGACCAGAAAGGGCAAATCCTGCTAAGAAAACTTCTATCATCTTCTCTCCGCATCCAGATGATGATGTAATCTCTATGGGTGGTACTTTCATCCGCCTAGCAGACCAAGGGCATGATGTACATGTCGCTTATCAAACATCAGGTAATACCGCAGTTTGGGATGATGATGCTTTGCGCTATTTAGAATTTGCTATTGATTTTGCTAAAGTACAAGGTAATGATGCTTCTACCTTAGAGCAAACTTACAAGGATGTAAGAAGCTTCTTAGAGAAGAAAAAACCTAATCAGCCCGATATTAAAGAGCTTTTAACTGTAAAAGGATTAATTAGAAAAGGTGAAGCTATTGCCGGTGCCCGATTTGCAGGTTTAAAAGATACTCATATCCACTTTATGGATTTACCTTTTTACGATAGATTTAAAGCCAGTAGCAAAGTAAGTTTTGAGGATGATATCATCCAAACTATGGAATTATTGAAGAAATATAAGCCACAACAAGTTTTTGCTGCTGGTGATTTTGCCGACCCTCATGGTACGCATAAAGTGTGTTTCAATATCATATTAACGGCTTTACAAAGGTTAAAACTTACCGAAGACTGGATAAAAGACTGCTGGCTATGGTTATACCGTGGTGCTTGGCATGAGTTTGAGATTCATGAAATACAAATGGCTGTTCCGCTTTCTCCGCAAGAGGTAAAAAGAAAACGTTTGGCTATATTTAAACACCAATCTCAAAAAGACTTACCTGTTTTCCCTGGAGATGACTCTAGAGAATTCTGGGTAAGAGCCGAGGAAAGAACCAGCGAAACTGCTAAAGCTTATGACCAATTAGGTTTGGCCGAATATGAAGCTATGGAAGCTTTTGTGAGATGGGAATATTAAACGAAATTAAATACTAAACAAATTATATGACCCAATCTTCATCTTATCAGCCAGCGCAAAAGTCTGGTTTGAACCCAATATTTATTATTGGGGCTTTATTTTTCATTTTTGGCTTTGTTACTTGGTTAAACTCGGTACTTATCCCCTATTTAAAAATAGCTTGCGAGCTTAACCATTTCCAGTCTTATTTAGTAGCTTTTGCTTTTTACATTGCTTATTTGGTGATGGCCCCGGTTTCTACCAAAGCTTTAAACGTATTTGGTTTTAAAAATGGGATGGCCGTTGGTTTAGTTATTATGGCTATTGGTGCTTTGTTATTTATCCCTGCCGCCATGACCAGAACTTACAACCTTTTTCTATTAGGTTTATTTGTGCAAGGTAGCGGCTTAGCAATTCTACAAACTGCATCTAACCCCTATATCACCATTTTAGGGCCTGCAGAGAGTGCTGCTAAGCGTATCAGCATCATGGGTATATGTAATAAACTTGCTGGTGCTGCTGCTCCTGCAATTTTAGGTTCTATCATTTTAAAAGACACTAAAAGTTTCGAAGAAAATTTAGCCAACTTAAGTGAAGTTGCTAAAGCTGCTCAGTTAGATGAATTGGCTGCTCGTGTAATCACGCCTTATCTAGCTATCATAGCTGTTTTGGTCATTCTTGCTTTTTTAATTTACCGTTCTAGCTTACCGGAAATAGATACCAATGCCGAGGATGAAAGTGTAGCCGCATCAAACTCTGGCAAAACTAGTGTATTACAGTTTCCGCATCTGGTACTGGGTGTTATTACTCTATTCTTGTACGTTGGTGTTGAAGTTATTGCAGGCGATACTATTATCAGTTATGGTTTAAGCCAAGGTATTGAACCTGATACGGCTACTTTCTTTACCACTTATACCTTAATAGCCATGGTAGTAGGTTATATTTTGGGTATTATCTGTATTCCTAAATATATTAAGCAAGAGAACGCGTTAAAACTTTGTGCTGTTTTAGGGATCGCTTTTGCGATGCTAGCTATCTTCTCTAGCGGTTATAATTCTGTTTTAGCTATTGCATTATTAGGTTTGGCAAATGCTTTAATGTGGCCAGCTATTTGGCCATTGGCTTTAAATGGCTTAGGTCGATTTACCAAAGCAGGCTCTTCCCTATTGGTGATGGGTATCGCAGGTGGTGCTGTAATCCCATTATTATATGGCGCTTTAGCGGATGCCTTTAATGCTCAACAAGCTTATTGGATTATGGTGCCTTGCTACTTATTCATCTGGTTTTATGCCGTAAAGGGAAGTAAGATTAGGTAGTTGGTTAGGTGGTTAGTTTGTTAGGTGGTTAGTTGGTTAGATGGTTAGGTGGTTAGTTGGTTAGTTGGTTAGGTGGTTAGGTGGTTAGTTGGTTAGATGGTTAGTTGGTTAGTTTGTTAGGTGGTTAGGTGGTTAGGTGGTTAGTTGGTTAGTTTGTTAGGTGGTTAGGGCCTAAAAGGTTTAAAGTACTTAAGGCTTCAAAACTTCATAGGTTGTTAGGATTTGACTAACCGTTTCTATAGATTTTAAAAGCGTCTCTTCTTTTTGTGATGAGGCGCTTTTTTTTTGATTTAAAACGTCGTTTTTATTAGAATTGAAATATCATCTCATCTTTTGTTCTTTTATAACGAGTGCTTAATTGAGGCAATGATTGTATCAATACTCATATTTTGCTAAGTATGCCGCTTGTGTCTCCCTCTGGAGGGAGAATTAAAGAGGGAGGATTTTTGAGTTGAATTAAAAAGTACAGAGTAGAAAGATTAAATACCATCTTGCGCTCGTTTGTAACGAGTTGCTTAATTGGGCTAACGATTATATCATTTTTGAATATTTCTTATCGCAGATATTTCAACTTAATTTTTGTTATACCTCCACCTACACTCCCTCCAAGAGATACTTTTCATATAGTCTAGGGACTAATCTATTTAAAGAAAATCAATCTCATACGCTTGCTAAATATGCCGCTTGTGTCTCCCTCTGGAGGGAGAATTAAAGAGGGAGGATTTTTGAGTTGAAGTAAAAAGTACAGAGTAGAAAGATTAAATACCATCTTGTGCTCGTTTGTAACGAGTGCATATTTTAGCTAACGATTATATCGTTTTTGATATTTTTAATCTTCTGAAAGCTTATAAAATTCAAAAACCACCCAGAACCGCAAACTCACAACTGTTAGATGCTAAAAGCAAAAGGCGGAAAGCTTAAAGCTTCAAAAAGAAAATTCAAAATTCAAAAACTAGCACCCCAAGAACTGAACCTAACAATCTAACCACCTAACAAACTAACTCAAAATCAATCAACTAAACTTGTCACCCTTCCTCCCCTGCCTTGGCTATCAAATGCTCTGAAAGATACATGCCCTTTATCAGCTAAAGGCCTTGTGTACACAGAGCTATTGGCTTGTGGTTGGCTTCCATCTGTAGTATATCTTATGGTGAAGCCTGGTAATTGGATATTCGCTTTTATGAGTCCGTTTTCTTTGATAACACCTACCGGAGGGATACGGTATTGGTAACCACCGTTAAGATAAGCTAAACGCGGTAATTCTCTTTTTCCTAGCAAGTTTACAAACCAGTTCCAATCTTGCTTATAAGTATTTTCTGCCAATACGCTATCCGTTGTAGAAGACCAAACAGGTTCTGCTGCCCAAGCTCTTTCTGCAAAACCCAGCAGTTTAGGTAATAACATATATTCTAATTGCTGTGGACCGCTAATCTTCTCAGACCAAATTTGGGCTTGCAAACCCACAATATTACTTTGTCCATAAGCGGTTAAACGTTCTTTATTTTTTAAGATAGATTTATCTAAAACATTGCCTTGTAAATCTTCTTTGGCACTTTTATAATAATCAAAAGGATTAAAATAGAAAGGCTTATCCACATCTACATAAGAACCCCAATATAAACCGGGCTCTTCTGCATCTTTTTCGTAAGCCAAATCAAAATAGAAATTGGTTACAGGTGCTAAAACAACTTTATAACCTGCATTGGCTAAACGGTAAGCCAAATCTTCTTGGCCCCAACCCCAAACGTTATTCCATACATAAGCATGAAAATTTTGAGAGGTAAAATCAGGATTTGCGATGTATTGGTTTTTACCATCTAGCTTGGTTTTACGCATGGCAACCTCTTCCCAGCCAGAAAGGTATAAGCCTTTTTGCTTTAAAATAGCATTGGCTTTCGCCAGATAATGGTACCATAAATCATCATATTCTCTGATGTTTTCTTTTTGCATCAGCTGAGCAATAGCAGATGATTTTTGCCAAACGCCAGCCGGAACTTCATCGCCACCTAAATGAATGGTTTTTAAAGGCGCATCAGCTTCTTGATACATAGCCAACACCTCATCTACCACTTTTTCTATAAAATTATAGGTGGATGGTAGGGCAACATTCATCACATTATCATGATAGCCTTGTACAGATTTATAAATAGATTGATCTAACGTATCTCTTAATAAATATCTTTTTGCTTCTTCCGGATTTCCTGCTTTCATGAAACGTTCATATCGGGCATCCATAGTTTTTATAGCTGCCCTAGCATGGCCAGGGGTTTCTATTTCTGGGATGATTTGGATATGCCTAGCTTTAGCATAGCGTAATATTTCAATAAAATCTGACTTGCTATAAAAACCGCTTCCCGGGAAAGCACTAGTATCTGACCCCGAGCCATAAGAGGGTTGTAAGTTTTGCTTATCATCTAAAGTATGACCTCTTTTAGCGCCCACTTGCGTAAGTTCTGGTAAAGCCGGAATTTCTAAGCGCCAACCTTCATCATCATTTAAATGGAAATGAAGGTTGTTTAGTTTATATAAGGCCATCAAATCTAAAACCTTTAATATTTGAGCTTTAGTTTGGAAATTACGGGCAACATCTAACATAAAAGAGCGGTAGGCAAACCTTGGCTCGTCTGTGATTTCTATAGCCGGGATAGTAATTTGCGTTTGCTGTGCTTTCCAAACCGATAAAGGCATCAGCATTTTTAAAGATTGTATAGCATAAAAAGCACCTGCTGTTTGCGTTGCCGCGATGATGATAGAATCGGGTTTAACCCTTAGCTGATAAGCTTCTTTAGCCAAATCGTTCACCTTTTTTAGGATGATGATAGGTGTTGAAGCATTGTTAGAAGGCATCAGTTTTTTACCTAAAAACTGAGTGATATCTGCTTGCAAAAGCTTAGCCTCATTGCTAAAAAAATCATCATAAACAAGGGCTGTTTTAGCATTTAAAATAAAATTACCCTGTAGCTTTATCGCACTTACCGGAGATGGTAAAATGATTTTGCTGTCTGATAATGTTTCATTTTTTATAGCTTCATTCTTCTGATAAATAAGTGCTGGAGAAAGCTTTAAACTTGCTTTTTCTTGCGCTGGCACAGCATTAACCCTAAAATTTTTAATGGGATATGCTTTTTGAGGTTCCTTATCAAAAACTAAATACAAGCCACTTGGCGCATCGGTATAGGTGAAAGACCTACCCTCTGCCACATAAGTGATAACAGCTTTTGATGCCGGGGCAAGTGCTTTAAAATTTACTGATGGAGTTAAACTGCCAAACTCGCCATTGATGGTTTGCAGCACCGCATTGGCACTTAAAACTTGAGTAACTTTTCTTGGGTAAGAAAAATATAGTTTCCAGCCATTTGCTGGTAAGCTTTGTTTGCTTTGGTTATGAATAGTGAAAGATGCTGTAAACTGGTTTTTACCTTCATAATGATTAGCTAATAAATTCCACGCTACGGCTATTTTATCAACAGCTATAGGTTGCGCCATCAAGTTAACACTAAACAGTAAGGTTAAGCAGCTTAAAAGTATTCTCTTCATCATCATTTTATTTTAGGTATTTGATTGTGTTTACAGCACTTTATTCAACGTCACTTTACGCTATGGCGTATATTTCCATAAATCGGTATTTTTTCTGAAATAGATATTTCCAGAAGCATCCATCGTTAATAAACTAGCCCCTTGGTCTAAAATGGTAACTTCTTTAGTTTTTGGATCGAGCTTAAAGAAATGATTGTTTCCCGTTCCATAAATCATCCCAGATGGATGAAAGGTTAAGAAAGCACTTCTCCAGATATGGCTTTTAAAAGGCGGAAAATCATACAATTTGTGGGTAGAAAGTACTACTCTTTGGGCTGCATCATAAATGAATAAGGTACCATCTGCAACACCCCAAATATAGCCATCTGGTCCTTTCATTAAACAAGTTATAGCCGTTGCACCCGCCACAGGTACTATTTGATGCGTTTTTTGGTTTTTATCTAAATCCCAAGAGAAAAGAACTGCTTCTTTGGTAGCTGGCGCAATACCCAAACCACCAGAAATGGTTGTACCTACCAAAACTTCTTTGCCTGTATATGCCAAACTAGAAATAGCTTGTTGCTTTACCGGTTCATCAAAAGCTTTTAATTCTTTGGTGTTTACATCAAGCGTGATTAAAGAACCACCTAGTTTACCGTATTCTGGTATCATCCCAAAAATCATTTGCTGGCGCTCTGGAATGCTTAAAACAGCAAAAGATCTACTTTGTCCTTCTATCTCGCCTAGTTTTTTAGGGTTACCGGCTTTTATATCCCAACTTTGTTTGGTATTAAACTCGTAAAATTTTCCTTTCGGATATATCCCAAAATAAATAGCGTTCCCTTGTGCTGCCATACCTTCAGTTTGGTCTAAACCGGGTAATTTAGTTTTTTGCCCGTTTACCGGATGATAAGTTGCATGTCCGCCAGCTAAATAACCACCCATCCAGATATTTCCATCGGGGCCATACATTAAAGCATTTATAGGAATAGGCTGTGCCGGAATTTCTAATTTAGTTTTCTCTGAAGCTTTATTTTTGAGATTGTATTTCACCAAATTAGCTCCAGAAGTTAATACATAAACATCATCATGAATTAATTTAATGGCATTAGCTGTACCAACATCGGTCAAAAGCTGTTTTGCTAAACCAGCAGATTTAGCAGCGTTAAAACTCATCAAAGAACCTTTAGTTGTATAAAAAGCAGCTTTCCCTTTCTTATCGGCAGCAACAGCTTTCATATCAATATCTTGTATTTCTTGCTCTACCTGCATGGTTTTAAGGTTATACACCAAAGTAGTGTTTCCTGTAGTAAGCAAAGCCATTAAACGGTCGGCACCATTTTTACCTGGCACAATTTCTAGGCTATATACAAACTCTCTATCTTGGTATTTCTTTGGTAAAAGCTCTTTCTTAGCTCCGTTAATCGGATTCAATTCTATCAGATGTGCATGAGAGCCAATACCAGCATATAAAAGTCCGGTTTTAGTGTGGTAAGCTAAGCTTCTTACATAGTTTTCGCCTGCTACTAAAGGGCCTTTGGCTACATCAGAAAAGCCATCTTTAGGATGATACCTAAACACCCTACAACCCGGATAGGTAGCACCAAAAACCTCCCCATCTTTACCTGCTGTAAGGTTCCATAAATAGGTTTCGCCTTTTAAAGCTGTACCTAAATCTTCTACTTCTTGTGTACCCGGTAGGTGTCTAAAAAGATTACCTCCTGCACCCGGAATATATAAATAGCCATCGCTGGCTTGTGCCATATCCCAAACACCATCCGATTCTGGAAGGGCTTTATCTAACACTAATTTTTTGCTTTTTACATCAAAAGCAAGTAAATGAGCTGGCTCTCCTCTAACTACGGTATACACTAAAGGATTACCTTGTTGGTCTTCTACAAAAATGCTTCCCTGTATCATAGAAGCAAATACTTGCGGACCTAAATTGCTAAACTTTCCTGTTTGTACTTGCGCAAAAACAGACAAAGAAATCCCTAACGCTATTACTAGCGTTAACATATTTTTAAGTTTCATCTTACTGATTGTTTTTTAAAAATTCGCTTACGAATGCATCATCGTTTAAATGTGGATAGGCTTTATAAACACGATCTATCTCTTCCATTTGTCCTTCAGAAAGTTCTTCTTTAGGGTTTAAGCACCATCTGCCTTCTAGCAAACCTTGTCTTCTTAAAACTTCATGTATACCCGGTATACAACCGTGGAAAGCATGAGATGGATCAAACAAAGCGGCGTTAACATCCGTAACTTCTATACCTTTTATCAAAAGCTCATGTGCTTTTTGGGCTGTAGGGTTTGCCCTATGTTCTTTAATCTCCTCAAGCAGATCTACAGCTTTCTTTGTCCAAACTGCCCAATGCCCTAACAAGCCGCCAATAAACTGCTTCTCGAATATTTTACCTTCAACCTCAAAGCGATAGCTGGTTAATAAATCGGCAACAATATTATCATCATTACCAGTATACATGGCTATTTTATCTCTTCTAGAGGAATAACTAACAGCTCTCATCACATCTAAAGTTTGGTAACGATTAAAAGATGCACATTTGATAGCTTCAACATTCTCAATCTCGGCAAACTGTAACCAAAAATCGTAGCTAAATATTCTACCACCTACAGATGGTTGTAAGTAAAAACCAAAAACAGGCATCACAGCAGCAACGGCTCTTACACGGTCTAAAATTTGTTCCTCAGACCAAGTTTGTAAGCCTCCCATACTTAACAAACCAATATCATAACCGTATTTTAAAGCTATTTCTGCTTCTTTAACAGCTTGTGCAGTTGGCCCACAAATACCTGCCACTTTAATAAACGGGCGGTCTAAATTGGCTTTGGCAACTTCTTCAGAAGCCCATCTTAAAACGGTTTCAAAAAGATTTACTTCCGGGTCTCTAATTTCAAACTGGGTAGAGTGAACTCCAACAGCAATACCGCCAGCACCACTGGCCATGTAATATCTGCTTAACTGTCTTTGTTTATCCTCATTTATTGTTCTATCGGCATTTAATGATAATGGATGCGCTGGTATAACCGTTCCAAAATGTAAATGTCTTTTTAGTTCTTCTGATAATACTTTCATTAGAATTTACCTCCTCTTTCTTGAAAATGTGTTGCTTTACCAAATTCATCGCCACCCTGTTGTAACCAAGTAGCAGTGATGTCTATAATTTCTCTTACCGTAACTTTAGGATAACCAAATAATTTATGGCATTCTGATGCATTATTTAACAATGCGGTACCTTCTGCTTGGTAGATAAACTTAGGTTCGATACCGAAAATCTTCCCGAATTGGTTTGCTATCCATTTGATGGATAAGGTTTCTGGCCCGGTAACGTTTAACATTTTTGCGGGTGCTTCGCAATGCAATAAAGAGCGTAAAGCAATCTCATTGGCATCGCCTTGCCAAATAACGTTTACATTTTCTGTACGTAAATCAATCTCTCTGCCTTCGAGAACAGATTTAGCAAGTTCCATCATCACGCCATAGCGAAAATCTACCGCGTAGTTTAAGCGGTAAATAAGTGTAGGAGTTTGATTTTTTTGGGAGAAATACTCGAAAATACGTTCTCTACCCAAACAAGATTGTGCATACTCGCCAATAGGCTCTGGCGTAGTTTCTTCTGATACACCGCCCGATGTTACTGGCACAAAAGGCAAAACATTGCCTGATGAAAATGCTACGATATTTGAGTTTTTATATTTTTCTGCTACCCTACCTGGTAAATAAGCATTCATGGCCCAAGTAAAACCTTCTTTACCCGTTGTACCAAATTTATTTCCGGCTAGGTAAATCACATTTTTAGCATCAGGAAGTGCTTGCAATTCTGCATCATTTAATAAATCACAAGAAATGGTTTCAATACCTACCGCTTCTAATGCTGCTTTAGCTTTAGCATCAGAAAACCTTGAAACACCAATAATTCTTTTGTTTACACCTGCGGCTTTGGCTGCTGCAACAGCTAATTTGCCCATACTTGGACCCATTTTACCACCAATACCTAAAAGAATAATATCTCCTTCTATTTTAGCCATATCAGCAATTAATGCTGCCGATGGTGCTAATAATTCGGATTCTAATTTTTCTAAATCTTTCATTCGTTTCTTGCTTAATCTTCTATAATTATTTAATAAATAACTCGTAAAAATTCCAAACAGCTAAGGAGCTTAATAAGATGAGTCCTATTGCTCCACCAATTCTGGCGAAACTGCTGTTTACATACTTGCCCATCATTTTCTTATCATTAGCGATAGAAAACATGGCTATACCTATAATGGGAACTAAAAAGATGGTGACACTTTGTGCGAAAATGATGAGCTCTAAAGGCAATTTCCCGAAGATGAGAGAAATGCTTGCTCCGCAAACCATAACTAGCGCTATTAATAACCTTACAGCTTTAGAACTTAGTTTACTGCCATAACCCAAAGAGTCTCCAAGTAAACTTCCTCCAACGGTTGCGTTACCTACCAATGATGAGAAAGAAGCTCCAAATAAACCTGCTAGAAATAAATCGGCGGCGTAAGTACCAAATAAAGGCTCTAAAGCTTTAGACATTTCTGATGCCGAGTTTACCTTTATACCTTGCGGATGTAATACAGCGGCAGCGCAAATGATAACCACCGCACTCATGATACCTAAAATATAAATACCTGTTGCACTTTTATTCTTCTGAGGCTCGGTACCAGGTTTTCTGCTTTCTTGTATCAAATAAGCCTGATAAAAAGCACCTACAATAGAAAAACAAGAAGCCATAAAAGCGATTAATAAACCTGTAGAGCCCGCTGGAAAACTTGGAACAAAGCCACTTGCAATACCGCTTAATGAGGGTTTACTTAAAAACAAAGTTGTTAAGAAAGATACCAGCATTAAACCCACCAAAGCAATCATTAAGCGCTCAAGCGTTTTATAGAAACTTCTAAAAAACAATAAGGCAATTCCTAAAATATTGAAGACTAATACCCATATCCAAGGCTTGGTACCGCTAGCTTCTGCTATGGCAATACCTACGCCAATAGAGTTACCCGCTTGGAAAGAGGTGGTGACTAAAAAAACGCCAAAACCTATAATGATACCTGCTTTATTACCCCATTTAACTTTAATTTGAGACAGCAAACTATCTGAACTACTAAGCCCTATACGAGCCCCCATATTGGTAAAAATGAACATGAAGAATATCGCTACCACAACTATCCAAAGGGTTGCGTAACCGTACTCGGCACCTAGTTTAGAAGTGATAGTCATTTTACTTGGGCCAAAAACTAAAGCTGCGGTAATGATACCAGGCCCTAAGCCTTTTAATATTTTTATCAGCTTATTTCGCTGATTTTTCTCTTCCATACTAGCGATTTTGTTTAATTTCTTTTTCGGTTACTTTAGCTGCTTGATTTCCCCAACTTTGTCTAATATAATTCATAACAGCCGCTAATTCATCATCTTTTAAAAAAGCGAAGCCTGGCATTTTTTGTGGATTTTCTGCTCTGTTTATACCTTTTAAAAGAGCTTTAACTAGGTTAGATGAAGAACCATTAACCAAATTAGAGCCCGCTAAAGCCGGAAAAATCCCCTTCACTCCTTTTCCGTCTGCTTGATGGCAAGAAACACAATAATTTTGATAAAGCTGTGCTGCATCAATCGCTTTATCTTTGGTATCTGCTAGCGCTGATACTTTTGAACCTAACAATGGCTTTTTCAAAGCTTTATCCGTTAAACTAATTTTCAAGATTTTATCATCGCCAGCTAAAGGAAAACCAACCTGTGGTTTCCAATCTTTATTACTTGTAGAGATATAAACAGCGCCATCGGCATCTACACAAACATCGCGTAAGCGACCATAATGGTTGTCGAAAAATATCTCTTCGGAAGTGATGGCTTTGCCTTCCTCATCAAGTTTTAAAACCCTTAAACTTTTTGCCTTTAAGGTGCTAAGTAACAAACTGTTTTTCCACTCGGCTATGGCCGAAGAACCATAATAAGTAATACCTGAGGGGGCAATTACAGGTGTCCATGATTTAACTGGCTCTTTGGTATGATTTGCTTTAGCAAAAGCGATTTCTTGTGGTAAATTATGTAAGCCCTCAATAGCTGGCCAACCATAATTGCGGTCCTTTTCAATTAAATTAACTTCATCTTCAATAGCATCGCCATGTTCTGAAGTAAAAATATAACCTTTATCTGTAACGGTTAAGCCTTGCATATTTCTAAAACCTCTGGCCCATACATAGCTTTTAGGGTTTGGATTATCTGATGGGATGCCACCATCAGCGTTTAAGCGTAAAATTTTTCCGTTTAGAAAGTTTACATCTTGAGATTCATCGCCGTTATAAGCATCTCCGGTAGCCCATAGCAATTTACCATTATTAGAAAAAGCCAACCTACCACCATTATGTGCCGTAAAACCTTTAATTTTCAATAATTCTTTCGGAGATATTAAAGTATCTCCTTTAAGGGTATACCTCACCAAATGATTATAAATTAAAGAATCTGTTTTGGTAGTATAATGCACATATACATATGGGTTTTGTTTAAAATCAGGATGAACCGTTAAGCTTAATAAGCCTGCTGTTCTTTTATGCCAAACTTCTGGTATTACTAATATTTTTCTTTGCTGATTTGTCTCTAAATTGATAACCGATACCGCCCCATATTGCTCTGTAAAGAAAAGATTTCTATCATTAGAAACAACCATATCCCATGGCACTTGAAGACTATCACTTAAAACTTCTACTTTAAGTAAGCTTTTATCAAGCTGCACATAATCAATAGTTTGTAAATCGTTCTTTTTATCTGAACAAGCAATCAGTAAAATAGCTAAAACTGAAATAAAGCTTAATCTTACAATTGTAATTGGTGTAGGTATAATTGGCATAACCTATCTTTGGATTTAGTATTTAATAGTTTAAAGTTATTAAATATTTTAAAAAGTAAAATATATTTTTAATATATTTTTTATCAAAGCTAATATAACACCTTATCTATTTATCTTTTTTATGCGTATAGGCTTTGCAAAATCTGTTGTAATTATAGTTGGTAATTGATAAACATTACCCTTGATATCAGCAAAATACAATCTAGAAACAGACTTTTGCCTTCCATGCCCATCGGCCCAAAAGGCATAAAAATCTGGATGAACATTTACCGGTCTTCTGGCATAAGAATGATTGTACATACTACCAGCGGTTAAAGCTTTACTTTTCCAGGTTTTACCTTGATTTTTGCTTGTCCAAAGCACCATTTCACCGCCAGTATTGTAAGGTTGCGGACCTGTTGTTGTTGGGCCAATTACTCGCCACACACCTTTTTCATCTATATATAAAGAACCCATATCATAATTATTCCCTGATGTAGTTATAGGATAGATTTCCCAATCAGTACCAGTAAATCTGGCTGTATGCCAAATACGCGGACCTTGTTCTGGCCCTGCTTCATAACCCTTACTGGTGAGGTACAAAATTACTGGATTTCCGCTTTGGTCATAAGCTAAATCGTTGATATAAACATTTAAACCATCGCTATAATAATCTTTTACAAGTGCTTGGTTTTGAATATCTTTAAGAGGGACATTTAAAGTTTCTCCTTTAGCATTCTGCCAGCTTTTACCAAAATCAGAAGTTTGTATATAGTAAAGATTACTTCTATAATTGAGTCCGTTTTCGCCCACTTTAATAGGATGAAAATTAAAACTTGTACCAACTGTATTCTTAAAACTTCCGCTAGTTTGGTAATGACCTTCTTCTATAGTACCTATATCTTTCCAATCAGAATAGTTAACGCCGTTTTGGCTTGTCATGAAACTGATGGTTCTTCTTGGTTTAGAGGGTTGCCCCGGAATAACCTTTCTATCGTAATGGGTAAATAAATTGATAAAGCCATTATCTGGCTGATACCAAGTTTGTAGATAAGAGAAGTTGTTCATGGCTACTACTTCGCCATTAACTAGCTTAGTAGCTTTAATTTCTTCAAACTCATTAATATCGTAAGGCTTTTTACTTTTATGGATATAAGAAGGACTATTGGTACCATGCGCTGTAGAAAAAAGCCAGATATAGCCTTCTTTATCAATATTCATCACCGGGTTATCATGCGCATTATCAGTTTTCTTATCTAAAACCACTGTTGGTTTTGGAACCATACCTGTTTGATGGTCAAAATAAGAAACCGTATGAAGTAAGGTTTTCCCTGAAGCATCGCTCCCGCCATAACAAAAGAAAGTTTTATTAACCTCTTTTACATAAATAGAAAATGGATAATGATTGGCAGGATAAGTTCCTAAGCCGCCGCTGTATTTATATACATATTCATCATTAGAAGGTTGGTTGCTATACCAAATGCCTCTATAACCATTGTCTTTTTGGTTTAATGTTAAAGGATTTTCTTGAGCTATAGCTAAAGTGTTAAAACTTATAAATAATAAAAGACATAAATTCTTCATGGAAAAGCAGTCTGAAGGAAAAGAAAAAGGGCTAAAAGCATAAAGAAATAATTAACACCAGAAATACTATCCAATTATAGCCAGTGAAATCTCTATGTTTTAGCCCTTATATAAATTAATTATAGCCCGGGTTTTGGGTTATTTTAGCTTTGTTAATATCTATTTGCGTTTGCGGTATAGGGAATAAAGCTTCATGCACTTCCATTCCTTTAGAACTTAATAAAGTTAAAGCTCTATCTGTTCTTACCAAATCAAACCAACGGTGACCTTCAAAAGCTAGCTCCACAAATCTTTCTTGTTCTATAGCTAATCTGAAAGCTGCTTGGTCTGCCACTCTTAAAGCTAAATTAGCATTATTGCTGGTTTTAATAGGTAAACCAGCTCTAGTTCTAATCTGATTTAAGTAAGTAAATGCAGGTCCGTCAGCAACATAACCTAGCTCATTTAAAGCTTCTGCGTACATCAAAAGAACATCAGCATACCTCAAAACAATCCAGTTATTATCACCATCTATATTAGCCGCTGGTGTACCAGAATATTTCACGATGTAATTATGAGTAACCGTGTTTCCGGATAAAACATAGCTGGTACGCATAGAAACTGCTTTTCTTGCATCATTAGCTTCATAAGCATTGTTCATTTCTGCTGTAGGGATATTTTGTCCTAGAGGGTTACCCACCGTTACAACTGCCGTACCAGAACCAATAGGTGCAAATTGGTTGGTAAAAGGACTGCCTTCTCCGTTAGAAGCTCTTTTAAACTGAACTTCAAAAATAGACTCGCGGCTATTCTCATTTGCAATACCAAATACGCTTGCATAAGACGGTAGTATCTGATATTTAGTTTGTGCTTGTGCATCAATAACTTGTTTAAGCTTTTGAGCGGCTAAATCCCATCTTTTTGTGTTAAGTAAACTTTGCCTAATAAAGACATAGCAGCACCTTTTGTTGCTCTGCCAATATCTCCACCTGTATATTCAAAAGGTAAAGCTGCTTCAGCATCTGTTAAATCTGTTATGATTTGATTGTAAACGTTTTCTACAGACTCTCTACCATAATCATAACCTTCTTGCGGGTTAACAATAACTTTGGTTACCAATGGAACAGCACCATATACCCTTACCAAATTAAAATACATCAAAGCTCTTAAAAATTTAGCTTCAGCAGTGTATCTGGCTTTTAAAGTTTCATCCATGGTTACAGGCTGTATCTTCTCAATCACAATATTGGTATTTTGTATAGCTTGATAGTGGCCAGCCCATGTGGTGCTACTGATAGAGGTTGTAGGTAAGTTTACAAACTTGTCTACCGCGTCTAAATCTGCACCAGCGTTTACATTTGTAATTTCTGTATTATCAGAACGTAAATCGCCAATGATATGCATAGAAGAATAGTATAAACCAGCATACTGCAAACCTCCATAAGCTGCTGTAAGCGCATTTTTCATGTCGTCTCCAGTCTTATAAAAGTTGTTAGCATTTTGCTGAGCTACTGGTGCTAATTCTAAAAAATCTTTTTTGCAACTACTTGCAGTAAGTAATACAATTACGCCTGCAGTGAATAATGTTTTAATATTTCTCATGTCTATAACTGTATTAGAATCCAAAATTTAATCCAAACATAAAGGTGCGGGCTAAAGGATAACCTCCAGAATCAACACCTGGTACTAAAGGATTAGCACCTTCAAAACTTACCTCTGGGTTATAGCCTTCGTATTTGGTGAAAGTATAAGCGTTTTGGATGGTAAAGCTTAATCTGGCATTAGCAACTTTTAAGGCTTTAAGAGCCGATGCTGGCAAGTTATATCCTAAAGTGATATTTCTGATTCTTAGGAAAGAACCATCTTCTACAAACTGAGAAGTAACGTTATTGATCACAGATGCAACACCTAGCGCACCAAAATTACGATCAATTTGTGGGCTTACGCCATCTCCGCGATCGGTTTCTGATTTCCAACCGTTTGAAGTACTTTTTAACACATTGTAAGAACCAGCGTAGTTACCATAAAATCTTCTAGCTGCATTTAAAACTTCAAAACCTTGTACACCTTGTAAGGTGAAAGCAAAATCGAAGTTTTTATAAGCAAAGCTATTGGTCATACCGTAAGTAAAATCCGGAAACGGGCTACCTAATCTTGTTCTGTCATCAGCAGTGATTTCACCATCGCCATTTACATCGGCAAATTTTAACTGACCAGGTTTAGATAGCTTCACATTAGCTGCATTTTCTACAGCAGGACTGTTAGCTACATCATCAGCATTTTGGTAAATGCCGATAACTTTATAACCAAAGAAAGAACCTGGCTCGGCACCAATTTGTGTAATATGGGTATTACCAGCTGCAAAAGTAGTTTGTCTGTTTAAAATAGCAGAACCATCAGGACCTAAAGCAATTACTTTAATATTATTGGTAGAGAAGTTAAAATCGGTAGTCCATTTAAATTCTTTAACCATATTACGGCTAACCACAGTAAACTCAAAACCTTTATTATTAATCTCGCCAATGTTACGTAAAGCGGTAGAATAGCCTGTTAAAGTAGGTACAGGTACGTTTAACAATAAGTCTGAAGTTGTCTTGTTATAATAATCAAAAGACATAGAGAAACGATTTTGTAATAAACCAAACTCTAAACCAGCATCAAACTGTTTGTTTCTCTCCCAACCTAAAAGACTGTTGGCAATAGTAGTTTGTCTGATACCGTTATTTACAATACCGCCACTTGGGCCAAAAATATAGTTTTCTATACCTGTTAAACCTATAGAACCATAATTGGTAATGAAGTTATTTCCTGTTAAACCATAACTGGCTCTAATTTTTAACTCGCTTAACCAATTTACATCTTTCAAGAAATCTTCTTCAGAAACTCTCCATCCTAAAGATACAGAAGGGAAAGTTCCCCATTTATTATCGCCACCAAAACGCGATGAACCGTCTTGTCTGAAAGTTGCTGTTAATAAATATTTATCATTATAGCTGTAATTTAAACGAGCTATATAAGACAATAATGACCATTCTTGAGGACCAGATGCTGCTCCTACAGTTACTAAACCAGCTGCATTGATAGTTCTTACAGCATCACTAGCATAATTGCTTCCGCTTAAACTCGTTAAATCTGTTCTTTCCTTTTGGATGGTATAACCAGCTAATACATCAAAAGCGTGTTTATCAAATGTTTTCTTATAATTTAAAGTAAATTCTGATAACCAGTTTCTACTATTAGACTCATCATAAGAACCTACCGGAAGTTTAGTTGCATTGGTGTTGTTAGGGTTAATGATAGAAGGATTAAATACATCCTGATCAAAATTTCTAAAATCTGCACCTACTAAAGTTTTAAAATTTAAGTCTTTAGCTAAGTTAACATCAACAAAAGCAGTACCTAGTAATCTTAAGGTATTTTGTTGTTGGAAATATTCTTTAGCAATTTTTACAGGGTTATCAACCTCACTAGTTCCTACACCTTGCCCAGTAATTTGGGTGTAATTTCCGTTTGCATCATAAGGTTTAAGGTGTGGCGCAGCTGTTAAAGCCGATTGGATGATACCACCACCTTGCCAGTTTCCTTCTGCTAAAGTTTGGTTAGAGAAAGTAAATGATGGCGTTAAGTTTGCCCCTACTTTTACTCTTTTATTTAATTGAGATTCTACATTAGCTCTAAATGAATAGCGCTTCAAATCTGAACCTATGATGATACCGTCTTGTGTTAAATAACCTCCAGAAACAAAGAATTTAGTTTTATCATTACCTCCAGAGAAATTTAACTGATAATTGCTCATGGGTGCAGTTCTGAAAATCTCGTTCTGCCAGTTAGTACCTTCGCCTAAAGACTCTGGATCAGAAAATACAGCTGGTAATAAGTACATCACGTTATTTAAACGGGCAGAGTTAGGATCTGACGCAGAACGACCAGGACCTGAATTCACCCAAGCATTATTTCTAGCTTCATTGATAAAATAAGCGTATTCTTTAGCATTTAAAACATCTAAAGTTTTTTCTACTTGTTGTAAACCAGTATTTAAACTAAAATCAATCTTAGAAACGCCACTTTTACCAGATTTTGTAGTGATGATCACCACACCATTAGAACCTCTAGAACCATAAATAGCTGTTGCTGATGCATCCTTTAAAACCTGAATATTATCAATATCCGCCGGGTTAATGGTATTTAAAGGATTATTTCTTTGGTTATAATCATTAGTAACCGGGAAACCATCTACTACATATAAAGGCTCGTTTCCTGCACTTAAAGAACCAGCACCTCTAATTCTTACTGTAGAACCACCACCCGGTGCACCTGTTGCTTGCGTAACTTGTACACCCGCCATTTGTGCCGCCATAGCATTGTCTAAACTTACTACAGGTTGGTCTTTAATTCTCTGTGCATTTATAGAACTGATAGAACCCGTAACATCTTTACGTTGTTGGGTTCCATAACCTACTACCACAACGGTATTTAAATTTTGGCTATCTTCTACCAAGCTTACGCTGATGTTATTTTTACCAGCTACTGCAATTTCTTGTACCACAAAACCTGTATAGGTTATCACAATAACCGCATTATCTGCCAAGCCATTTAAACTAAAATTACCGTTTACATCAGTTTGGGTAACTTTATCAGAACCTTTAACTTTTATGGTAGCACCTGGTAAAGGCTGACCAGATTTATCTGTAACCTTTCCTTTTAAATCAACCGGTAATTTAGGTTGAGGCTTAATTTCAATTTTATTAACTACTATAGTTTTATTATCAATAGAATAGCTAAAAGGTTGTCCTTTAAAACTCTCTTGTAAAGCTTTTTCAAGACTTGCTCCTTTTAAATTTAAGGTAACAGGCTTAGCATTTACCAACTCGTTATATTTATAAAAAAGAAATAGCCACTTTGCTCACCAATGGTAGTAAGTGCTTTTTCTAAAGAAATATTTTTGCCTGTAATACTTATGCTTTGCGAAAAACTTTTTGCGCTAAGCTGTAAACATCCAAGGGTTAATAAGATGACCGTCAGTTTCATAATACGAAACGTTTTCGAAGGGAATAATCCGGATACCTTCCGGATTTTACCGTAAACATTTAATTGCATACTTTTGTAAAGTTTGGGTTAATAGATTAAGTTCCTTCCACAGAATTTTTTAAGGGTTAATCCAAACCGGAATAGCTTTTTATAAAGCTTCCTTAAGACCGGTTGTGTTGGTAGCACATCCGGTTTTTTTGTTGGATTAGATATACAGTACTTATGTCTTCATATCTTATCTTTTTATTAGGTTAAACATTATTTAATTGGTTATGATAATTTTATCACCTTTAATGGTGGTATTTATTTTACTCAGTTGTAAGATTCTTAAAACCTCAGATACGTTTTCACTTCTGTTGATTTTCCCTACAAATAAATCTTCAGATATTTTTCCACGATACTCTACATCAACATTATACCATCTGGAAACTTGTCTCATAATGGTTTGGATATTATCTCTATTAAACTTAAAATATCCGTTTTTCCAGGCTACAGCAGCTTCTTCATCTGCTGTAGATACTTTGAAAACTTTAGCGTTTGCAGCCAGTATAGCTTGCTGACCAGGTTTTAAAATGGTAGAGATATTTTCTTCTTTACCCTCTGTATTGAGTTTATGAATTTTAACACTTCCTTCTAAAAGTGTGGTTTTATCTGCACTTTCATCATCATAAGTATTGATATTGAAATGAGTACCTAATACCTCTATAACTTGATGAGCTGAACTAACTTTGAAAGGCATATTTCTATTTTTAGCAACTTCAAAATAAACCTCACCAGTAATTTCTACTTTACGCTCTGCTCCGGTAAAAACCGTTGGAAATTTGATAGATGAAGATGCGTTTAACCAAACTTTGGTGCCATCGGCTAAGGTTAATTGATATTGCCCGCCACGAGGAGTGCTTATCATATTTAAAGCAGCGTTTTGTGCAGATTGCTTGCTGCGATAAACAATTTGTCCATCTTTTGTTTTTACAATCTCTGCTCCTGCATCTTGCGTGATAAGACCATTCTCTTTATCATTTAAAATGATAGAAGAGCCGTTGGCAAGTGTTAAAACAGCTTTATTACCCCCTGGTGAGATATCTAGCTGGGCAACTTGTTCTTCTGGTTTGCTTGCAAGGTTTGTTGTAGTTTGTTTAGTAAAGAGGTATGAAGCAAAGCCTATAAATAATAAAGCAGCCGCTGCAGCAGCCCATTTCTTTATCCAAATTACTTTGGAAGAGCTTTTACGCTCTTCCGCAGCAATCTGTTCACTCAAACCAACTTTTATAGTGTTTTTTAATTGGGCTTTCGCCTTATCTTCCATCCCGTCTAGCACATTCTCTTCAACCTCAAAAAGGTCATAATAAGCTTCAAGAAAAGCTATTTCTTCTGGTGTAGCTATTCCCTCTCTATATTTACGAAGAATGGTATAAAATTCTTTTTGATCCATCTTTAGTAGACTCAATATTATGAGCCTTTATAAACATGACCGCCGAGGAACGAAAAGTCCCACAGGAAATAAAAAATATTTTAAAAATTTTGTAACAAGAACACCAAATATAAAGGACCTAAAGACTCTCTTAATTGGGCCATACTCTTTCCTAATTGGTTTTGTACAGTTTTTCTGCTGATTTGCAGTTTATCAGCTATTTGTTGTGTAGTTAAATCTTCGTGATAACGCATCCTAAAGATTTCTTGTTGAGACGGAGTTAGAGAATTTATTAAACGTTCATATTTAATTAAAAACTCTTTCCTAAGTATTTCAGCATCAGCTTGGTCTTTAGCAATACCCAGTTGAGCTAAAACTTCAGGAATTGGTGTATATTTTTGTTCCTTTTCTATCCATTTAAAGACATTATTTCTTACAGATGTATGCAAATAAGAAACTAAATTATCTATAGAAAGCTCTTTGCGACGAAGCCATAATTGAAGAAAAATATCTTGGGTAATATCTTTTGCGTAATCTGCATCCTTAAGTCGTTTATAAGCTGCATTATAAATTTGCTCCCAATATTTATCATAAAGCGTATCAAATGCTAGGTTATCATCATCTTCCTGCATTTGCAATAAAAGCAACTTATCTTCCTCTTTATGGCTAATAAACATCTTAAAATGAGATCAGATTTACTCAAATTTATTGAATATTTTTAATAATACAACCCAACTTCATTAAAAGCTTTATTACAAAGGGCAGATTTTAAATTTATTAATTAACCTTTTAAAAACTATTCATCGTTAAGCTTAATCTACTTAACTTGTTCGTTTATCCTCAAAATCGATTTTTTTCTTAGGCTTTAGATAAGTTTAAGATTCTAAAAGCACCTCTGGCTACAATAATAAAAACTATGGCGCCAATAATTAAATCTGGATAAGGAGATTGTGTAAAATAAACCATCAGCGCAGCTAGGATAACACCTATATTAACCACTACATCGTTTGAAGTAAAAATCATACTGGCTTGCATATGTGCTTCTTTACTCCTACTTTTTTGTAAAACATATAAACAAGCTGCATTACCCAATAATGCCAACAAAGAAATTAATATCATGGTATGAACATGAGGTAGGTTTTCTAAACCATAAAAACGTTTAATAACTTCTACAAAGCCCCATATAGCTAATAGTAATTGTAAATAACCACTTGTTTTGGCTATGTTTTTCTTGAAGATGATAGATTTACCAATAGCAAAAAGAGCTAAGCTATAAACTAAACTATCTGCTAACATATCTAAGCTATCGGCCAATAAGCCCATAGAATCTGCTATTAAACCCGCAATAATTTCTATCAGAAATAATGCAAAATTTATCAGAAGTACTATCCAAAGCAGTTTTTTATCTACTTCTTGCGCTAAAGGTAAAACAAGCTCTTCTGCAACTGTAGTTTCTATAAGTGATGTATTAAAATGAAGGCTATCTAGTTGCTGATGAATATCTATGGCATCATCTTCATGATAAACGACCAATTTCCTGTTTGGGATATCAAAATTTAAAGATTTGATAGTAGGAAAACCTTCTAATTTCATTCTGATGATTTGCTCCTCAGAAGGGCAATCCATTTTTTCTATATAGAAGCTTGATTTATTCATCACCAAAAGGGAATTTGTATAAGATTGTCTGAAAAATAAAAAAGTCCTGAACATTGTTCAAGACTTTTAAAATTTAAGCTTCTATGTTTTTTAAACTTTTTTTACATTAACAGCTTGAGGACCTTTTTTGCCATCAGCAATCTCAAATTCTACATCATCATTGTCTGAAATAGCATTTACGCCTCCGATAACATCTTTAAAGTGAACAAAAATGTCTTTTCCATCGCAAATAATGAAGCCAAAACCTTTTTGAGCATTAAACCATTTTACTTTACCCGTTTTCATAATTAATTTAAGTGTTTTAATAATAATCAGACCTAAATTTCTTACTGAAGGGGGTAAAATAATTTAAGAAAGATTGTAATTCTATTTATTTCTTAATCTCTAAAATATAAAATTTATTCTAAAAACAACAGATTTTATAAAAATTACTTGTTGGGCTGTGGTGTTGTTCTTAAGTAAGGTTTAATTTCTTTAAATCCTTTTGGAAACTTAGCCGGAATATCCTCTGTTTTAATAGCTGGCGCAACAACTACATCTTCCCCATCTTTCCAATCTGCTGGAGTAGCAACACTATGGTAAGCGGTTAACTGTAAAGAGTCTATTACCCTTAAAATTTCTTGAAAATTTCTACCTGTTGATGCAGGATAAGAAATAATCAACTTAACGGTTTTATCTGGCGCTATAATAAATAAAGATCTTACTGTAAAAGTTGTGGATGCGTTTGGATGCAACATGCCATAAGCCTCAGAAATGCTTTTATCTTCATCGGCAATGATAGGGAAATTAACTTCCACGCCTTGCGTTTCATTAATATCACTTATCCAACCTTTATGAGATTCTACAGAATCAACACTTAAAGCCATTACTTTTACATTTCTCTTAACAAACTCATCGTTTAAAGCTGCTGTACGACCTAATTCTGTTGTACAAACTGGTGTATAATCTGCCGGATGCGAAAATAAAACACCCCAGCTATCACCTAAATATTCATAAAAATCAATTTCTCCCTCAGAGGTCTTTGCCTTGAAATTTGGAGCTACATCACCTAATCTTAACATAATTTGAAATTTTTAATTCCCTACTAATTTAGTAGACATATTTTTAATAAACAAGAAACCACAATCATGCCATTTATTATATGACATTCAAATTTGATTTCTAAGACCTTAACCTATGCTAAATAATTGCTTTTCTGGCTTAGTAGCTTGTAAACGAGCATCAAAAACGGCACAAACATTACGCAGAAAGCGTTTCCCTGTTTTGGTAACTTTTAAAGATTGTGGCTCTTGAATAATTAAACCATCTTCTACCAGCTCTGGCAATCCTGATAAATTTTCTCTAAAAGCATCGTTTTGTAAATCTTCATCTGTCCAGGTGGTTACACCTTTACACATGATATTTAAAATATGCCTCCTGATTAATAAATCCTCATCATTTAACACATGTCCTTTTACCACAGGTAATTCTCCGGCATTTATCAAATCCAAATACTCTTCTTCGCTTTTTACATTTTGCGCAAAAGCATCCCAAGTATCGCTAATAGAAGAAACACCCAAACCAACCAATAAACGGGTGTATTGGTGTGTATAACCCATAAAATTACGGTGTAACTTTTTACTTTGTGCAGCTACATTTAGGCTATCATAAGCAAAAGCAAAATGATCCATCCCGATATCTAAATAGCCGGCAGCTAAAAGCATTTCTCTACCTTTTTCGTACAATTCTTGTCTTAAATGGGTATCAGGTAAATCGGCCTCGGTAAACTTACGCTGACCAGATTTTACCCAAGGCACATGAGCATAGCTATAAAAGGCTATTCTATCTGGCTTTAAGCCGATAACCTTTTCTACCGTAGCAGTAAGACTATTAACCGTTTGTAATGGTAAGCCATAAATTAAATCGAAATTTATGGAAGTATAACCTATTGCTCTGGCTTGTTTACTTACTATATCTACCTCTTCTACAGATTGTATTCTGTTAATCATGATTTGCACTTGCTCATCAAAATCCTGAATGCCTAGACTTAATCTTTTAAAACCTAAAGCATACAATACTTCAAGGTGAGCTAAAGTGGTATTTGCCGGATGAGCTTCAAAACTAAATTCTGCATCGTCATGAATTAAACAATCTTCTAAAATACCTTTGATTAAAAGCGCTAAGTTTTCAGGAGAGAAAAATGTTGGTGTACCACCGCCCAAGTGTATTTCTTTTAACTGCGGTTGAGCACTAAAAACCGCTTTATATAATTTCCATTCTTTTATAACGGCTTGTAAATAGGGCTCTTCTACCCCATGGTTTTTAGTAATGCGTTTATTACAAGCACAATAAGTACATAAACTTTCGCAATAAGGTAAATGGATATAAACACTTATACCATCTTTATGATTACTAATATCAAAAGATTGCTTCACTTTTTGCAACCATAAAGACTTGTTAAAAGTACTTTCATCCCAAAACGGAACTGTAGGATAACTGGTATACCTTGGTACAGGTACCGTATATTTAGTAATAATATTTTGGGTAAGCATACTATAATTGATGAGGTAGTAATTGTTTTTCTTTGATAGTTTCTTTTTGGCAATTCTTAGCACAAGCACAAGCCTTACCCACACATTTATTTTCTTGCCAAAGGTCTAAGCTTTTAATGGTAAGCTGTGCTATTTCTTGTAAAGCCTCTGTAGTTAAAAAAGCCTGGTGTGGTGTTATCATCACATTTGAAAAAGCTAATAACTGCTGCAATAAACAATCTTTTTCTTTGTCTTGATGATGATTTTCAAAAAATAAACCATGCTCATATTCATAAACATCGGCACCTAAAGCACCAATTTTACCAGATTTTAGGGCTTGTAGAACATCATTAGTATTTAACAACCCTCCTCTTCCGGTATTGATGAGCATTACCCCAGGTTTCATTTTAGCAAGATTCTCTGCGTTAATGATGTGTCTGGTTGCATCATTTAAAGGGACATGTAAAGAAATGATATCTGATTTAGCATAAAGCTCTTCTAAACCAACTTGCTGTATACCTGTATGCTGATATTTTACTTGGTTATAAGCCAAAACTTTACAACCAAAACCATTAAATATTTTTGCTGTGATAAGACCAATCTCGCCTAAACCTATTATACCAACGGTTTTACCGTACAAAGTAAAACCTACTAAACCATCTAACCTAAAATCGAAGTTTTTACTTCTTTGTGTTGATAATAAAATTTTACGATTTAAAGCTAAAACAAGCGTTAACACATGTTCTGCTATGCTATGCGGTGAGTAAGAAGGAATATTGGCTATTTTGATATTGGCTGCCGCAGCGGCTTTTTTATCAATATGATCTGTACCTACAGAGCGTGTGGCAATATATTTAACCCCATAATGAGCCAACTTTTGAATAACAGATGCCGAGACATCATCACTTGTAAAAACTACAACAGCATCTTTACCTTCTGCATAAGATGTAGTTTCATCAGTCAGAGGGTTAGATATTAAAGTAATATCATGCTTTTTTTGATTGGCCTTTGCCAGCAATTCCTTCTCAAAAGACCTCGTACTGTAAACTACAACTTTCATTTGCTTCACTTTATGTAAGCAAAGCTAGCAGCTATAATCCTATTGTAACATGAGTATAGTCAGCAAGAAAAGTGATTAAAATCAATTTTTCATGTTTTTTAATCGGTTCACATCTAAGATGTGTATCTCGCCTCCTTTTTTCTCAATCAGTTTCTCTTCTTTAAAATCACTTAGTGTACGACTAACTGTTTCTGTTGCCATACCAGCCATTGCGGCTAAATCATCTCTAGAAATTTTAAAAATATCTTGGTTTTTATTCACCTCTCTAATACGCATTAAAGTTTCTGCCAAACGCTTTCTTACTGAGTGATAAGCTAATTGAACCAACTGTTCTTCTTTCTGATGGATATGGGCAGAAAGCAGCTGAATAAATTGCATAGCAACCGCTGTATTGTTGTTTAGCAGGGCATTTACTTGGTCTTTATGTAACATACAAATACTGCTATTCTCCATAGCCTCTGCCGTTTCTGTATGCAATTGACTTATCAAAGCATCATGTACACCAAAATATTCATCAGTATGGTAAATTCCTGTTAAAAGTTCTCTACCATCTTCACTTAATTTAACCGTTTTAATTTTACCCTCTAAAACCAAATAAATACCTTGTGCATGGTCTTGGTCGTAATAAATAATCTGACCTTTTTTAACCTGTCTTATTTTCTTTTGCGAGATTAAAGATTTTAAATCTTGCTTATCTTCTACCTGTGAGGCAAAATCTTCTAGATTTTTTAATCCCTTAGTGTAAAACTCTTCTTGTTTTTGCTTTTTATTAAGCCTGCTTTCTATAGCATTTAAAAGCTCCATATCGTCAAAAGGCTTAATCAGGTAATCATCTGCACCCATCTCCATACCTTTGCGCATATCTGCTCTTTCTGCCTTTGCGGTTAAGAAAATAAAAGGAATATTAGCCGTTTCCGGATTTTTATTCAGCAAATACAAAACACCATAACCATCAAGTTCTGGCATCATAATATCGCAAATAATTAAATCTGGAAGGTATTTCTGAGCCTTATCAGCCCCAAGTTTGCCATTAACTGCAGTTTCTACTTCGTAACCAGCCAAACCTAATATTTCAGCCGTTCCTTCTCTAATATCCTCGTTATCTTCTATAATCAGGATTTTCTTTTTCATACTAAAGATTAAAAATCAGGGTAAATTTAGCGCCTTTATTTTCAGAACTCTCAAACTCCACCTCGCCATTCATGAGTTTAATATAACGATTAACAATATTTAATCCTAAGCCAGTACCAGGTATACTCCCTGTATTATTAGCTCTAAAGAAAGGTTCAAATAAATGCTTTTGATCATTCACAGGGATACCAATACCATCATCCTTAATGATAACCATACAGCGTTTTTCATCAAGCTCGGTATTAAACTCTATAAAAGTGTTTTCACCAGAGTATTTAATGGCATTAGCAATCAGGTTGATGATACAATTTTTCAATAATGCAGCATCTAAAGTAACCAAACTACTTTTTCCGGTATGTTGATAAATGATGTTTTGATTTTGCTTGGCTATCAATTGCATTTCTTCGGTAATTTCTTCTGCAAGCTTTACCAAATCAAATGGTGCTGCCTGCGGATTAATTTTACCAGCTTCTAGCCTTTCTAGGGATAAGAAATCATTAAGAATGTTGGTGAGGTTGCCCACACCAACTTTTATTTTACCTACGTGTTTACTAATGTTAGGATTTTGATACTCTTGAGCATATTTTTCTATCAATGATGCCGAGAGCTGTATAGAACTTAAAGGCGTTCTAAACTCATGCGATGCCATAGAAACAAAACGACTTTTCAATTGGTTAAGTTCCTTCTCTTTTTCTAGAGATAAGCTTACTTCTTCTTTAGCATCTTGCAATTGCGAAACAATAGATTGTAAAGCTTCTGTACGCTCTTCAACTAAATGCTCAAGCCTGAATGTATATTTTTTAATTGCTCTTCGGCATCCTTTTCTCTACTTAAATCATGTATAAAGCCGGTATAAACTATCCTGCCTTCATACTGCACCTTACTTACCGCAAGTCTAAATGGAAATTGGCTTTTATCTTTTCTTAAACCTGTAACTTCTCTTCCAATACCAATAATGTGTGCTTCGCCCGTTTGGTTGTAACGATGAATATAACCATCATGCTGAGACCTGTAAGGCTCTGGCATTAACATCGATATATTCTTCCCTACTACTTCACTTACCTGATAACCAAACAGTTCACACGCCGATGGATTTATAGATTCAATTAATCCTTTTATATCTATAGTGATGATACCATCAATGGCATTATTAATAATTGCTTCAAGTAAAGCCTCTTTATCCATTCGGCTAATTTATCTTAAAAGTATTATTAATAAAAATACTAATGAAGATTATTTATATCGCTCATCAAATGCTTTTTCTAAAGCTTCTCTATGGTCTGGATGCGCTATCTCAATTAAAGCTCTTCCTCTTTGTTTCAGGCTTTTTCCGTACAAGTTTACAATTCCATATTCGGTTACTACCCATTGTACGTGTCCTCTGGTAGTTACTACACCTGCACCTTCTTTTAAGAAAGGAACAATTCTGGAAATACCTTTATTAGTGGTTGATGGTAGGGCTATAATAGGCTTACCACCTTGTGATAAAGATGCTCCTCTGATAAAATCCATTTGGCCACCAATACCAGAGAATTGATATGTTCCGATAGAATCTGCACAAACCTGACCTGTTAAATCTAATTCTATAGCACTGTTGATAGCAATTACTTTAGGGTTTTGACGGATTATACTCGTATCATTCACGTAATTAATATTCATTACCCTTACGGATGTATTATCATCAACAAAATCATATAATTTTCTGGTACCCACCATAAAAGAAGTCACGTTTTGCCTCTGTTAAGCTTCTTCATGCTATTATCAATCACACCGCTTTCTATTAAGGGGATGACACCATCAGACAACATTTCTGTATGCAAACCTAAGTTTTTATGGTTCACTAAATTTTTTAAAACTTGATCTGGAATACTTCCAATTCCTAATTGTAAGGTAGAACCATCCTCTATTAAAGACGCCACATTTTTACCAATTTGTACCACCACATCGCTAGCTTTGGCAGAATAATCTACCTCAGGAAGCTCTGCCTTTTGCCAAACCAAAGCATTTATTTTATTGACATGGATAAATCCGTCTCCGTGTGTTCTTGGCATAAAAGGATTAACCTGAGCGATGACATATTTTGCATTTTCTATAGCCGCCCTAGCAATATCTACCGATGTACCTAAAGAACAATAACCATGTTTATCTGGTACTGATACATGAATTATAGCTACATCAATAGGTAAATAGTTTTCGTTAAAAAGAATAGGAATCTCACTTAAAAATACAGGCACATAATCTCCAAATTGGCTATTTGCTACCGATCTAGAATTTGCCGATACAAATAGAGAATTAAAGAAGAAACTCTCTCTATATTTCTCATCATTAAAATTTACATCTCCTAAAGTTGTAATACTTACCAACTCCACATTTTTCAATTCCTCGTATCTATGTTGTAAGGCTTTTATAATATGTACTGGTGTTGCAGCACTTCCATGTAAAAATACCCTATCACCTGATTTTATTGCTTTTACGGCCTCTGCGGCGCTTATATAATTAACATCCATCTCGTTTGTTTTTATGCTCAAAATAGCTGCATTTTAAGACTTTAAAAAATGACAATCGTCATCAAAAAAGGTTTCTCTTATCTCTAAAAATTATCAAAAAATAAAGCTTTAGTGACTTAAATCATATTCTAAAACAATTATTAATCGGTATTTCGTAAAAAAATTAATTTAATGAGTCATACATTTCATATTCCTGTTTTAGGTTTAGCATATTCTGTTGATACGCCGCTAAAAGTGGGCCGTTATGGTATCTCTTCTGTAGCATCTATTGTTGATGATAATTTAATAGAAAGAATGCGAGAATACCACGCAACGCAAAACCAGGAAAATTATACTCCAATTCAAGATAACAAAGCAAACTTTAGAGCGAAAAGAATAACTGCCTATTTAAATTTGATGCAAGACTTGCTTGATAAACAATTTGAAGCTTTAAAAGAACAAGCCTTTGAACCTGGTACAGATTTAACAAGATATTTTGATTTACAACCAGACCACTCTGCCCTTAAAAAAGCTTATTTACAAATGCTTAATATTCAAGATGATGAATTAAAAGCGATTGTCCAAAAGCAATTAAAAGATAAAATGCAAAAAGGAGCCATAGATGTAAATATTATGGCTAAAGTAGATAAACTAAATAGCCCCATCAATGGCGAAGAGCAATTAAGCGATGCGCTAGCTTCTTTACAAGGTTTTGCAGAAAGTAAATTAAATGCTGGCGTAGTTTTATCTGCCGGGATGAACCCTAGATTATACGCCCACCTAGAAAACTTTAAAGATTTTTATCCTGATGAAAATCATAAACTTCAAAAGACTATTATTTTAAAAGTTTCTGATTTTAGATCGGCCTTGATACAAGCTAAATTCTTAGCAAAAAAAGGTTTATGGGTTTCAGAATTTAGGATAGAATCTGGCTTAAATTGTGGCGGACATGCCTTTGCTACTGATGGTTATTTACTGGGTCCTATTCTAGAAGAGTTTAAAGTAAAAAGACAAGAAATGCTTGCCGAACTTTTTGGGATGTACAAAAATGCTTTGACACAAAAAGGTTATACTGGTAATTTAGAAACACCTTTAATGAAGATAAGTGTACAAGGTGGTATAGGTACAGCAGAGGAAGACAACTTTTTATTGCAACATTATCAATTAGATGCAACGGGTTGGGGCAGTCCGTTTTTATTGGTTCCAGAAGCTACCAATGTTGATGAAGAAACGCTTAATAATTTAGCTGAAGCAACCAGAGAAGATTTTTACATCAGCGGCTCATCGCCTTTAGGTGTACCCTTTAATAATTTCAGAAAAACTACAGCAGAAAAACTTCGTTTAGAGCGTATTGCGAAAGGAAAACCAGGCAGTCCCTGTACCAAAAAATATTTAGTTTCTAATACCGAGTTTACCAAAGAACCTATTTGTACGGCATCCAGAAAATATCAAAACTTAAAAATAAAATCGCTTCAAAACAGTGATTTAGGCGAGCAAGAGTTACAAACCAAAATAAACGAAGTAACAGAGAAGATTTGTCTTTGCGAAGGTTTAGTAACATCTGCTTATTTAAAGAATGATATGATAAAACCAAAAGAAAATAAAGCGGTTACCATTTGCCCCGGACCTAACATTGCTTATTTTTCTGGTAAGTTTTCTTTAGATGAGATGGTAAAACACATTTACGGCAAAATCAACTTATTGGCAGGTGCAGAACGTTCTAATATTTTTATTAACGAGCTTAATTTATATATCGAGCATCTTAAAAAAGATATCAGCATGAGTTGGCAAGATTTATCTGATAAAAAAATTAAATACTATACCAAGTTTAGAGAGCAGTTAGAACAGGGCATCAATTACTATAAACAGCTTATTCCAGAGATTCAAAACCAAACGGATGTATATAAAAACAAGATGCTTAAAGAGCTACAAGAAGCAGAGGAAAGACTTAAAATGATGATTTTCTCTACAGAAAATGCATAATATAAAAATCAGTTGTTCGATTAAACAACTGATTTTTTGCTTTTAGCCAATATGGAAGTAATAATCATATCGGCATGTATTCTAGAATTTTCTATAAACCAAAGGTGCGTATCCATACCCCCACAAATAACACCGGCTAAGTAAATACCTTCCCTATTTGTCTCCATGGTATCTGGGTTATGTTGCGGATATTTTTTATCATCCTCGCTCATGGCGACCCCCATTTTATTTAAAAACTCAAAATTTGGTTGGTAGCCTGTTAAAGCCAAAACAAAATCATTTGCTAAACTTAACTCTCCTTCCGGAGTATCAACAATAACCTCTTTTGCTTTTATTTCTTTAATAGCTGATTTGAAATAAGCTTTTATAGCGCCCTCTGCTATCCTATTCTGAATATCGGGTCTAACCCAATATTTAACGCGTTCGCCAATATCTTCCGCCCTGATTATCATGGTAACATCTGCTCCTTTTCTGTAACATTCTAAAGCAGCATCTACCGATGAATTGCTAGCACCTACAACAATTACCTTTTGTAAGGCAAAATAATGCGGGTCTTTATAATAATGATAGACTTTGGGTAAATCCTCACCAGGCACATTTAGCAAAGCAGGTAAATCATAAAAACCGGTAGATAAGATAATATTCTTGCCTTTGTATGTATTTTTTGAGGTGATGATTTCATAATCATCCTTTTTATCTAAAGTTTGCACCTTCTCAAAAAGCTTGATGTTGAGTTTAAATTTTAAGGCTACCCTACGGTAATATTCTAGCGCTTCAGAACGAGTTGGTTTTGGATTATTAGAAACAAAAGGGACATCTCCAATCTCTAACTTTTCTGATGTAGAAAAGAAGGTCATGTTTTGCGGATAATTATAAATAGAGTTTACTAAACATCCTTTTTCTATGATAACATAGCTAAGCCCTGCTTGCTTTGCTTTAATACCACAAGCTAAACCAATGGGGCCTCCACCAATAATGATGATGTCATAAACTTCTTCCATAAATTGCTTTGTTTCTTGTACGAATATCGGTAAAACAAAAAAGCTTCCAAACTATGGAAGCTTTTAAAATTTTATTTCAATTTGATATTATTTACCTGCTGCTTTAGCGTGGTCTGCTAAAAACTGAGCTAAACCGTTATCTGTTAATGGGTGTTTTAATAAGCCCATGATAGAAGATAAAGGTCCTGTCATTACATCAGCGCCAATTTTAGCACACTCTACAATATGTACAGAGTTTCTGATAGATGCAGCTAAAATTTCTGTTTCGTATCCGTAATTATCAAAAATTAAACGGATATCCTCAATTAAACCGAAGCTATCTGCACCAATATCATCTAAACGACCTAAGAAAGGAGATACATAACTTGCACCTGCTTTAGCAGCTAAAAGTGCTTGTCCGGCAGAGAAAATTAAAGTACAATTGGTTCTAATTCCTTTGCTGCTGAAGTATTTTAAAGCTTTAATACCATCTTTAATCATAGGGATTTTTACTACAATTTTAGGGTTTAAAGCAGCTAAAGCTTCACCTTCTTTTACCATACCTTCAAAATCTGTAGAAATTACTTCCGCACTTACGTTATCGTCTACTAAATCGCAAATAGCTCTGTAGTGGTTTAAAACGTTTTCTTCTCCGGTAATACCTTCTTTAGCCATTAAACTTGGGTTGGTAGTTACGCCATCTAATACACCTAAATCTTGTGCTTCTTTAATTTGTGCAAGGTTTGCGGTATCTATGAAAAATTTCATGTTGTTTAAAATTGAAAAATGTGAATATGTATATGGTTAATTTTTTGATTAAATATTATTGATGTATCAATATTGATGCAAATCTATTAAAATAATCCTTTTTTAATCATTTAAATCGATTGTTTTAACAGAAAATAACAGAAAAATTAGAAATGGGTAGAAATAAAGAAAGAAAAAAAGTGGGCTAGCACCTTCTATCGCACCGCTACAACCTCTTACCCTTGCTGCGTTCCCACCCTGGGGGAGTTCAGAAGGAGCTGGTCGTAGAAGACTAACCCGGCACAAAGGTATAATTTTTATGCGTTTTAAAGCAAATTTTCTTGTTTTATAAACAAGTGACTGATTATCAAAAAGAAAATTATTTTTTCTTCCTCTTTTTAAGTGGTTCTTGGGCTGCTTCTTTCAATAAACTCTTCCAATCATGAGGGTTATCTTCAGAAATAGCCAAAGTTTCTTCATATTCTGTATGGCGTATTTCCATTGTTTTAATAGGATTGGTTAAGTAAGTTTCTATTTCGGCAAGTATCGTTTTTTCTTCTTCACTACAAAATGAAATAGCTTTACCCCTGCTTACCCCTCTACCTGTACGCCCAATTCTATGAACATAATTTTCTGCTACATCAGGCAAATCGTAATTAATAACATAGTCTACACCTTTAACATCAATCCCTCTAGAACTTACATCAGTAGCTATTAACACCTTTATTTTTCCTATTCTAAAATCATCTAAAACATCAAATCTATCTTGTTGCTCTTTGTCGCCATGTATGGTTGCCGTTGCAATAGCCACCCTTTCCATAGCTTTTGCCACACGCTCTGCCCTAACTTTGGTTCTTACAAAAACCATCATTTTCGTTTCCGGATGTTCCTTTATTAACCTTTCTAAAAAGAACCTTTTATCATCCATTTCAACATAAATAACCGCATGGTCTACATTTTTAGAAACAGGGTCTTTAGGCGATAATTGAATCCTTACCGGCTTACTTACCAAAGCATAAGCTAAATCTTTAATGGTTTCATTAATGGTAGCAGAAAAAAACATGGTTTGTCTTCTTCTAGGTAAAAAGGTAATGAGTTTTTGTATATCGGCATAAAAACCTTTCGCCAGCATATGATCAGCCTCGTCTAAAACCAAATAGTCTATTTTTTTCAGGTTAAGGATACTTTTATGTACCAAATCCATAATACGGCCAGGCGTAGCAATTAAAATATCAACGCCAGCTTTTATTTCTTGAAGTTGAGGGTCTATATCTACACCACCAATTATAGCGGCAGTTTTAATGCTTGTATATTTAGCTAATTCAATAAACACATCTTGTATTTGTAAAGCTAGTTCTCTGGTTGGCACCATCACTACAGCCTTTACATGTTGTTCTTGCTGGTAGCGTTTCTTCTCTTGCAACATGCTAATTAAGGGTATGGCAAAAGCGGCAGTTTTTCCTGTTCCGGTTTGTGCTATAGCTAAAATATCTTGTCCAGATAAGATTTGAGGTATAGATTTGAATTGTATATCCGTAGGTTTTTTGAAACCTAATTCTTCTAAGCTTCTTTTTAACTCTGGTGAAATATGGTATTTATTGAATTTCATGCTGTCCAAAGGTAGCAATCTTTAAACTAATTGATTATTTTTAGCTACGTGAAAAATATAATCCTACTAATCTTTATTGTTTGCATTAAAAGTACTTATGCCCAAAAAGTAGGATTAGTTTTTAGTGGTGGTGGCGCTAAGGGTCTAGCTCATATTGGTGTTTTAAAAGCTTTAGAAGAAAATAATATCCCGATAGATTATATTACCGGGACATCTATGGGTGCTGTAGTTGGCGCTATGTACGCTGCCGGATATTCGCCAGAAGAAATAGAATATATAGCTTTAAGCGATGAATTTCAGAATTGGGTAAGTGGTAAATACAGTAGCAATTACAGCTTTTTTTATCAGAAAAAACCAGAAAATCCCTCTTTTTTTACTGCTAAAATTCAAATTGATTCTGGTTTTAATTTAAAACTACGCTCTAACCTTATCAATGATATTCCTTTAAACTTTGCTTTGATAGAACTGCTATCTCAGGCATCTGCCAATGCGAAAGATAACTTTGATAACTTATTTATCCCTTACCGTTGCATGGTTTCTGATGTGCTTTCGCAAGAAATGATTGCACTTAAAAAAGGAAATCTCGCGGAAGCTGTAAGAGGTAGTATGACAGTTCCTTTGGTTTATCGTCCAATAAAAATAGATGGTAAATATGTTTTTGATGGCGGTTTGTACAATAATTTCCCGGTTGATGTAATGAAGAAAGATTTTAACCCCGATGTGATTATTGGTGCTAATGTATCTTCAAAAAACTTTACAGATTACCCCAAAGACAATGATGATAAATTGATGAACCGTTTATTGGTTTACCTCTTTTTAAGTAAAACAGATTCTAGTGCAATTGGTAAAAACGGCATTTATATAGAGCCAGAAATGGCCAATTTTAGCGCAACTAATTTTAAACCTGTTAAAGCCATTATACAAGCTGGGTATTTACAAACACTAGCTAATATGGAAGAAATTAAGGCTAAAATTACTCAAAGAACATCATCAGAAGAACTTATTGCCAAACGTAAAGCTTTTACCAATAAAAACCCCTACTTAACTTTCAACCAAGTAAATGTTTATGGGGTAAATTCTAAAAAGCGCTCTTACATTAAAAACACCTTTAATTATGATAATAAGCAGCTATCGCTTTTAGAAATTAAAGAAGGTTATTATAAGCTTTTAGGCGATGATAATTTTGAAACCGTTTACCCAAGCTTAAAATTTAAACCAGAAACAAACAATTACGAATTTGATGTTCAGGTACAATCTGAAACCAATTTTAAGGTTGATTTAGGTGGTAATATTTCTAACAGACCCATCAGTAATATTTATTTGGGTTTGCAATACAACTACTTAAATAAACGGGCTTATACTTTTAATAGTAATTTTTATTCAGGCCGATTTTACCAATCGGCACAAAGCGCCATAAGGGTTGATTTTCCTTTTAAAACTCCAGTCTTTTTAGAAACCGAGTTTGTGTATAACAATTGGGATTATTTTAGCTCGGGCGAGTTATTTGCCATTAACAACCGCCCACCAGCTTTCATCAAACAATCTGATAAAAGAGCGGGCTTGAAATTTGGCATCCCCATAAGGAATAATACGATGTTAACTTTACAGGGAGCTTATTTTCATAACCGAGATAATTACAGCCCTACGGATAATTTTAACGTTGGTGATGTCTTAGATCAATCAACTTTTGATGGCTTTTTATCTTCTATCAGATACACCAAAAACAAACTTAATTATAAGCAATACGCTAATACAGGCTCATATTTAAGCTATGGTTTATCTTATTATGCCGGTACAGAAAACTATAACCCCGGCAATATTTTACGAAACACCCCCGAATTTAGCCTCATCACTTCATCTGCCAATAACAGACAATGGTTTAAATTTGATGTTAAAGCAGAGAAGTTTTACCGCATATCGCCACATTACCATTTAGCTTATGTTACTGATAATGTTTACTCTAACCGACCAACCTTTACCACTTTCAAAAGTAATTTATTAAGCACAGCTGCATTTTATCCTCTACAAGACTCTCGTTCTATATTTCTAGATAATTTAAGAGCCGATAAATATTTGAGTTTAGGAATGAAGCATATCTTTTTATTAAAAAGAAACTTAGATTTGCGCTTTGAAGGATATGTTTTTCAACCTTTTAACGAGGTTAATTTGAAAGGCTTACAACAAACAAAATTTGGGACTCTTTTTTCAGACAGACACCTCATAGGTGCAAGTTCTGTGGTGTATCATAGTCCGGTTGGGCCAATTGCATTAAATTTAAACTATTATCAAAATCAACCTCGTCCGTTTGGGATTTTATTCCATATTGGATATTTACTTTACAACAAAAGAGCTATAGAATGATAAAAAAAAATACCCTATTTCTTTTCTTATTATTTGGTATAACAAGGGCTTTTTCACAAACGCCAGAGAACTTCACCATCAAAAACTTCATCATTAAAGAAAGCTTTTTAAAAGCTGATAAAATAGCTGTTATAGTTACAGATTCCCTTAAAAACCCAAGAACATCTATCAACGGAACTTATAAATTTGACATTAACGGTTTTAGTAAAGATTTGATTTTTCAGGATGGTGTAGCTAATTGCGATATGCCTATAGAAAAATCTACTTTCATGTACATTAAACATGAAAACGATGAAACTGATGTTTCTAATTTGTATTACATCTATAAATCAAGCGAAAGCTTAACCCCTATGAGTATAAGTTGGTATTTTTTATTAGCCATACCTATTGGTTTAATCTTGCTAGGCTATATGTTTAGAAAATTAATAGGCTTAATGGTTTTTATCTTGATGGCTTATATCTACTTTAATTACAGTAAAGGTTTATCTATCGGTACTTTTGTAGAAAGTATTTTTGATGGCTTAAAAAACCTGTTTTAGGTGTTAGAAAGGCATCCCTATACCAAACTGAATTTGTGTAGTTGAAAACCTATCGGGATTGTTGGTGATGGCGTATCTGGCCTTTAAATCTTTCTTAGCTTCTCTATCAAAATAATATTGAGTTATCCATTGGTCTGAGCCTCTAAACTGTGGGTCTTTAACTTTAAAACCAGCATCTAACCTAAACACAAAGAAAGAAACATCAAAACGCAAACCTACACCTGTTCCTATTGCCATTTGCTGCCATAATTTATCGAGTTTTATTTGTGCGCCCTCAAAGCCATTATCTCTCAGTTGCCAAATATTTCCAAAATCAACAAATGTGGCACCTTTTACTTTTGTACCAAAGAAATTATCTAGAATTTTAAAACGATACTCTAAATTTCCTTCAAACTTTAAATCTCCTAATTGGTCAATATTTCTTAAATTTAAACGTGTAGAATCACTCTCTAAAGAGCTTCTGTTATAATTACCCGGACCTAAAGTACGAGCCTGCCAACCTCTAATGCCGCTAGAACCACCTGCAAAAAACTGCTTATCGAAAGGTAAAGCCTTTACATTACCATAAGAATAGCCAATACCAGGGTTTAACCTCACTACAAACTGTTTGTCTTGACCAAGATATCGGTAAAATCTAATATCGGTTTCTAGTTTAGCAAATTGGTAATATGGCACACCTAATAAGGTTTTTTGTCCTCTACTATTGTCTTTACCTATAAGCTGTGCCGCCAAAGCAGCGGTATTACCACCAACTTCAACTATTCCGTTAAAAAAGGTAAAATTACTAAGGGTTGATAGTTTGGCTAGATTTAATGTATAGTTATAAATAGAACTTGATACCAATTGCGAGCGTAAAGTATTTAAGAAAAACGCATACCCTCTATTAATTAAATCTTGTTCAACAACAGGGTCTATCATACCCAAAGCATATTGAACATTTATGGGGGTTAAAGAGTGTAACTTGTATTTAGTTTCTAACCAATCGTGGGTAAAATTGGCACCCACTGCCCTTCTTAAGTACCTATCTTTTAACTCGTATATCTGAAAACTTGCTCCTAATCTTGTTCTTGGTATACCACTATAACCAATAAAAGGCAGGTTAAAAGGCGTTACCAATCTAGGGAAAGTTAAACTTGCTCCTACTTGGTAATCTCTACTTAAAAGTCTGTCGTTTAAACCGCCTGTAAGATTTTTATCAAACTGTAAACCGCCCCTTAATTTAATCTCTAAAATTTCTGCTCCACCAAAAATATTTCTGTTTTGATAAGTTAAGCCCAAGTTGGCTCCGGTAATGCTAGAGTTAAAGGTATAATCTCCATCTATTCGGTTTGATTTCTTTTTTAATGGAATGATATCAATTAAGCCTATTAATTCGGTAGAATTTGGTCTTTTTCTAAAATCAATAGATACGCTTTTAAACACATTAAGCTCAAATAAGCGTTGGTTGGTCAATTCTACATTTTCTATAGAATATTGCTCTCCTTTATTTAAGAAAATATAAGGAGCTACTTTTTTAGCCTTAAAAAATCTTGAATAATCATAAAAACGATATTGAGAGTCTATTACAGCGGTATCTCTTTCTGCACCTTGTTTTATAATACCCGTACTAGGCTGTATCCTGATATAAGTATTGGCTATAGAATATTGCTGATGCGGTATAGAATCTGGATTTAAAATCTCTATAGTAACGTTACCCTGACTATTATTTAGGTTAGTATCTATTTCTGCTCTTACATACTGCCTGATAAAATCATAATAACCATTTTTTTTCATCAGGGTATAAATCTGATCTCTCTCATAAGCGATACTATCTTCATCTAACCTTTCGCCAGGTGTTATACGGGTAAATTTACCTCTGGTAGATAAATAAAGGTCTTTAATTTCTTGATCTTTAATATCGAAGCTTACATCTTTGAATTTAAAAGACGGACCTTGAGTTGCTGTGAAACTAATGCTAGCTCTTTTTTTCTTTACCTCGATAGCGCTCTCAACTTTAGCATTTAAAAAGCCTTTGGTGTTTAAGAATTTCTGAATTTGCCCTCTTGATACTTCTACCAAAGAACTATCTAAAATATGCGGTGCCTCGCCCAAATTTTTCTTCCCTTTTTTATTAAAAGTATTGTAAACCCATAAATTAAAGGGAGAGTTAGGTCTAATATCTAAAGAAACATAAGATTCTGCCTGTTCTTCAAATACCTTATCTACCCCATTGATGCTAAGCTTTGTAATTAAGGCTTCATTTTCTTTTAATCTTTTAGTAGACCTACAAGCACCTAAAATTAAAGTGAAAAGAAGTAATATTGTAACAGGATAAATAATATATGCTTTCAAAATCTCAAATAAGTTTTATCAAATCCTTACACCAAAAAAATACCGTAAAGAAAGCGGCCTTTTTTTGGTTGAAGGTATGAAATCTATAACTGAATTTTTAAACTCTCAGTATAGTGTCCAAAGTATTTATTGTTTGGCTGCTCATATTCCAAAATTGCCTAAATTATCTCAAAAACAAAAAGTTTTTGAGGTGAGTGAACAAGATTTAATTAAAATAAGCACTTTAAAAACACCTCAAGAGGCTTTAGCAATTTTAGAAATCCCTAAAGAAGATGATTTTACTAGGCTAAAAGCTAAAGAAGAACTTGTTTTTGTACTAGATGGCGTACAAGACCCAGGAAATTTAGGTACAATTATTAGAACTTTAGATTGGTTTGGTTTTGGTAAAATCATTTGTTCACCAGATACTGTAGAAGTTTATAACCCCAAAGTAGTACAAGCTACTATGGGTTCTTTAGCAAGGGTGAAAGTAGCTTACGCAGATTTAAAAGAACTTTTAAGCGAAGAAAAATTACCAATTTATGGAACTTTATTAGATGGCAAAAATATTTTTGAAGTGAAATGGCCCTCTTCTGGATATGTTGTTTTAGGAAGCGAGGGAAATGGTATCTCTAAGGAAATCAAAGCTTTAGTAACAGAAGCTGTTACCATACCAGGAGCCGGACATACAGAATCTTTAAATGTTGCCATTTCTGCGGCTATTTGCTGTACAGAAATAAAGAGAATTAATTACATTAAAAATTGACTTGTATTAAAATTTTACTATTTTTGCAGTCCTTAAAAGAAAAGGTCGAGTGGCCGAGTGGCTAGGCAGAGGTCTGCAAAACCTTGTACAGCGGTTCGAATCCGCTCTCGACCTCGTTTAAAGTTTTATATATATAAAAAAGTCATGGCAGTAACGCGTTTAAAAAGAAAAGACAGAAGAAATAAGACCGTTTCACGTCTTGAAGTTCAGTTTCTTAAGAATGCTTCTAACATTGAAGTAGGAAGTCGTTCTAAAGAAGGAAGAAGTCAAGTTGTAAAAAATAATGAAGTATTAGCTTCATTAAACGCATCTAAATAATTCGATAGAATTAATCTTCTAAGATTTAACCTATATATCGGCCGGTATATAGGTTTTTTTATGGATTTTTTTTAAGGGATGATTGATTGAGAAAAATCAATCGTTATCATTTAATAATTGAGAAACTTGCTCTTTCAATAATATTAAGTCTTTAGTAATTATTCCCCAAATAATCATGTTATCAACATTATCATAAGCATGTATTACCCAGTTTCTAAGGCTAATAATTCTTTTTGCGTTAGAGATATTAATAGAATTATCAATTTTAAGAATTCTGTTTGTTGCTTCTCCAATAATCTCTAATTCTCTTTCAATCGCTCTACGAAGTAATTTATTTGATTCATATTTATTGAAATGGATCAAGCGTAAAAGTTGGGGAGGAGACATTAAGCGTATATTTTAGGGATCAAGCGTAAAAGTTGGGGAGGAGACATTAAGCGTATATTTTAGCTAGTCTAAAGAGGAAGAACTTCACATTTCTTACGCCTCTGAACTGCGATCGGAAAGCTTTTATCTTGGCATTGAAAGATTCTGCGGATGCATTTGTGCTTCTGTTATCAAAATAGTTCAATATGGTTTCATAATTGTTCTGAATGGTTCTAGCTATGGTATTGAAGGGTTTATAACCTAGTTTTTCTATCTTATTATACCATATTGCCAACTTTTTGAAAGCTATTCTTCTGTCTTTTGAACGGCTAAATATAGAGGACAACTCCTGGGAGATTTCATAGGCTTTCTGTAAATCTGGATATCGTTTAAACAACAGTTCTGCTCTATGATTTTGGGACGATGTCCAATTCACCTCTTTCTTAAACAGTAAATACCTGCTCCTTGCCAATAATTGCTTTAAGGTATCTCCATTTTCTAATAATTCTGGAATCCAAGGCTTCTTTATTTCTTTAGCAAGATCCATTTCCTTGTTTTCCTGTTCAATAGCATCCCATCTATGTTTTATCCTGATTTCCTGAACAGCTTCGCTGGCTAGCTGTTGCACATGGAATCTATCGGAGACAAGCTTTGCTTTTGGAAAGCTCCTTCGTACGATCTTAGCCATGGTGGGAGCTAGATCAAGAGTGACCTCTTTTACCTTTTTTCTCGCCCATTCTTTTATACGGCACAGAACTTTTATAACCGTTTCACTTTCTGTGCCTTTTACAATAGCAACCAAAGCACCTTTTTTGCCTTTTGCTGCTTTATTGGTAACAATGGTATATAGTTCCCCTTGTGAAAGGCTGGTCTCATCAATAGATAGATATTCACCAAGGTTGTCTGGAAAAAGCAACCAGTCCTGAGCATGTTCAGCTTGATCCCAACTCATAAAGTCACTCAAATGGCTTACATACTGTTCTTGCAGTCGTTTACCCTCAACTCCAAAGAATCTTCCAAGTGTTTTACAGCTTATTGGGCTTGAATCCAAATAGTCTCTCAAAAAAAAAGGCAAACTCCTGAGTCATTTTTGTCCCTTCTGCTACCAAATTCCAATCTCTAAATACGATTTCTCCTGTCTCTACGATCATCCATTTCCGCCTTTTAAGCTTTAAAAAACAAGGTTTTCCGCGTAAGGGAAAGTCTCTGACAGAAATCTCTTCGAAAAAACCCTTAGAAATTAACTTTTGAGCGGTGAACTCTTTGGGTTGTATATTCCTTTCTTTAAGATAGATGTAATAAGAATCCGATACAGTCTCTACTTTGTCCAGTTCAAAGTATTCGCTAAGACCTTCGGGTAAGATTAATGATAGTAAGGTAGAATCCAAAACATTGATTTTCTACAAAAATAATCAAATCTGTAATCCTCCCCAACTTTTACGCTTGATCCATTGAAATCTCTATCTTCCCCCAAATACTCTTCAATAGAATTAATTGAATTTAGGATATCAAACAAATACATATCAACTTTATGCTGCATATAATAGATGTTTTGTCTTCTCTACACTTTCAATAAAGTAGGGGTTTGAAAGAGACCTATCAGTTAGTAAATCTACCTTTCTTTCAAACAATTTTTCTAGTTTTTCATGCAAGTCGAAATAGTTGTCGGTATATTTTTCTATTGGGATTTGCTTAAAGGAAATCAAAATATCAATATCACTAAACTCATTAAATTCCGAGGTAATGGCAGAACCAAAAATATGCATTGTCTTTACATCAAACTTCTCGCAAAGCTGATTAATTTGCGTTTTATGATTTTCTATAAAGCTTAACATTTTGTTTTTATTTCAAATATAGTCATTCACAATTCAATCACCTTACCAATCCCTTCAAAATACGCTTTACTAAACCAGGTCCTTCATAAACAAAACCTGTATAAACTTGTACCAAGCTTGCACCAGCTTCTAATTTTTCTTTGGCGTCTTTAGAGCTATGTATACCCCCCACTCCAATAATAGGAAAAGCTTTATTAGATTTTTCTGATAAATATCTAATTACCTCGGTAGATCTTTTCCCTACCGGCTTACCACTTACACCACCCATTTCATTTTTTAAAGATGCTGGTGCTTGTAAACCATCTCTAGAAATGGTGGTATTGGTAGCTATAATACCCGCAATTTTTGTTTCTTGGACAATTTCTATGATATCATCTAACTGAGAATCTGTTAAATCAGGAGCTATTTTTAATAGTATAGGTTTAGAAAGGCCATCCTTAAGATTTCTTTGCTGTAAAGTATTTAGAATATGCTTTAAAGGTTCTTTTTCTTGTAATGCTCTCAAATTTGGTGTATTGGGAGAACTTACATTCACCACAAAATAATCAACCACATTAAACAGTCTATCAAAACATTTGATATAATCGTTTACGGCTTCTTCATTGGGTGTGTTTTTATTTTTGCCAATATTACCACCTATGATTAAGCCATTGCGTTTAACGCTTTCTAATTTTCTGGCTAAAACATCAACACCTTTATTGTTAAAACCCATTCTATTGATTAAGGCTGCATCTTCTTGCAGTCTAAACATTCTAGGTTTATCATTACCCGGCTGTGGCAAAGGTGTTACCGTACCTACCTCAATAAAACCAAAACCAAAATTTGCAAGCTCTTCTATGTACTCACCATTTTTATCAAAACCTGCGGCCAAACCAACCGGATTTTTAAATTTCAAGCCAAAAAGTTCTCTTTCTAAACTAGGATGATCAAAACCATAAACTTTTTTAAGTAAAGCTGCTAAGCCCCAAATTTTTTGAGCATTTTTTAAACTTCCGGTAACGAAATAGTGAATTTTCTCTGGGTCGAATTGAAAAAATAACGGTTTAATAAGTTTGTACATGCTAGCAAATCTACAAATTTTTAAATCCTAATACGAAGTGAACCTTTGTATAAAGCAAAAATCTTAAAACAAAAAAGGATTGCCTACTTGATGTAAAACAATCCTTTTCCTTGAATTAAGCAAGCGAGAATTATTCAGCGCTAGCTTCTTCATTAATAGAGTTTTCTGCAAGTTCTGTCAGTAAAACATCTGTTTCTTTCTCTTCGTTTAAAGTTTCTTCTAACAAAGCTTGTGCTTCTGTAAAACCAAGTGTTCCGGCTAGAGATCTTAAAGTGCCATAAGTAGCTATTTCATAATGCTCTACTTTCTGAGCTGCTGCAATTAAGGCTACATCTCTCACTTCTGTACCATCTTCGGTTTCTTCTATCAGCTCTTCGGCTTCTTTAATTAAGCCTTCCATAGCATCGCATTTTTTTGCTGTAGCTTTTTCTCCAATAGACTCAAAAACACTTTCTAAACGTGTAATTTGATTTTCTGTTTGGGTTAAATGCTCTTCAAAAGCTGTTTTTAATTGTTCTGAAGTAGCAGCTTTAGCCATTTTTTTCAGGCTTTTTGTGAGATGCTTCTCGGCCCAAAGGATGTCTTTTAGAGAATCAACAAATAATTCTTTTAAAGCTCCTGATTCTTTTTCTGTTCTTGCCTTTGCAGCACCTTGTGCTTTTGAGGCTTTTGTTTTTGTAGTAGGCATGTTATTTCTTAGGATATTTTAATTTCTATAAACTAACCAATAACGATGCCATTAAAAACAATCTCACACTAAAAAATCTAAATATACGACGCGTTTAAAGCGCTATCATTTTTAGAAGTTTGGCTTAAGAACGTATTTCTCGTAAAATCTAAAAATATGCTCTGCAGCTTCTTCAGCGGTATCTACCAGCCTAAAAAGATTCAAATCTTCCGGACTGATATTTCTTTCTTGCTCTAGCATGGTGTTTTTTATCCAATCTATAAGGCCTGTCCAGTAATCCTTACCGACTAAAACTATTGGGAAACGAGCTATTTTTCCTGTTTGTATTAAAGTCATGGCTTCAAAAAGCTCATCCATAGTACCAAAACCACCAGGTAAAACAATATAGCCTTGAGAATACTTCATAAACATCACCTTCCTGATAAAGAAGTAATCAAACTCTAATATTTTATCTCTATCGATATATCTGTTATGAAATTGCTCAAAAGGTAGTTCTATATTTAAACCTACAGACTTCCCTCCTGCCTCAAAAGCACCTTTATTACCGGCTTCCATAATACCAGGGCCACCACCAGTAATTACACCATAACCACGTTCTGTTAATAGTTTACCAGTTTCTACAGCTATTTGGTAGTACTTATTTTCTGTTGGTGTTCTGGCAGAACCAAAAATAGATACACAAGGACCTATTTTAGCCAACTTCTCAAAACCATCAACAAACTCGGCCATGATTTTAAATATCTGCCAAGAGTCTGTTACTTTTATTTCTTGCCAAGTTTTGTTCTCAAACGCACTTCTTATTTTCTCATCATTTGTCATAAACTTCTGTTATATAGTTTCTCTTCGGCTGTAGTTTTGGTAGATATTAAATACAAGCCTAAAAATGTTATCAATCCGTTAATTACTATCAATTCATTATCAAAAACATAACCACCCAAAATTGTTTTAGAATTTATGTTTAAAACGTAACATATTGCGGGTGCTGCTAAACAAATAAGAGGCACCCATTTATCTTTTACGCCTTTATGCGCAAATAAACCAAAAGCATATAAACCTAATAAAGGGCCATAGGTATAAGATGCTACCGTAAAAATAGCACTCACCACCGCTTTGTTATTGACTTGGTTAAACAAAATCACAACCAAAAACATCAATACCGAAAAGCCAACATGTACGGCATGCCTTATTTTAATGTATTTAGCATCATTGATATTTTCTTTCTTATCAAAATTTAAAAAATCTACACAAAAAGAGGTAGTTAAAGCGGTTAATGCCGAGTCTGTTGTGGCAAAAGTAGCCGCCGTTAAACCCAACATAAATACAATGGCAGGTATAACTGTTAAATGGTTAAGGGCTATCTCTGGAAAAAGAAAATCTGTTCTGATGTTACCCGCATCATCAACCGGAATGGCAATACCATTTTTGCTTGCATACACATAAAGTAAAGCCCCAACACTTAAAAAGAAAAGATTTATCAATACAAAAATCCCTGTAAAGGTAAACATGTTCTTTTGTGCCTCTTTGATGTTTTTACAACTTAGATTCTTTTGCATTAAATCTTGGTCTAAACCTATCATGGCAATGGTAACAAACATCCCTCCTAGTATTTGCTTAGCAACGTGAAACTTGCTATCCATAAAATTCTCAAAGAAAAATATTTGGGAGTAGCCGCTATATTTAATGGTTTCAAAAGCCTCAAATATATTTAGGTTTAAGCTATTGCAGATGAAATAAATGGTTAAAAGTACTGATAATACTAAAAAGGTAGTCTGTAAAGTATCTGTAATGATGATGGTTTTTAAGCCTCCTTTATAAGTATAAAGCCAAATTAAAGCCAGTGAAAGCAAAACCGTTAACCAAAACGGAATACCAAAAGCATCAAAAATGAAACGTTGCATCACAATAACAACCAAATACAACCTAAAAGCCGAGCCTATGGTACGGCTCATTAAAAATATGGCGGCTGCGGTTTTATAACTTACAATACCCAGCCTTTTTTCTATATAACCATAAATGGATGTTAGGTTTAAACGATAATATAAAGGCAATAACATTGTAGCTACAATGATAAAACCTAAGGCATTACCCAAAACAAACTGAAAATATTGAAACTGATTGCCTGCTGGTGCACCCACCTGCCCCGGTACAGAGATAAAGGTTACGCCACTTAAAGCTGTTCCTATCATCCCGAAAGCCACTAAATACCATGTAGAATTTCTATTGGCTATGAAAAAAGTTGAATTGTCTGACGATTTTTTTGAGGTGATAAAGGATATCAATACCAACACAAAAAAATAAGACAGAATAAAGAGTAATAAAGTTATGGGCGACATTTTAAGCTTGTTATATCAATCGCTATTTAACATTTAATTTTTAATTTAGCAAAATGAATTTCTCCTCTAAATTATTAGAGAATGCCGTTAACGAGTTTGGTAACTTACCAGGAATAGGTAAAAAAACTGCATTAAGATTAGTTTTACATCTTTTAAAAGAAAGCAAAGAAGACGTAGATACCTTTGCTAGCAGCATTATTACCTTAAAAAACAACATCAAATACTGCAAAACCTGCCACAATATTTCCGACTTTGATATTTGCGAGATTTGTAACTCTTTTAAAAGAGACCATTCTTTAATTTGTGTGGTTGAGGATACCAGAGATGTGATGGCTATTGAAAACACCAACCAGTACAACGGTTTATATCACGTTTTAAACGGATTGATATCTCCTATGGATGGTGTTGGCCCTGCCGATTTAATGATTGATTCTTTAGTAGAGCGTATTAAAAATCAAGAGGTTAAAGAAATCATATTTGCTCTTAGCGCTACAATGGAGGGCGATACCACCATATTTTACCTGCATAAAAAACTTAAAGACTTTAACCTTAAGATTAGTACCCTAGCTAGAGGTATTGCCTTTGGCGGAGAAATAGAATATGCCGATGAAATTACTTTAGGAAGATCTATCACCACCCGTGTTCCTTATGAAAACACTTTAAATAAATAAGCTTGAAACTGTCTATCGTTATTGTAAACTATAATGTAAGGGATTTGCTACAACAAGCAATTGATTCATTATTAGATGCATGTAAGGAGATAGAATACGAGTTTTTTGTGGTAGATAATGCCTCTGATGATCAAAGTGTGGAGATGCTACAAAGTCATTATCCAACAATAAAAGTCATCAGTAACAACATAAATATTGGTTTTTCTAAGGCTAATAATCAGGCGATAAAGCAGGCCAAGGGAGAATATATTTTAGTCATTAACCCAGACACCATCACCAGCAAAGATACGCTAAGTAAAACCATCGCTTTTATGGATGAACACCCTGAAGCTGGTGGTTTAGGATTGCGAATGATAAACGGACAAGGAGAATTCTTACAAGAATCTAAAAGACAAATTCCTGGTATTTCAACGGTGTTATTCCATTTTTCTGGTTTAAGCAAACTGCTACCTCAATCAAAGTTTTTTAGCAGCTATTACGCACATCAAGTTGGCGAATTTGAAACTGCCGAAGTAGATATTTTAGCTGGTGCTTTTATGTTATTGAGGAAAAAAGCTTTAGATAAGGCAGGTTTGTTTGATGAAAATTTCTTTATGTATGGCGAGGATATAGACCTTTCTTACCGTTTAAAACTTAGTGGTTATCAAAACTACTATTACGGTAATACCTATATCATTCATTTTAAAGGGCAAAGCACCAAAAAGTATAATTGGCGATATATCAAGAATTTTTACGGAGCAATGCTGATATTTGCCCGTAAGTATTTTTTTAAATTTTAAATCATGGATTTTCAAAACAAAGTTGTAGTTATTACAGGCGCATCTAGCGGTATTGGCAAAGCATTGGCAGAGGAATTTGCTAAAAAAGGAGCCCATATTGCTATAGCTGCAAGACAGTATGTTAAACTTTGCGAAATTACCAATGAAATTCAGGAAAAATACAAAGTAAAATCCTTAGCCATTCAGGCTGATGTAACGCAGGAAGAGGATTGTAAAAACATCATCAACCAAACTTTATATACCATGGGCCGCATTGATATTTTAATTAATAATGCGGGTATTTCTATGCGAGCCTTGTTTAGAGATTTAGATTTAGAAGTCTTAAAACAAGTAATGGATATTAATTTTTGGGGCGCTGTTTATTGTACCAAATATGCTTTACCAGAATTAATCAATAATAATGGCTCTGTAGTTGCCATATCCTCTATTGCAGGTTATAAAGGTTTACCAGGCAGAACGGGCTACTCGGCTTCAAAATTTGCTATGAATGGTTTCTTTGAAGCTTTAAGAGTAGAAAATTTAAAAACAGGTTTACATGTAATGGTAGCTTGCCCTGGTTTCACCGCATCTAACATCAGAAATGTAGCTTTAAACAGCGAAGCTCGTCCGCAAGGAGAAACCAGTATGGATGAAGGTAAAATGATGACTGCCGAAGAAGTAGCTCATAAAATTATTGGCGGCATAGCTAGCAGAAAAAACACTTTAATTATGACGGCCCAAGGAAAACTAACCGTTTTCTTACAAAAGATAGCCCCTAGCTTCTTAAATAAATTGGTTTACAACCATTTTACTAAAGAAAAAGACCCTTTAATTAGGTAAATTATAATCTGCTTGTCTGTTTTTTAAGATAATCGGTTTTTTTATTTTTTAATTTTTAAAAAAATATCATATTTGCTTTTGCAATGAGACATACAAGCGTAAATACAATTTGGTGGTGGCATTACGAACAATCGTAAGGCAAAACCTATTTGTATATACCTGATAAGATACTGTTAAGGGGCTGCCGTTGAGGATGCCCCTTTTTTATTTGATTTTTTTGAGCATATTTTGATGAAAGAAATTCTAAACCATTTATTTGAACATAAGACTTTTAGCACCGCAGAGTCTAAAGAGATATTAAAGAAAATTACCTTAGGCAATTATAATAACTCGCAAATGGCGGCTTTTATGACAGCCTATTGCATGCGTTCTATTACCGTAGATGAGTTACAAGGCTTTAAAGATGCTATGCTAGAGCTTTGCCTACCTGTTAAACTTAACCAAAACTTCAACCTGATAGATTTATGCGGTACCGGTGGCGATGGTAAAGACACTTTTAATATTTCTACATTAGCTTCTTTTGTAGTTGCTGGTGCTGGTTATCATGTTGCAAAACATGGTAATTACGGTGTTTCATCTGGTTGTGGCTCATCAAACGTGATGGAATATTTAGGCTATCAATTCACCAATCAAGAAGATAAACTATTAAAAAGTTTAGACCAGGCCGGAATTTGCTTTTTACATGCTCCTTTGTTTCATCCGGCTATGAAACATATTGCTCCTCTTCGTAAAGAACTTGGGGTAAAAACATTTTTCAATATGTTGGGGCCTATGGTTAATCCGGCGCAACCGCAAAACCAAATTGTTGGTGTATTTAGTTTAGAGCTAGCCCGTTTATATGCTTATATCTATCAAAAATCAAATTTAAACTATACCATTTTACACGCTTTAGAAGGTTATGATGAGGTATCTCTAACCTGCGATTTTAAAACTTTCTCTAACCAAGGCGAACAATTGTATGCCATTAAAGACATAGGTTTTGATAAAATTGATGCTGAAACCATTACAGGTGGCTCAACTGTTGAAGATTCAGCTAAAATATTTTTAAGTGTTTTAAACAACCAAGCGAGTACAGAACAAAGCAGCGTTGTTTTGGTAAATGCAGCCTTAGCTATCAAAACCATAGAGAATGATTTAAGCTTTTCAGATTGCTTTTATAAAGCAGAAACGGCCTTGCTCAATGGCAGTGCATTAAAATCTTTTCAAAAACTTATAGCAATTAGCAAGAATTAAGATGAGCTTAAAAATAAAAGTTTGCGGAATGAAATATGAGGCTAATATCAACGAATTAGGCTCTTTAGAACCAGATTTTATGGGTTTTATATTTTACCCTAAATCTGCCCGATTTATTGGTGTTGATTTTGACCGTCAGGACGTGTTAAAGCTTCCTAAACATATTATCAAAACTGCTGTTTACGTTAATGCACTAGCGCATGAGATTGTAGAGTTTAGTAGAATTTATGGCATAGGCACAGTGCAACTTCACGGAGAGGAAAGTCCAGAGCTTTGCCTAAACCTAAAAAAAGAAGGTTTTAAAGTAATCAAAGCATTTGGTATTCATCCTGATTTTAATTTTGATGAATTAACAGCTTACGCAGATGTTGTTGATTTATTTTTATTTGATACAAAAATTGATTCCTACGGCGGTTCTGGTAAAACTTTTGACTGGAATATCTTAAATCAATATCAATTAAACATACCGTTTATGTTAAGTGGAGGTTTATCTTTAAAAAACCTCGAAAAAGTTAAAAAACTAACGCACCCACAGCTATATGGTGTCGATTTAAATTCTAAATTTGAAGTTGAACCTGGTGTTAAAATATAGCATTATTAGAAGAGGCATTTAAAATTATCAGATCATAGTTATGGCACATACAAACTATAGAGTAACAGAGAAAGGATATTACGGAGATTTTGGCGGGGCTTATATCCCAGAAATGTTATACCCTAATATTGAGGAGCTTAGAAATAATTATTTAAATATTATAGCGCAGCCAGATTTCCAAGCCGAGTTTCAATCGCTATTGAAAGACTATGTAGGCAGGCCTTCTCCTTTATATCTCGCTAAAAGATTATCAGAAAAATATGGTGCTACCATTTTCTTAAAACGCGAAGATTTAAACCATACTGGTGCTCATAAAATTAACAATACTGTTGGGCAAATTCTTTTAGCCGAGAAATTAGGCAAAAAAAGAATCATTGCGGAGACAGGTGCCGGGCAACATGGTGTAGCAACCGCTACAGTTTGTGCATTAAAAGGTTTAGAGTGCATTATATATATGGGTGAGGTTGATATAGAAAGACAAGCACCAAACGTTGCCCGTATGAAAATGATGGGCGCAACAGTTATACCTGCAACTTCTGGAAGTAAAACACTTAAAGATGCTACCAACGAAGCTATGAGAGACTGGATTAACAACCCGGTTGATACGCATTATATCATTGGTTCTGTAGTTGGGCCACACCCCTATCCAGAAATGGTTTCTCGTTTTCAATCTATCATTTCTGAGGAAACAAAAAAACAATTGGTAGAACATACAGGCTCACCATCTCCAGATTATGTATTGGCTTGTGTGGGCGGCGGTAGTAATGCTATGGGTATGTTTTACCATTTTTTGGATGATGAGCATGTAAGACTTATTGCTGCAGAAGCCGCTGGTTTAGGTGTAAACTCTGGCCACTCGGCAGCAACTTCTGTATTAGGAAAAGAAGGCGTACTGCATGGTTCAAGAACTATTTTAATGCAAACAGAAGATGGTCAAGTGATAGAACCTTATTCTATCTCTGCTGGTTTAGATTACCCTGGTATTGGTCCTCAGCATGCGCATTTACATAAAACCAAGCGAGTAGAATATGTAAGTATTACCGATGCTGAAGCTATGGATGCTAGTTTATTGCTTTCTCAGTTGGAAGGTATTATACCAGCTATAGAATCGGCACATGCCTTAGCACAATTAGAGAAAATGACCTTTAAAGGTGATGAAATTGTGGTGATTTGCTTATCAGGCCGTGGCGATAAGGATTTAAATACCTTTATGAAATATTTCAACCTTTAAATATTAGATAAACAACCTTTAAAGCTTGTTTAAAGCTTTTATATTTTATACATGAACCGACTTAAACAACTATTCGATAAAAAAGACAAAGATATTTTATCGGTATATTTTACAGCAGGATACCCTACTTTAGATGCTACACTTAAAATTGCTGAGGAGCTTCAAAATGCCGGAGCAGATTTTTTAGAGATAGGTTTCCCCTACTCGGACCCCTTAGCAGATGGCCCTGTTATTCAAAAAAGTTCTGAAGTGGCTATAGAAAATGGTATGACATTAAAAGTACTGTTTGAGCAATTGAAATCTTTGAGAGAAAAAATTCATATCCCTGTTTTACTGATGGGCTATGCCAACCCCATGATACAATATGGTGTAAAAGAATTCTGTAAAAAAGCCGCAGAAGTTGGTGTAGATGGTGTTATTGTACCAGATTTACCGATGTACGAATATGAAGAACTGTATAAAAATGATTTCATAGATAACGGTTTAAGTAATGTTTTCTTGGTTACACCACAAACTTCAGAAGAAAGAATCAGAAAAATTGATGGTTTATCTCATGGTTTTATTTATTTATTATCATCATCATCAACCACAGGTAAAGCCTTAAACGTATCAGATGAAATTGGTATTTACTACCAAAGGGTAAAAGACATGAAACTTAACAACCCTTTGATTATTGGTTTTGGTATATCAGATCAAAAAAGCTTTGAAAGAGCTAACCAATATGCAAACGGAGCTATTGTAGGTAGCGCATTCGTTAAAACTCTTGCCGATAAGGATGATTATTTAGCTCATATTCCTGCTTTTGTTAAGGGGATTAAAGGGTAGAGTTAGGGTGGAAAGTTTAAAGTTGGAGGTCTGGGAAGTCGGATGTCCGATGACCGCGGTCCGAAGGTTGGTGTTATAAGTTTAGAGTCGGATGACCGATGACCGCAGGCTGGGTGCTGAGAGTGGAAAGTGCTGGGTGGTGAATGATGAAATACCTTTTTTATTAAAACATAACTGATAAAGAGAAAGAAGCGGATTTTTTAGAAATTTCGCTTTTTTTTGTTTTAGGGATTTCATCAAAATTCAATATTTACTCATATCGATATCATCAAAATCTTTAATTTCTGAAAGTTTAGCTAATTGTTTCACATCAATTTTCTTCCAAGTTTCTTTGTAAATCTCTTTCCCTTTAGGGGATACTTTTACAACCTCTTTAATTAATTTTTTCTTTGTCAAAAATTGATGCTTGTTTCATCAAATGTAATTCCATCAAAAACATAATTACTTCTATAAACGCTTTCATAACCAATAAGCTTAAAATCAGTATTTATAGCTTTGAAAACATACATCCAAGAACCATATCTACCATGTTCATAAGAAATATTAAGATTTCCATTTTTAATACTAATAGCTAGTTCTGGAGCATAATAAACGCCTCCATCTTCATGCTCAGAAGAAAAGCAATCGAGGTTTTTTAAAGCCAATTCAAAGGAATCTTTTTTGTCAAATAAAATGATTATCCCTCTTCGGTTTCGGTCTAATTTTCCACGATATTCATCTACAACAAATTGCTCTTTATCAGTAGCTTTTATAAGCAAAACAACATCTTCTATTCCATCCCTATTTAAGTCGCCTTTTATTTCTTCATGAATAATGAAACCTTTAGGCAAAAAATTGCTTACACTCTTAGTTTTTATTTGGCTAAAAGTTATTAACGTTAAAAAAATAGCAAGTGTAGATTTCATAGTTTTAGATAAAAATTCTAGATTTTTGACATCAAAAATATACCCAAACCAATCTTTAATATAAGCTCTGTTTCTGTTAGTTTAAGAATTTCAAATTCCATTTTTTCACCAGATGCATTTAAAATTAAGGCTTTAGAATCTTTAGAAAGCGCCCATTTACCTACCATATTTTGTCCTAGAATATAACCTGTAAAAGCGCTATTACTTTTAAATTCTAGAGACATTTTATCGATAACATGAGCATTCAAATCTTTACGCCCTCTCGCATCTATTCCTTTATTCAAAGCTTTTTTAAAAATCCATTTACCTTTTAAAACATCAGCAGTCTGAGCATTTAAAGAGAAACTTATGATTAAAAAAACAAAAACTGTAAAAATTTTCATCTTGTTTTATTTAAACTTTATAATTTTAACTATCCGTATTTAAGAATTTAAGTCTTGAATTTTTAGTGCTAGAAATAATCTTAATTCTTCATTTCAATATTTAATTGCCTTCCTTCTGCTACAGCTTTTTTATCCATTGAGGAGCCAATTGCATAGCCTATAACAAAACCAAATGGTAAGCCTATACCTAAATAACCAATATTTCCTAAACTTAAACCTATGGCTACTCCTATTGGCAAACCAAAAGATGTAAAACCAAATATCATCCAAAGGTTTCTGTAATAGTTTATAGGAACAATTTTAAGTTCTTTTTCAATTTGCTTTAAAATTGAGGTTTGTTTTTGCCTTATTAGTTTAAAGAGCTGACTTCCTGTTAAAGAAGAAGAGTTTATTTCATCTATGGCATCGTTAATTAATTTTTCAATATCTTCTGGTAATTCTCTTTTTCTTAACTCATTTAAAAGCGCAGCAAATTGAGTGTAAACTTTATACTGTTTATCCTCGGTAGAAATATCTTGTCTTTGGTTTAATTCTTTAATGTTCATGTTTTTATTGGGGATAAGAGATTGATTTTGAGTTGGGTTAGGTTAATTTTTAACGTTTTGCGTATATGACTTGTGGCGGTTTTCGAAGTGCTTTCTTGTCGGTTTGCAACAAACTTACTTAAAAGCACAAAACTAGAATTTACCACTTACCCGCCATAAGTTATATACGCTGTTGTGGTGTCGTTTTTTATTTTCCTTTCAGTCGAAACGAAGTATGATTTTCTATTATAACTGTGTCGTTCTGAACATCATTACATTTTTTAACTCGCTTCATTTTATTCGCTTCAACATAATTGTCAATATGAACGATAAGCTTGTTGTCTGTAGTCCATTCCACAACTGTTCCTTCAATTTTTGTCTTCATTCCAAGGTCAAGTAGTCTGCATTGATAGCCTAGATAACCAACGACCTTTTTTCCTTTTGTCCATTCAGCTTTTTTCTGCTCAAAACGAACTTGTTTGAGAGAGTCTTGTTTTGCTTGAATCATTTTTTGATAGGCGGTGTCAGTCTTAAGTCTTTGGAAATGCTCATTTGACTTCTTCCAATAGTCTTGATAGTACTTAACTTGTTCATCTACTTTCCATTCTTGGTCATGAAGTTCTCTGTAATAAGAAGTCAGAATAATTCCCAACATGTCGTCTGGGTGATAAATGCCGATGGAATTAAAATAGTCCGCAAGTTCTTTGCCTTTCCACAGTCCCCAATTGTTTCTCATCCACATTCCGAGTCCCATATGAGCACCACCCATATATTCGTCTTCCGTCATTTCGAGAATTTTCTGCTTGGTCGTGTCGTGATGGATAATTTTTAGTTGTTCAACAGCTTCTTCTAAGTTGAGAGGCTTGTAATTCTCTTTCTTCGATTCTGTCTGTCCAAAAATGGATGAAGAGGCAAAAAGTAATATGATTAGAATACTGTTTCTCATGTTCGTTTTAATGCACCACAACTTATATATATGTATAGTTTTACTTCCGTAATACACCCAAAACTTGGTGTATTACGGAAGTTTTTATTATTTAAAAAATCAAATCCTTGCTATAAAATAACAGGTAGCTACAAATTTCATTAGGCAATTAAATATTTCCATCTAAGAAAATTAATATTTCTTAAAAGTCAAAATTTAACAGCTTTTATCTAAACAGATTTTGCTCCTCGCTTCGCTATGGTATTTAAAACCAAATAGCCTAAAATACCAGCCAGTACAGATGCTATCAAGATAGAAAACTTAGCTTGCAATTGGTTCTCGTACTCGCTAAAAGATAAGAGCGCAATAAAGATAGACATGGTAAACCCTATGCCAGCTAGTAAGCCTAAACCTAAAACTTGTTTCCATTTTACGCCGCTTGGTAAAGTACTTATTTTAAGTTTTACTGCTAAATAAGACATTAGCGTAATACCTAAAGGCTTCCCTATTATCAAACCTAAAATAATACCTAAGCTTAAAGGGCTAGTTAAGCCATTTAACATGGCAGATTCAAATTTGATATTGGTATTGGCTAAGGCAAAAACAGGCATAATGAAGAAGTTTACTGGTTTCACCAACAGGTGTTCTAATTTCTCTAACGGAGATTCTTGGTCGTCTTCAGTAGTAGGTAAGAAAAATGCTGTTAAAACCCCTGCTATAGTAGCATGTACACCAAAACCATGTACAAAATACCATAAGCATAATCCCGGGATGATGTACATCCAAATTCTTTTTACATTGAAATAATTGAGTGCAAACAATAAAGCTAAACAAACCAAAATATAAGGCAAGTAGGCTAAATGTAGCTCCTCGGTATAAAAAAACGCAATCACGAGGATAGCACCCAAATCATCTACAATAGCTAAGGCGGTTAAAAATATTTTTAAGGATAATGGAACTTTATCTCCTAATAAAGAAATTACGGCTATTGCAAAAGCTATATCTGTGGCCATAGGTATGCCCCAACCATGTAAAGTTGGTGAAGAAAGATTAACCAAAGCATAAATTAATGCCGGAGCCAACATACCTCCTATGGCTGCAAATATGGGTAAACTGGCTTGTTTTATAGATGATAACTCGCCCTCTACCAACTCTCTTTTAATTTCTAAACCTACTAAGAGGAAAAATATAGCCATTAAGCCATCGTTTATCCATAACAATACCGGGTAACGCAAATGCAAGGCATCGCTATGGTAACCAACTTCTTTGTTTAAAAAATTTTCTAAGGCGGGGCCTAAACTGGTATTGGCAATGGTTAAAGAAATGATAACACATATCATCAATAAAATACCACCAGCAGATTGCGACTGGAAGAAATCTTTAAATACTTTTAAATTGATAAGTTTCGGCATAGAAATAAGGATTTTGGGGTTTGTTATAAATATTCAGATAAGTCGCCTTTTCCTTCACGGATGATGTCAAATTCACCATCAAAACAGCTTACTACGGTAGAGGCTACGTTATCTCCATAGCCACCATCAATAACCAAATCAACCTGGTCTTTATATTTCTCGTAGATTAATTCTGGATCTGTAGAGTATTCGATAATATCATCATCATCATGGATAGAGGTAGAAACAATAGGGTTACCCAACTCTTTTACAATACAACGGGCTATATTATTATCTGGAACACGGATACCAACCGTTTTCTTTTGACTAGATAAAAGCTTTGGAACTTTATTGCTAGCATTAAAAATAAAAGTAAAAGGACCTGGCAAAGCTTTCTTTAAAACTCTGAAAGTGGTATTGTCTATGGGTTTGATATAATCTGAGATATGGCTTAAATCGTAACAAATGAAAGAAAAATTGGCTTTCTCTGGTTTTATTCCTCTTAAACGAGCTATCTTTTCTATGGCCTTGCTGTTGGTAATATCGCAACCCAAACCATATACCGTATCTGTTGGGTAAATGATGATACCCCCCTTTCTTAATACCTGTACTACTTGTTCAATAGCTTTCTCGTTTGGATTCTCTTCGTATATACGTAACAGCATTATATTTCTCTTTTTTTACCTTTAAACTAACCTAAACTGTATAGTATGCTATACAATTTTCATGCCTTAATTTTCATAAAATATGCTTTTATGGATACAAAAAGCCATTTTTCCATTAAAGAAGCTTTAATATTCACCCATTAGGCTCTTATAAAAGCGATAATGGCATAATATTCGTATTTCTATTAATAAATCTAATATTAAAATTATGAAAACTATGATAACGGAAGCAGCTAAAGACATGATAAGGAAGTTTGACCAAGAATTGTTCTCGATTTTAAGAGAGGATGTTAAAAAATTCCGTCAAAGTCATCAAGATAACATGATAAACTTCAATACCAAGAGGTTTGATATGGAGCTAAAACAAATTTTAGCTGCCGAATTAGAACAGTTTAGAAAACAAAGTGCTACCCCATTAGTTAAGGTAGGATAATTAAGCTACACTCTATCATATAATATATCAAGTAATCATATCATCCTAAAAAATGATTACTTAACGTGAAACAAAAAAGGCCAGATTTTCATCCGGCCTTTTTTATTAAAATTCTGCATTTTTTGGAAAACGTGGGAAAGGTATCACATCGCGGATATTGGTCATACCGGTTACAAAAGTACTAACCTCTCAAAACCTAAACCAAAACCAGCATGTGGTGCGCTACCAAAACGACGTGTATCTAAATACCAGTATAATTCATCTTGCGGAATACCCAGTTCTTGCATGCGCTGGGTAAGTTTATCTAATCTTTCTTCTCTTTGCGAGCCACCAACAATCTCCCCTATTCCTGGGAATAAAATATCCATAGCAGCAACCGTTTTTTGTCCGTTTACTTCTTCTTCATTTTGTCTCATGTAAAATGATTTGATATCTGCCGGATAATTGGTTAAGATCACTGGTTTTTTGAAATGCTTTTCTACCAAATATCTTTCGTGTTCGCTCTGTAAATCGGCACCCCACTCATCAATAATATAATTGAATTGCTTTTTCTGATTAGGCTTAGAGCGTTTTAAAATCTCTATGGCTTCTGTATAAGTTAAGCGCTCAAAATTGTTATCTAAGCAAAAATGTAATTTCTCTAATAAGTTAAGCTCGCTACGTTCTGCTTGAGGCTTATTTTTCTCTTCTTCTAATAAACGGTTTTTTAAGAACTCTAATTCATCTTTACAGTTTTCTAAAGCATGTTTGATAACATATTTAAGAAGATCTTCCGCTAAGTTCATATTGTCTTCTATATCAGCGAAAGCTACTTCTGGCTCTATCATCCAAAACTCTGCTAAGTGTCTGGTGGTGTTTGAGTTTTCTGCTCTAAAGGTTGGCCCAAAAGTATAAATCTCACCTAAAGCCATAGCGCCAAGCTCGCCCTCTAGCTGACCAGAAACGGTTAAATTAGCAGAACGACCGAAGAAATCTTCTTTGAAGTTTACTTCTCCAGTTTCTGTACGTGGGGTTTTATCAAAATCTAAAGTAGTTACTCTAAACATCTCACCAGCGCCTTCTGCATCAGAAGCGGTGATGATTGGCGTATGTAAATAAACAAAGCCTCTTTCATGAAAGAATTGGTGTACCGCAAAAGCTAAATGATGTCTGATTTTGAAAACCGCATTAAAAGTATTGGTACGAAAACGTAAGTGTGCTATTTCTCTTAAGAACTCTAAGCTGTGCTTTTTAGGCTGTAGCGGGAATTTCTCAGCATCACTTTCGCCTAAAATTTCTACCGAGCTTGCCTTCACTTCTACCGTTTGGCCTTTCCCTAAAGACTCTACTAGTTTACCTGTAATCTTTAAGGCTGCACCTGTAGTTATTTTTTTTAATATTTCATCCGGAGTTTGCTCAAAATCAACCACTACCTGTAAATTGGCCATGCAAGAACCATCATTTAAAGCGATGAATTGGTTATTTCTAAACGTTTTTACCCAACCCATTACTATTACTTCTTTGCCAAATGTGGTAGCTACCAGCAGATCTTTAACTTTTTCTCTCTTAATCATATTCAATCGGATGTTTTTGATAAAGGCCAAAAATACAAACCTTTCTGTTAATTAAAACAAGAAATAGAACTAATAAGACAATTAAAGCAGGCAGGTGTTAATTTTTGTTAAAATTGTTTTGATGTAGATGATGTTATTAAACCATTATCATAATTTGTGTTCTTACTTATATAAAATTCAAACCACATGATGATGAAAAAATTAATTCAAAAAATTTCTATGGTTGGTATGTTGGTGCTAGCTGTAGCTATGAGTGCGCAAGCACAAGAAGGTCCAAAAAGAAAAGGTCCACAAGGTGGGGGCCCAGGCAGACCAGATGCGCCAGGAAGAGAAATGGTTGCTAACATGACCGAAGAGCAAAAAGCTTTGGCTAAAGCAAATATGGAGCAACAAAAGGCAGACCGTGAAGCTTTAAGAGCTACTTTTACCGAAGAGCAAAAAGCTATTATGGCAGACCAAGGTAAGGATATGTTAGAAAAGAGAAAAGCCTTAGAAGCTAGCTACTCTGCTGCACAAAAAGAATTGGTTGCTAAGCAAAGAGAAAAAGCTAAAGCGATGAGAGAGAAACTAGAGGCTACTTATACTGCAGAGCAAAAAGCAGCTATGAAAGAAAGAAGAGCGCAAATGGGTGAAATGATGAAAGAAAAGAAAAAAGCTGAGTAATATTTCTTTCCATTGATGAAGACCGATGATATGATTTATTTAGAAACATCATCGGTTTTTATTTTTATAGGTTGATAAATTATTAAGAATGAAAGCTTTGTAATGTTTTTTAATAATTTTTAAAGAAATATTGCAGAATATGATTTGTAAGCCTATATTTGCACCACTTAAGCAATTTAAGTGATGGTTGCATAGCTCAGCTGGATAGAGCAACTGCCTTCTAAGCAGTAGGTCTTTGGTTCGAATCCAAATGCGACCACTAAAAGCCGACGAAATGTCGGCTTTTTTTGTTTCTAAAAAAATGATTTTTAGAGTATAAAGAATCCTCTTGCGCTCGTTTGCAACGAGCCGCTTAAAATGGCTTTTCGATTATATCGATGACTTATAAGGTCGGAGATACTTGTGCAAAAATGTCATTTCCAAAAGCTTCACTTAGCTCAGTAATCTTTAATGATAATAATTATCCGCCTGAAGAGCCGGCGGGGTCCATTACTTTTTAGAGGAAAAAATAATCAAAATGAGCCTATGCGAATTCATGAATACCTTTAAAAATCAATAAAAACTAATGAATAAATCCTTTAACAATCCCGCTGGAGCCTTTGCCGCACAAATCTCACCCACACTCAAAAACAATAAGCTCTTATTTTTGCTAGCAAGTGGTTTATAAATGTTTTTACAAACTCGAACGCAAAACCGCATTCGCTATAGGCTTTATTTAAGTAAAAAGTCAAAAGTAAAAAGTCAAAAGATGCCTAAATATTGGATATTTCGGCCTAACAACCTCATCAACTAGTAACGAATAAACTAATTGTTGCTCATGCGCTTCGGGATAGTCTGTTCTTTATGAATGGTTGCTCTTTTCTGGGAGTAAAAAGTACAGAGTAGAAAGACTTAAAAAAGTAAAAAATCAAAAGTAAAAATTAAAAAGCCCCTAAAGAACGGATATTTTAAAGTATAAAGTACAGAGTAGAAAGTATAAAGGCACCTAAAGAGCTGACATTTTGAGCTGTCTTTAATAATTAAATCAAACTTTCCTAAGAACGAGGACGGCCTATGAAGATTTGGAAGTGTAGGCAAATAAATCTTTTGCAAAAACTTTCGTAGAGAACTATCTGAAAACAATCCGACGGGTGTTGTAGAAACTGTCATCAAGCAAAAACCATTCACACCACTCAGGATTGTGGCTAAAGATTTATTTAGACGAAACGACAAATATTCATGAGCCTTGAATTTTTGGGTACTTTTTTTTCAAGAAAAAAGTGCCTAGGGTTGGCCGCCTATGAGGCCGGAAAGCCTTGTGCGAAAGCAAAAAAAAGACTTATACGAAAAGACCAATAAATAAATAAAACTAACTAACTAACTAACTAACCCCTCAAAACCTTCTCCATCTTCTTCCCTTTTGCTAATTCATCAACCAATTTATCTAAATACCGAACATTTTTAGTTAGCGGATTTTCTATCTCTTCTATTTTATAACCGCAAATACTACCTTTTATCAAACTTGCTAAAGGGTTTAAATGGGCTTTATCAAAAAAATCTTTAAAAGTTAGACCATCAGCTATAAAAGCTTCAATTTCGGCATCATGAAAACCTGTTAGCCAGGTAATCACTTGATGAAGTTCTTCTTTTGTTCTCCCTTTACGCTCTACTTTTGCTAAATAATGAGGATAAACAGATGCAAAAGTTATTTTTACCATGCGCTCATCGTGTTCAGGAGTAGTATTCATATTTAAAAAAACAAAAAATCAGGCAAGATTATGAGCAATTACCAAAGCACTTAATTTAGGAGGTGCTACATGGCAATAAGCAACATGAAGAAGGTCTTTTAAAATATCAGCTTGTATGTGGGTATATTGAACTAATGTCCACCCATGACCGCCAAATTTATTAGGTACGGCATAAACAACATTAGGAAATAACCTGCTAAAAACATCCTGATCAACCAAATTAAACTTTAAGCAGCAGCGATTGGCTTCATGATTAAAAGTAGCAAATATCTTCCCTTTAACTTTAAATGCAGTTTTTTGATGATGTGGCGCTTCTTTAACTTCTGGCAGTGCCAAAGCAAAATTCCTGAATGTCTCAAAGTTTACCATAAGCTTTTATTTAAGCTAAGATAATGATTTGGCGTATTTATAAATGTCCGCCCGACTTAAAGTCGCTTTTCCCTTGCTTGGTTCTACATTCGGCAGGTAAAAACACAAAAGATTTTCCAGTATAATCTACCAAGGCTTTGTTTATATTGTTAGATGATTTGCTTGGTAGCTCCTCTATCTTTTGGCCTTGTATAATTTGTTCTTCTCTTATTAAAAAAGTGATTTCTTGCATTTGTTCTGTTGAAATATCTCTTACCTCAATGGTTAAAGTATCACCTTGTATTTTCCCGGTAAAAGCCCCATACATAGGTTTTCTATCATCATTATATTGATATAAAATTTTACCATCAAGCTTTTTATCATGCTGCTTGATTTCTAAAAAAGCAGAGTCTTTACCAATAGTGGCCAAATAACAAGGTTCTAAATTAATTTCTGCTTTTCGTACGGTATCTGTGCCAACACTACCTAAAGAATCTACCTCATCTAAAGAAACATCAGTGTTTTTAGGGTTGTTACAAGCATAAATCCCTAAGCTTACACTTAGGATAATAAAGGGTAAAAAGTTTAGTTTTTTCATATCCTTAAAATAAAAAAAGAGCCTGCCTAAAATATTTCAGACAAGCTCCAAACGCAACGAGGTTAATCGTGACCTTCTGTTTTCACAATTTTATTATAAATGCCAAATAGTAAAAAAGGCGCTACCCACTGCCCTATAAATAAAGCAGTATGTTTTTTACCCATAAGTTTTAAGGTTAAAGAAGTACCCATAGCCGCCACTGCAACCCATAAATAAGCATCTGATGGCACTTGAGCGGTTTTATCTTCTATAGTTTTTGCAACTTTACCTTCTTGATATTGATTTTGATTTTCCATAACGGTATTTTTTTAAAATTAAAGTTTGCTGTTCTTTTTCTTCTTGTGAATTTTTATCTGTAAAAAGCCCAAATAAAATGGCTAAACCACCAATAAGTACATGTGGAATAGTGACTTCTTGATAAAAATTAAATAACCAAGGAGAGGCAGCCAGAAATATCCCAGTAAAAACATCTACATACAAGTGAGTTTTCATGCTGATAATTTTTTGAAAGCCACCTTCATACCTGGTTAATAAAGACATCATAAGAATCATTAATCCAACTATAATGGCTATTAATCTGGCTGATGCCACATGTTCAAACTGAAATAGCCATGGTGCTAACAACAGGAATACACCTGATAAATAATCAGCAACAGCGTGTAATAACCTACTTATTTTCATGATGTTTAGCGTGTTGTTGTGTTGGTATCAGAATTATCATTCAGCATGGTATCAGCATTATTATCTAAGGTATCTTGATAGCTGTTACCGCCAGAAGGTGCTGTTCCCATACCATCTTCTTGGTCATGCTGGTCTGAATTTGCAGGAGATTTATCTCTGTCGTTACCACCACAGGCGGTTAATAAACTGCCTACAATTAACATAGATGCAGCTAAGGTTAAAAATGACTTTTTCATAATGTTTTTATTTAATAGATAGATGTTTTGATAAAGAGCTTTATTAAAATTGCTCATTGGGTTTAATTTTTTGTTCTGTTTGTGCGTAAGCTTCATCAATGGGAGGTGCTAAATTAGGTTCATTACCTTCAGGAACGCCATTTACAAACTCAAAACTACCTTTACCGTCTGGAGATTGTCCCATAGTCCAACGTTCTCCCGGGTCTTCCGGATTATTGATATTGGTAGAAACAAAAGCATAGTTAAAGGCAAGATTTTCTTTATCCTGAGGGAAGCTATTAGGAATAGGATGAACACCTTTTAAGCCACCTAAATCTTCCAATACGGCTAACCATTGGTTTTGGTGCATGGTATCTCTGGCAATTAAGAATGATAACATATCTTTCATACCAGGGTCTTCTGTAGATTTCCATAAGCGGGTAGCTAACAACCTACCTGTAGATTCTGCCATAACATTGGCATACATATCGGCAGCTAAATTACCACTAGCTACTACCCACGAACCATTAAATGGCACTCCGTTGCTATCTGCTGCCATAGCTGCTAAGCCTGCTGACAGGTAATGACGAGGATCCATACCACCCATAATTTGTTTAACCACCGGGTTGCTAGATACTACTTCATCAATAATATTACCTTTTGCACCTTCAAGGTTTAAGGCCACTGCGGTACATAGCATCTCTATATGAGAAATTTCTTCTGTACCAGTTTCTAATAACATATCTCTGTATTTCTGCGGGCCACGGTTGCCCCAAGCCTGAAAAAGATATTGTAAACAAACCCTTATTTCGCCTTCTATACCGCCTATGGCTTGTTGTAGTAAACGAGCAAATTGTGGGTCTGGCTTATCAACCTTTACTGTGTACTGTAATTTTTTGTCGTGAAAAAACATAATTCTAATTTTTAATGGTAGATGATTCTTGAATTATTATTGCCAAGCAAGTGCCATAAGTACAGTTATTTATACGGTTTTTGATGTGATAAATACTTAAATATTAGGTGGCTTTACCCTTATGTTCCCAATGATCTTTTATCATATTACCGGATGTATCTTCTTTTAAACGACGAGCAAACCTTTCCCCTTTGATATTCCCTTTTTCATCAAGTCTACCTAAAAACAATAAGATTGGTCTGCCCTTTTCATCGGTTTTAAAAACCAAATCATACTGTTGGTAACGTGTATGTATTTTAGAAGATGCCTCGTAATTTTTATTTAATATTTTAAGAATTTGTTCGCCAATTTTCATGATGTATGTTTTTGATTTTATAGATGAGAAAATACCCTAAGACAATAATGAGTATAGAAAAAGCTAGGAAAGATATATTCCAGATTTGCGGATTTAAATCAAAATCTTTAACCGTATGAAACTTAAATACATGATGATTGAATAGCCCTTCTATAAGGTTAAAAAGTCCCCATCCCATAAGTAAGCCACCTATAAATAAATTCCGATGTTTTAGAACTTGATTTTGTTGTAACAGCTTATACAAGAGCAGGATACCAAAAAATGTAATAAGTAAAGTAAAAGCATGAAAAATACCATCCCAAAACATATTGATGCTTTTTGAAGTAAAATCTAGCGGGATAATTTTTGCCGAAACCATTTCATGCCATTGTAATATTTGATGAAAAACAATGCCATCAATAAAGCCACCCAAACCAATGCCCAAAACGCAGGCTGCTGCCACCAATGGACTTTGGCTTAACAACGCTTGAGGCTTATTTTTAAAAGCCAAAGCTTTATATCCCACAAAGGCGGTTAACAAGCCTAAAAGTATAAAAGGGATAAATAGCTGTAGCATTTCTATTTCTGTTAGGCTAGCGCTTATAGCCTTTTGTAAGGGTCTGTTGCAGGTAACACAAAAAATCAACATCCATAAATTATTCATAGCTAGCTAATTATATATTAATTAAATGGTTTAAAAACAGCCCGCATACATTTATTGGTTTTGTTATTAAACATTTCATAAGCATTTTGTCCTACCTCTAAAGAAACAGGGTGTGTTAGTAAAAACTCGGGGTTGATGATTTCTCTCCTGATTAAATCAAACAACATGGGTACATACCTTTGTCCATGCATTTGCCCGCCTCTTATGGTTAAGCCTTTGTTCATGAAAAGCCCCATCGGAATTTTATCTACCAAACCAGCATAAACCCCAACAACAGAAACCGTCCCTCCTTTTCTACAAGCCATAATAGCTTGTCTTAAAACGGCTGCTCTATCAGACTCTAGTCGTAATAACTGTTTTGTTTTATCGTAAATATGCTCTATACCAGTAGTATGTGCTTCCATACCTACAGCATCAATACAACAATCTGGACCTCTACCGCCTGTTGCCTCTTTAAGCTCTTCTAAAACATCGGTATCTTCATAATTTAAAATATCAGCTCCGCTATATCTTGCGGCATAAGCTAAACGGTAATCTATCCTATCTATAGCAATTACGCGTTCTGCACCCATCGCATAAGCGCATTGTATAGCCATTTGACCAACACCACCAGCGCCCCAAACGGCTACAATATCTCCAGGTTTAACAGCTGCCATTTCTGCGGCCATATATCCAGTAGGCACTCCATCAGAAACAAAAACAGCTTTTTCATCTGATATATCTTCGGGGATTTTAAAAGCCCCGTGGTCTGCAAAAGGAACACGAATATACTCGGCATGACTACCCGCATAACCACCAAAAAGATGCGAATAACCAAAAATACCTGCTGTTGGGTATTGGTAAATTTTCTCTTGTAATAATCCGTTGGGGTTAGAATTATCACATAAAGACCATGTTTCTTCCTTACAGTGTTGGCACTCGCCACAACCAATTACAGAAACCACAACCACACGGTCTCCTTTCTTTAGGTTTTTAACTCCAACTCCAGTTTCAACCACTTCGCCAATAAACTCATGACCAATAATATCACCAGCCCGCATAGAGGGTACAAAGCCATTAATCAGATGCAAATCTGAGCCGCAAACCGAACTCATGGTAACTTTTATAATGGCATCTTTAGGATTTAAAATTTCAGGATCTGGTACGCGTTCAACTCTTAAATCGCGTACGCCATTCCAACATAAAGCTCTCATAAATAATGTTTTTAGGTATGATATTATTTTCTTCCAGACGCTTGTCCTTTAGTGGTAGCCACTTCACCAGCTTCTATAACTTGTTTAAACGCTCTGATATCCTCTTTTAAAAGTGTTTTAAAAAGTGGGTTAAAAAGTTTTGCTACCCCCTCGCCTAAAGCACCTGCCGGCGGATGGTAACTAAAAATAACTTTCAGAACGGTGCCTTGACCTCTTGGAGCATCGTAAAACTCTACCTTACCAGCATTATCAATGGTAGAATTTTCTACAGATTGCCAGCCTATCAACTCGTTAGGTATTTCCTTTACAATCTCAGCATTCCATTTAATAGTACCCACGCCACCTGGTATTTTAGCTATCCATTCAGATGTGGTATCGTTTTTTTGTTCAACACGTTGTAAATGGCTCATAAAAAATGGTAAATTTTCTAACTGTCGCCAATATTTATACACCTCTTCCCGGGGTTTATTTACAGTAAAAATCACCCTCGTGTTAATGGCATTTGTTTCATTACTATTTTTATCTAAGCCGGTATATAAAGGGCAGTTACCACTTATACCTCTGTAAACTAAAAAAGCCCCGGTTAGTACTTTAAGAGGGCTTGCTAAAGGATGTTTGTAATGTTTGGCCAACAAAATGCCCCCAGCAGCAAGAGAAAGTAGGCGTTCTGCCATATTCACATTATTAAATTCTTTTTTCCACTTACGCTGATGTTTGCCTGAATGTGTTACTTGTTCTGTTTTCATGATAGTGTTTTTAGGTAATGAGTAAAAGTCCAAAGTTTATGCCGCAGAAAGCCCATAAACATGAAAACAGTATTAATACGCTTTACAGGATATTAACCAAAGAAGCACTAAAACAATTAAAACCACCATAATTAACAGAAACTAATTTTCTTAAAAACAAGCAAAATTAGAGGGAAACAAAAATTCAAGTATTTACACCCTAAAAAAACCGTATTTACCGGTTCTACTTCTGCATCATATTTGTTTTTACCTATAAGGATTAGCCAAAGCTATAAAAAGAGGAGTTTTATAGATTTTAAAAAGCCCTACATCTACCTATTCTCATAAAGCTTGTATGGCGAAAAGCCATACAAGTTTTATAGAGATGATGAAATAGCAGCAGACTATCCAAAGTTTATCTACCAAATTGAAACATTTATGAAAAAAATTCTCATAACTGGCGGAGCCGGTTTTATAGGTTCGCACCTATGCGATGAATTAATTGCTAAAGGTTATGATGTAACCGTTTACGACAATCTTTTACCACAAGTACATGGCCACCAAGCGCAAAGACCAGATTATTTAAATAAGAAGGTGCGTTTAATTATAGGCGATGTTAGAGATAAAGACCATTTAAAAGATGCTTTACAAGATATAGATGTAGTATTTCATTTTGCTGCCCGTGTAGGTGTTGGACAAAGTATGTACGAAATTAACGAGTATACGGATGTTAACAACCGTGGTACAGCTGTTTTAATGGAGCTATTAGCAGAAAAACCCATCCAAAAATTAATTGTGGCTTCTAGTATGAGTATTTACGGAGAAGGCTTATATGTATCAGAAAATGGAGAGCGCCACTGCAACATTTCAAGAACTAAAGAACAGTTAAAAAACGGCCATTGGGAGCCTTTAGATAAAGAAAATCAGATATTAATTCCCATACCTACTCCAGAAGATAAAACTCCAGATCTAGCATCGGTTTACGCCTTGTCTAAATACGACCAAGAGAAGCTTTGCTTAATTACCGGGCAAGCTTACCATATCCCAACGGTTGCTTTAAGATTTTTTAATGTTTACGGTACCAGACAAGCGCTTTCTAACCCGTATACCGGTGTATTAGCCATTTTCGCATCCAGATACCTCAATAATAAAGCCCCTATGATTTTTGAAGATGGCTTACAGGAAAGAGATTTTATCCATGTGAAAGATGTATGTAAAGCTTGTATTCTGGCTATGGAGAAGCCAGAAGCCACTCATCAGGTTTTTAACATTGGTAGCGGCCATAAGTATAACGTTAGGGAAATTGCCCTTCAAATGGCAGAAGCTTTAGACAAGGCGCATATTATGCCCATCATTAACGGAAAATATCGCGTAGGCGATATCAGGCATTGTTTTGCCGATATCCAAAAGGCAAAAACAGTTTTAGGTTTTACCCCATCGGTATCTTTTAAATATGGCTTGCAAGAGCTGGCAGCATGGTTAGAAGAGCAGGTTGCTATAGACGAAGTTGATAAAGCTACCCTAGAGTTAGAGACCCGCGGTTTAACGGTTTAATAAAATAACATGAGTACAAACGGAATCATAAAACCACAAATAGGCTTACTAGAGTGGTTTCATATTGGCGAATATGAGCGTGTTGAAAACAGTATAGAACGCTTTCAACAATTAGGTATTAAACACCTAAGAACAGGAATTTCTTGGGCAGATTATTATAGCGAAGAAGGTGTAAAATGGTATAATTGGCTTATCCCTCGTTTAGCTAAAGAGGTAGAAATTTTACCTTGTTTTTTATATACGCCACCATCAGAAGGCTTATTGCCTAAAACATCATCGCCACCTAAAAACCCTAAAGCTTTCGCTGATTTTTTAGACACCATAGTAAGCAGCCATGGGAAACATTTTGAATGGGTAGAGCTATGGAACGAGCCTAATAACCAAAGCGAATACGATTATACTTTAGACAGGCATTGGTCGGTTTTTACCGATATGATAGGCAAAGCCGCCTATTGGATGAAACAGCTCCACAAAAAAACATTATTAGGCGGCATGAGCCCTGTAGACCCCAACTGGTTGCAACTTTTGTTCAACCGCGAAGTGATGAATTATATTGATGTAATTGGTATACATCACTTTCCTCATGTTTTTGATGATAAATGGTACGGCTGGGAGCATCTCATCAATCAAGTAAAAGAAATTATACAGCAAAACAACGGACAGCAAAAAATATGGATAACAGAAACGGGCTACTCTACTTGGCAACATGATGAAAGAAAGCAACTTGAAGTGTTTCTTGAAGCCAGCAAAGCCCCTGTAGAGCGTATTTATTGGTATGGTTTAAATGATTTAGACCAAAAATACCCTACCGTAGATGGTTTCCATAAAGATGAACGTGAATATACTTTTGGTTTGGTTAAAACCGATGGAACAGAGAAATTGCTTTATCGCTTATTGGCAGAAAAAAAGCTACTGATTTAGGAACCGATAAATGGTTATCCTCTAGCTATAAAACCTTCCACAATAAAAAGAGTAATCTCATTTTTGGTGGCGCAGGCTTTATAGGAACCAATATGGCTAAAACCTTACTCGATAAAGGCGAATATGTAACCATCTTTGATAACCTCAGCAGACCCGGAGTAGAAAGAAATTTACGCTGGTTAAAAGAGCAATATCCAGAAAAACTCAATATTGAAATTGCCGATATTAGAAATAAATACGCTGTTCATCAAGCGGTAGCTCAGGCAGATTTTGTTTTTCATTTTGCAGCTCAAGTGGCTGTAACCACCAGTTGCGAGTATCCTGAAACAGATTTTGACATCAATGCTAAGGGTACTTTAAACATTTTAGAAGCTATTAAAAATAGCCAGCACCAACCTCCTATCCTATTTACCTCTACCAATAAAGTTTATGGTGCTTTAGATGATATAGATTTAGTTTTAGAAAATAACAGATACCAACCTGCTGATGACCATATTCTTGAACATGGCGTTGCAGAAAGCAGAAAGCTTGATTTTCATAGTCCTTATGGCTGTTCTAAAGGTATTGCCGATAGCTATATCCAAGACTATATCAGAACATTTGGTATTAAAGGCACCATTTTTAGGATGAGCTGTATTTACGGCCCGCATCAATTTGGTACAGAAGACCAAGGTTGGGTTGCCCATTTCTTACTTAAAGCTATGCGAAATGAGCCTTTAACCATTTATGGCGATGGTAAACAGGTAAGAGACATTTTATTTGTGGAAGATTTAATTGAAGCCATGTTAATAGCTAAAAACCAAATAGATAAGGTTAACGGAATGGCCTTTAATATGGGTGGTGGTGCATCTAACAGCATCAGCTTATTAGAATTGGTTGCTAAGATTAATGATTTACAAGACACTAAAATCCCTTTAAAATTTAGCGAATGGCGCCCAGGCGACCAAAAATATTACGTTTCTGATACCCGCCTTTTTAAAAATTTAAGCAGTTGGGAGGCACAAACATCAGCTCATGAGGGTATTAAAAAGCTGTACTACTGGCTCTTGAATGTGCAAGACAAAGCCACCCTACAACAAAAAGCTAAAAAAGTAATTGTATGATAGCACCATCTATAGCCAAAGAAGAAGAAATTAAAGATATAACACTTTATCAGGCTGCTGTTTTAGAACATCCTAGGCATTTTACCCTTCGTGATGAACAACTAAGAGAGCCACAAGATGATGAAGTTTGTGTGAAGCTACAAGGTTGCGGCCTTTGCGCATCCAGCATACCTTTATGGCAGGGGCGCCAGTGGTTCACTTATCCCGCAGAGGCTGGTGCCCCAGGCCATGAGGCTTGGGGAATTGTTCATGCAGTAGGTAAAAACATCCATCCCGATTTAATTGGAAAACGTGTGGCTTTATTATCTCATCATGGTTTTGCTCATTATGATTATGTTACCGAAAATCAATTACTCATCATCCCAAATGAGTTGGCAAACATACCTTTCCCTGGTGAACCATTAGCGTGTGCCGTTAATATTTTTAGACGTAGTAATATCCAAAAAGACCAAACAGTTGCTATAATAGGTATGGGCTTTTTAGGGCTTTTACTTTTACAATTAGCCAAGCACAAAGGAGCTAAAGTTATGGCACTTTCTAGAAGAAGCTTTGCTTTAGAATTAGCTAAAGAAATGTCTGCTGATGAGCAAATTATCTTAGATGATCATTACCAAATTATAGAACAGGTAAGAGGTTTAACTGATGGCCAATTTTGCGACCATGTCATAGAATGTACAGGTAAAGAATGGCCCCTAAACCTAGCTGGCGAACTTTGTAAAGAAAGAGGACAAATCACCATTGCGGGCTATCATCAAGATGGAATGCGACAAGTAAATATCCAGCAATGGAACTGGAAAGGTTTAGATGTGATTAACGCCCATGAAAGAGACCCACAACAATACATGAAAGGTATGCAAGAGGCTTTAGATTTGGTAAGTAATGCTACGCTAAAACCCCATAAATTATACACTCACCACTTTCCTTTGGCGCAAATAAACGATGCTTTTGCTTTACAAGAAGATGCGCCAGAAGGTTATGTCAAAGCTTATATAGAATTTAATTGATGATGGAGAATTATAAACCAAGTTTAGGATTTTTAGGCGTTGGCTGGATAGGTAAAAACAGAATGAAGGCTGTAGCACAAGCCAACATTGCTGAAATTACGGTTATTGCAGACCAATCTGTAGAAATATTATCTGCTGTAAACCTTGATAAACAAGTATTTAAAGCCAATAATCTTAATGGTTTATTAAGTTACCAACCAGACGCTGTAGTTATTGCTACGCCTAGTGCTATGCATACGCAGCAATGTTTAGAGGCTTTAAATCATCAAACAGCAGTATTTTGCCAGAAACCTTTAGGCAGAAATGCCCTAGAAACTGCTGAAATTATAGAAACAGCGAAAAAGCAAAATCGCTTATTAGGGGTTGATTTTTCTTACCGATTTACTTGTTTTAAAGCCTTGCACCACCTTATAAGTGAAGGCCAATTAGGTAAAATACATGCTATAGAAATGTGTTTTCATAATGCCTACGGACCAGATAAAGGATGGTTTTACCAAAAGCAGCTTTCTGGTGGTGGTTGTGTAATAGATCTAGGCGTACACCTGATAGACCTCGCCTTTTGGTGTTTGGGAAACCAAGCTATTAGCGTTAAAAATTCGCTTTTATATGCTAAAGGAAAAAGATTAAAATACCCGGTGCAGGAAGTAGAAGACTATGCTGTAGCTATTATGGAGGCAGAAGACGGCACTGCCTTACAGCTTAATTGCTCGTGGAATTTACCTGCCGGGAAAGAAGCAGAAATATATTTTAAAGTTTACGGCGAGTATGGTGGCGCTGCTTTCCAAAATAAAAATGGCTCTTTTTATGATTTTGAAGTCTTGAAGTTTGAAGGTACAAAAACCACTGTTTTAGAAAGCGGCAAGGCAAACTGGGGCGGTAAAGCACTTATTCATTGGTGTAAACAATTGGCTGTTAGTAAAGCCTATCATCCAGAAATAGAGGGCGCCTTAAAAGTTTCTCAAGTAATTGATGCTATTTATGAAAAAGCCTAATAAAATACTCATGACAGCAGATACCATTGGCGGTGTTTGGACTTATGCCATAGACCTTGCAGACTGTCTTAGTAAAAAAGGCATTCGTGTGCATTTAGCTACTATGGGGGCTTTCGCCGATGAAGACCAGGTTGAACAAGCAAAAAAAATCAAAAACTTAAAACTTTACCAAAGCAATTATAAACTAGAGTGGATGGATAACCCTTGGCATGATGTTGATGCTGCTGGCCATTGGTTATTAGAACTTCAGGAAAACATAAAACCCAATTTAATTCATTTAAACAATTACTGTCATGGTCATTTACCATGGAAAGCCCCTGTTTTAATGGTTTGCCATTCTTGTGTTTTATCTTGGTGGCAGGCGGTTAAAAATGAGGATGCTCCGCCCTATTTTCAAGAATATCAGCAAAGAGTACAAGCAGGTTTGCAAGCTGCAGATTTGGTAATTGCTCCTACACAAGCTATGCTCAATAGCATTTGTCATATTTACGGCGATTTATCGCTTAAAAAAACAATTCCTAATGGTTCTTCCATACAGCATCAAGATCCTAAAAAAGAAGATTTTATCTTTTGCATGGGGCGTATTTGGGATGAAGCTAAAAACATCAGTTTGCTGAATAAAATTACCCATTTGGTGAAATGGCCTATTTTAACGGCCGGCGATCAGCAGCTGGAAAATAAAGCATCAACATCATTTACAGGCTTAGAAAGTTTAGGAAGGTTATCATCGGCTTTAGCTATAAAAACATTAGAAAAAGCAGCTATTTACGTTTTACCTGCTAAGTACGAACCTTTTGGACTCTCTGTTTTAGAAGCCGCACAGGCTTCTTGTGTATTAGTTTTGGGCGATATCCCAAGCTTAAAAGAAAACTGGCAAGACGCTGCATTTTTTGTTGATACGGATGATGCTCTGGCTTTAGCCATGCTTCTGAATATGTTGATAGAAGACCCAGAACTGAGAGAAATTTATAGCAAAAAGGCTTATGAACGAGCGCAAGAATTTAAAAGCAGTCAAACAGCCCATCATTACCAAATGGCTTACCACCAATTATTAAATGAAACCACATCTACCTCTATCTAATATGAAAATTATACTTTTTTATCACTCTTTAATATCTGATTGGAACCACGGAAACGCCCATTTCTTACGTGGCATTTGTACAGAGCTTATCAGATGCGGGCATGAAGTTACCGTAATGGAACCAGAAGATAACTGGAGCTTAAAAAACTTATTAGAAACACGTGGAGATGTGATTTGGGATGAGTTCGAACACTTTTATCCGAAACTTAAAACTAGATTTTATAATCCTCAAAACCCAGATTTTTCTGAAGCGCTTTTATTTGCAGATTTGGTTTTGGTACACGAGTGGAATGAGCATCATATCGTAAAAATATTAGGCACTTTAAAGCAGCAATTTGGTTATAAACTACTTTTTCATGATACCCACCACAGGGCTGTTACAGATAAAGATGGTATTGCAGATTACGATTTAAGTAAATACGATGGCGTTTTGGCTTTTGGCAATGTGATAAGAGATTTATACCTGCAAAATAAGTGGGCAAAAAAAGCTTGGACATGGCATGAAGCCGCTGATACAGAAATTTTTAAACCCTTAGCGGGGATAGCAAAAACAGGCGATTTGGTGTGGGTTGGTAATTGGGGCGATGATGAACGAACCGAAGAATTGATTGAGTTTTTGATAAAACCTGTTCAAACTTTAGGATTAAAAGCTACCATGTATGGCGTACGTTATCCAGAGCATGCACTAAAATTATTACAAGAAGCAGGTATACATTATGGCGGTTATATTCCATCTTACCAGGTACCACAAGTGTTTGCTCAGCATCGTTTTACAGTACATATTCCTAGAAGACCTTATACCCAATTTTTGCCTGGCATACCTACCATTAGGCCATTTGAGGCTTTGGCTTGCGGTATTCCGCTGATTTCTGCCCCTTGGCAGGATACGGAAAATTTATTTCAAGTAGGAGATGATTTCCTCATGGTTAAAAACGGCGAAGAAATGATACAAACCATGCAGCAATTATTAGCCAATGAAAACTTACAAAAAAAACTCAGCAAACAAGGTTTAGAAACCATTGCGAAAAAGCATAATTGCCAGCAAAGGGTTAAAGAACTTATCAATATTTACGATCAGATAAACGAAAAAATCATCATCTAAAACATGGAAAACACTTATAAAATAGCTTTTTTAGGATCTAGTTTGCTTTCTGCCTATTGGAACGGAGCTGCTACTTATTACCGTGGAATTATTAAAGAACTGTATAAACTGGGGCATGAGGTTACTTTTTTTGAACCCGATATTTATGATAGGCAACAACACCGAGATTTACCAGATGTAGATTGGGCAACATCAGTGGTTTACGATGCACATTTAAACGAAGTAGAAAAACTTGTAAGTAATTTAAATGATTTTGATATCATCATTAAAACCAGCGGAATTGGCGCTTTTGATAATTTTTTCGAGCAAAAACTGCCTGATTATAAGCAAGAACATCAATTACTAATATTTTGGGATGTTGATGCGCCAGCAACTTTAGATAGGATGCGCCAAAACCCGAAAGATGCTTTCAGAGAAAATCTGCAAAAGTTTGATTTGATACTTACTTACGGTGGCGGACAACCTGTTATTGATGCTTACCTTTCTTTTGGCGCTAAAGCTTGTATACCCGTTTACAATGCGCTAGACCCAGAAACGCATTTCCCAACCGCTACAAACCCAGCCTTTGAATGTGATTTGGCTTTTCTAGGTAACCGCTTACCTGATAGGGAAACTAGGGTTGAAGATTTTTTTATTAATGCTGCGCAACAATTGCCTCAAAAGCAGTTTCTTTTAGGTGGCAGCGGATGGGAAAATAAAGACCTTCCGCAAAACATCAAATTGGCTGGTCATGTCTATACCAAAGACCATAACGCTTTAAATTGTACTGCTCTTGCTGTGCTTAACATCAGTAGAGATAGCATGGCGGCTTATGGCTTTTCGCCCGCTACAAGGGTGTTTGAAGCAGCTGGTGCTGGTGCTTGTATCATTACCGATGATTGGCTGGGTATAGATTATTTTTTTGAACCCGATATTGAAATATTGGTTGCCAAAAACGGACAAGAAGTAGCCGATATTTTAGCTAACCTTACACCAGAGCGAGCTAAACTTATTGGCTCAGCTGCTTTAAAACGAGTTTTAAGAGACCACACATATACTTTAAGAGCTGAAGAAGTGCAAGCTATTTTTAAACAATACATCACACATAAAAATTAAGATTATGAATATTTGTATTTTAGGTTTATCTATTACATCATCTTGGGGAAATGGCCATGCTACTACTTTTAGGGCATTGGTAAAACAACTTTATTTACAAGGCCATGAGGTTACATTTTTTGAGCGAGATGTACCTTGGTATGCCTCGCAAAGAGATTTGCCCCAACCACCCTATTGCAAATTGGTATTATATAAAGATTTAGAAGAATTAACCGCTAACTATACACCATTTATAACGCAGGCAGATTTGGTAATGGTAGGTTCTTACGTACCGGAAGGCGTAGCCGTTGCCAGTTGGGTATTTAGTTTTGCCAGTGGGATAAAAGCTTTTTATGATATAGATACCCCAGTTACCTTAGCTAAAATAGAACGAGAAGATTACGAATATTTGCACCCAGATGATATAGCTCTTTTTGATCTTTATTTATCTTTTACGGGCGGCCCAATCCTTTCCTTATTGATGCAAAAATATGGTTCACCAATGGCTAAACCATTATATTGTTCTGTAGATACCGAATTATACTTCCCTACCAAAACTCCTAAAATTTACGATTTAGCTTATTTAGGAACTTACAGTATAGACAGGCAAGCGCCTTTAGATAAACTTTTAACAGAGGCTGCCCAGCAATGGTCAGAAGGTAATTTTGCGGTTATGGGCCCACAATATCCAGAACATATCACTTGGCCAAAAAACGTTATTAGGAAAGAGCATTTAGCACCGTCACAACATAATTTATTTTACAACCAGCAAAGGTTTACCTTAAATATCACCCGGGCGGATATGGTAAAATGGGGATATGCACCAAGTGTAAGATTATTTGAAGCCGCCGCCGCTGGTACACCTATTATTTCTGATTATTGGGAAGGTTTAGATTCTTTTTTGCTTTAAATGATGAAATATTGATCGCCCAAAACGCACAGGATACACTATCCTATTTGCTAGACATGAGCGATTCTAAAAGGCTAGACATTGCCCACCGAGCTTTACAAAAAGTATTGAAAAACCATTCATCTGCCGTAAGGGCCAAAGAACTTATCAGCTATACACAAGAAGCTATTAACAAACAAAGCATTTCTAACTAATAAATACACCATGAAAAACAAAGCTAAAGACCAACAAAAAACAGAGATTAAAGTAAGAGAAACAGACATCATCAAAGGTGCTAAGCAAGAAGACCAATTAGAAAAACTAGCACCTAAAAACGATGAAGAACGCAACCAAAAAGAGAAACAAACAGGCGCAACACCAACCAAACATGTGGATGATGGTGGTGGATAAGGGTTTGTTGGTCACCAGTTTTTGTTGGTTGTCAGTATATCAGTTCTGTTTTAAGTAAGCTTTTCAGTAGTTTAAACGCTTATACTTACAACTATAAACTCCATTTCAACCCAACAAAGGCAGGCTAAACCAAAATTCTGAGCCTTGGCCTTCATCGCTTTCTACGCCTATTTTACCATGATGTTTGAGGATGATTTCTGCGGCTATGTACAGGCCCAATCCTAAACCCATAAAGGTATTTTTGGGTAAAGTATCTACACGGTAAAAACGGTCGAAAACAGCTTGTTGTTTCTCTTTGGGGATGCCAATACCAAAATCTTTAACGCTTACTTTAACTTCATTAGCCTGTTTTTCCATGCTAATTTGAACTTCGAATTTGTCTGGCGAATATTTAATGGCATTGGTTAAAAAGTTGATGATAACTTGGCCAATACGGTCTTTATCCCCTTCTATTAATATAGTTTCATCATCAATAAGCTCACATTTAAATTGATGTTGAGGGTTTGCTGTTTTTATACCTTCTACGCAGTCTCTCACACAATTTGTTAAGTTAAATAAAGCAAAATGATAGTTTAACTCTCCGGCTTTAATATGTGTAGACTCTAGCATATCAGTAATTAAACCTAATAGCTTATTGAGCTGGCCATCCATCTTATACAACATTTGTAGAAAATCAAAATAAAGGCTTTTATCTATGCTCATTTTATGTATCAGCAATTGTAAATAACCTTTTAGTACCGTTACCGGAGATTTTAGCTCATGTGTTGCCATATGAATAAAATCTTCCTGCTGTTTTTCTTTCACCACTCTTTCCGTAACATTATTAAAGTGAAGTACCAGTGCTTCTATGTTAGATTCTTGCAAAAGGTTAGCTACACTTAGCTCGGCCCATACTTGATTTCCATCGGCTGCAATAAATTGGTGCTGTTTATTTTTAAAGCTGCCTTTATGGGCTACAAGTTTCATCAGTGATAAAGTAAAATTGTCTACCTCTTGTTGGTGCAGCAGTGCTGTTAAAGCTTTACCCTTAAGCTCTTTTTCCTGAAAGCCTAAGAATTTACTTACAGACGGACTGCTGTAAAGAATAACACCTTCTCTATCTAGCATAAAAAAACCTTCATCTGTTTGTTCTACCATGCCTCGGTATTTTTCTTTACTGCTAAGCAACTTTCGTTGGATAACCTGAATATGCCTTACCAAAATGCTGATGAGGAAACCATTGATGAGGAAAACTACCGCTTGAAATGCGGCAATTTTAAAATGCTCTTCTAACAATGATGAACCAAAAAACAATAAATATAAAGTGAAGCCAAAAGTGATGATGGTAGCATAAAAGGCTGATTTGCTACCTCCATAAGATGCGCTTACCAAGATAACAGATACAAACATTAAATAAGGCACCACAAAAAAATCATGGTTAAAAAAACTAAACTTAAACCAAATGGCTATTAGCGCCAAAGCCAGAGGAACCAAAAACATTTTTAAATTGCTCCTTCGAGCCATTTTCTGGGTGTTAAAAATATAGGTATACCATATTTTCTGCATGTCAAAGTTCATCATGATGGGTAAGATTTTTAACATGAATTAATATAGTAGTTAAATCAAAGGGTTTAGATAAGAAGACATCATAGCCATAATTACCTAAAGAATAAATGAGCTTATCAAAAGCAGACATGAGTATAACAGGTATTGCTACTGTTTGTGGATTTTTCTTAATGACCGAACAAATTTCACCACCGTTAAGTCCGTTAATGAGAAAATCAAGAATAATAAGCCGGGGCTGATGTTCTTGAATGAGGATAAAAATATCAGCAGTATAGGAAGCGGTTACAACTTCAAAACCATGGTTTTGAAGATAAGATTTTAAAATGTCCAGAAACTCCTGATCATCATCTAAGATTAATATTAAAGGCATAAACTCCAAATAGGTAGCCTGCAACCTCATGGTAGATGAAGAGTTACAGGAAGCACTAAATTACATAGGTAAATTAACTCTTTAACAAGTTTAAATACCCATTATATACCGTATAAATACGGTAAAACTACTCTATAATTCCGTTTAAAACAGCGTATTTTATTAATGCTGCAGTATTTTTAACCTTGGTTTTATCAATAAGATTTTGCCTATAACCTTCTATAGTTCTTTTACTGATGAAAAGCTTATCAGACATTTCATTATTGGTATAGCCTTCAGACATAAGATGTAAAATTTCTATTTCCCGGGCAGAAAAATCATGATGTAAAGCCCAATTTTTTCTTTGTGATGGTAAATTCATCAACCTATCTAACAACCTTAAAGAAAGCTCTGTACAGATATACCTATTGCCAGTATGAACATGTTTTAAAGCAAAAATTAATTCATCTGCACTGATGTTTTTGAACAAATAGCCCGATGCCCCTTCTTTAAAAGCTTCAATAATGTATTGCTCATTATCTAGCATAGAAAGAATAATAATGGGTACATCAGGATATTTTTGTTTCATCTGTTTTAAAAGACTAATCCCATCCATATCAGGCATATTGATATCAGCTAAAATGATACTGGCTTCTATACCTGTTTGCAATAAATTTAATACTTCTTTACCGTTTTCTGTTTCAGCTACTACCTTTAAATCTGCATCTCTCTCTAATAATATTTTAACGCCGTTTCTAACAATATTGTGGTCTTCGGCAAGTATAATGTTTATCATGATAGGTGTTTTATATTTAAAATAACAGACAATGCTGCTATAGCATCCGCTATCCTGAACCTGATAGCAATATGTGTACCTTTTCCCTTTTTAGATTGAATATTGAGCGTTCCATTCAATAAAAACACCTTGTTTTTTATCTCTCTAATACCAGAACCTCTTAAAATTTCTGGATGCTTGGCATCAAAACCTTTACCATTATCATGTACTGATAAATCTACCTTTTCATCATCAGTGAAAACAATAATTTCTGATGCTGTGGCTTGGGCATGTTTGATGATATTATTAAGTAACTCTTGAATAATTCTGAAGAGAGACAACTGAACCTCGGGATGAAGCTTATCTGATAGCGTGTTTACATAAGCCTTAATATTAAAATTTGCGGTACTTAAACGCTCTGCCAGTTCTTTAACGCCAGTAACAAAACCAAAATCTATTAAAATAGAAGGCTTTAAATCGTAAGCAATGGCTCTGGTTTCTTTTACTGCTTGGTCTAGCAAGCGATTGATATTCACAAAAGCCTCATTTTTAAAGCCAGAAAGTTGTAAGCCCTGTATATTAAGCCTTATACCGTAAAGTAACTGACTAACACTATCATGTAAAACCTCACTTATTTTCTTTCGCTCTTTCTCCTGTGCCCAATAAGTAGCATCTAAAATAACACGCTGCTGGTTTAAGCGTAAATTTTCTGCTTGCTTTTGCAGGTTTTTCTTTTCTGTAACATCAATTAAAATACCAGCTAAATAATGTTTATCAGCATTATGCTTAAGCATATGCCCTCGCATAGCTAAATAAACTGGGTAATTTTGCTGGTTTAAAACCCTAAATTCTATATCTAATTCCGTATGCTTTTCTGCAGCTTCTAATATGGCTTTTTGTACTCTTTCTATATCTTCTTGGTAGATAAGCTTTGTGAAATCTTCTATGAGATAAAAAATGGCTGTTTTAGTTTTAGGGAACAGCATCTTACTAAAATTATTGATTTTGAAGGTTAAATCATCTAAATTAAAAACCCAAGTAGCTATTAAAGAAGATTTTAGAATCATACTTAATTCTTGCTCTTTCACAAAATTAGCATCTAGCTGTTGCTGCACCAAGTTTACAAAATATACCTTGCCCTTTTTTGCCTTGTTCTTTTTTATAAGCATGGTATATTTTATTTCTGATTGGTTTAGCTGAAAAACGAAACTAAAAACCTCATTTAACATCATGTTTTTTAGCTTGTTTCTAATGAGTTTTTGCTCTTTTTCTTTAAGATGCAGCGTTTGTAGAAAATCAGCATGAGCTAATAGCGCATCTGGTATATTAAGCAATTTAAAAACTTCTTGATTGTAGTATAAAACTGTAAAATCAGTCTTTAAAATAAGACATGGAACAGGCAAAAACGCTAAAACTTCTGAGGTTATCTTATCAAAATCAGAATCTTGAAGCGCTGTTTTACCAGATTTTTGTATTTCCTTTTGGTTGATGATAGGTTGATAAACTATTTTTTCAACGATGTAAATGATTTAACTATGAATAGCTTAACAAATTTAGTTCCATCCTTTTTATTGCTTGAAACGCTATTTTATAGGGAGGATTCCACAAGCATTACCATAAACTTCTTTTATGATAATCATATAAAGTATAAATAATAATTTATGAATTTTAAGTTTCAAATTTGGAGCGTTAGAAATATCAAACATGAAAAGAATATTCTACTACACCCACAAACTACTTGCTCCTTCCCTATTTGCTATATCTCTTTTATTAATCATTAACAGTTTTATAACTGATGAACCTTTTAGCAAACTGGGTTTGGTTGTAGCGATTCTTACATTAATATGGATAGGAAAAAAGCAAATGGAATTGAGCCTAAAAATGACCAGTAGGAAACTAGCTGATGGTAAGAGAGATCATCTAGCAACTACAGAAAACAATTTAGAATGGAACTTTAATAGTAATAACAAACAGACAACAAAAGTTGATATCCCTAAAAAAAGTCATGATATAAACTTTAATCATTTGGCTTTAAAGCAAGATACAAACCATAAAAAGCTCACAAAAAATTACCCTAAACAATTTCATAAACATGGTATTGAAGTAGCCCAGTTAGAAAGTAACGATAGCTATAGCATTGCCAACAAAGCAATTTTCCCTAATTAACCCTAAACTAATGGATCTTCATCTTTTAATTGACAACTTAACAAACCCTGCTCTTTTATTTTTTATTCTTGGAATTGTAGCTGTAAGACTTAAAAGTGATTTAGCTATACCAGACCAAACATCAAAATTCATTTCTCTTTATTTATTATTCTCTATTGGTTTTAAAGGCGGACAAGAATTAGCGCATAGCGAGTTTTCCATGTCTATTATTTACGCTATCATCTTCGGGATGTGTACAGCCACCATTATCCCGGTTTATACTTTCTTTATCCTCAAGAAAAAGCTCTCTGTTTATAATGCTGGAGCTATAGCTGCCGCTTATGGCTCTGTAAGTGCAGTTACTTTTGTTACAGCAGTTTCTTTTTTAGAAATCCAAAACATAGGCTTTAATGGCCATATGGTTGCTGTAATGGCATTAATGGAAGCGCCTGCCATCATCATTGGGGTAATTTTAATTAGAATTTTTGTTAAAAACGATGCTTCAAAAGAACAACAAAGCTTAAAACAAATTATTAAGCACTCCTTTACCAATGGTAGCGTACTACTTATTTTAGGAAGCTTAATCATTGGGCTTTTAGCTAGCGATGAACAAGCTATGGGCATTAAACCTTTCACTACTGACATTTTTAAAGGTTTCCTTGCGATATTTTTATTAGATATGGGTATTGTAAGCGGTAGAAAGCTTCAAGACTTCTTAAAAAGCGGTAAATTCACTATTCTTTTTGCTACGGTTATTCCGCTTGTAAATGGACTTATTGTAGCTTATCTAAGCAGAATCATCACGCAAGAACCTGGCGATAGGTTTATTATGGCTGTTTTAGCAGCTAGCGCTTCTTATATAGCCGTACCAGCTGCCATGAAAATTGCAGTACCCAAAGCAAATCCCGGTATTTTTATTCCAATGGCCTTAGCCGTAACTTTTCCTGTAAATATCACCATAGGAATGCCTGCTTATTTAGCGGTAGTCTTATGTAGTTGAGGTTGGGTGGTTAGTTGGTTGGGTGGTTAGTTGGTTAGGTGGTTAGTTGGTTAGTTTGTTAGGTGGTTGGTTTGTTAGTTGGTTAGTTTGTTAGGTGGTTGGTTAGTTTGTTGGTTAGTTTGTTAGGTGGTTAGTTGGTTAGTTTGTTAGTTGGTTAGGTGGTTAGGTGGTTGGTTTGTTAGTTGGTTAGGTGGTTAGGTGGTTAGTTTGTTAGGTGGTTGATTTGTTAGTTGGTTGGTTAGGTGGTTAGTTTGTTAGGTGGTTAGTTTGTTAGGTTCTTAGTTGGTTGGGTGGTTGGGTGGTTTTGATTTTTTTTCATTTTGAATTTTACGATAATTAAACCAATGATTACCTAGAGAGTGCAAAAGTTGGATAAAGACTTGTAAACCTCTATTAAACGTTGGTTTCAAATTTTGAATATTCCTTTTGAATTTGTGCAGATTCTAAAAATCAGACCATTCAAGGAGAATTCTAGCTGCAGCAAACAATATGTTTTCTGAGTTCCCTAAAAACCTTGTAATTAGCATGATATATATTTTTTAAGCTTAGTTAATCCATAAAAACGTTATCCAGCTTTTTATTTTCTGCCTACTGTTGGCTAATTATTTTAATTATCAAAAAAATCACCTGCCTTAGCTTCGTATTGCAATTAGATGCGCTAAAAAATTAACTTCTTAGCTAAAGCACCTTCTTTTTCTTTTAATGCTGTAATTGGGTACAAATAAAAGCTGTAATTGTAATTTTTAGCCTTGTTTTGATATTGCACTAAAGGCTGAGCAACATCAGACCAGGTATCATTACCGCCTACACCCATTTGTATCAAATCTATATTCAAGGTGATAAAGCCAGCGTCTTTAAGTTTATGCCAATGTTTGGTTTCTGATATATTTTTCTCTGTAAAAGGCCAAGCGCTCATGCTTAATAAACTATCGGCTACAACCATTAAGCCTTGCCCCTTGTTGTTATTGAGGAACATCCAACGAACATCTGTTCTGTTACCGTTTTCTTGAGGATATACATAAGGTTCCATAAACTGAGCTAAAGATTGGCTGTAAATGGCAGCATCAAAACCGTAGCGTCTGTCTACATAATTTTCTAATTCGCCACGTCCATACCATTTGATTTGGCTATAATCACGAGCGGTTGCTGTTTGCATACCAATTTTAGGGATGTTAGGCAGTGCCGGATGCGCTTCTAAAGCATAATCTACTTTTATTACCCCATCGCCATTAATGCTATAAAGAACATTTACACGGGCACTATCTTGAATTAAGGTATAAGAGCTCTTGATTTTAATATTGTTAGCTAGGGTTTGGTCTAAACTGATGGATGCTAATTTAATTTCGCTATCATACCAAGGTTTAAGTTTTTTTGTTGGTTTCCAACCACGACGGTCGTTATCTGTTTGTGGGCGAGTAAAATCTGGCAATAAAGGTTGGAAAATTTGTTCTTTACCAGCCACTACATAAGAAACTAAAGCCCCATTTGCTTTATTAAACTTAACCGTGAAGGTTTTACCTTGTAGCTGAAACTCGTGTGGGCTTTCTTTAACCGTGATGTTAGCATAATTTCTTTTATACTTTCTATGCTGGGCCAATCCTGTTAAAGCAAATTGATTGGAAGCTATTTCATGACCTTTTTTAGCCCAAAGCTCATCTTTAGCAAGGGTAAAATGTATATCAGCCAAATACTCGCTGCCCGCTTTAAAACTAGGTAAATATTTAGCTATGCTAATTTCAGTTTCTTTTCCTGCTTCAAGATTTAAAATTGGCAAAGGTTTATTCAGGATAATTTCTCCATCTTCTCTGATGATGAGATGGATGTTATAACCCGCTAGTGATTTACTAGCATGACGATTTTGAATTCTCAAAACACCTTTTTCAGCATCAATTAAGGCTGTTTCTACAGGCTGGTAAATTCTTTTACACTCGTAAATAGCGGCTTTGGGTCTGCCATCTGATGCAACAATACCATTAAGATTAAAATTACCGCTGTGGTTTTTCTCTCCAAAATCTCCTCCATAAGCTAAAAACTCTAGCCCAGTTGAATCTTTTTTATACAAGCCTTGGTCTTTATAATCCCAAATAAAGCCACCTATTAAGCGTGGCTGACTTCTAAAAATATCCCAAAACTCTTTCATGTTACCTGTAGAGTTTCCCATAGAATGCGAGTATTCTACAAAAAGTATTGGTCTTTTATCCCCGTTTTGCTGATTAAGCAGAAGTTCTGGGGTGTAAACTCCCGGGTAAAACCTGCTTACCATGTCTACATAATATTGATCCACTGGGTTTTGTAAACGATGCGAATGGTCGTTAGTTTTAGGATAACGTGGGTCGCCCAATTCTATATAACCTTCTTCGGCATGACTACCCATAGCAGGTTCGTAATGTACTGGCCTGGTAATGTCAAAATCATGCAACCAAGCGGCCATAGCAGCGGTACTTGGACCTCTACCCGCTTCATTTCCTAAGCTCCACATGATGATAGAAGGATGATTTTTATCGCGGTAAGCCATTCTGGTAACACGCTCTAAATGTGCCGCTACCCAAGCTTGGTCATTAGCCAATTTACCACCTAAACCATGGGTTTCGTAATTGGCTTCATCCATCACTAAAATGCCATACTCATCGCACAACTCGTAAAAATAAGGGTCATTTGGATAATGACTGGTTCTGATGGCATTAAAATTAAACTGCTTCAATTGTGAAACATCTCTTTTGATATCATCACGCGTAAGCGCTTTACCCCTTCTTGGGTCGTGGTCATGACGGTTTACACCATACAAATAAGTCTCTTTACCATTAATAAGCAGTTTGCTATTGGTTTTAGAAAACTCTACACTTCTAAAACCTACTTTGCAGCTTTTAGCCTCTAAGAGCTTACCATTTTTATCAAGCAAAGAAATTACTAAAGTGTATAAATGAGGCGTTTCATCGCTCCATTTTAAAGGATTTTTAACTTCGGCTTCAAGCAAACCAAATTTTACGTTATCTAAGCGTGGGTAAGATTCGTTAATAATAGACTCGGCACTGCGCTCTAAAGGTTTGCTAAATACAGGCTGCTTTTGCTGATTGTATAATTGTGCTTTTACGATATAACCATCCGGGGCAACACCGGTAAAATTATCTAAACGTGGTCTTAAGCTAAATTTAGCATCTTGGTAGTTTTTATCCAGTTTAACCTGATAATGAAAATCAGCAATGCGTATTTTAGGCTCTGCCAGAAGCATCACCTCGCGTTGTATACCGCTCATTCTCCAATGGTCTTGATCTTCCAAATAAGCACCATCGCTCCAGCGGATAACTTGAACAGAAATGATATTCTCTCCACTTTGCAAATAAGGTGTGGCATTAAACTCTGATGGTAGGCAACTATCCTCTGCATAACCTAAAAACTTACCGTTTAACCAAACTTTAAAAGCAGAACTTACCCCACCAAAATGTAAAGTAATATTCATGTCTTGCCAGTTTTGCGGTAAAGTGAAAGTTTTTTGAAAAGAACCTACAGCATTATAATCTTTAGGTACCCTTGGTGGGTCTATGGGGCGAAAAGGATATACCGCACTTTTATAAATAGGAATGTCATAACCTTTTAGTTCCCAGTTTGATGGAACTTCTATTTTATCCCAGTTTTTAACCCTTTGTTTGTAAAAATCCTGAGGAGCATCGGCAGGTTTAAAAGCAAATTTAAAATCCCATTCTCCGTTAAGGAGTAACATTCTGGATTTCTCTCTTTTACCTTCTAAAGCATCGGCCTCGCTGGCAAAAGAATAAGCGGTAGCCCTTGCAGCATCACGGTTGATACTGGTAATTTCTGGCTGCTCCCAAGGTTCTGCATTAAAGATACCAGGCACAGGCGGAACAGTAGCTGGCAAACCATCAACTGTTTGCGCTTGCGCTTGATAAAAAGCAAAAGCAGACAAGCCAAAAGCTAAAGAAACTCGCTTAATAAGCTTACGGCATATAATATGTTTTTGATAATTCATTTTTGATTTTTATACCTGTCTTAAGTACTCGTCTTTAAATTTGAAGCCCCATCCTGGCGTGTTATGCGGTGTAGCCATGCCGTCTTTTATCTCTAAAGGATGATCAATAAGCGTGTCTATCCAATCGAAAGACTCGGCGCCAGCCCCATTAGAAATGGTACATAGTAAAGGGATATCGTAATCTTTATAATAATGTGGCAAAACGCTTACATTAAAACTTGCCGCAAGTGCAGCACTATTTCTCCAAGCTTCTACCCCACCTAATCTTAAAATATCCGGCTGCCAAATATCAATGGCATTTCTTTGTAAAAGTTCTCTTAAAGGTGTTAAAGAGTACTCACGCTCTCCCATAGCAATAGAAATACCTGCTTGGTTTCTTAGTAACTTAAAACCCTGATAATCATCATGTAAAATAGGTTCTTCAAACCAATTGATATGCAGGTTTTTAGCAGCTTGTGCTAGTTGTAAAGCATTAGCCACATTCATCCCTTGGTTGGCATCCATCATGATATTGATTTCGTTACCAACGGCTTCTCTAACCAGCCTTAAGCGTTCTAAATCTTCTTTCCAATCTTGCTTACCTACTTTTATTTTAACGGCTTTAAAACCTCTGCTTTTGTATTGAGTAACTTCATCTATCAGTTCATCGGTGCTGTAAGAAATCCAGCCGCCACTACCATAAATAGGGATTTCTCTTTTTGATGCACCTAGAACTTTCCAAACAGGCTGACCTAATATTTTAGCCCAAGCATCCCACATGGCAATATTAAAAGCGCCTTGTGCCCAACGGTTTAAGCCCTCCATACCAAAATATTCGTTGGCATGGTTTAGTTTATCAAATACCTTTACGGTATCAAAAACCTTTTCTCCTAAAAGCAGTTCACCGGCATCTTTTAAAGCTCCAATAATGGCTTGAGGGTTGTATTGAAAGCTCAACAAATACGACTCGCCAATGGTACCATCTTTAAGACGGATACGTAAAACGATGAAAGAAATTTCTGTTAAAGTATGTGTAGCATCTGCTATGGGCTTTTCTAGTTTAGCTTTAGCTGTAAAAACAGCATAGCTTTTAATGGAATGCATGCGTAAATTATAATTTGTATTTAACGGTATATTCTTTATTTGACGGGATGCTTAACTCGTAATAGTTTGGCCCAATTTGCTTAACGCTGATGCCTTTTGCCTGAGGTTTTATTTTACTTTTTAAACGTAAAGTTCCGGTACCGCTATCTGCTTTAATTTTTATGGCTGATGTTGAGCAGTATAAACTGATATCGCCATTGGGTGTAGGTACAGTACCTTGCATCCATTGTAAACCGCCCAGATGCGGTTCTACCAAATATTGCTGATATCCAGCTGTTAATGGTTTTACACCTAAATAATATTTACCTAAAAGGTAAACCGGACTAGCGCCCCAAGAGTGGCAAAGACTTTTACCAAAATCTCGACCGTACATGGCATAATGCTCTGTGTCTTTTTTACTAGGATTATATTCTTCCCAAAATGAGGTAGCGCCTAATTTTAACATTCCGCCCCAATAGTTTTTCATCTCTTTCATCACATAATCATGCTCGCCCATAGCACATAAAGCTTCTAGCTCGTAAAAGCGCATATAAGGTGTCATGATTTTTTGGACTTTATCATTCAGCAAGACATTTTTCTTTACGCCTTCTTTTTGTTGAGTGTTGAGGTAATCAAAGAAAATAGCGAACATATTGGCATAGCGGGTTACATTTTCTGTTTGCTTGCCCTCTATCCTGCTGTGTACAATAGCTTGTTTATCCGCGTTCCAATAGCTATTGAAAAACTTGGTTTTAAGCTGCGCTGCTTCATTTTTATAGTATGCTGATGCCTTATCATCGGCTGCTAAATCTGCACATAAAGCGATGGTTTCTAAACTTCTGCATAAAAGCAATTGCTCAAAACTTACTTCACCTTGTTTACTTAAACCGTCTGCCCAGTCAATAAAAATCCAATCGCCGGAAAGACCTTGCATAAAGCCGTTTTGGTTTCTACGCTGTAAGCAAAAATCCATTAAGCTTTTCATTTTAGGATAAACTAAGTTGATAAATTGCTTATCGCCAGTGTATTGGTAATAATCTTGAATGCTTAAGAACCAATAAAAGGTATAATCCATAATGGTATTGATATGGCTGGTAACCGGGTCTTTACCTCTTAAAGCCAAAATGGTTCTTCTTACGCTGGCTTCATCAAAACCTAAATAATAATTCATTAAATAGCTTTGGTAAGCATCTCCACTCCACATCCATCGGTCGCGTTTAATACCATCAATAAAAAACTCACGCGTGGTAAGTTCCATGGTGTATTTAGAAACTTGCCATATTTTATTCAGTTCGGCATCAGAAGAAGTGAAAGTACCTCTGTCTTTAACAGGCAAATACTCGTACAACATAGAAACCGAATCTAGCTTTACCCCTGCATCTGTTTCTACCTGTACATATCTGAAAGCTTTAGAGAGTTGTAAGGTAGAATCCTGAGCTTTAGCTAGATTAACATCTACAAAATCAATGGTTTCGCATTTTTGCGGACTTAAAGCTTCTTCTTTAGACTCGCCATAATAAATTCTTAACTGCCCATTTCCTTTTAAACCATGTAGTTTGATGAATCCGAAAGTTTCCTGTCCAAAATCTATCAATCTGGAAGCACCTTTAACATCTGTTTTAATAGCATATTTAGGTTTAGTGCTTAATTTAAAATTTGAAGGTTTTTGATTGGGCGAATTGAAATTCCATGTCCCTGCATTTACATAGGTTGTACCAGAAGCATCAGAAGCTTTTCCTGTTTCATCTATCCATTCTTTATCCTCAAAAGTTGCTAACCAAGAAGCGTCAGTTTTTACAGTTTTTCCGTTGATATAAATAGCCGGAACTTTATCCTGTGCATAAACTTTGATATTGATTTTTTGTCTCCCGGCCGCTAATTGCAGCTTTTTAGGATAGCCAGAAAGCATTTTCCCGTTCAGCTTTACATTGTATTGTCCTTCTGTAAAAAGCTCTATTTCTTCGGGCTGTGTAAGATTAAATTCTTTATGAAATTCTACCAAAACGTAATGACTATCCATACGCCAGAAAGGTGGAAAGAAAGTGCCACGCTCTGTTCTTCTGTTTTGCATTTGGTTGCTTAACCAAACTTCAAAATCTCCGGGATACCATATCCAAGTGGCTTGTGTAGTTTTATTTTGTGCTTGTACTTTAGAACTGAATAGAAAGCCATTTAATAAGCACATACATGCGAAACAGCTTAATAAAAGTCTTTTGTAGAAAATTTGCATAGCTTTTAATATAAAAAGGTGTTAACCAAATATTTAACACACTTTAGGTTTATTAGTAAAGCTATCAACTAAAGCAAATGCTTTTCTGCACTATTTTTTCAAGCTATTGTATGATGTTAGCATAAGGGTTTTAAAGTAAAGAGTTCAAAGTTGAAGGTGTAAAGTTGGAAGTTACCATTAATTTCTCCGGGGATAAAATTCGGGCAATTTTAATTAATCTTATATTATACTTTTGGAAACATTACAAATTCTTGTTTTTACTCTTCAATTCTTTGGTATTTAATTATGTTGGCGTTTTCATCAATATAAACACAAATTCTTATAGGAGTATCATCAAGTATAAATAATATTTCCCTTGAGTAAAATTCAGGATATTTTAAATTATACACTACTCCATCACTAAATAGTTCATTTCTATAATCAAATGAGCGAAAGTTTGCAGAATTTGTGATTTCACTTATTATTCTGTGTTTATCTTTTTGAGTAATTTCAACTTCTGTTTCCTGTATTCTCTCCGGCATTCCTGAGACTTTATTATTTTTGATTTCAAAGTCGTCTTTTAACTCAATACCTAGGTATTTTAGTTCTATAATTATATCATTTTTTGAAATAGTAAACTCATCTATTGTATTAGTTAGCGATACCAAGGTGACTAATAATATCAATATTACAGAAATTGTCAATCCAATTTTAGAGCTTATCCTAATCGAGTAAATAAATAGTCCTATTCCTATACTTAAAAATATTAGTAAAAAGACTAAACCATAAATAAAAATCATCCCCATTTTTATATGTTAGTATTATCTAACAGTATTCCGCATAGCAGAGTAGAAATTATCGGTAATATGAATTGTAACTAAAACAAAACTTTCACAAATAGAAATTTAAATTACAAAGTTTAAAAGACTAAACCAAACACCTAATTCCCCAGTTATGGACTAACCACCTAAAACACTACCTCACACATCTAAAACCCATATTGCTTAAGCCAGAGTCTGGGCTGCTTTTCATACGCCTTGCTACGCGGTAGCCAGAGCAATAGCTATCATTACACAAGAAAGAACCACCTCTTGCCACTTTTTTAGGTGTATAAGGCTCGTCGGGGTCATAGCTGTCTGTTGGGCCTTGTGGATTGGTGATCCCGCCTGCTTGCTTAGCGGTTTCGTAATAGTTGTTTCTGTACCAATCTTCACACCATTCCCAAACATTACCTGCCATATCATACAATTGGTAGCCATTAGGCTTGAAAGATTTTATTGGTGCTAAACCATCAAAACCATCATTTTTAAGATTTTGATAAGGAAAATTCCCTTCCCATGAGTTTGCTTTTATTCCTTTACTGATATGCTCATTACCCCAAGGATAAATAGCATTTTGTAAACCTCCACGGGCTGCAAATTCCCATTCGGCTTCGGTTGGCAGGCGTTTTCCAGCCCATTTGCAATAAGCCATAGCATCATCCCAACTGATGTGTACCACAGGATAATTGTCTTTTCCTTTAATATCACTACCCGGGCCTTCTGGGTGTTTCCAGTTAGCGCCTTCTACCCAACGCCACCATTGACTGTAGTCGTTTAAATCTACTGCGGCAGCGGTTGGGGTAAAAACTAAGGATGCTGCTACTAACTGACTTTCGTCTGGTTTGGGTGTGCCCGGAGGAAGCTGTTTTTTTAACTCCTCCCAATTAGGTTTTCGCTCGGCCGTGGTGATATAGCCTGTAGCCTCTATAAATTTGGCAAACTGGGCATTGGTAACCTCATGCTCATCCATCCAAAAACCAGAAACCGTGACTTGATGTTTTGGAAATTCATCTTTATCGGCTTGTTCATTATCGCCACCCATCATAAAAGTACCACCAGGAATGTATACCATACCTGTTTTAGAAGTATCGCCATTAAAATCGATATTTACGAGGCTATCTTTATCGCTATCGGTACCAGCAGCTTGTTTAGTTGTTTGCTGACAAGAAACAATAGCTATACTTAATACGCTTAAAATTAAAATACTTTGTTTAAATCCGAAATGATTCATCATGTAAGGGGAATATGTTGGCTTATAAAATTTAAAATTATCAAAATTATTCTTCTAATTTGTAACAATTAAAAGCAAAACCTATCTCAATTAAAAAAACTACTCACATAAATGTCTCAGAAGGAACAAATTTTTAAGGAAATTTTTCAGGCTAATTCTAAGAAAATATATCGTTTATGTTTTGGTTATACCAATGATGAAGATAGTGCGAATGATTTAATGCAAGAGACTTTCTTGAAAGTTTGGCAAAATCTGGATAAATTCAGAAACCAAGCCATGATTTCTACTTGGATTTACCGTATAGCTGTAAACACTTGTTTAACCTACCTTAAAACAGAAAAAAGACAAGCTAAGGACGAGTTAACACCAAACATCATAGAAAACAAGGCCGAGGAAACTTCAGAAAAACAAGAACAAATAAAAACGCTTTACAGTTGTATTGCCCAATTAGAAGAAAATGAAAGACTCTTGATTACTTTGGTGATGGATGAAGTGCCGTATCCAGAAATTGCAGAGATTTCTGGTATTTCTGAAGGAAATTTGAGAGTTAAAATTCACCGTATTAAACACAAGCTTACAGAACTTTTTAATAAGCATGAAAGACTTTGATTCTATATTAAATATTTGGAACGAACAAGCCGATAATACTCCTAAAGTTGATTATAAGGAGCTAATTTCTCGTTATAAAAAATCGAGGAATAAATTTAGCGCTAAAATTTGGATAGAACTTATCTGGATGATTTTAGCAGCTTTTACCATTGGCTATTTGTGGGCTACCCTTTCTTTTAATACTTGGACTACCCATATTGCCATGTTCATTTTTGAGCTTTGCTGCTTTTACTATATCTATACCCAAATTAAAAACTTAAAAACATTAAATAACGATTCTCTTTTAGAAACTCCTGAAAAGCATATAGCCTATATTGAGGGCTTTAGAAAAGAGCGTTTTCAACAAAATACCCGTAATTATTATATCTATACCCTTGCTTTAGCCTTGGCTTTGGGTTTGTATTTTATCGAGTTTTTTAACCATGTAAATACCATAACGTTGGTGCTTGCGGTAGCTTTTTCTATCACCTGGTTTGCTTTATGTACCTTCTTAATTAGGGTGGTTTATATCCGTAAAGAAGAGAAACGCTTTAACGAGCTTATCGCAGAACTAGAACGTTTAAAAAAGCAATTTACCAACCAAGAAAATTAATTTTCTTTGATTTCGGTAATATCAAAAGTATTGCTTCTGATGCTGTATTCTATAAGTTTTTTGGCTGTTGGTTTTGCTTTTGGATCGGGATTTTCATATAAATCAAAAGCTCTTCTGAGTTTACCTTGGTGAAGGTAAAAATTATCTTTCCCGCGGTATAATTTGGATGTCTTACTGGTTAAAGCAGGAAATTTAATTCGACTAGGCTCGCCATTATTATACTCTAAACAGTATAATTCGGCAGTTTTAGTAGCATCATTTAAAGTGGTATAAATTAAAATCTCCGGATTACCATCAGTATCCATATCGGTATTAAAAGCTTCTATAAACTTACCTTCTATTTCTAAATTATAAGCTGTATTTTCTTGCTTTAAGGTATCGCTACGTAAAACTAAAACGGCGCTTAAGGTATCAGCACCTTCTCCCCAGTTCATAACATGAAAATCTAAACCAGGTCTTACCATCAATTTCTGTATGCTTTTAAAAGGATGAGGTAAAACTACTTTAGTTTCTGGGGCTTTATTTTCTGCTTGCTCTGCCTCGCCGCAAGCAGCTAAGCCTAAAGTACATGCTAAAACGTATATCAATATTTTATTCATCGTATAAAAACTAATTAAACATCATTACTACGGGTAATTCTATTTTCTTTCCGTCGGTACCTTTAACAGATAATTTCAAGGCCGAACCTAAACCATCATCAAAATAAGCTAATTTAATTTTGTGTAGACCTGGTCTTAACCAAACCCCAGCAGATCGCTCATAGCGAGCATGCTTACCATCATTCTCTACAATCAATTCATCATCAATATATAACCTAGCGCCATCATCGCTTAACAAAGAAAACTCAAAAGTTGCATCTTCATTTACTTTGATGTATCCGGTAAATACCAAACCGTAACTTCTTTCTTTGCCACTTATTTTACTTAAGGTTAGCTGATTAACCAAACCTCTTTTGGTGGCCAAATTGGTATCAATTTCTAAAACGCTGGTAAATTTACCCGGCACATAATGGTATTTTAAACTACCAGAAACGGCAGGTGTATCTTTAACAGCCTCTAAAGCTTTACGATTAACCAACCACGTGGTAACCACAGCACTACGTTTGCCAGAAGGCGTTATCACGATAGATTTTACCGGAATACGCTCTCCCTCTTTTACGGTAACTTCTAAATTTCCTTGATAAACTGAACAAGTTGCATCAGGTATTCTCCCATCTAATGTATAGTATATAACAGCATCTTTTACAGAAGGTTTCCATGTAAATGTATAACTCGTTTGTATATTTAGCGTGGTATCTTTAGCACCAATAGCTGTAGGCACTCTGTACAGGGTTGATGTTTGATCTAACAATCCCAAATGCAATGGTAAACGCTGGTTAGCAAAGTTTTGATAATCTTTTTGGGAAGTATTTGTCCATGCTACTTCTGCTAAAGCCATAACCCTAGGAAAAAGCATATACTCTACCTTTTGTGTGGTAGGCATATATTCTGTCCACATATTGGCTTGTACCCCTTTGATGTATTTTTGTTGTGCCGCAGTTAAAACCGCAGGCGTAGGATTGTATTGATAAAGCAGCTCTATCCTACCATCGCCACCAATGGAAAGCGGCTCTTGGTCTGAGCGACCTTGAACATGGTCTAAATATAAACCGTTTGAGCTAGGTGTCATAATCACATCGTGGTTTTGCTGTGCGGCTGCAATGCCACCTTTTTCTCCTCGCCAAGACATTACCGTAGCATTGGGTGCTAAACCACCTTCTAAAATTTCATCCCAACCTATAATTTTTCTACCGTTTTTGTTTACAAATTTTTCTATCCGTTGGATAAAGTAAGATTGTAGCTCTTCTTCGTTTTTAAGCTTTTTAGCTTTGATACGTTTTTGGCAATAAGTACAAGTTTTCCAACGTGTTTTAGGTGCTTCATCGCCACCGATATGGATATAAGATGATGGAAAAATAGCCATCACTTCGGTAAGAATATCTTCTAAAAAACTAAAAGTTTCTTCTTTACCTGCACAAAAAATATCAGGGAAAACGCCCCATTTTTCTTCTACTTTAAAAGGACCGGGATGCTCGCCACAGGCAAACTCTGGGTACGATGCTAAAGCGGCAACAGCATGGCCGGGTAATTCTATCTCCGGAATAACGTTGATGTATTTTGATGCTGCATAAGCTACAATTTCTTTAGCTTCTTCTTGTGTGTAAAATCCGCCGTAAGGCTTATGATCAAACCATTGCGGCATACGGTCATGAAAATTACCAATTAATGTTTGTGCCCTGTATGCACCAATTTCAGTTAGTTTTGGATATTTTTTAATCTCTAAGCGCCAGCCTTGGTCTTCTGTTAAATGCCAGTGAAAGTTATTGAGCTTATACATCGCCATGATATCGATATACTTTTTAATAAAATCTAGCGGATAGAAATGCCTGCCCACATCTAAATGCAAACCACGATACTGAAACCTTGGTTGGTCTTTAATGATAGCTTGCGGAATGCTTAGGTTATTTTTATTTAACTGATACAATTGTGCTAAACTTTGCATGGCGTAGAAAAGCCCTTGCTCTTGCCCACTTATGGTAATTTGCTTTTCGCTGATGTTGATTTCATAAGCTTCTGGGTTTTGCTGAGAGGCATCATTAACGAAGCTGATTAAACGTTCTGGTGACTGAATAAAATTTTTAGCCACCACCAACTCAAAACCGCTATGCTGTTTTACTAAATCTCTAAATAACTCGGCAATTTTTCTGTCTGTATCTTGCTGATAAAGAATAGCCGTTTGTGGGCTAAGCACAAAAAAACCTTCTTTGAGTACCACTTCCTGTGGTGCTGGTATAATACCTAGGTTATTGTTTACAGGCTGACTAAATACAGAACAAGAGAGTAGAGCAAAGAGAATAAAAAAGTAAAAACGCATAATGATGTTGAAATATTTAAAGCTTAGTATTTGTAATTAAGAACCCATACTCATGAAAATGGCCGATGCAATACCAAATAAGAAAGCAATGGCGTAGAAAACCAATAAAATAATCACTAAAATACCCCAAAATTTATAAACCGATTTTAATCTGGAAAACGCATAATCCAAAGATTCTTGGTCTTTAATTAAAACAGCTTGTTTGATGTAAACGGCAAAATCATACAAATATTTAGAAGGGAAATAATAAACTAGTCCCATTAACATATAAATAAAACCTAAAGCTGCACCTCCTATAGCGCCCAAAGGAGAGTTTGATAACATTGAGGTTCCAAAAACAGATAGTGCTAAGCCCACTAAAACAATAAGACCTGTAAACACAAAGCCCATGATGGCTAAAAATTTACCCCATTTGGCGGTTTCTAGTAATAAATCTTCTATAGAGAGATTAAAAACCAATGTTTTAGGCTCTTCTTTATTTAAGTTTTCTTGATTTTGTAGATTTTCTGAGTAGTTGTTTTCTTCCATGTTTAGTAAAATTTAAATTTTTATGAATATAAATGAAATTCTTTAAAAAGGAAGCCACACTTAAACCAAAATTTTATACTTAAACTATTATCTTTGCGCAAATTTTAATCTTGGTTTCTTGGTAAAATCAAGATGAGCATCAAAAAATACAAATCATAATATAAAGAAATATGGCACTACAGTGCGGAATAGTTGGTTTACCCAACGTAGGCAAGTCTACCCTATTTAATTGTTTGTCTAATGCAAAAGCGCAGGCAGCAAACTTTCCTTTTTGTACTATTGAACCCAATGTTGGTGTGATTACCGTTCCGGATGAAAGGTTAACCAAACTAGCCGAACTGGTAAAGCCACAAAAAGTTGTTCCTAATACGATTGAGATTGTTGACATCGCTGGTTTGGTAAAAGGTGCTTCGCAAGGTGAAGGCTTAGGAAACCAATTTTTAGGAAATATCAGAGCTACTAATGCTATTATCCACGTTTTACGTTGTTTTGATGATGGTAACGTGATCCATGTTGATGGTTCTGTAGACCCTATCAGAGATAAAGAAATTATTGATACCGAGTTACAGTTAAAAGATTTAGAAACGGTAACTAAGCGTATTCAAAAAGTTGAAAAAACCGCTAAAACAGGTACAGATAAAGATGCTAAAAAAACTTTTGAGATATTATCTGTAGTAAAATCTCATTTAGAGGCTGGAAAATCTGCCCGTACCGCTCCTATCACTATTGAGGATTTTGAGTTTATTGAAGACTTAAGCTTGTTAACCGTTAAACCAGTGTTATATGTTTGTAATGTTGACGAAACCTCTGTTAATACAGGAAATAAATATGTAGACTTGGTAAAAGAATCTGTGAAGGATGAAAATGCTGAGGTTTTGATTATTTCTGCTAAGATAGAATCTGAAATTGCTGAGCTAGAAGATTATGAAGAACGCCAAATGTTCTTGGCTGATTTAGGCTTAACAGAATCTGGCGTGGCTAAATTGATTAGAGCGGCTTATCGCTTATTAAATTTATCAACTTATTTTACAGCTGGTGTACAAGAAGTTAGAGCTTGGACAATTACGCAAGGCTTTACAGCCCCGCAAGCTGCTGGCGTTATCCATAGTGATTTTGAAAAAGGCTTTATTAGAGCCGAGGTGATTAAATACCAAGATTTTGTGACTTTAGGTTCTGAAAATGCTTGTAAAGAGGCAGGTAAATTGGGTGTTGAGGGTAAAACTTATATAGTTGAAGATGGCGATATTATGCACTTCAGATTTAATGTTTAAAAATCATTTTTGAGATAGAGAAAAGCCAAATCTTTGAGGATTTGGCTTTTTTGTTTTTTTGGGGTGTGGTGAGGTTGATTAATTACTATCAAAACAAATACTATAAATCTTCAAAAAAGAAGTAAAAGGACAATATCAGTTAACAGTAGTACAACCTGTCCCGATTTTTCATCGGGATACGGTGGTGTGAGAGGCATACTCTGTCAGTTTTCTGGTGGAGCCGTGTACTCGATTAGGCGACGTTATTTTTAATTCGTTCAATTTTTCGTTTTCTAAGCAATTGGGTCATTAAAAATGAAAAAGCTAAGGTCAATTAAAGCCAATATTCATACTTAAAAGCCCAAAAGATAAAAGGTGGAATTATCACAATCCATTCTATAAATAATATTTGTCTAGTTCTTAATTTAGTTAATTTAAATCCGATTATGTCTAGGATAATAATTGAGAGATAAAAGTAGAATATTATTAAGAGTCCGTAAGTAAAGAACAAAAAAGGAATAGTTGCTAAACTTAAAAAAAGTTTCGTATTCCAAGCTTGGTCGTTATCCATCAAGACCTATAATTCTAAAAAAAATTAGGCTTACATAAGTCGAAGCGTAAAAGCCGAGCAAATGTATCCAGTTCGTCGTCGCAATTTTTAGTACGTTTTTCAAGTTTTATAATGTTGCCTAACGTTTTTGGGCTTTGCGTAGTGGCGGATTTTTGCACTACTGTTGATACGAAGCACCAAAGTTCAAATTTAGTAAAAAGTTTCATACGAGGCACTTCGCCCGCCATTACGCAAAACCCTTGTGCTTGTTGCACAACTTCCTATACCATCCAAATATACCATACCTACATCAATAAATACAATAAGAAAAATTTTATTTAACAACCTGTTTATCAGTTATTTAATGATATTTTTACTATATTTACTCATGCAAGGGCGTAAACATATTCAACCTAAAATCATCTATCAAGTTAACATCAATGATTTGGTTCCTGCTGATAATTTCTATCGTAAGCTTGAACAAACTCTTGATTTAAATTTTCTCTATAAAGAAACATTATCTTACTATGGTAAAGAAGGACAAGAAAGTATTGATCCGCTTGTTTTCTTCAAGATTTGTTTGGTAGGATATCTCAATAATATCAATTCTGATAGGCAGCTTATTGCTTTCTGCGCTAATTGTTTAGATGTAAGATGGTATTTAAAGTACGATTTAGATGAGGCTTTGCCTTGGCATTCTACCATCTCTAGAACAAGACAGCTCTATGGGGAAGATGTATTTCTATCATTATTTCAAAAAGTACTTAGCCTTTGTATAGCAAAAGGAATGGTCAGAGGTAAGCGTCAAGCTATAGATAGTGCTTATATCAAAGCTAATGCTAGTATGGATAGCTTAGTAGAAAAAGAAATTATTGACGATGTAGAACAATATGCAAACGAGCTGAACGAAGGCTCTGAATATAAAGTTAAAGCTAGTATCAAAAAGGCTGTAGAGCGACACCATGCTTGGAAAGAGAAAGAATACAAGGGAATGCCTGGACATGTGGATCATCCTAAACAAGTCGATGAAAACGGAAATATTATTCGACCTAAATACCTCAGTAACCATACCCATTACTCTCCTACTGATCCAGATGCTAAAATAAGTACCAAACCCGGAAAAGCAAGACAGCTCAATTATGCAGGACAGCTTGCCGTGGATGATGCTCACCATGTTATCACTGCCGCTTGTGCTAGTAGCGCTGGTAATAAAGACAGCCAAAACCTTGCCGACATCTTATCGCAAACTATACAAAACCTAAGCATACATCACATTCCTGTTGACCAAATAACCGCTGATGCTGGTTATAGCAGTGGTGAGGCTCTCGCCTTCTGTGAAGCCCATCATATTGATGCTTACATCCCTAATTTTGGTCAATATAAAGCCGAAAGGGAAGGGTTTGAATACAATCCACTACGCAACCAATATGAGTGTAAAAAGAAGAATGGAAATTTTGCCGTATTAGCCTTCAAAGGAATAAAAACTGATAGTAAAGGTTATCAAAAGAAAAGCTATAGAAGCAGTGAAACAGATTGCAAAGATTGCCCATTAAGAATCACTTGTTGTGGGGCTGCTACAAAATTCAAAAAGATTGAGGATAGTATTGACAAACCTTATTACGACCGTATGCACCAAAAACTGAAAGCTAATCCTCTATACGCAAAAGCTATCAGTAAAATAAGGAGTAGAACGGTAGAACCTGTACTAGGTACTTTAATAAACTTCATGAATTTGAAGCGGCTAAACACCAGAGGGATGATCAGCGCTAATAAACATGTCTTAATGAGTGCTATGGCCTATAATCTGAAAAAATTGATGAAATTCTCTCGTCCTAAAATTAAATATCACACCCTAAGTGTGGATGTATTAAAGCTAAATCAGCATACCAAACTTAATTTCTTAAACCCTTTATATCTGAACTAAAATAAGCCTTTTAGAGACTCGCTTTTTTTACAAACAATAAAACACCAAAAAAAATGAGCCTCGCTTATATCAGCTTTAAATAACGCTTCTTTAATTAATAAAATGATTTTATATAACTATTTTGTGAGTTGTGCAACAGTTACCCTTGTTATAGGTAGCTCCTTTTCTCGGTCGCTTTGTTGAGCGTTGGGAAAAGCAAGCTCTTTTGCAATTTTGGCATTGTGCGGTTGGTCTGTGAGAATTGCAAATGTGCTTGCTTTAGCGATGGTGTTAATTAGTTCAAGTTTTTCTTGCGAGTTTGAAATTTGTCCGTAAATTTGTCCGTGTCCGTAAAAATGTCCGTAATATGGTAAACGTGAAATTTTATTTAGATAAAGCTGATAAGTCAAAGCACTTTCCAATTCATTTGGTTTTAAGACAAAAAGATGTCCAAGTTAAAGTTGCAACTGGTGAAAAGGTTTTGCGAAAAGATTGGGATGCAAAAAATCAACTTGTCAAGGAAACAGAATACACACATAAATCAATCAACAAATTTTTGTTGTTTTTAAAGCAAGAAGTTGAGAAACATTTTGCATCTGCTCCGCATAGTCAGCTTACTGATGTGAAAATTAAAGAGAAAATTTTGTCATTGGTAAATAGTCGAAAACAAAATACGGATGTGTCAATGGTTTGTGAAGATGCTCCCGAATATGGAAGAATGCAAAAAGTATCATTTCTCGATTTGTTTGCTGGTGCAGGCGGTTTTAGTGAGGGCTTTTTACAAGCCGAGTATGGAAATAAATTTTATGATTTCCGATTAGGCAGTGATATTAATGAAAATTGCGAATTGACACATTTGGCTCGTTACAATTACCAATTAGGAATGGATGCTGATTTTTTGCGTCAAGATATTACTGAGCCAGATTTTATTGATAATTTATTGAAAAAAGTCAAAGGTCAAACTATTGACGTTGTTTGTGGCGGGCCACCTTGTCAGAGTTTTAGTTTGGCGGGAAAACGAAAAAAGTTCGATAAAAAAGATGATTTGTTTGCTCATTATTTGAATGTCATAAAGCTACTCCGTCCAAAATATTTTGTGATGGAAAATGTGAAAGGAATTTTGACAAAAGAAGGCGGAAAAATTAAAGAAATGATTTTGCAAGAAATCCGTTCTATCATTGACTTAAAAGAGTTTTATCAATTAATTCATTTCGTAGCTAATCTTAAAAAGTCGAGTTCCGAAAATCAATTTATACTTGATTGTTATTTACAAAGATTAAATTTTGAAAAAGCTGTTGACAAAGAATTGGATGCTATTCGAGAAAGCTATATTCAAAACATAGAAAATAAATTTCGAGTTCTAGCCCCAAAAATAGCGGATTATAAAACGAGCAAAACCGATATGAATTTTGCAACTATTCGCCACGGATTTAATATGTTGAAAAGAGCAAAGGAATTGGCGTACATTAGAAAAAAAGTCATTCAAGAGAAAAATCATAATGATTTGGATAATGATTTTTTCGCTCCAAAATTTGATGATTTTTTGGTTTCAATTGAGCCTAATAATATCATTGAAGAAGTTCATAATGCTTTCCAAAAATTAAATCCAGCATCAACTTTTAAAAATGAGATTGCAGATATTATTTTGGCTTTAGAAATTTATAATTATTCTTTTGACGAATGTGTTCAAGGCTTAACAGAAATTTCTAAAAGACAAAAAAGCGAAGAAAAATTGAACGCAATTCTTGCCCAAATTCGCTTGTATAACATCGAACAACCGTTTGTGGCTTTAGCTTCTGATTATGGAGTTCCACAAAATCGGGAAAGAGTTTTGTTTATTGGTTGTAGAAAAGACCAAAAATTAATTAAAACAGTTCCTGCAACTGTTTCTCCTAATGAAAAAGTAACCGTTTTTGAAGCTTTATATGATTTAGATTTTATCGGAAATGACGATGAAAAATACAATTATGAAAATATTGATTTAAAAGCAAAATACAATGGAACTACAGAGCAAATGAAAGCCTTGATAAAAAAACGCTCTTGCGATGGCAAACCCAATGCAAAAAATGGTTTAACTTATGCAGAATGGTCTAGGCAAGGACGACTAATAGGACGTTTTTCTAATGCAAAAAATCCTTTTTATGTTAGAAACTCTGAAGAATTAGAAAATATCTTAACACACGTTGTTGCACCACTACAAAATCATAAAACCAGTAAACAAAATGACGATGTAGTGAAGCGGTTGGACGTAATTCTTAATGCAGGAAATTACAATGATGCAAAAGAAGAATTAAAAAGAATAGGACTTACTTCTGATAAAAGAAACTATAATGTTCTAAAGGCAGACGGGCAAAGTTCTACAATTATGACTATTCCAGATGATTATGTCCATTACGCAAGTCCAAGAGCTTTGACTGTTCGTGAAATGGCTCGCTTGCAGTCTTTTGATGATAGTTTTGTTTTTCAAGGGAAACGGTCAACTGGTGGAAACAAAAGAAAATTTGAGGTTCCACAGTTTACTTTGGTTGGTAATGCCGTTCCGCCTTTAATGGCGAGAGCAGTGGCTTTGGAAATATTAAAAAATATAGACTAAAGATGAGGCAGTTAACTAAAGTAGAGATTGAACGAATTAAACTTCTGACAGAAAAATCGGTTGAAGTAACCTTAATTGAACCAACTAAAACAGGGCTTGAAAAATCTATTCTAGATGCAACAGGTTCTGTTCGGTCGTATTTAAAAGATAAAAGCATTCACGATTATGAACATCAAGGTCAAGGTGCAAAAGAGAATGGTGTTTATGTTAATACATTTTTAATTAGTCCTGATAGATTAATACAGTCAGTTGCTTCATTATACAGACCAAATACAAAAAATGGAGACCCAAGAATTTGGTTCAAAGGTTTGGGTTCTTATTCCAAAGCAAATGACATTTTAGGAATTATTTCTTATGAAAATGATTTATATGTTGTCAATGTTACACAACTTGATTTTGAAAGCTTGATTAATGGTTTAGCAAATAATCCTTTGAAAGAATTAGTAAATGAAATCAATTCTTTGTCGAGAGAAGTCGCAGATGAATTACTGATGTTGTTGAGGAAAATAAGTTTGCAAGGGGCAATTCCTGCAATGTTGCAAGCTGATACGGCAATTGGCAGAACTTTAGAAACTCTTTTAGGAATTAACATTAATTCATCAAAAAAACCAGATTACAAAGGCATTGAGCTGAAATCATTCCGAGATAAAAAAGGAAACCGAAAAAATCTTTTTGCACAAGTTCCAGATTGGTCAGCAAGCAAATTCAAAAGTTCGGCAGAAATTCTGAACGGATTTGGCTATCAACGTGGCGATGATTTTAAATTATATTGTACAGTTTCTGCAATTGTTCGTAATTCACAAGGTTTAAAGCTTAAATTGGACACTGATGTTCGACAATTAATTGAAAATTCTGATAAAGCTTCGGTTGGTGATTTTGTTGTTTGGGGCTTAGAAACATTACACAAACGTTTGCTTGAAAAACATAACGAAACTTTTTGGGTGGCAACAGATACTTTAATAATTGATAACAAAGAGCATTTCATTTATAAGTCAGTTGAACATACCAAAAAGCCGATTGTTTCCCAGTTTGATATTCTGCTCGAACAAGGAATTATTACACTTGACCATTTGATAAAACGAACTTCTGTCGGAAAAGTTATTGAAAAAGGTCCATTATTTAAGATAAAACCAAACGCATTGAATATGTTATTTCCGCCAAGTCAGTCTTACGATTTGTTGTCAAAGTAATGTCGAGCGTTGGAAAAATTCAAGCTCTTTTGGTTTTTGTGTGTCGGCTTTGTGCGGTTGGAAAACTAAATGTGCTTGAATGTGCGGTGGGTTTCAGGAGTTGCCTATAACTTATATATATGTATAGTTTTACTTCCATAATACACCCAATACTGGCTGTATTACGGATTTTTATTTGTTTTATTACGAAAAATATCTTATGAAAATAGCTTTAAAATCAATTATATCGAACATCCAAATTCACGGGTATTTTCATAAAGTAGAATTTAACTCTAAATAAGTAAATATTTATTGAAAGTCAAAAATATAGAATATCTGGTTTATACTAAAGCTTTTTATATTCCATCTTTTTTGTTTTAATTACTATTATATTTACTATGTTTGTTTAACCTTTTCTATAGTAGCTATAAAATCACGAAAATTTATTAACACAAGTCCACGTATAGCCCACCTATACCCCACCTTTTATCCACGTTTTCTCCATACTTCCTTCGAGGCTTCTCCTGAGCTTCTCCCAGACACATTCGGAAAAATAGGGCTGTTTCCCGAACAAGTCTCGAACATGGTACGGAGAAGGTGGAAAGCGGAATGCCTTAAAGCTTAATGCAAAAGGTTTTAAATCATCATACAGAAATTAGTTTTTCTTCTTTTATTTTATCGATTCTTCATACTGGAAGCTTATAATTATTTTAACCACGAAGGGCTCAAAGTTCACAGAGAGCTTATAAGTCTCCACCCAGCTTTGTGTACTCCTATGTTTATAAATCTATAAATTTATAGATATAATTGATAAAAGAATGAGAGCACATTTGCGACCAAATAACTCAAAGAAGTATATTGACACAGAGAAACAGCCTCATTCTTTAATATCTTTTAGAGTCTGAACAGAATGTAAGGAACTAGTTAATAGAGATAGTATCCAGAATATCCAACCAGGAGAAAAGACGAAGGGAGATTCATCAATTATATTAAAGAATAAATCGATGAAAAAAGTATTAAAACAAGTATTGGGCATAGATGTAGCTCAAAAAGAGTTGGTTGTAACATTAGGAAGAACGTTAGAAGATTTTACTAGCGAACTTTATGCGTACAAAGTTTTCAAGAACACCGATAAAGGGATAATCATTCTATTGGATTGGGTTTCAAAGCAGACTGATGAAGGAGTGAAAGTACTTTTTGTAATGGAAGCAACAGGTGTTTACCATCAAAAACTTGCTTATTACTTAGATGAACATGGTTACGAATTAAGTATTGTATTGCCAAATAAAATCAGTAATTACATGCGAACCTTAGAAACCAAGACGATTACCGATAAAACCTGTTCAGAGGCAATTGCACAATTTGGTTTAGAAAGAAAGCTTGAGAGATGGTACAGACCTAAAGTATCGTATAAAACATTACAACAGCTTACTAGAGAAAGAGATCAAATTGTACAAGAACGATCTAGCGTTAAAAACCAGTTACATGCAGAAGAATCAGAAGCTTATCCAAATAAAAACAGTTTGAATAGGATACAAGCAAGAATTGCCTTCTTAAACTCGCAAGAAAAGGAAATCAAGTTAGAAATAAAAGAGCTGATAGTAAGAGATTTAGAACTTCAAAATCAAATAGAAAAATTGACCAGTATTAGCGGCGTGGGAGAATTAACGGCTGTAATAGTTCTGGCAGAAACTAATGGTTTTGAGCTGATTAGAAATAAAAAGCAGTTGACTAGCTATGCAGGCTTAGATGTAAAAGAAAAGCAGTCTGGTACATCGATAAAGGGCAAACCTAGAATTTCTAAAAAAGGGAACACTAGTTTGAGAAAGGCGTTATATTTACCAGCATTGTCAGCTGTGAAATGGGATGATAGATTTAAAGAAATGTACGTAAGAATAGTATCCAAAAATGGAATAAAAATGAAAGGACTGGTAGCAATTCAAAGAAAATTATTAGAAATGATGTACACTTTATTCAAAAATGATACCTTGTATGATAAGGAATATTTAACCAAAAAAAAATAGCGCACAAACACAAGCTGCATAAGTACGCTATACTGGCTGGTTCTTGACCGCCTTAGAAAACAAAAGTAATGAAAATTAATATTTCATTTGGAATTTAACACAGAATCTCTGTGGTTGATTTTAAATTCAAAAGAAAAAATTTAAAGAAAATTCAAAAGTAAAAATTCAAAAGTAAAAACAGGGAAATATAACTTATTCAAAATCAATCGTTCTCTCATTCAAAAATCAATCAATCTTCTGAGCAAAAGACTGAAAGCAGAAGGCTAAAAGCTTAATCAATCATTCTAAAATCAATCCATCACTAAATAAAATCTCCATCCAAAACTAGAAACCGATAACTCACAACAGGCAACTGATTAATGCCCATTAAAAATAATGTACAAAGTCACCATCACCACCATCAATAAAACCCAAGCTATTTTTACCTTTTTAGAAGTAATCTCTCCTGCGGAGACATCAACCAAGCTGGCATTATAAGCTACAGGATTTCTATCTAACAATGATGTAAAGATTGCTGCAAGTAATAAAATGACAAAAGTGTAGAAAGACAACATCAGATAATGTGGCCAGAATTGGTATTGGTCTGATGGGAAAATCCATAGATAACACACCCCAACGCCTAAACTAAAAATAGATCCTGCGGATAGCGTTAGATTTACAGCTAAGCGAGTGGTTCTTTTCCAAAACACGGTAAGTAAAAAAACCACAGATAATGGCGGGGCTATAAAACCTAATACCGATTGAAATACATCAAAAAGATTTAAACCTTTAATACTATCTATAGCTAAAGCTACCGCAACGGCAAGCACACAACCAAAAATTACGGTTATTCTTCCCATTTTAATGAGCTCTTTTGTACTGGCATTGGTGTTGATTTTCTTGGCATAAACATCCATCGTAAAAACGGTACTTAATGAGTTTAACGAAGAGCCAATAGTACCTACCAAAACTGCTATTAAAACAACAATCACCAAACCATTCATCCCCGGAGGGAAAAGGTTGGTAACCATGGTCATGTAAGCTTCATTAGGATCTTTTAAACCCGGAAATAAAATATAACAAAGTATTCCCGTAAGGATAAATAAGGGTAAGGATAAGATTTTTAGCCAGCCAATAAAATTTACACCCAATTGCCCCTGCTCTAAACTTTTTGCTCCTAAAACAGATTGAACCATGGCCTGATCTGTACAGAAAAAAGCAATTGCCGCTACCGGATAACCTAATAAAATTGCATACCAAGGATATTTAGGATCACTTGCTGGTTGTACTAAATTCCAATAATGGCCAGGTACTGCATGATAAACTTCCTTAATACCGCCAACTTTTATAATGCCCAAAATGGCTAGGGTAAGAGAAACGCCTATCAGTAAAATCATTTGAAAAACGTTTACTTTAGCAATGGCTTTTAAACCTCCCATAAAAGCAAAAAGCCCCGCAAACAATACCAAAACGATAACAGATTGCCACATGGAGATGCCTAAAATTTGTCTTACTAGAAAGCCTCCGGCAAATAAACCTAGAGAAAGCCATGAGATTAAAATTTTTATAAGTGCATACCAAGCCAATATATTTTGGGTAGATGATCCGTAACGGTTTCCCATAAACTCAGGCATGGTACTAACCTTTGCCGCCAAATATTTGGGGGCAAATACTACAGCAAGTAAAAATAGAAATACAAAAGCATACCAATCAAAATTTACGGCTACAATACCGGTGCTATAACCAATACTAGCGAAGGCTAATAACATAGAAGGCCCTACGTTTGTACCCCACATATTAAACCCAATACTTGGCCATTTTAAAGATTTCTGAGCTAGAAAAAGTGTTTCATCTTCATCTGTTTTATTTTTAGAAAAACTAGCTCTATAACCGATAACCATTAAAATAACAAGGTAAACGATAACGATAGCGTAATCCAATAAGGTTAAACGCTCTATGATATTGCCCATTTTTGATTGTTTATTAAAGCTTTATATTTATTAACGAGATCTTTTTTATTTCTCGATTTATTGTATATAATCGTTTAAATCCTAAAGTACAAGACCATAGGTATCTAAAATATCTTTTATTTTAATTGGCGTACCTGTTTTTAAGGATTTATCCATGGCTTGTAATAAAGCTACGGTTCCTATCCCCTCTTGCATATCTGGGTAAGCTGTGAAGTTTTGCTCTATGCTATCAGCAAAATATTCTAAATAGTTTTGATACTCGCCCGCATGGTGACTTTGCCCTTCGAAACGGAAATAATATTTTAAGGTGCTATCGCCCCAAATGATTATTTTTTCTTCTCCTGTTTTATCGGTTACGGCATAGCGCAATTCGTGGTAATCTGCCTGGCTGGCTCCTTCTGTCCCTCTTAAAATGGTACTCATCCCGCTATCTCTTTGTGCAGGTTGCGTAGGGCCGGTATAAGCACCACTTACTCTGGCAATTCTGCCATCGCTAGCCTTAAAGATGAAGTGCATGGTGTCTTCATTTTTTAAGCCACCTTTTTTACCGTTTTCGCTTAACATGCCATAGCCCATCACTTCTTCTATGTTGGGTAAATACCAACGTATAAAATCTACCGGGTGACTTAAACCTCCGTACAACCATTTAAAAGATGATTCTAAAGCCCAAGGCTTTTCTAAAAACCACCTATGGTCTGCATGGTATTGCGCTTCTATGGTAATTAAATCACCAATTAAGCCTGCTTCAAAATCTTTTCTTTGTCTTTTAGCAGGCTCGAAAAAACGAGAACTTTGTCCAACAAATACTTTCTTGCCGCTTTGCTTACTTAATTCTAAAAGCTCTTTAGCATCAGCCAAATCATCAATAAATGGTTTGGTACAGATAACATGCTTACCATGCTTAAGTGCCATTTTCACATGTTCTGCATGTAATTTATCAGGCGTATAAATAGCAACGGCATCTATCTCCGCATCATTTAACATTTCCTGATAACTGGTAGTGTAATGATGAAAATCAAACTCTTTAGCTCTTTGTTTGCAAGCTTCCTCGCTTAAATCGCACATGGTTTTTAACTGCCACTTTTTGCTATTTAAAGCTGCTGATATGGTGCTTCTTCCTTCACCCAGTCCTAATATTCCTAGTTTTAACATTGTCTAGTTGGTTAGTTGGTTAGTTTGTTAGTTTGTTAGGTTGTTAGTTGGTTAGGTTGTTAGTTGGTTAGGTTGTTAGTTTGTTGGTTGTTAGTTGGTTAGGTTGTTAGTTGGTTAGTTGGTTAGTTTGTTAGTTGATTAGTTGGTTAGTTTGTTGGTTTGTTAGTTAGACAAGCACTTTTTAATTTTTAATTTTTAATTTTCACTTAATACTTATAACTTTTCACTCACAACTTATCCCCCCTTAAAAAACACCCAAGTTTCGCCTTTGGCGGTTCCGCTTATTCCTTCTTGATATTTACTCATAATTTTATTCCACTCGTTTACCCTAGGGTTATTTTGTGTAGTTTTTGGGTTTAACTCGTCTAAAGTTTTTCCTTTCGGGATGCTGATGACCAACATCAATTGTCTGCCGTTTTTAAACAAAAGCAATTGTTGGAAACTGGCATTACAAAAGCCTTTTGAAACCTCTGGCCACTCTTTAAACTGTGTAGCATGATATTTTAAATATTCGTTTTGTAAAGTAGTATCTGCTACTAAATTGGCTGTTAACAGGATGTGTTCCCAATCCTTAGCTGTAGTCGTATCGGTACAATAAGAATGGTTAAACTCATAAAACAAATCATCATATTGTTTAAGTTCTGCTTCGGGAAATCTCATTTTTAAGCTATCGCCTAAAGCGGAATTAAGGCCTTTTCCATAAACTACAAAATGCGTTTTCCATCTAAAAAGATGCTCATCTTCTTTCAATAAAGCTTTTAGCTGATTGATGGTCGCCTCACTAGTATCCTGATAAAGCATTTCTATGATAGCTGGCTTTTGTACATCAGGCTTTTGCTTTGGAGATTGGCAAGCGTAAACTTGTACCATCATCCAAAAGGAAAAAACAAGGCTTATGTACTTAAAAAAACTACTTTTTAGCATCGTTATAAAAATTAATTTCCCAACGTTTATCTGCTGCAACTTGCTCTTTTAAAAGGTGTTGATATGATTTTTGTAAGCCAGCCGCCTGCTTAATTTCTGTTTTAACCATAGGGCCATTATTTATCCATATGTTATTAGGACCGTTGGCGTTTTGCAGGAATTTCTCTGCCGGACACCAATTGTCTTTTACGGTAAAATAACTCGTTCCTTCATCGGTATAGAAATAAAACCAATGCTCTGGTAAATGGGCATAAGGTGCTTTGTAAATACTATCAACCACATTTTCTGTGATGCTAGAACCCGGCTGAGCCGATAAAGTATAAACCCCAGCAACATCATACAAATGTTTAGCATAATGATGTATTTTATTAGCATGTATGCGATTATTGCTCATGGCGTTGATGGTTTTTGTCCAACCCCAACCTACGGAGATTCCAGTATAAGAAACCTCATTTATTTCATTGTAAGCGATGTTAATTCCTTTCACAAAACCTGCCCCAATGCCTACGGTACCCCAATCTTCATGGGTAACATTGGTAATGAGGTTATTAGTAATTTGTAAATTTTGGGTTAGCTCTCTTTCATCTTTAGGCTGATAAGGCAAATGGGCTTCCATAGCTTCATCAGAAAAAACACCCGCTAAAATGGCCGAGCCACCAATATCTTTAAATAAATTGCCATTGATAGTATCTTGCAAATTACCTCTCTGGTAGTCTAAACCGGTAGAAGATAGGTATTGGAAACGGCAATTTTGAAAACTAGTTGCTGTTGTATAAGCTGCTTCTACGGCTGCTTTTGGTCGGCCTACCCAAGCTTGATTTTCTAGACCTGCTTTGTCTGGCGTTCCAGGGATTTTTAATTTATAGGCATCCAAAAGAAACAAGCCAGCTTGCAAAGGCACATGCCCTTGTTGCGACGGACGTAACCAATTACTGTATTGGAAGGCAATATTATCAAACCTTACATGACTTACAGGCTGCTCTGCTGTACCTTGTATTTGTACTAAATTTTCTAGAACTGGCGCTATAACTTCGGTTTTATTAAGCTGCTGATTTGCTTTTGGCCAGTAATAAATTTTTCTGTTGGCTTTATCTAAAAACCATTCGCCGGGCTCGTCTAAAAACGCTAAAGCATTACTGAGGTAATAAGCCGAGTTTCCGGTTTCTTTGGAAATCCACGGTGCTGGCCAAGGGTGTTCTGATTGTATTTTACTTTCTGGCTGGAAAAAAAACAGCTCGGCTTGATTGCCTTTTGTTTGTATACTTTTAATTCTAAGAACTGCTATTGCCCACCATTGGTGGATGAACATTTCCATGCCAGGTGAATATTTTAAACCCGATTTTGGAATTTCTATGGTGCAGCTTTCTGTGGCTTTATTCCAAGCTAAAATTCTATCCATTTTAACTCCTGGGGTACTTTTTGCTCTGGTAGCTTTATTGCCCCCTACCCATAACTGCCTAAAATCTATCGCATTATCAGCGAAGACAGGTACATCAGCCACATAAACATTTCCTTGCGCTATTGCTGGCAAGCCTGCTATTTTACTTGTTACTTTTTTCCAGTTTTGGATATTGATACCGCCACTTAAAATAGCTTGTTCTTTACCTAAAGATTTGATAATGGTTGGCGATTGTGCCGTTCCAGAATCTTCTGGTCTAATAAAAACCGGCTGCTCTAACTGGTAAACTCCGCCTTCTAGGTAAATGGTAATACCGTCTTTTATAGCCGGATTTTTTAATCGTCTTAATTCTCTCGCTTGTCTTAAAGCGGCATCTAAACTAGCTAAAGGCTGCTCTTTTGTTCCTTTATTTTGGTTATTCCCTTTCGGGGATACAAAAATTTCTGTAGCAGCAATAAAATGATGATGAAGGATGAATACTGCAAAAGCTGCTATAAATTTCGTTTTTATCATCTTATTTAGTTTTGATATTGATGCTTACAGGTTTAAAGCCATCCGCCTGAGCGGTTAAAACTATTTTACCCGATTTCTCCGTAGCTTTTACAATGGCTAAAGCTTTACCCTTCCAAAGTTTACGATTAGGTTTACTTAGTGAGCTTAAATCGGCCTGATAACCGTTATCTGTTCCTGCAATTTGCCCTGCTCCACTAATGGTAAATTTGATAAGATTATCTGCATCTGGGACGATTGTACCAGCCTCGTCTACTAATGTTGCGGTAACAAAAGCCAAGTCGTTTCCATCAGCTTTAAGCTTATTTCTATCTACATTTAAAACAATATGGTGTGGAGCGCCAGCAGTACGAATCTCTTTCTCTAAAACAACTTTACCATTTAGATAAGAGATAGCTTTTAATGTACCTGCCTCGAAAGGAACTTTCCACGAAACATGCAATTCATCAGTAGTTTTGGCTTTTTTACCTAAGGATTTACCATTCAAAAATAGTTCAACCTCATCAGCCTGGTTATAATAAGCCCAAACATCAACCACCTTTCCAGCTTGCCAATTCCAATGCGGTAAAAGATGTAAAACAGGCTGGTTTGTCCACTCGCTTTGGTACATGTAATATACATCTTTAGGAAAACCTGCTAGATCTATAATACCATAATAAGAGCTTCTGGCAGGGAAATCATAAGGAACGGGTTCGCCTAAATAATCAAAACCTGTCCACACAAAAATGCCCGACATGAAATTTCTGTCTTTTACCGCTTTCCAAGCTTTTTCATGACTGGTACCCCAATAAGCAGCAACATTATCATAAGCGGTTACGGTATAATCTGGGTTGCCGTTTACCACAAATTTATCTTTAGAGCTTGCTGGCCATAAACGTAAGGTATCGGCTAAATCATAAACCCCACGGGTTTGTAATGCCGATGTTGTTTCTGCAGCAATTAAAGGAATATAGCCAAAACGTTTTGGTAAACTATCATAATCAAAATATTTATAGTTGAAGCCTAAAACATCTAAAGCATTGCTTTTCCAGATGAAGTTTTTTGCAGGCTCTGTCTCTGTTAAAGCGGTGGTAACTGGCCGGGTATTATCATGCAATTTTACAATTTTACTCAGGTTGGCTGCTATTTTAGTTCCGGTACTGTCAAATTGTTCTCTAATCTCGTTACCAATGCTCCACATAAAAACCGATGGATGGTTGCGGTCTCTTTTTACTAAATCGGCTAAATCACGTTCATGCCACTCTTCGAAATCTCGGTGATAATCAAACTTATTTTTGCGTTTCTTCCACATGTCGAAAGCTTCATCCATTACCAAGAAACCCATTTTATCGCATAAATCTAAAAACTCTGGCGCTGGTGGGTTGTGCGCTGTTCTTATAGCATTAGTACCCATGGCTTTCAGCATTTCTAATTGCCTTTCCATAGCTCTAACATTTACAGTAGCGCCTATGGCACCTAAATCATGATGCAGACAAACTCCTAGAATTTTGGTAGGCACATCATTTAAGTAAAAACCATTCTTAACATCAAATCTAAAACTTCTAATTCCTGTGGTGGTCTTTAGCTCGTCTACCAATACTTTGTTTTGATATACTTTGGTGATGACCTGATACAGGTTAGGCTCTTGTGGCGACCATAAAGCAGGATTTTTAACATTTAGATTTTGTGTGACGATTCCACTTAATTGATTAACCGGTACCGTTTGAATGTTACGAGCAACCAGTTTGCCTTTGGCATTTAAAACTTTGACTTCTACTTCTAATGGTGATTTTAAATCACTCGTGTTTTGTAGCTGTAGCTGATGTTTTAGTGTAGCTTCTTTTGCAGAAACTTGTGGTGTGGTTACAAAAACACCATTTTGCGCAATAGCTATTGGGTTAGTAATGACCAATTTTACATTTCTGTAAATACCAGAACCACTATACCATCTAGAGTTTGGCTGCTCGCTATTGTTCACCCTTAGGGCGATGATATTTTCTTGATTTACAGGTTTTAAATGTGGCGTAATATCATACTGAAAAGAAATATAACCGTTTGGTCTTTTACCTAAAAGTACGCCATTTATCCAAACTTCGCTATGCTGGTAAATACCATCAAATTGTATAGAAACTTCTTTATTGAGGGTATTTGATGGTGTTTTAAACGTTTTACGATACCAAGCAATTCCGCCCGGTAAAGCACCACCTTGATTGGTTGCCGGGTGCTCTTTAGCAAAATCAGCCTCGATGCTCCAATCATGAGGTAAGCTTAATTTACGCCAAGCATCATCATTAAAAGCTATATTTTTTGCTTCTGGCTCATCGCCTAGCTTAAACTTCCAATCGTAATTGAAATTTATTTGTGTACGAGGCTGTGCAAAAACCTGAGTGTATAAACTAAGAATAAAAATAAGGCTCCAGAGTTTCTTCATGATGATGGATTAATCGGCTTTAAAATTGATGTTACTTTTCCCCAAATCTTTGGATGTGGCCACGGCTATTCCCCTATCACCAGCTTTATTAACAGCACAATAGAAATGATAAACAATGCCTTTATACTTTAAAACACAAGATTTATGAGCATATAATTCGTCGTAAGGTTCTGATGATTGTATGAGATTTTCGCCTTCCCAATCTGTCCAGTTCACTAAATCTTTAGAGGCTGCAAAACGGTTAAAAGCACCATTTCTATCTTGCCAAAACGCCCCAAAATAGAACATCACGTAGGTATCTCCCATTTTTTGGATAACACCATCTCCGGTAATTCCTACCGGATGATGAACAACTGGATTTTTCTGAAAACGCTTCCAACTTACCATGTCGTCAGAAACAGCCATCCCAATACGCTCATACCAACGGGTTTTCTTGTTATTTACTAAAGAATCTCCAACTGCGTTGTAGTACATCACAAAACGATGTCCGGTTAAACGCTTTTTATCTTCTATAACCGAGCTTTTAAATAACTTATTACGGTTTTCCCACCAGCGTACATCGGCATCAGATGAGCTTAAAACTGGCTTTGCTAATCTTTCCCATTCATGTGCTTGAATTGGTTTTTTTGAAGTATAAGCCATCCCAATAGACAATGGCTCGGGCTCGTAGCCTTTGCTGTTTCCTCCGAAATAAGACATCCAATATTTACCCTTGAAACGGTGTAGTTTATAATTACCACCCCATTTGGTATCAACTAAAGCATTATAACCCGCTTTCTGGTGTGCATCCCAACTGGTATCATCACTAAAAGAAAGCTGCTTACCCAAAGTTTCCCATTGAAGAAGATTGGCGCTGCTAGCCAGCCAAGTTTCATAACCTATACCATCAAAAACCAAATAACTCATGTACCACTTACCTGCTTTACGGTAAATGGTTGGGCAATCCATTTTTTTCTCTTTAGACGCCGTAGTGAGCACCAAACCATATTTGTACGGGGTTTTTACTGCCTCGTAAATGGCTTGCATTTCTGCTTTTAAAACACCTTTATCTTGTGCTTTAAGTGCATTGATAGCAAAAATAATGGTTATAATAAACAGACTTATTCTTCTCATTCGATAGTAAATTGATAGCTTCCTGAACCTACTTTTAAAATCACACGATCACTCTCAACACCCTGATTTACAATACTCTTATCGCTAGAAATATCCTTACCAGCTTCAAAAATTTTATTTGTTTTGCCTTTCGGCAGATAAACGAGGGCTGTTGTATTTGCAGGAATATCTACTTGTAATTGGAAATTTTGAGGATTCTTTTTCCACGATGATTGGATTAAACCATAAGAAGACTCATACGCAGCTTCCGCGGATGTAACATCGCCAACTAAAACTGGATAAATCTTTATCTTGTTAAAAGCAACAGATTCTTCTTCTTGTCTGATACCTGCCAAGCCGCTATAAAACCACTCCATTAAATGCCCCAACATAAAATGGTTGTTAGAAACATCTGGCAAAGCTTGCCAACTTTCTGTTAAAGCTGTAGCGCCTTTTGCCAATTGATATCCATAACCCGGAACATCAGAACGGCTGTTCATATCAAAAATAACATCAGAACGACCAGCTTCTTCCAGCACCCTTAAGACATAGCGGTAACCAATATCTCCGGCTGTTAAAGCATTGTTTCTGCTCTTGATATCTTGAATAAGATTTTCTAAAACTGCTGCTCTGTTAGGTTCTTCTACTAAATTCATGTATAAAGCCATAGCATTTGCTGTTTGGCTGCCTGTTGCGTATTGCTTAGTTTCTGGATTAAAAAAAGTTTGGTTAAAAGCTGTTTTTACTTCTTTGGCTAGTTCCTGATATTGCTTAGCATCATCGGGTTTACCCAATAAAAGGGCTATTTGTTGTAAAATATTTAAATCGTAATAGTAAATAGCTGTACCAGTTAGGCCTTTTGGGGTTTGCTGCGATACGCCTGGTCGCTCTGGACCGATATCATACCAATCTCCTAAACCTTGTTTTAAAATATGACCATCTGCTTTGCTTTTTAGGTAAGTGATGTAACGCTGCATGCTTGGATAAGCCTTTTCTAAAACTTGCGTATCGCCATACCATTTGTACAAATACCAAGGCAAAATAATGCCTGTACTGCCCCACTCTGGCGAGTCTCTAAACATATCGCCACCCCAAGTAAATTTTACATATTCTGGAGCTATTTCTGGAATTAAACCATCTTTTAATTGTGATGAAATGATATCATCAACCACTTTTGAAGCTAAAGTGGCAACATCGTAATTGTACATGACAGAAGAAATCATGAGGTGAGATTGCTCTAACCAGCCTAATTTTTCGCGGTGTGGGCAATCGGTAAAAACACTCATCATATTACTTTTAATAGCCCAATCTATTAAAGTGTTGGTTTGATTAAACAAAGTATTTGATGATGTGAAATTTCCAACTCTGGAAGCTGCATTTCTTATATGTAAGCCTTTTAGTGCTAATAGTTGAGGTAAAGCTGTGTTTGTACCTTTGGGTGCAGCACCTTTAACTTGTAAATATCTAAAACCATAATAGGTAAAACGAGGTTGCCATTCTTCCACACCATCACCTTTTAAAATATACTCGAAATAAAAAGGACTACCCGTTGGTTTTTGGTTCGCTTTTAAATCTTTTAATAATTCTGAAGGGAAAATTCTAACGGTATCACCTCTTTTTCCTTGAACTTTTAAACTGATGATACCAGAAGCATTCTGCCCTAAATCATACACCCATTCTTTCGCATTGAGTTGATGAAGTAATTTGGCATTAAAATGCTCAAAAATACGCAGAGGTTCTGCCAACTGAGGTTTTACTTGCGGAGGGCCATCTACAAGCAATGCATTTTCCACTTTTTATCAGCTTTAAACTGCGGACTGTCCCAGCCTTTTTGTTCTAAAAGGGCATCATAATCTTCTCCACCGTAAATACTTGAAAAAGTTATAGGGCTAGCACTGGTTTGCCATTTTTCATCGCTGATGATATTTTCTTCTGTACCGTCTTGATATTTTAGTACCAAAAGGCACATCATTTTAGGGTATCCAAAAGATGTTTTAAGTTTTCTAAACCGTCCTTTAACTGGCGGCACATAATAAAAACCATTACCAAGCATTACGCCAAGGGTATTTTTACCTGTTTTTAGGGCTTTGCTAACATCAAAAGTTACGTATAACGCTTCTTTATCATACTTTACCCAGCCAGCATCTAAAAAATGATCTCCTTGCTTTTTACCATTAATGCTTGCTTCAAAATGTCCTAAACCGCTGATGTAAAGCATTGCTGATGATAACTTCTTCTTTACCTTGAAATCTTTTCTCAACAAAGGCAAAACATTACTACCAAAATGCTTATCCTTTTTATTATCTGAGGCTAAGACATCTACTAAAGAATCTGCTAAACGCTCATAAGCAATCCATTTAGCACCTTTCCAATCTTCTTTATTGGATAATCCGGTATGAAAACTAGCTATTTTACTAGTTGCTATATTCCCATGATTATCTTTTACTATAACCTTCCAATAATAAGTTGTTGTAGCTTGTAAAGCTTTTCCTTGATATTTTACTTGGATAGATGTTGAGCTTAACTGCTCGCCAGAATCCCAAACATTAGCTTTATTTTCATTTAGATGGATTAAATCATTGGCAACTAAAACATGATAGGATGTTTGAATGGTATTTCTTTGACTAGCTAATAATTTCCAACTAAAAAATAGATGCTTAGGGTTCACACCTTGCGGATTTTCTGCATCATTAATTTTAAGTTTTTGAATATGCAATAAAGGCTGTGCACATACCTGTAAACTTAATAATACAAGAATAAGGCTTGTTATTTTACGCATATTTATTTGGCTCGACTTATTTCTAACCTGTTTTTAGAAGCTTAAGATTAGGTTATACACAAAAATAAAATTGTAGGGGCTTTATTATTTGTATCAAGTTCTCTATCTATTGTAGGATATTAGCCTTATAAGCCTCTAAAAATCCTTACTATTTTAACATCTTATTATAATTACTTGTAACACTTTGTCTAATTTATTCGTCTAAGCAGCAATCAATAATTATAAAATGAAAAAAAACTTACTTTTAACATTGGTACTTTTAGGAGTATTAACATCAAAAATTTCAGCACAAGAAGTAAACAACACGGTTAAGCTAAACCCTTTAAGCGCCCTTTTTAGAATAGGTTCTGTTTTTTACGAGCGTAAAATGAATGATAAAATATCTCTTCAATTGGGCGTTGCTTATACCGGCTTACGAATTGATGAAACCAAGTTCTCTGGCTTTTCTACTACACCAGAATTAAGGTACTACCCTAAAGCGAATGCATTAAATGGTCTTTATTTAGGACCTTTTTTACGTTACCAAAGCTACAGTGTTAAAGATGATTTTAATAAAGGTACATACTCTTCTTTTGGAGGTGGTGCTGTCATTGGTCGTCAGTGGGTTTACAAAAGTGGTTTCACTTTAGATTTATTCTTTGGCCCAAGCTACAATGCTGGTAAATTTAAATCAGAAGATGGTAGCGGCGAACCTGATATTAGCGGTGGTATAGATGGTTTTGGTTTAAGAACTGGTATTGCTATTGGTTTTAGTTTCTAATTAACCTAAACATAAAAAAATGGATGTTTTAGCTGGCTCAAATTCAGACTTAAACATCCATTTCCTTTTTACAAGAAATTCTACTTAATTTGATGATTAACAAAAAATCATCATGAAAACACAAATTAAGCTCTTTAGGCTTTTAGCATTACTCTTTTTTACACTACCAACATTTGCACAACAAACACAAATTAAAGTTGAAGCAGGTGATTATCCTAGAAAACAAAGCATCATTACTTTAGCGCTACCTATATCTTACAATCAAAAAAATTATCAATTAGAGAATCTCAGAACTGGTAAAAAGGCCATCATACAACAAAAAAAAGATAATCTATATACTTTTATATTGCCTGATGAATTGGCAGCAAAATCTACAGCTGTTTATAAAATTACTGAAGTTAAAAACTCAAAAACATCTAAAAACTTAGTTAAGCTATCTAAAAATGCAGAAAAAATTGAGGTTAAAATAGCAGATAAAAAACTTTTTGATTACCATATACAAACGGTTTATCCGCCTAAAGGCTTTCCTGATTATTATGCTAGAAGCGGTTTTATTCATCCACTATACAGCCCCAATGGAAGTGTTTTAACTGATGATTTCCCTAAAGGACATATGCACCAACATGGTATTATGATGGCTTTAACCAATACCACTTTTAAAGGCGAAAAGCATGATTTTTGGAATCAACACAGCAAATTGGCTAATGTAAAACATACGGAAGTTTTGGCTATTGAAGAAGGCCCGGTTTTTAGCAGTTTTAAAGTAAAACATCAACATTATAGCTTAAAATATGGAGCTGTTTTAGATGAAATTTGGACCGTTAGGGTATATTCTTTTCAAAATAAGTTCTTATTTGATATCGTATCTGAATTAGAAAATATAACTAAAGACACGCTATTTGTTAATAAATATCATTACGGCGGAATGGCTTTTAGGGCGTCTAAACACTGGAATATAGATGATAGTCTGCATTACCAAAACAAGTGGCAAATTAAAACCAATAATGGCGATGATGTTGCTACAGCTAATGCTAAAGCAGCTAAATATGTATCGGCTTCTGGGTTATTAAATGGCAAAACTGCTGGTTTAACCGTATTTGGTTTTCCGCAAAACTTAGCTTATCCGCAGCCCATTAGGCTACACCCAACAATGCCTTACTTTAGCTTCTCGCCCATGGTAAATGCCGCTTTTACTATAAAACCTCAAGAAGTTTTCACTTCACAATACAGGTATTTAAGTCATGATGATTTGCCTCAGGAAAAATATATAGAAAGCTTAAATGCAGATATTGAGTTTCCTCCTGTGGTGAAGTTTATTCCATAGAAAGGAAATTTTATTCTACGAGTATTTCTTGTCATACTGAGTAGAGTCGAAATATTTATTACCCTTCAACTACGTTCAGGGTGACACTTCGACTCTACTCAATACAACCCAAATATTTACTATTTTAACCCTGCTACATCGCCACAGAAATGTACCTGCATACCCATTGCTGTTAAAGCAGCGGCTTTAATACGGCATGCTTGATGTGCCGAAACTTCATCTGTTGTGTAAACCACCTGAATATGGTTTGCCTGATGTTTTGCCATCATTTGGTTACGGCTTACGCCTGATAAAGTAGCATGCATGATAGGCCATTGCGGTGTAGTTTCTTGCCAGCGTCTTTCTGTTTCTTCTTCTAGTAAGAGAACCGCTTTCCCAACGCCTAAATCGCAATGCAAAGCATTATCCATTACATAAACCCTACTCCAGACTAAATCTCCGGGTTTACTGATGCCTTTTAGGCTTCCTCCGCCCAATCTAAAATACATAGCCGGTTGTCTATCGCTAGAAGCGCCTTCGTAACCACCAATAAAATGCGCTGGTGGTGCTGCACCTGATATTAAAAATAACCATACAAAATCATCTATACCATTTCCGGTGTAATGTTGCCCCCAACGTAAATCATGTAAAGTATTTTCTCCGGGCATGCCTAGCTCTTTCCACAAATGGTAAGTTACCAAAGCGTCAATACCGGCACATTCATCAACTTCATTAAAATGAGGTAAAGCTTCGCCTGCGAAAAGTTCTTTTCCGCTTTCTGAGAAAACAGGTGGTCTATCTTGGTTATTTAATAAACCTTCTACCAAATCACTAGCAACTGTTAAATCTTTTAAACCTTGTTGATATTGTATACCAATGGTATCGCAACCAAATTCAGCCGCTATTCTTACAGCTGCGATGTACATTTTGCACTGCTCTAGGGTTTGTTCTTTGGTTAGCTCTGTTTCACCGTGAGTTCCCCAATTAAACTTCATCCCTTTATTAAGTAACCAGTTAAGTACAGCTTCTGCTTCTTGGTCTTTTACTTCCAACATTTTAGCATATAGGGCAGATTGACTTAAACGCTCTTTAAAAATCCCAGTTTTATGAAGCAAATCATCAGGAACAATGGCGTTAAACATCCCCATACAACCTTCATCAAAAACGCCCATAATAGCTTTATTATCTTTTAAACGCTCGCCAAACGCTTTACCAAAAGCTAAATCTTTCTCAGGAATTTGAACAGATTGGAAAGACCTTACATGACTTAAATCATGTGTAACTTTACCAGTATCAAACCATTCTTTTAAACCGTTTTTAAAAAAATCATCTTTAAAATCTTCGCTCCATAAACTGCTATATACCACGCCTGCTTTGGTTAAAGAACCATTTAGGTTTAACATACCTACTAAACCTGGCCATTGTCCGCTCCAATTGGCTAGCGTTAAAATAGGACCTTCATGCGTGGTTAAACCTGCTAAAACATGGTGCGTATATTGCCAAACACTTTCTGCAACAATTAAAGGAACATTTTTAGGAATTTTCTTAAACACCTCTATCCCCATTCTTTGCGAATCTATAAAACCATGCTGCTTTACTTCATCATAAGCATGTGCTCTTACCAGTTGCCAGCCTGCTGCATTAATGGCTTGCTCTAACTCTTTTTCCATGGCTGCCTGCGCTGCCCAGCAACTTTGGTTTGCTGATAAACGTAAATCGCCACTGCTTACCAAGTAAACTTGTTTCTCTGTATTCATTCTTCTTTATTTATTGAGATTTATGGATTATCAGGATAATATTTCTTAAACCAATACTGGTTTAATCTCTAATTCAGATACTAAGGCATCATAATCAACCGCTAACTGATAAATATTGGCCTTCACTTGCTCGTTAAAAACGCCTATATTTTGCCTTCTTGTAAAAGTAGAAATATCTAAACCTCTCTTTTGTAAGTAATATTTAGAAATGGTTGGATAAACATTATGCATCACATCCATTTGTTTAATGAAAAATGCTTGTACTTGCGCAACTTCTTGTTGTAAAGCTTCATTGTTATAATTCTTACAAAGCCAAACAATAAGCTCTGGAAAGAAATTACCCTGAATACAAGACAGACCTGCCGAACCTGCTTTTAAAGACGCTACTGCATGTGCCATATAAGCATCGTATAAACCAAAATCAGCACCTTGTGTTGCAGCTAGTTTGGCCTTAATTTGTGTAATGTCTAAACAAGTATCTTTATGGTAAGTTACCCTGCCTGTTTTTACCAAATCACCCAATTGTTGCGGACTAATGAGTCTTTTATAAGGAACAGGACATTCGTAAAAACCTAGTGGAATATCATCAGTTTGAGCTAATAAATCGGCTACGCGGTCATTAAAAACATTATCACTTTCTTGTTCACTGGCAATTAAGCCTGTAATTCCGATAACGGCATCTACACCTGTAGCATATATCTTTTTAACAAAATCAGCTTGTTTTTGAATTGGCCCTCCAAAAGTTCCGGTAGCTACCACTGGTACCGCACCCGCTGCAACATCTACAACATGTTTTACAATTGCTAATCGCTCTGCCTCAGAAAGTTCAAACATTTCACTTGATAAACAATTGGCAAATAAACCTGCCGAACCAGCTTCCACATATAACTCGGTAAGCTTGCTTAATCCATCAAAATCTATAGCTCCGTTATCTTTAAAAGGGGTAAGCATTACCGGGATAAAGCCTTTTTCTGATTTATTCATATTCTTTTTATGTTAAATGATTATTTAGATGTTTTTAGATTTTAATCGAGTGATAAAAGCTCCCGTTAGGTAAATGGTTAAAGTACCTACAACAATAGTCATGTTGGCGTGTAGCGGATTTTTCAGATAAGCATAATCAACCGGAATAAGGTTAGATAGTGATAACCAAATGATAACCAAAATACCTACAATAGTAGCTGCAAAAGCTTCCATATTGCCAGATTTTTTACTGATGATACCTAGTAAAAACAAGCCCAGCATCCCTCCTGCAAATATGCCAGACAACTGCCACCAGATATCTAAAATACTTTTTACCCCTATCATGGCTATGCCGCAAATCATCCCAAGCAAACCAAAAACCACAGTGGCTATATGTAGTAATTTCATATTTTGCTTTTCGCTGATATTTGCCTTGAAATATCTTTTATAAATATCTTCTGAGAATACGGTTGCCGATGCATTCATTCCAGAACTGATGGTACTCATAGCCGCCGATAATATGGCTGAGACAATTAAACCGATTAAGCCTGTTGGAATCATCGTAACCATAAAATGAGGCATAACTTTATCGCCATAATCTGCTGGTTGTAAACTGGCGGCTAGGTTTTTAATTTCTATTGAATTGGCATTTAAACCCAGCCTTTCTGCTGCTGCTTGTAGTTTTACTGCTTCTATAAGCTCTGGATTTACCTGATAGTAAGCATATAAACAAGTTCCTATAATGAAAAACATTAAAGATGCTGGTACATATATCCACACACATAACCATACAGATTTTGCAGCTTCTTTCTCTGAGGATGCAGTATGATACCTTTGTACATAATTTTGATCCATACCAAAATTGTTAAGGTTAATAAAAAAGCCATACAACAACACAACCCAAAACGTTGCTTGGGTAAAATCAAGAGATAAACTGCCTAAACTAAATTTATCATCCTGCTGGCCTATTGCTATAATCTTAGAAACTCCGCCCGGCATATCTACCACAATCAGATAAACTATCAATACAGCTCCTAAAGTTTTCAAAACACCTTGCACAACTTCTGTCCAGATAACAGCTTCAATACCGCCCATTACGGTGTAAATGATAATACAAATTCCGGTCACCAGCATGATGGTTTCCATGCTATAGCCCGTTAAGGCTTGCAGGGTTAAAGAAATCCCAAAGAAAATAGAGCCCATTCTGGCTAATTGGGTAAGTAAAAAACATACAACCGCATAAGTTCTCGCCCACGCACCAAAACGTTTTTCTAAATTGGTATAGGCAGAAACTTCGCCTGTACTGCGGTAAAACGGAACAAAATATTTAGAAGCCACCCAAGCTGCTAAGGGCATAGATATGCTAAATACAAAGGCATTCCAATTTCCTCCAAATGCTTTTCCCGGCACACCTAAAAAAGTATTACTACTTAAAAAAGTTGCATATATAGACAAGCCTATAGCCCAACCCGGTATTAATCCTGATGCTTTGGTAAATTGGTCTGAGCTATTATTCCTCCTCGAAAAATAAACACCTACCAAAACCATGGCTACCAGATATATGGCAATAATTGCTAAATCTAGCAAGGGAAGATTTTTTATCATTACTAATATTTATTCAGGTTTAGGCGTAAAAGAATTGATTATAATCTCTTTACAAGACAAAGCTATTTAGAATATACATGGAAGAACTAGCATATTTTCTCCAGCTTATGTAGGATATTATCATTTTAGAGGAAACTGAATCATCATCCTATCAGGATGGGTCAGGTTGACAAGTTTAGGAACAATAAGTAATCTAGTACTTTATTCGATTATAAACCTATTTTCTTATTATTATGGTTAAAAGCTCTACACAGAAGTTTTTTTATATTCTCGTATTGGTTTTCTTTAATCTCATGTTTGCTTATGGCCAAAGCACAAGCTTAGCTAAGCAAGTTGAAAGGTTAGACCGTGGCTTGGTAGCTATTAGAGCAACTACAACTAGAGTTTTTGTGAGCTGGAGATTATTTGCTACAGACCCTGATGATATTGCTTTTAACGTGTATCGTTCTGGGGTTAAACTTAATAACACCCCCATTACAAATGCTACCAATTTTGAAGATAATACGCCATTAAATGGTACTTATACCGTAAGACATGTTATTAATGGAACAGAGTTTACAGATTCTAAGGCTGCTAGTATTTGGCAGCAAACTTTTTAAGAATAGCCTTAATACCCCCAGCAGCTGGTGTTACACCTTCAGGCGAAAATTTCACTTATACTGCTAATGATTGTAGTGTGGGTGATGTAGATGGTGATGGCGAATATGAAATTTTCTTGAAATGGGACCCCTCAAATGCTAAAGATAATTCGCAATCTGGTTATACAGGTAACGTATTTATTGATGCTTATAAGCTAAACGGAACCAGACTTTGGCGTATAGATTTAGGTAGAAACATAAGAGCCGGAGCGCATTATACCCAATTTATAGTTTATGATTTAGATGGCGATGGAAAGTCAGAAATGGCTTGTAAAACTGCTGATGGAACTATAGATGGTGTTGGAACAGTTATAGGAAGTGCTACCGCAGACTACAGAAATTCTAGCGGTTATATTCTATCAGGTCCTGAGTTTTTAACCGTTTTTAACGGAGAAACAGGTAGAGCCATGGCCACTACCAATTATTTACCTGCCAGGGGTACGGTTTCTTCATGGGGAGATAGTTATGGTAACCGTGTAGATAGATTTATTGCTGCCGTAGCCTATTTAGATGGGAACAGACCTAGTTTAATTATGGGACGTGGTTATTACACCAGATTGGTTAGAGTAGCTTGGGATTGGAGAAATAACCAACTTACACAACGTTGGATTTTTGATAGTAATGCATCAGGAAACGCTACCTATGCCGGACAAGGAAACCACCAGATGACCATTGGCGATGCTGATAATGATGGAAAAGACGAAATTTTTAATGGATCTAGTGCAATTAACGATAACGGAACCGGACTATGGTCTACCAGACGTGGACATGGTGACGCCTTACACATGAGCGATATGGATCCTGATATTGCTGGGCAAGAGATGTGGATGTGTTATGAAAGCCCTACAGAGCATAGAGGTTTAGGTTTAACTTTAAAAAGAGCAAGTACTGGAGAAGTGCTTTGGGGTGTTGCTGCAACTGGTGATGTTGGTAGGGCTTTAGCTGCTGATATAGACCCTAATTTCCCAGGTTATGAAATGTGGGGCGCAGCTGGTGGTGCAGTATATAGCAATAAAGGAGCGGTTATCAGCAATAGCGTACCATCAATGAATTTTGCTGTCTGGTGGGATGGCGATTTAAGTAGAGAATTATTAAACGGAACAGCATTAGATAAATGGAATAGTGTAACAAAAAGAAGCGACCGCTTAATGTCTATTAACAATTTTGGAGCAGCTGTATCTAATAACGGCACTAAAGCTACACCAGGTCTAAGTGCTGATATACTTGGCGATTGGCGTGAAGAAATGATTTTCCGTAGTTCAGACAATAGAAGTTTGCTTATTTTTAGCACCACCATACCTACTACTGAGCGCATTTTCACTCTTATGCATGATACCCAATACCGTACTGCTATAGCTTGGCAAAACTCTTCTTATAACCAACCCCCGCACCCTAGTTTCTTTTTAGGAACAGGAATGACAAAACCAGCCAGACCAAATGTAGTTTATCCTGGACCTATACCAACATTTTTTAGAGAAGTTAAAGAAGAAAGTTATAACTTACCCTTATACCCTAACCCTGTTTATAATGAGTTAAATATCAACTTAAAAACATCTGAAAAAATGCTAAAACTTACTTTTTCAGATAGTAATGGAAGGGTAATTTTACAACAAGAAGGTAGTCTTGAGAACTTAAACAGTTTATTAAACAGTAAGTTAAATCAAATAAGTCCAGGAATTTATACCCTTAGCTTGTTAGATGGTAATAAATATTACAGTACAAAAATTATAAAAAATTAAAATTTAACAACATCAATACTTATAAAAAAAACATCCTTTTAATATTATTATTTACAACCTTTTACTTCTTGTGCCAGGCACAAGAAGTAAAAAGGAATGTACTTTTTTTTGAAAAAATATACCTGCATACAGACAGAGAAGTATACGCCCCGGGAGAGAACATTTGGTTTAGTGCTTATTTGGTAAATGCGCAAAATAATGCTTTAGTTTCTACCAGTAATACTTTATATGTTACGCTAAAATCTAAAAACCATAACGACCAAGACAGTTTGATTTTAAAAAGAATCATCAGGATGGACAATGGCAGGGGTTTTGGCGATTTTAACCTTGCAGACTCTATCCCTGCGGGGCTTTATAAACTTTCTGCCTGGACAAACTGGATGCGAAACTTTGGTAACGAGTTTGTTTTTGAAAAAGATATTCAAGTTTTAGATAATGGCAAAATTATAGCTAAGGCCGATAAAAATTCTGCTAATGCAAAAGGTGTTATTCCGCAATACACAACAACAAAAGAAAGCATTTACTTTTTCCCAGAAGGAGGCTCTTTAATTGATAGCGTAATGGGTTTAGTAGCCTTTAAAGCTGTTGATGATTTAGCTAAACCTATAGATTTTGAGGGTACTGTTTACGATAGTAAAGGAGAATCTGTAACAGAAATATCAAGTAAGGCTGGTTTAGGTATTTTTATGCTACAGCCTTTATTAAGTGAAAACTATATAGCCAAAGGAACTTTTAGTAATGGTAAAACATTTACCTATTCTTTACCAAAAGCATTATCTACTGGCATTGGTTTACATGTGATAGAAAAAGATAGCTTATTTAATTTTATGATAAGCACCAATACAAAATCTCAAAACATTGGAAAATATGGCTTAATACTAATCAAAAGTAAAGGGAAAGTAATTCTCAAGAAAGAGTTTCAATTCCAAAATATCCAAACCTTAATAAGAATTGCTAAAAAGGATTTACCCAACGGCATCACAACGGTAACTATTTATGACCAAAGTGGTAAGCCTCAAAGTGAAAGATTAATTTACATAGAAAATCATCAGCAACTAAAAGTAAATATCAATACAGATAAGGCTTTTTATCGTCCTAAAGAGCAAATTCAAATAACTCTAAAGGTAACGGATGTTAAAAATGCGCCTGTTAAAGGCTTTCTATCTTTTGCTGCGGTAGATTCTACTCTTACAGATTTAAACCGCATGAATATTGCTTCTTACTTGCAATTAAGCTCAGAAATAAAAGGTACGATAGAAAATCCTCAGCAATATTTTAACAAACAAAATCCAAACAGATTCAAACAACTAGATTTACTCTTGCTTACTCAAGGTTGGAGAGAATATTTGTGGCGAAGACTAGCCGATACTGCACTTAAAATATCCCATATCCCTGAAAAAGGCATTACCCTATCGGGAAGTGTAAAACACAATTTTTCTGAAAAGCCTATTGCTAACGCTAATGTAAGCCTATTTGCTAATGGCGCTACTGGCGATAAACTTTTTGCTACCCAAACCGACTCTTTAGGTAAATATTATATAGATGGCTTGAAATTTTATGGTGAACAATCGTTAAGACTAAACTCGGTAAGTGGTAAGGGGAAAAATGTAGGTTGGATAATTTTAGATTCTTTATTTAAAACCAAACCTTACCAAGTTGAAGCAAAAACGGTAGAACAAATAGTTGCTAATAATAAAGCTTCAGAAATTCTTAGAAGAAGTATACAAGCTAAAAAGCTATCGCTTTCTGATACTATTTTGTTAAACGAAATTAAGGTTACTGATGATAAAAATGTAAGACTTTTTGATAGAGTAGCCAGCACATTTGGTTATAAACCAGAGGATTTTACGGTAACACCTAAAGATTACGATTACACTAATCTGATGCATTATATCTTACATAAATCTTCTCAGGCGAGAGAGTTTACCAATCCAGAAGATGGCATCTCTCGACTAGTTTTCCCTTATATGGGCAAAAATTTTCAGCCTAGATTTGTGATTAATAATAAAGAACTACCTTTTACTGATAACGACCCACAATATATGCGAGATGATTATTATAACACCTACTTAACCCTTCCTATGAACAAGGTAGAGCGTGTTGTTATCAAACATTTATTAAGCTCGGATCAATTAATTCAAAGTGAAGAAACAGGTATGTCGCAATCTATAGCTGCCGATGATATTTTCATGATTTATCTTTACCTAAAACCTAATGCACTTGTTAAAACAAAACCAAATGCTATTTTAGAAGAATTAGATGGTTATTACCAAGCAAAAACTTTTTATCAGCCTAAGCTAAGTGCAGATAACCCATCACCAGATGAGCGTACCACCATTTTCTGGAATCCAAACATCATTATTAATGAAAACGGAGAAGCTAAGATAAACTTTAGAAATTCATCATCTAAAACAAAAATAAGGTTAAGTATAGAAGGCGTTAGTGAAGAAGGTGGCTTAATCAATCATCATCAAACGTATGATATAAAATAAACTATTCTACTTCTGGCCAGCTATTTATCCATTTTAGTTTTTCTATTCTAAGTTTCGATATGCCTTTATCTTGAGCATCATAACCATGAAAAACTAAATAATCGGTGTTGCTTTTTTCATCGTAGAAAACAGCATTATGCCCTACTCCATTCCAGTTTTCGTTACCAGCAAGTAATAAAGTGCCACCACCATTTGCTAAGGCAATATTATTTTTATCTAAATAAGGACCTTTTACGTTTTTAGAGCGGCCAACAATCATCTTATAAGTACTTTTTGGACCTTTACAGCAGTAATCTGTAGAAGCAAAAAGATAATACCAACCATCTTTTTTATAAATAAATGGCGCTTCTATTGCGTTTCCTCCGGCATCTTTAGGGTTGTCATCTACCGCAGGAGGATTATCTTTACCCGGCTTTTTAACTCTCGTAGCTATGGTTGCTAGCTTATTTACATCTTCATCAAGCGTAAAGCGGTCTTTCTTTAGTTTCACCAATTTTAATCCCTCCCAAAAAGAACCAAAAGACAAATAGGCTCTTCCCCTATCATCAGTTATTAAATTTGGATCTATAGCATTCCAATTGGTTTTGCCAGGGTATGATTGAATAACTTTACCCATATCAACCCATTTATAATTTGGATCTTGCGGATGCAGCGTGGTATTAACAGCTAAACCTATGCAAGAGGTATTTTTACCAAATGCCGATATAGAGTAATATAAATAATATTTTCCTTGGTGATAAGAAATATCAGGTGCCCAGATATGATTTTTGAATCCTGGCACTGCTTTAACAGCCCACTCAGGAGCTTCATTAAATATTGCTTCTTCTTTCTTCCAATTTTTTAAATCTTTTGATGACCAATTGCCTATGCCCCTGCCCGTACAAAAAAGATAATATACGCTATCTTGTTTGATTAATACAGGGTCATGCACAGGAATATTTTGTTTAAGTTCTTGTGCCATTACACAAGAACTTAAACAAATAAAAGCTAGTTTGAAGAAGATATTTTTCATGATTAATTAAGCTTAACGCGGATAACACTTAAAGAATTTGGTGCTAACTGATGGACAATTTGCTTTTTCTTTACTGCCAATGTGCTTTCTTTAGGAAAAACTTGTTTAGGTTTATCGATAGAATTTACATCGTCTAAACTGTTTGAAGTAAGACTAGTAAGTTTGGCCTGTGTTTGTATACCTTTAGCATTATCGATATCAAAAGTTACTTTTTGCTCTTTATCTGAAGCGTTTACTACTTTAATAATCAACTCATTACTTTGCTTATCAATAACTGTAGAAGCATAAATTCCATTCTCACCAACTGCTGCTTTGGCGTTTTTACTAGTTAAACCTACAACGTGTGTACCTCTGTTGGTAGAATACAATTTTTGCACAAAATAATTAGGTGTACCATAAGCTTGTAGGTTATCAACCCAAATTAAATCTGGTGTCCACTGCCAACCCTCTATATGTGCAAAAAGAGGTGCATAAGAAGCCATAATTACCACATCAGCGTTACGCTCTAAACCTGTTAAAAATGCAGCTTCAGAAATAGCACCTTTTAAGTTATTTCTATTGTTTACGCTTACAACTTTATCTGTTTGTGCAGCATATTCACCAGCAAAAATCTTAGATGCATTTCTTGGATAATTATCATATCTGGCAGCATTTTGTAAAAACCACTCGGGTTTACGGTAATAATGCTCGTCAATAATATCGGCATTCATTTTTCTTAACTCGGTGTTTAGATAGTCAAAACGCTCTCCGTCTGGGTCTGTACCTCCACTGTTTACCAATTTTATTTCAGGATATTTAGTCTTGATAGCTTTGGTAAACAATTTCAATCTTTCTATATACTGCGGCCCCCAGTTTTCATTACCTACGCCAAGAACTTTTAAGTTAAAAGGTTTTGGATGCCCCATTTGTGCCCTAACCTTACCCCATGCTGTATTTACATCGCCATTGGCGAATTCTATTAAATCTAAAGCATCTTGTATGTAAGGTTCTAATTGGTCTAAAGGCACAACCTCTGCTGTATTAAACTGACAAGCCATGCCACAATTTAAAATTGGTAAGGCTTGTGCGCCAATATCTTCTGCTAATTGAAAATACTCATAAAAACCTAAGCCAAATGTTTGGTAATAATCTGGTGTTAAACGATGAGCAAATTCGGTATTCCAACGGTTAACTATTAATTCTCTTCCCTCTACCGGACCAATAGTTTTTTTCCATTGGTAACGGGTAGATAAATCATGCCCTTCAACAATACAACCACCAGGGAAACGTACAAAACCAGGTTTTAAGTCGGCCAGAAGCTGCACCATATCGGCTCTTAAACCACCTTTTCTTCCCTTCCAAGTGTCTGATGGGAATAAAGAAATCATATCTACATCTATAGTACCTTCACCGCTAAAAGTAACTCTAAATTTGCCTTTATTAGCAGTTGCAGTAGCGTTAAAACTTACTTCTTGTTTGTGCCAAGTATCACCAACTGAAGTTGGTATAATTTCTCCTTTACCGATAACCTCATTTTTCTCGTTCAATAACTCTAGCTGTAGCTTAATACCAGGTTTAGCTTGGCGATAGAGGAAGGAAAAATCATACCTCAAACCAGCTTTAATCCCCATACCTCTAAAACCTTCATTCACCATGCTTTTAGGTTCTTTATTTACCAGAACTCTTAAAAAACGAGGATTAGAAGAGTTTGCTTCACCTCTGTTGAGCACCAGCATTTCTCCTTCAACTTTTTTGCCTTCTAATGTCCATCCCATTAAAGGCTTATAAAACTCGAAAGAGCGATTTTTTATTAATTCTGCATAAATACCACCGTCTGCTCCCATGTTAATATCCTCAAAAAAAACACCCCACATGGTAGGTTGTATTTCTGTTTTGATTTGGTTTGGCTGCACTTTAAACACCGTTTGAGCCATAGTGGATAGACTTGTTAAGGTAACTGCAAAAATTAATGGTATAGATTGTTTAATTTTCATGATGTATAATTTTGTGGTTTCTTTATTTAACTGGTTTAATGCCTTCTGTGGTCATGATTACTCTTTTGATAGACCCATCTTTATTATAATATAAATTATCTATACAAACCGAACGGTGAAAGCTACCTGCATCGGCTGCTAAAGCCCCATTATGGTAAATAAAATAGTCTTTTCCTTTAAAATTGATGATAGCTTGATGATTGGTATTACTGTTTCCGGCAATTTCATTTATGATGCCTTTAAACTCCCAAGGCCCATGGATGCTTCTACTCATGGCGTAAGCGATTTTCTCTGGAAACTCGTATGCATAAGACAGGTAATACCAACCTTTTCTTTTATGTATCCATGGGGCTTCAGTAAAGTTAGGCACATCAATGGTTTTAATAGGACCATCCAATTCTATCATATTATCTTTTAATTTCACATACCTACATTTGGTATTACCCCAAAAAAGATAAGCTCGCCCATCATCATCAATGATAACAGAAGGGTCTATATCATCCCAACTTATTTTAACATCAGTTGTCATATCGTTGGTAATTAAAGCTTTCCCTAAAGCATCTTTAAATGGCCCTGTTGGGCTATCAGAAACGGCAACGCCTATAGCTTTACCATGTATAGTAGCATGAGAAATAGAAACAAACCAATAAAATTTACCATTTTTTTCTATCACTTGTGAGGCCCAAGCATCGTCTTTTGCCCAAGAAAAATCGGTAGTTTTTAAAGGTACTTTATGCTCTTTCCAGTTTACCATATCGCTAGAAGAATAGCAAAGCCACTCATGCATTACATAACGGTTTTCGCCTTTAGCAGCCACATCATGCCCAGTGTATAAATACACCTTATCCTGATAAACTAAAGCTGCGGGGTCTGCCGTAAACTTATCTTTAATGATGGGATTACCAACCTTTACTAAGCTATCTTTAAGCTCTTGTTTATCAAAGCAAAAAGCATTGTTATTTAAAGCTAAAATAGCTACACCAATAACTATAGATTTTTTAAAATGAGTTATCATCATTTAATTATTTTAGGGCCAAAACCACAACACTATGAGCAGGTAAAACCACCTGAATTTGATTGCCTTTTAACTGAGCATCTTTAAAAACAGCGGGCTTAATTAAATCTGGATTTTGAAAACTATTAAAATCATTCAATTTTGCCGAGTTTACAATTCTTCCTGAAATGGTTTTATAGGCTTGATCTTGAATATTGATTTTTAATTCATGCGTTTTTTTAGCATCTATATTTACCAAAGTAATATGCGTAACCCCATTTTTATCTATTGATGCAGACGCTGATAAAGCTGGCAGTTTTTCATCGCCTAAAGCATATTCTTGGGTATTTATGCTTAAAGGGATTAAAGTTGCATCTTGATGAACCTTATACATTTCTAAAACGTGATAAGTGGGTGTTAAAATCATCTTCTCTTTTTCTGTTAAAATAACTGCTTGCAATACGTTAACGGTTTGTGCTAAATTAGCCATACGTACTCTTTCTGCATGATTATTAAAGACGTTAAGGGTAACACCAGCTATCATGGCATCACGAATGGTATTTTGTTGATATAAAAAGCCTGGATTAGTGCCTGGCTCTACCTCGTACCAACCACCCCACTCGTCTACAACCAAGGCAATTTTCTTATCAGGATCATATTTATCCATAATTGCAGAATGCTTAATTACCAGCTCTTCCATGTGTAAAGCGCTTTTCATGGTTGCAAAATATTGTTGCTCAGAAAACTGTGTAGCAGAACCCTTTTTACTCCAAGTTACATTGGCGTAATGGTGTAATGCGATACCTTCAATTAAGTTTCTTGGGATGTTTTTCATCAATGTTTCAGTCCAATTGTAATCTCCGCCATTAGCGCCAGAAGCAATCCTAAATACTTTAGAAGAATTTTCCCAATCTGTCATGAAAGTTGCATACTTACGGTATTCATTAGCATAATAATCTGGCTTCATGTTACCTCCACAACCCCAAGCTTCGTTACCAACACCCCAAAATTTTACTTTCCAAGCGGTATCTCTGCCATTTGCTCTTCTTAATTTAGACATGGGGCTATCGCCGTTAAAATTCACATACTGTACCCAGTCTGAAAGCTCTTGTACGGTTCCGGTAGCTAAATTACCTGCTAAATAAGGCTCTGTATTTAATAGCTCGCACATGTTTAAAAAATCATGCGTACCAAAGCTGTTATTTTCTGTTACACCGCCCCACCAAGTATTTACGATAGATGGACGGTCTTTTTTAGGGCCAATTCCATCTTTCCAATGGTAGGTATCTGCAAAACAACCTCCTGGCCATCTTAAATTTGGGATATTTAGATTTTTAAGAGCAGCTATAATATCATTTCTGACCCCGTTGGTGTTGGGGATAACTTTATTTTCTTCACCAATGTAAAAACCATCATAAATACATCTACCTAAATGTTCGGCAAAATGACCATAAATGTGTTTACTGATTTTGGTTTTAGATTCTTTAGGCTTCAGTGTAATTTCATTAGCCTGTTGTTGTGCTATCGCAGAAAAAGCGAAGGCTGTAGTTAAAACAAAAAGTAATCTCAATGATTTGAGTTTCATGAGTAAAGGGTTTATAATTAGAACTTAGTTTATATGAGCTTACAAAAAAATACGTAAGACCTTATACAAATATAAGTGTCTTACGTACACGTAATTTACAAAAAAATTATTTCTTTTTCATCCAAATGGAAGTGCCACCTCCATTTAAACCTGTCATTACGATGGTTGATGTTTTTCTCTTCTCCCAGTCTCTCTCTCTGGATACGTGTAGTTTATCAATAAATAAACCACCTGCCCATCTTAACTCTAACCAAGGAGCAGTATAAGTCCATGTGTTATTAGGGTCTCCGTTGATTCGGCCATCCGCACCTAAAGTAGTTTGAAAAGCATTGTTGTATTGAGGGTCTAATTGTTCATTTGCATAACCAGGTACTACACTATAGCCTTGTACAATTTGCTCGTAATCTCCGGCAATTTCTTCGGCTGTAACAGGTGTATTAGGCACATTAGCGTATCGTTGTGGAGAAACAATTGGCCAACCGTCTTGAGTCCAGAATATTTTACGAACATGTAAAACCATAAAGGCTAAATCAACCCCTGGTCTACCTTGATGTGCCATAAAATAATTATCGCCATCTTTAAAAACAGAACAATGAGATACACCAGCCCAACCACCATGATCCATAAATTTATATGGAGCTAAAATCATTGGTCCATTATCTGCTGCGTTATCTACGTTAACACCATTCCAATCTAAAAAAGGTCCGGTTGGACTGTTTGAGCGAAATACCCTAACATTGTATTTAGTAGCCAACCAATCATAAGCAACAAACAGGTAATACATATTAGTTTGAGGGTTAAAGATGATCTCTGGCGCTTCTAAATTACCATTAAAAATATTATTGGTTCTGCCTCTTCTTACAATTCTAACACCTTTATCATTAGAAGCTAAAGCCAGGCCTGTTTGAGGGTTTAATTGTACCTCGTATAACCCATCCCAAGCAGAACCGTAAACCATCCAGTGTTGGCCACTTGATGTAACTACTACAGATGGATCTATAGCATTTGTACCTGGACCAGAATTGGTTGAGGTAACAGCCAAACCTCTTTCTACCCAGGGACCTTCTAATGATGATGAGGTAAGTAAACCAATAGCACTTGTTCTGCCCTCTCTAGGGGCTAAAGAATAATACAATCTAAACTCCGAACCTACTTTCATGATGTAAGGAGCCCAAATACCATCTACTGGCTCTGCACCATTTGCTTTTATATAACTTACAGCTTGAGATGGTAGGCCATTAATAGCCCAACCTATATACTTCCAATCTACAAGATCTCTAGATTTACGTACCATGATACCCGGTTTTACAGGTGCTCCATAGGCAACATCAGTACTAAAACTATAAAACCACTCTCCTTCTTTAATAATGGAAGGGTCATGTGCATTGTAAGGCCCCCATTGACGATAAAATGAAGGTGAAGCTATATTACCATAAGTATCAAGTATATTATTGATGTTAAAAGGTTTTTCTGCGAAAATACCTGGATCAACCTCTGTTAGAGGTTCTACATCTTTTTTGCAACTTCCCAACATCAATACTATTGATGTTGAAAGCATTATATTTTTTATAGTTTGGTTTATCATTTATTTATCTATTAAGATTTCGCTATCGATTAATTTGCAGGATTACGTGAAAGATTCTTGTTTGCTGCCAATTCTGATTCTGGAATAGGTAAATACTCGTTACCCGGAGTCCAAGTATTGAAATCAGTATCATGCGCCTTTAACATTTCTAGTTTAGTTGGGTTATACAACCATCCCCATCTAATGATATCATTGATTCTTTGACCCTCGATAGAAAACTCTAAAGCTCTTTCATGGAAAATTTGCTCACGCATTTGATCTCTGTTCATTCCTGGTTTAACGGTAGCAAGGTTTGGTAATCTTGCTCTATCACGTACCGTTTGGATTAAAGGATAAGCCTCGGCAGTTCTGTTTAGCTCGTTTAAAGCTTCAGCGTACATTAATAGAACATCTGCATAACGTATAATTCTATAATTTATACCACCACCTTCAAAAGTTTCAAAAGGCACACCTAAACCATCGTAAGTGTATTTTCTAGGATAAATTCTGTCTAGTGGATGTGGCCAATTTACACCATAAGCCATGGTAGAATTATCTGCTGGCTCATAAGATGCTATGGTAGCAAGTAAACGTGGGTCGCTTTTATTGTCTACTGTTTTTTCTAATTTAAACTCATCGTAAATCCAACGGGTTGGTAAATAATCAGAGAAGCCTTTGCCATCCATACCGTAAGTGATAGAAACCGCAGAAAACTGACGCCAGTTCGCATTAGGCTCGCCTGTCCAGTTTGGGACAGAACCACCGCTTGCGCTAAATTGCACTTCAAATAAAGACTCTGCATTATTCTCACCAACATCTCTAAAATTATCGCGGTAATTTGGCATTAAACTATAAGCTCCCTGTAAAGGTGCTACAAAGAATTTAGCAAATTCATTAGCTGCTTTTTGCCAATCTTTTCTATATAAATAAGATTTACCCAACATACCTGTTGCTGCCCCTTTAGTGGCTCTACCTTTTTGTCCTCTATCTGGTCCATCAACCGTATCATAAGAAACGGGTAACATATTTGCGGCTGTACCAAAATCGCTAAAAATTTGGTTCCAAATGGCGTCTTCCGTTGCTGTAGACGGGAAATAATCATTTTGATCTTTTGGGGGCGTGATAATTAGTGGTACCTCTTTAAAGGTAGTTGCTAAATTATAATAAGCTAGACCTCTTAAGAAATATGCTTGACCCATAATTCTTGATTTAGAAATATCATCAACAACAGAAGCATCCATAGCGCCAACATTAGCAATAACTTGGTTAGCTCTATAAACAATCATATAAAGATCTCTCCATATCCACTGTACTGGTGCAGAATTATTGGGAATGATAAATTTACCTGCTTGCTCTAAATCTGGCCAAGGGCTGTCGCCTCTAAAATCATCTCCTCTACTATCTGTTAGACCAGGAAAAGAACGCTGGTAAGTACCATCAGTAATTAAAGCATTATAAACTCCGGTGATGGCAGCAAATGCGTGGTCTTTAGTTTTCCAATAACTTGCCGCAGTTGGACCATTAGGGTTGACTAAATCTAATTTTTTATCGCAGGCTGTTAGGAAAGCCAAAACTATTATACAGTATTTAAAATTTTTCATCTTTCTTGCTTTTAATATTCATTCAATTAATTAAAAACCAACTTGTACACCAAGCATTATTGTTCTGGGTCTAGGAAAAGAACCATTGTCAAAACCAGGCTCAAAAACTCCGGCAGTAAAATCAGGATTGTAGGCTTTATACTTTTGAAAAGTGTATAAATTTTGAGCTGTTGCATAAAGTCTTGCATTAGAAATACCTTTTATGAATGATTTTGGTAAAGTATAACCTAAAGAGACGGTATTGATTCTTACAAAAGTTCCGTCTTGCAACCAGCCTTCACGATTAGAGTTTCTACTGTTTTGGTTAACATCATTCCAATCTAATCTTGGAATATTAGTATTGGTATTAATTGTTGTCCAACGGTTAAGCATATCTTCATGGTAATTAGCATCGCCACCGGTATGCATTAAATCTCTGTACAATCTGCTATTGATCAAAAATTTTGCACTTCCTGATAAGAAAACAGTAAAGTCAAATCGCTTATAAGATGTGCCGATATTTAAACCATAAGTATAACGAGGGATACCACTACCTAAATAAGTTCTATCATCTTCATTGATGATACCATCATCGTTTAAATCTTTAAATCTGATATCTCCAACAGTTGTTCCTGGAAATTGCGTAGCATGATTATCAACTTCTGCCTGGGTTTGGAAAATTCCATCAGCCACCCAGCCATAGTGTCTACCAACCTCGCCACCAATTTCTGTATAAGAACCTATTCCTTCTCTAAATTGAACATCATTACCTAATGATAAAACTTTGTTTTTAATAGTAGTGAAGTTGGCCGTAATATCATATTTGAATTCGCCAGTCATTTTACGATAAGTAGCGCTTAACTCTACCCCTCTGTTTCTCAAAGCCCCAGCGTTTACGATAGGAAAACTATTGATAGATCCTACCGAAGCTGGAATTGGAATACCTACCAAAATATCAGAACTTGTACTATTATAGTATTCTGCAGATAAATCTAATTTTCCGCTAAATAAAGTTGCATCTATACCTATATTTGAAGTTTCTCTTTCTTCCCATTTAATGGTTTCAGATACTACATTAGTTTGTAAACCACCAAGTACACGAACATCATTAAAAGTATAAACGATATTAGGGTTTATAGATGCAAAATATAAGTAGTTAGGAATATTTTCATTTCCTAAACGACCCCAGCTTGCTCTAATCTTTAAATCGGATACTAAAGATTTTGGAAGTTTAAAGAAAGATTCTTCACTAATTTTCCATCCTAAAGCTACAGAAGGGAAATTGCCATAACGGTTTGCTTTAGCAAATCTTGATGAACCATCTCTTCTTAAAGTAGCGGTAAGTAAATATTTATTGTCATAATTGTAGTTAAGTCTACCTAAATAAGATGCTATGGTATGATATGCTTCAAATGCAGATGAATTACTTGTAGACCCATTTGCTAAAGTGGGAAAATATGGTTTTACAAAACCTTCTGCATAAGCAAATTTAGTTAGTGCTAAATCTCTTTGATACATTTGCCCCGCTAATAAAGCTACTGTGTGTTTGCCAAATGTTTTATCGTAACTTAGAGTGTTTTCTATAAGTGTACTTCCGTATGTTCTAGAGTTATCTGTTAATCTGGCATTAACATTTTGGAAGAAATAGCCTAGATCAAAGGTTGGGATAAAGCCATTATCACGGGCAAAAACTCTATCATAGCCAACATTAAGTTTATATTTTAAACTATGACCATTACTTTTTAAAAGTTGTAACTCGCCAAATATGGTACCAAACATTCTATCAACATCAGTTTTATTAGTAACTAAACTGTTGTAACCAATGCCGTTTAAAGAAATAGCGTCTTCGCGATTTTGAAGTGTACCACCAAAGCCACCATCAACAGTAGGGTCATATAACGCCATGGTTGGTATAGCAAAAACTAAATCGTTAATTAAAGGCGGACGAGCACCTAAGAGTACACCATCACTATTGGTTAATGTGTTCTCATTAGAGCGGGTATAGTTAAATGTTTGCCCAATTTTAAATATTCCTTTTTCTGCCATGGTATTTACCCTAGCAGTGTATCTTTTATAAGTTGGGCCATTACCTACGAAAGTTCCGTTATTATCAAAAAGATCTAGAGATACATTGTAGGTTGTATTATTACCACCACCAGAAAAGTTCACATAATGGTTTTGTCTGTTCCCTGTTTTTAAACCTTCTTTTTGCCAGTCTGTATCAATATTTGTAATGTATCGGTTTGAATTAGGGTCGTTAGCCGGGGCTAGAGGCTTACCTGCATTAAATCTTGCTTCGTTATTTAAAGCTTGATAGTTTGCCCTGCCCGTTACAGGCATAATTTGCCAAACTTCATCAACACCGTAATAACCTGCGTATTCTACTTTTAAAGGAGAATTTTTCTTTCCTTGTTTAGTAGTAATGATAACAACCCCGTTTGCTGCTCTTGAACCATAAACAGCACCGGCAGAAGCATCTTTTAATACTTGAACGCTTTCTATATCATTAGGGTTAAAATCTCTAGGTACACCATTGATTGGTACTCCGTCTATAACATATAGTGGGTCTGAGTTTCCAAAAGTGCCAATACCCCTTATTCTTACTTGCGGGAAGGCTCCAGGCTGCCCATCGCTGTTTACAGCAACACCAGAAACACGACCTTGTAAAAGTTGCCCAACATCATTTGATGAAACTTGAAGCATATCATTCGTATTCACAATAGCTACAGAACCTGTGATATCGGCTTTTTTCTGCGAACCGTAACCCACAACAACAACTTCGTTTAAGGTTTTAGAGTCATCTATAAGTGTTATATCTACACTTTTTTGATTGTTTACAACAATTTCTTGGCTAGTAAAACCAATAAAACTAAATACCAATACAGTACCGGTATTGGGTATATTGATAGCGTACTTACCATTAATATCGGTTGTAGTACCTGTTGTTGAACCCTTTATGCGTACACTTACGCCTGGTAAGGGCATTCCAGCGGCATCAACAACTTTCCCTGTAATAGCAATATCTGCTAAATTTTTCTTGTTTTTGTAAATGATGTACTGGCTTTCTTTTACCTTCTCATAATTAAGATCAAACGGACTTAATAATTGTAATAAAACTTGCTCTAGAGGGTTGCTTTCTTTGACAATACCTACTTTAACAAGTTTATCTTTTAATAATTTGCTATCGTAGTTGAAACGAACTTTATATTGTTCTTCCAAATATTTTAGCATGGTTGATAATTGCTGCCCCTGCTCCCCAACAGGTTTAGTTGAATCTACTCTGGTACTACTGCTTGCATAAGCGTAGGTTTTAGAATAGGCAATGGGTTGTGAATAGCCATTCTCTGCTATCTGCAACACCGCAAAAATTCCTAGTATAAAACTTCTCATTTTTTAGATTTATTGGTTATTGGATTAGTTATTTATAATTAAGTTATTCTCTTGTTTTTGTATACTGATATTGAACGTTTTTTGAAGTATGGTAAATAATAAATTGATGTTTTCTGTATTTGCAGTACCTGTGAAAGTAAGGTTGGCTAATTCTTTATTAACAAATTTCACTTTGTAACCATAATTATCTTCTAATAGCTGGGCAATCTCTTCCAGACTTGTATCTTCAAAAACCAGTTCTTTATTTACCCAAGCGCTAAATACTTTTGTTTTAACTGCTTTTTTAACAAAAGCTTTGTTGTTAGATGAGAAATCTACCAACTCACCCGGTTTCATATCAACTTCTTGATTTTTTTCTTGACGTAAGAATAGCTTAACCTTACCCGAGTTTAGGACTACTCTGGTTTTGCTAACTCTGGCATTTACATTGAATTTGGTGCCTAAAACTTGTACATCTAAATCATTGGTATGAACTATAAATTTTTGATGATTGGCTGTATGTGTAACCGAGAAAAAGGCCTCGCCTTCTAACCAAACTTCTCTTGGTGATTGCTCGTCCCAATCATCAGCAAAAGAAACGGAAGAGTTAGCATTTAAAACCACGAAAGAGCCATCTGGCAATTGTATTTTTTGATTTTCTGCGTATTGTGTAGAAATACTAACCTTCTGATTAAGCAGAAAAAACAGGAGAGACACTACTATACCAAAGCCTACAAACACAGCAGCAGCTTTTTGCCATGTTTTAATTAAGCTTAATTTATGACCTACCGCATTTTGTCTAGCTTTTTCTTGATCAAAAGCATCATTGCTAGCTTCTATCCTTCTCCATAAATCATTTAACTCATCTTGTATAGGTTCATCAACATCCTTAACTAATTCTAAAATAATAGCTTTAGCTTGCTCTAGCACCAGTTGGTTTTCTTCACTTTTTGCAGCCCAGTTTACCCAAAAATTTCCATCTACAGTATCAGGGTCTTTAACCCACGAAATAAATTTGGCATCTAGTATTAAATCTTCTAAAGTGATGTATGGAGCATTCATGTTCTAATAATTGGCTAATGGCTTTGTTACTATTAGACATGAAGAATGATTTTTTACCAAAGAATTTTCAATTTTTTTAAAAAAAATTGAAAAGCCTTTTAAATGCTATTTAAGGCAGGTAAAAAATCATAAGAATGGCAGCGCCAGCCATTTGATTTTTTAAAATTTGGATGGCATTAAAAGTAGTATTATAAATGGTACGTATAGAAACCGACATGATTGCAGCTACTTCTGCCGGACTTAAGTTATTATAATAAAGTAAAAAGATAACTTCTTTTTGTTTATGACTTAGACTTTTTAAAGCATCAAGAAGTTTCTTCTTATTTTCTGTATCTAGTTCTTTTAAAACTAAAACATCTTCATTAGAAGGCGCTAAACCAAAATCTAGCTCACTTAAGCTTTCTTCTTGTATAAACTTTGCAGTCTTACTATGCTCTCTTAAAATTTTGTTTCTTAAAGATTTTACCAAATAGTTTTTAACAGAAGCAGGAACAGATAGATTCTCTTTATTTTTCCAGATGGATGTGAATAAATCATGAATGGCATCTTTAACCAATTCTTTATCGGTACTGATTTTACAGCCATATCTAAATAAGAGTGCCGAGTATGTTTTATAGAAATGCGCATAAGCTAATTTATCTCCTTCCTTGAATTTAATCCAAAGAACAAGTTCATTATCTACCTCTACAAATTTAAATCTTCCTTCTACCTTCATCTAGTAAACCGAAAAAACAAATACTTTATATAAAAAGACTGAAAATAAAATACGAATGGTACGTTTCAGTTATAATTGGTTACTCAATAATAAGTAAAATATTTTAAAATGTTAAATACACACTTATTTATTTTTTTATTTTCTTCTCTTGATGATACATAAGTATAAGATATTAAGCTTAGGTGTTTCGGTTTGTGGTTTAATAAAGGCTTTTCTAAAGTAAAAACTACATTTATGAAGCGTATCCTGCCCCATCATGATGAAAAAAAACTATAAAGAAGGTCTTAGTGTAACATAAAAAGGAACAGCATGGTGCTCTTGATTATTGGTTTTAATCATTTCGGCGGTTAAATTCCCCATCAATTTAAAATCTGTAGAAATGGTGGTAATACCGTTTAATAAAAGTTTTTTAAGTGGTGTTTCATTGTAGGATATTAAACCTACATCTTTACCTAATACTAAATCCAAGGAGATGATTTTTTCTATCAAGGTTACCAAATCATCCTCCATTAAATTGATATAAACTTCGCCAGCGCTAATAGGTTCTAACTTAATATCGCTTACGATAACATGATTAAAAGCATATTGCTGGCAAAATCTAATAAAACCGTGAACTATTTCTTTTGGGAAATAACTCTTCTTAGGAAACAGTAATTTTAGGGTATTGTATTTACTTAACTGCTCATTTAACTCGGTTAAAGCATTATAAATATCCTTCTCGAAATTCTCATAAACTGCCCCATAAGAACCTTCTACACCATTTACCTTTTTATCTATGAGTATCAATTTTTCTTTGGGTAACTGATTGATGATTTCATAAGCATTCTCGCCACCTTCTAAAAAATGGGGAGCTATTACGAAATGAGAATAATCTGTTCTTCTGTTTAGGATGAGCTTTTTAAAGATGGTAAAATCGTTATTATAGATATAAAAATCTACAGCAGCATCTGGACCTAAAGCGGCTACAAATGCATCGTAAATCATTTTTTTATGTACCGATAACTTATTAAAGAGTAAGAATACCTTTATTTTCTTTTTAAAGTTTGCATTACCAACATAATAACCTCTACCCGGTACGGATACAATAACGCCTAGCTTCTTTAGGTATTTGTAACCTCTTTCTGTGGTGTCTCTTGATATTTCTAAAACATAGCTTAACTCGTTAATAGAGGGCAAAACATCATCTTTCTTTAAATGATTATTTTCTATAGCAGAGATAATAGCATTACTCAGCTGCAAATATTTCGGCGTAGCAGAGTATTCATCTACCTGAAGAAATTTATATAAGTCGGTTGGTTTCATATTTATTCTACCATTTTAACATGTATCAACTTTTGCAATTCTTCTTCGGTGATGTTTAAAATGGAGCCATGTCTAATCCCTTTAGGCAGGCTTATTTTAGCAGATATATCTTCCCAGTTTTCTAAATCTCTAGAGCTTAAAGCTCCGTATTGTTTTAAGGTATATTTATCAAAATAAACTATCCAATTACCTTGGTGTTTAAAAGCGGTTGGCCCTTCTGCCCAATAATTGCCTGTAAAAGGTTTACTGGCTGCACTGTAAGGACCGTTTATTTTCTTGCTGTAAGCTATTTTTAAATTCTTTTGAACAGGCTCTCGTGTTTCATCTTTTAGAAACATGACATAACGCTTTCCATCTTTTACAATAGAAGCATCAATAACATTAAAACCGGGCTCGTATAATAAACGTGTTGGGCTAAAAGTTTTAAAGTCTTTAGTTAAGGTGTAGTACATGCGGTGATTATAACCACTTTCTTTTTCTGATGCTGTTTCTAAAAACTTACCTTTTATGGTTGTTGCCCAATAAATCATGTATTGCTTTTTCTTAGCATCGTATGTAATTTCTGGTGCCCAACAGTTTCTAGCGCCTTCTTCATGTGCCATAACCGGAATAGCTATTTGCGGAGACCAATAAATTAAATCTGTTGATGATGCATAACCGATAGTTTTATCTGTCCAACTAACTGTCCAAACCATATGAAACTTACCATCTGCCCCTCTGATGATGCATGGATCACGCATCAATTTATCTTTAGAGACTTCTGGTTTTAGAAAAGATTCATCGTTTTTTAAGGCTTGCCAAGTTAAACCATCTCGGCTGTAAGCCAAATGCAAACCATCTTGTCCGTTGTTTTTAAAGTAGGAGAATAAATAAACCGTATTCTTTTCTTGCGCTTGAATAGCCAATGAAAGAAGAAGCATCGATAAAATAAGAATCCTTTTCATATGCTTAATCAAGATGAAAAACCTGTTTTAAAGGAATACTTACCGGAGAATTATCCGGATTGGTTTCCATAATATCTGCCATGTAAGCCCACCATTTTTGTACTATTGCAGTTGAGCCTAAATCTTGCGATGATGAACCCGATTGTTGTTGTACAGCAAATAGCGTATTAGTGGCTTCTTCTAAAAATATCGAGTAATCACTTATCCCGTTATCTTTTAAAAGCTGGGCTAATTCTGGCCAAATCTCATCATGTCTTTTCTTATACTCGGCTTCGCAGCCAGGTTTTAATTTCATTGCAAATGCTATTTTCATATGATTTAGCTAAGCTTAATTTTTATTGAATAACTACCTCAAAAGCGCCACTGGCTTCTAGCATAACATAGTTTTTGCTGTTATCGTACTTCCAGCTGCTTAGTGGTAATTCTTGATTATTGACTTTAACTGATGTTGGTTTTTGTTTAAAACCATAAACCTGTAATTGAAATTGCTGAGCTATTGGCTGATAATCGCCTACAGGCTTAGCTACAATAATTTTTACAGCATCTTTTAACTCTTCTGAAGTGATTTTGGTTGTAGCAAATTTTCCTTTTTGATAGTCTAAAGTTTTACCATCATCCTCATACAAATTAAATTCTGATTTCCCTGAGGGATAAACCGCTAGCGTGATATTTTTAACAGCTTGCTCATCGGTATATTTCATATCTTGTTGCATAGGGATAATACCTCCACCTCTTACAAAAAGCGGGATGGTATCTAAAGGAGCAACTACATGTATGTACTGAGAACCAGAAATTTTCTTACCTGTCCAGTAGTTATACCAATTGCCTTTCGGCAGATATAAAGAGCGTGTTTTGGCAGCTTTAACAGTTACCGGGCAAACCATTAAATTATCCCCAAGAAGATATTGGTCATCTATGTTATAAGTATTTACATCATCCTGATGGTTTAATACCAAAGCTCTCATCATAGGAATACCCGTTTGATGATTTTGATACATACTTGCATACAGATACGGCAATAAACGATAACGTAACTTATCGTAATTTCTAAAATTACGAAGTGCGTCTTCGCCATAGTTCCAAGGTTCTTTATAACCCGGATGATCCATACCAAAAACTAAAGCAACCGGACTTAACATCCCAAATTGTACCCATCTGATATACAATTCTGGATCTGCAGGGTGCTCAAAACCACCCATGCAATGTGCCCAATTACTCACTCCGGATAAACCGATATTTAAACCTGCTTTAATAACCGGAGCAAAATATTGCCACTCGCTAGGCCAATCTCCAGCAAAAATAAATGGATAGCGCTGTATGCCTGCATAACCTTCGCGGGTTTGGTTTAAACCTCTTATTTTGTTTAGCTCTTGAAACTTCTCGTAAGGTGCTTTTGCATAAGCTATTGGAAAAATATTATGTAAGCGTTCTGCTTCTTGCCCTGTTGGGCCAACTTTATCACTTTCGTTTGCTTTATGACCAAAGGCACTTCCTTCGTCTGTTTTAAGAAACATGGCACCTTGTTTTGCTACACGCATCACGCCGTTTTCCCACCACCAGTCGACAGCTTTTTCATCAAAAAAGTTTACAAATTCGCCGGGCTTACCATCTTCTGGATAGGTAAAACCTTTTTTACGGGCTTGGTCTAAAAGGTTTAGTTTTTTAGCATTATCAAAACGCGGACGAAGGTGTAAACCCACCATTTTATAATCCATCGCATAAATACTATCAAACATAGCTTTAGGATTCTTGAAGGTCTCTCTCCACTCGAAAGTAGTAGCACCTTTACCCCCATTTTCGCCAAATAAACGCCAAGTAGAATCTAGCCAAATGATATCAGCAGGAATATTTTGCTGACGAAGTTTTTGCGCCAAAGCAATTACATACTGGGTGCTGGTCATTTCTTCATGCCCCAAGTACCACCGCTATAAGTACCTACATGTAAGCCCAAAGCAAATTTAGGCATCAATGGTGCTTTACCTGTTATGTTGGTATAATCTTGAATTAAAGAAGGGAAACTAGGGCCATAGATAAAATAATAATCTAACTCGCCATTTTCTGGGGCAAAGCTGTATTGGTTTGGATTGCTAGTGCCCATATCCCAATTAGAAGCATAGGAAGTATGCAAATAAATACCATAACCTTTGGTACTCATGAAAAAAGTAACCGGGCAGTAATTGGCTTCTAAGACATTATAAGCGCCAACTTCATGCGGTAAGCCTTCGCCTCTACCCACATTTAACCTTAGCTTTTTACCCTTTCGGTCTAAAAAATCCATTCTTTCGCCAAAACCAAAAAAATGCTCGTTGGCTTGCATGGTTTTGGTTATGGTTTTTGCTTCGCCTTTTATTTGGGCAGGTAAAGCATCTTCATTAATAAGTAAACCTTTATGGTTATAAACTTTGATTAAAAATGGAGTTTTCTGAATTTCTAGCTTTAAACTATCAGAATTGATGGTGATTTTGTTTTGATTTTCTACATGGTTAAGCTGTACTGCAGACCAATTGTAATTATTAACCATGTAATTTTCTTGAGCCACAAAAGTGCCATTAGCACTGTATCTTACTCTAAAAACTTTAGGTGAACAAAACTCTATTTTAATAGTAGTGCCGTTTTGTTGAAAGGTAAACTCGTTTCCCTTTTTTATAATAGTTTCTATTGCTCTCTCCTGAGACAGTACCGAAGTACTGCCCAGAAAGAAAACACTTAGAAAAATGATTAGAAAATTCTTTTTAATCAGCATTATTTACCTCCAAGTTTATACATCTCGGCACCAGCTAAAAGAAAACATCCTAAGCCATAATCTTCAAAATCTGGCATGCTGGTATAGGTTACCGGCTGTCCGTCTTTAGGCTCTTTGCCTGTACCTTGTACGTATCCTAAAAATCCGTTTGGATGTACTGCTTTAGTTACCATAGCATTCCATGCTTTATTGATAACCGGTAAATAAGTTGCTTTGTCTAACAAACCGTTATTGATACCAAAAGCCATTCCGTAAACAAAAAGAGCAGTTCCGGTGGTTTCTGGGCCACCAAAATTGTTGGGATCATTTAAACTAACATTCCAGAAACCATCTTCTCTTTGTAAAGGCACTAAGGCTTTCATCATTTCTAAATAGGTTTTTATATATTCTTCACGATGAGGGCCATCTTTAGGCATAATATCTAAAACCCTAACCAAGGCTGCTACTACCCATCCGTTACCACGACTCCAGTAGCAATCATCGCCATTAGGCTCTTTATAAGGCGGTACAAAATCTTTATCTCTCCACCATAAGCCTTCTTTAGCGTTGTATAAACCACCACCTTCTACTTCTTTGGTATGCATATACATTTTATACATATACTCAAAGTAGGCTGGGTTTTTCTCTAAAACACCTAATTGCGCAAACACAGGCATTGCCATTTGGATAGCATCAATCCATGTCCAATCGTTTACTTTACCAGATGCCATCATTAAATCCATAGATGCTTTAATATCTTTGATACGTTCTGGTTTTTTATCGATATAATACAAATCAATATAAGTTTGACCGCAAGCTTGATCATCACCATTACGGGTTTTAATACCGTTTCTTAATCCCCATTTATGTTTCTCGCCCCATTCTACGGCATAATCATAATATTTTGGATTTTTATCTATTTGATAAAGCGCCATTAAACCTTCATAATAAACCGCTCTAGTCCAGATATTACTTGGTCTTAAAACATTGGTAAAAATAGGTTTGTATGGGTCTGGCCATTTATTCATAAAATAAGCGTTTGTAGAACGCATTACTTTTAAGATTTCTTCTTTTTGAGCTTTTCTTTGCTTTTGAGCAGCACAAGAAGAAAACAGCATAACAGCCACGCTTAAGATGAAAATTTTTGATAGGAATTTTGACATGATAGTATTATTTATAATCATTTAATTTGCTACTTGTACAAAAAATTTCATCAACTTTTACTCTTAGAGAGGTTAAAGGCCAATAAAATTTAGCGACAAAATTGTATAACTGGTTTGATTTACGATGTTAAGGAAATATAAAATGGACAGCAACCTGCTGTGTCCTGTTTAAGTGTAAAAAACTCATTAGAAACTATAAAAACCTTGACAATTAAATTTCAAGGTTTTTTTAGCGAGTGTTAAGATTAATTTTTTGAGAGATTACCAATGTCAATATATGACAATATCCTACATAAAATAAAGACTATTTGATTTTTGGTTTTAGCTATTACCCATTAGATTCTAAAATCTAAAAAAAACAAGTCTTTACAATAAGCCTAAATAAAATAGATTGATTTGGATGAGCAAGTAATTATCAAGAAGCTAGGGCTTCTTTTTATCTAACAATTCAAAAGGAATAACACCTGTATGTTGCGCCCATTCATGATACAAAACAGCCATTTCTTTTACCCTCTCAGGAAATTGTGAAACAAGATTTTGCTGCTCGGCCCGGTCTTTAGATAAATCATACAATTCCCATTGGTTTGCAGGGTAAGTAGATACTAATTTCCATGAGCCAACTCTAACTGCCCTGTTACCTTCATGCTCAAAAAACAAAGCTTTATGCCCTTCCCATTGCTTTTTCTGAAAAACAGGAACTAAGCTTTTTCCTATTGTAGGTAGAATTTTATTACCCTGATGGGTTTCAGGATAATTTACTCCGGCTAAAGCCAAACAAGTACTCATTATATCTATAATATGTGCTGGCTGATGGTTAATTTGAGGTTTTATCCATTTTGGACCGTAAGCAATAAAAGGTGTTGCTGTACCACCTTCGTATTCCCAATGTTTAAAAGAACGGAAAGGTGTATTACTCACATTGGCACCCCAAAAATCATAAGCTGTAAATGATGAAGGATTTGATGCTGGCATTTTAGATGCTTCTATAATTTGAGGCGTAAAACCATTAGCATTGATATTTTCATGACTTGCACCATTATCCGAAAGGAACATAAAAACGGTATTCTCATCTTCCCCAATTGCTTTTAGCTCGGCTTTAAGCTTACCAATATTTTTATCCATACGGTAGATCATAGCGGCATAAACAGCCATTTTTTCATCCCAATCTTCTTTTTCTTTTTGCGATAAGCTATTCCAATCTGGTAAATTGGCATCTCTAGGAGATAGTTTTTGGTTAGCCGAGATGATACCTAATTGCTTCTGCTTTTGAAAACGCTGTTCTCTTAAAACATCCCAACCTTGCATAAACTTACCTTTAAATAAGGCTATGTCTTCTGGTAAAGCATGTAAAGGCCAATGTGGCGCTTGGTAAGCTAAATATAAAAAGAAGGGCTGTTTTGGGTCTTTTCTTTCTTTGATAAATTTAATGGCAAAATCTGTATAAGCATTGGTAGAATAATAACCATCGGGAGTTTGATATTGATCTTCGCCCAAGGCTATAGTTAGCTTTTGATTTGGACGATAAGGTCTGTTCTCAAAATAGCTATTAGCACCATCAATTAAACCAAAATATTTATCGAACCCCCTTTTAGTTGGCCAATTATCTTTTACTTGCCCTATATGCCATTTACCCGCCATAAAAGTAGCATAACCATAGGTTTTTAAAGCTTCGGCGATGGTGACACAATTTTTATTTAAGTAACCTTGATAAGCTGGCTGAGGTCTGGTATTCACCATATCACCTACACCAGCTTGATGCGGATAGAGCCCTGTCATTAAAGAAGCCCGTGTTGGACAACAACGAGAAGCATTATAAAAATTAGTCATTTTTAAACCTTCTTTAGCCATTTTGTCTAGAACCGGAGTTTCCATTTCTGAGCCAAAACTGCCTAAATCTGAAAAACCCATATCATCAGCTAAAATTAAAATGATATTTGGGCGTTTCTGAGCTTTATTTTTTTGGGCAAACACCTCGCTAACAACTATGAAGCTTAAAAACAACAGCGACAAAAATCTATTCATGACAATAAAAGGTTTATGATATGGATGCCCTAATTTAAATTATCTTTTTATGTATTTAGCTAAATTTAAACCTTTAGTAGCTTTAATACCATCTACTACTTTTTTAGCGTTAAACTTTGCGCCTTCTTCTATGGTGTGGGTATTATCTTTTAGCCCAAAATATACTTGATTGACTTTTTCTGTACCTAAGGCATCATATTCATCAGCGATAAGCTTATTTAAATCAATAAAAAAAGCATTTTCTTGTTCTGCTGCAGCTTTTGCCCAAAGCGCATACTCTGCCCGGTTTACTCTAGCGTCTTTCCATGCGTTTCTGGGTACTAAAGAACAAACAATAGGAATAGCACCTTTTGCTTTTGTTTCTTTGATAAATTGCCTGATATACCATCCATAAGTATAAACCACCTCTTGTTTTTTTAATATGGGATTATAAATTTCTTTACTTTCATTACCATTCCCACGGATGGTTCCTCTGGCTCTAACCGTATCATCTAAAGGGCTGCTATCATTATGCCCAAATTGTATGATGACATAATCTCCAGGTTTTAACTTCAATAAAACACTATCCCACAAACCTTTAGACCTAAAAGTTCTAGAACTTGTGCCTCCAAGCGCATGGTTTTCTATATTGATTTTATTGCTATCAAAAAAATCGGGAAGGAAATGACCCCAACCCCATAAACCACCAGCACCATTATCTCTACCATTTTTTACGGTAGAATCGCCAATGAGAAATAAGGTAGGTTTATCTGCTTTTTTAAGCGCTAAACATGAAATAGCTAGTACTAAAACAGGAAGTAATAAGATTTTATATTTTTTGAACATGCGTCTTTTATGATTTGATTAAGAACTTTTTTAATCTCTTTTCTGATGATGCTTTAATACCTTCTACAATAGATTGCGCATTAATTCTTGCGCCTTCTTTATTGGTATGGGTATGGTCGCCTGCAAAAAAATCTTTCACTTTATCTGGTCCTAAGGCGTCATACTTATCAGCCGTTATAGCATTTAAATCAATAAAAGTAACATCTTCTTCTTGTGCTACTGTTTTTGCCCATAAACCAAAATCCTTATCTACACGTTTCACTTTTCCATTAGCCCATTGGTTACGTGGTATCATAGATAAAACAATAGGAATAGCACCTTTAGCTTTACTTTCTTTGATGAACTTTCTGAGGTAATAACCATGCGTATAAACAGTTTCTACAGTTCCGTCTTTCCAGGTAAGGTTAACAGTTTCTTCGCCAGTGCCACGTAAAACACCACGATAACCTGCTTTAGAAGTATCGGGTTTACTACCATCATTATGTCCAAATTGCATTAAAACATAATCTCCTGGCTGTAAACTATTTACAACTTTCTCCCAACGTTGTTCTTTAACAAAAGTACGGGTGCTTCTGCCTGCCATAGCGTGGTTTTTAATAGTTACTTTGGTAGAATCAAAAAAAGTTGGTAAAAGACTACCCCAACCCCACTGGGCTTTATCATTATTTCTTACGGTAGAATCGCCAATTAAATAAATGGTTGGCTTATCTTGAGGTTTAAAAGCAATTAAAATGGCAAAAAAACTGGCTAATAAAAAAGCAAACTTTTTCATCTTCATACGTTAAGGTTTATTTAGGTTTAAGTTGAGGTAAACAGGTGCGTTTCTATCACAAGTGATGATGCCGTTTTCGTATTTTAACTCGGCAACTTGTATGCTGCTTCTTCTTTGTTCATAAGTATCTTTCCCTTTATTTTCTGGGGTTTTGCCTGGGTGAGTAAAGTAAAAAACATAAGCTTTATCACCTCTTACTACAACATCGGGGTGACCACCTATAACGCCATCATCTACACCTGTACCAGGCTTTTCTAGTATGTTTTCTTTTTGTTTTTTCCAGGTGATTAAATCTGTTGAAGCGTAAATTCCTAATCCACGCCACATATCTACCACCATCCAATATTTATCTTTCCATTTAAAAACTTTAGGGCCTTCGCCACGGGTAGCAAGTGCTTTGCCTTTGTCTGTCCAGTTATATAAATCCTTACTATCTGCATAATAAACAGATTTACCATCGTTTTCATTATTGTACCACATACGCCATCCGCCTTCAGGCAAAGGGAATACACAGGCATCAATAACTTTATCTTTAGCTAGTTGAAGCTTACTTTCAAATTTCCAATCTAGCAAATTGGCACTGGTAAGGTGAAGGATGTATCTTGGATGCTGCCAATCTTTAAAAATACCGGGAACATAGGTTAAATACATATGGTAAAGCCCTTCATGCGCTATAACTTCAGGCGCCCAATGGGTATAATCAGCGTCTCTATATTTAATATTTGCGGTATCCAGATAATTCCATTTAGCACCGTTTATAGATTCTGCAATACCTATTCTGGTACCATGTACCCAAGTTACTCCGTCTAAATCTGAAGCATTTGCTCTTCTGTTGGTGTAAAACATAAGCCATTTTTGAGTTTTAGTATTAAAAATCACTACAGGGTCTGCTGCACCATCAAAAATAGGGTCTCTAAAAAGTGGTTTATCTGCCTGTTCTAAGGTGCTTTTTTTTACAAAACAGGATGAAAAACAAAGAATAATGGCTAAAAAGCATAATCTAAAAAGCATCATAAATTAAGGGTGACGGTAGTTTACTATGTTAATAAAAGGTTTAGGTGCTGGTTTCATCCCTTTACCCATATAAAAGCCGGTGTGTGGTGGCTGGTTATAGCCAACATTTTGCCAAGCAATACTTAAACGATAATGCGGGTCATGCATTAAGGTATATTGTCTTATGGTGGTAGGGATGGTTGTGGTATAGATACGCAATTCCTTATTATCAGCACTGCGGAGGATGAGTTCTTCTCGCCAATCGCCTAAAATATCAGCAGATAATGCGGGTGTAGATTTTGTGCCGTTGTTAGAAACAGCACCATCAGCAGTAAAAATTCTGCCTTTTCCATACTTCTCAATATAGTTTCCGTTTAAAAGTTCTCTACTTAAATCGCCATCCCAATAAATTAAAAAATTAGTTGAGCGAGGTGCCAAACCTATTTTTTCTCCTTTTATCGTATATAAATCTGGAGAACCAGCCCACCACATTTGAGCGCCTACTCTTGTGGTATCAATATTTGCAGCTACGCCTCTTCCAATATCCTCGTTATCGGCAGCTTTAAATAAAATCTTACCCGTAGCAGCTTCATAAAGGGCAACACCAGGACCTGTAGTACCTTCCTCTATTTCATGTACACCAAATACCTCTAAGCCGGGATGATCAGGGTCTAAATCGCTTACATGAAGGGCATCGCCATGTCTTAAGCCTGTTGAGTATAAACCTTTACCATTATCATCAACCACCATAGCGCCAAAAACAATTTCGTCTTTTCCGTCTTGGTCGACATCGGCAACAGATAAATTATGATTTCCCATCCCTGAAAAAGGATTTTTACCATCTTTAGAATCAAACACCCACCTAGAGCTTAGTTTTCCTTCTCTAAAATCAAAAGCGGCTAAAACAGTTCTACCATAATAGCCTCTGCCCATCACCAAACTTGGGCGTTTACCATCTAAATAAGCAATGCAAGCGGTATATCTGTCTACTCTATTTCCTGTCTTATCATTACCACCATTACCACCAACCCCGCCCCAAGTACCAATATCTCCTCTTGAAGGAATATAATCAACTGTAGCTAAGGCTTCTCCCGTTTTACCACTAAATATGGTCAAATACTCCGGCCCTGATAAAATTTTACCATAAGTAGGCGCTCTTTTATTTAAGGTATCTCGCCAATCTGTCTGGGCATCTCCGATAATTTTTCCTTTACCGTCTGTAGTACCATCTGCTGTTTTGCAAGCAAATTCGGCTATGCCATCACCATCTAAATCATACACCATAAACTGGGTATAATGGGCGCCTTCTCTGATGTTTTTTCCGAGATTAATTTCCCAGAGAAATGTACCATCAGACTTATAAGCTTGAAAAATGGGTGGGTCTGTTAAACCTGCTGAGCTATTATCTCTGCCCCTACCAGATTGATGTAGAATAAAATCATATTGACCATCGCCATCTAAATCTCCTACAGATAAATCATTAGGAACGTAACCCGTGATGTTTTTTAAAGGGATAGACAAATAAGGTTTTTCTTCGGCGTTAGCAGCAATGGTAAATTCGCCTTTTTCTGTTTGTTCTTTTTTGTTAATAATGCTTTTAACAAACCATGTATTTACTTTGGTTTCTTTAGCTGTTGAATCTATAATACAAGTAGCACCTGTTATAGGTCTAGCATTTATTTTAACGGGCTGTTCATCACCAGATTTTCTGTAAACATTAAAAGCTACATCAGGCGCATCGGTACCTAAAACACGCCAACTCACATAATAATGATGATTGCCCTTATAAATAGCAACCACGCCACGGTCTAGCGCCTCCATTTGCTTTTGCGCAAACAAGAAATTTATGGTAGCAAAAAGAAATACGAGTAGTAAACCAGATTTTTTTAGACTTATAGTCATGTAGTTTAAATAATTATAATTGGTAGCTCCAAAATATGAAATTCTATTTATGCAGGCATCATGTACCATCCTGAAAAGCAAACATCAATCATTTATTTATCAGGATGAAACAGGATGATTAATCATTTGATTATTTACAATTTGCTTCAACCAATTATTAAATTTCTCATGTTTATAAAAACACCAAAATACTCCCTCATTCTAGTATTGAGTTTATTTTATGCACAAAGCTTTGCAGCAAAATATTACGTTGCGCCCAATGGTAGCGATAGCAATACGGGAACGATAAGCTCTCCTTTTTTAAGTATCCAAAGATCTCAAGATGCTGTAAGTGCTGGCGATACCGTGTATATACGAGGTGGAACTTACATGATGACAGAAAGCCAAATTGCTTTAAAATCAAGCATTTTTGCTTATGTAACATATCTGAATAAAAGTGGAACCGCAGGGAAAATGATTAAATATTGGGCCTACCCAGGAGAGAAACCTGTATTTAACTATAGCAATGTTAAACCTGCAGATTACAGGGTACATGCCTTTGAAGTTGTGGGTTCATATATCCATTTAAAAGGTTTAGAAGTTGTGGGTGTACAGGTTACTATTCTTACCCATACACAATCTATTTGTTTTGAAAACCAAGGGAATAACAATATTTATGAACAGCTAAGTATGCATGACGGACAAGCTATTGGCTTTTACTTAACCAAAGGCGCTAATAACTTAATTTTAAACTGCGATGCTTATAATAATCATGATAATACATCGGGCAATAAACTAGGAGGTAATACGGATGGGTTTGGTAATCATCCATCATCAGCGGCTCATACAAATAATATTTTTAGAGGTTGCCGAGCTTGGTTTAATAGTGATGATGGCTATGACTGTATCAGTGCAGATGCCCCTACGGTGTTTGAAAACTGCTGGGCTTTTTATAATGGCTATTCAACAAATTTCACCAGCTTAGGCGATGGAAATGGCTTTAAAGTTGGTGGCTATGGTTCTTCTCCACTTAGTAATTTACCAGCGATAATCCCCAGAAACACCACAAAATCTTGTTTAGCTGTTAGAAATAAAGCTAATGGTTTTTATGCTAACCACCATTTAGCAGGTAATTATTGGTACAACAATACGGCTTACTTAAACGCATCTAATTACAATATGCTCAATAGAAAAGCGGCTAATAGTACCGATTATTTGACTGATGTACCCGGATACGACCATGTGATGAAAAACAATTTAGGTTTTGCTGCAAGAGGCACAGAGACCAGTCAAATAGATGCACCAAAATGCGATTTATCTTTCAACTACTTTACTTTGCCTGTTACCGTTAATAGTAGTGATTTTGTAAGTTTAGATTTAGCACAACTTACCCAACCGAGAAAAGAAAACGGCGATTTACCCGATATTAATTTTATGAAATTAGTTTCTGGAAGCGATTTAATTGATGTTGGTATTGATATTGGGATTGCTTTTGAAGGTGCTAAACCAGATTTAGGCTACAGAGAGTTTAAATCTATCACAACCGGAATAGAAAAATACCCTACTTACAAAGGCTTTAAATTATACCCAAATCCAAGTCAGGATTCTTTAAATATTACCTTACCCAACCATAATGAGGCTGTCATTTTAAAAATTTATAATATGGAAGGGAAATGTGTAAAAGAGGAGACTTTATCCATCAAAGAAAATATACGAATAGATATTTCTAAACTAGCTCAGGGTTCTTATATCTTAAACTTAAGTTTAAAAAAGAACTATATAACTTTAGTTAGTACTAAGTTTATTAAAAGCTTATAATTTTAATAGTGAAGGTTATATTAAAACATCTTCTTAAAACCCTCGCTCCTTACTTTCCAAGTGCCATCTTTGGGAAAACCTATGTTTGGCGTTTCTTGTCCATCCCAACCTGCACACATTAAAGCTACTGCTGTTAATAAGCCTCCGTTTCCGGGAAGGTAAATCCTTAATCTATCATCTTGATAATTATGGCCATTTACTAAATAAGTATTGGTTTTTATGGGCATCAATAAAGCATCTATAGCTATATTTGGCATGTTTAAACGGGCTGCTGTCATGGCGGTCATCGGGAAATCCCAGCCCCAAGTATCATTCCAACTCCAATCTTTTAGGATAAGCTCAAAAGTATTTTTCATGATGGTTGTATCTACCATACCTGTTTGGGGTAGCATCCCAAAAGCACCTAAAACAGAAGGATGATCGGTTTTATATTCTGGATTGGTATAAGAATCTGTTGCACTTTCTGTAGCTAAATAAACATGGTTTTGAACGGGTAGCGGCGCTAAATTATTCATCACCATATTCCACTTTTCATTTTCGGGTAAGCCTAAGCGTTTCCTCCAAGTTTGAGCAGTTTGTAAAGCCCATTTCCAGTAACAAAGCTCATAAGTAGGATTAAAAGTTTCCTCGGCTTTAAAACGTTCTTGTGCAGGTATCAAAACCGGGCCTAAATCGTACTTTTTTGTTTTAGGATTAAGGTGCGCAAAAGAAGCCATAAAATCTGCAGTAGCAAAAACTAAATCTTTATAGCGATGTAAAATGCTATCACTAGGTTGATCTCTGTACAATAACTCGGTAAAAGTAATGGGGTGTGGCTGTTGCCAAATTAACATAGCACCAACGCTTGAAGGGACTTCTGCACCTTCATTATCTGTCATTTTTTGCCACCTCACACCATCAAAACCTTGCCTTTGGGCGATAGCTTTTGCGCCTTCTTTTACGTTGAAATACCAATCGGTACTTTTTCTTAAAATATCTGCTCTTCCCCATAAAGCAAAATGTACCGCATGCCACCAATGCATTTCTAAATGGGGTTTTCCAAACCAGCTATTGTAAGTTAAGCCCGTTTCTTGTGGCGGGTAATTACCAGCACATTGTATTTTGGTAAGGTATTGTGATAAAATAATTCTTCTTTCCAACTCTTTAGCTCTGGTATCTGTACTGCCAGAAAAATCTACGGCAGCACCACTTTGCCAAAAGTCTTCCCAAGCGTTTAAGTTGTTTTCCTTTAGCTCTTGAAAAGCTATGGATTGAAAATCATTTGTTTGAGAAAATCTTACAGAAAACTCAAATGAAGCCATTGATACAGCCGGACTCAGCACAAACTCATGCTTATTTTGCTCTTTCAATTGTGCTTTACCACTCCAATCTAAACTTGTGAAATAGCTACTTCCTTGTAATTGATGCTTAATAGATGAAGTAGAAATGGTTTTCTTAATGATTTGGGTTTGATGTTTCTCTGCCTCCCCGTAATAGTTACCCACATCTGCCCACTGCCCGTTTGGATATGGAAATTTCAACCTTACTTTTAAACGCCCTTTAGCAATTAAAGCAGATTGAACGCTAACCAAAACGCCATCTTCATTTTGGTTAGCTATGGTTTTAACCTGTACTTTTTCACCGTCAACTTCATATAAAGAGCTAATGATTCCTGTATACATGTTTAATTCTTGATGGATACTTTTGATAGCAGAAATACCAAGCTCTTTACCTTCTTTATCATAAAATAAGAAGCCTAAATTACCTAGTTGCAAACGGTGTTTATTTTGTCTAAACCAATTTGAAGCTTCTTTGGCTTTCGCCGATGTATTGTTTTGAACAGCATAAGTAACCGCTCTACCATATTGCTGATAAGCTTTAAAACTGTTTTCTAATTGATGACCAGCTGTATTTTTAAAGCTATCCCATGCCCATTCTGCCTGTGTACCAAGTGGCACACCTTCAGCATAAAAATCCGGAAAAGTTTGTAAGCCGGTAACATCAACCGTCATAGCAAATTTGCCATTACCAACCGTTAAAGACGCTAAAGCATCTGCATGTTCTATTTTTACAGTATGGCGCTCTACCAAAGCTTTACGATCTATTTTTTGTGCAAAAGATGAAGAGACACAGAACAAAATCGCTACAATGCTAAAGAACTTCATTACTTAAAATTTACTTCGTTAGATTTTTCAACTTTTACTTTTGAATTGTCTTTAGCTTTAATAATGATATTTTTAAGTGTCCAGTCTTTGGCATAAGTTATAGTACCAGCCATTTCAACCTCCAAATTAACATTGGTAAAAGTAAAATTCTCTACCGGCGAGCCTTCTAAACCCGCAACATTAAACGCTCTTTTAACACCTACACCTTGTACATTGCTGATATGTATATTCCTAAAAACCGGGATACCTTTTTCCGCAGGCTCTACCCTATTTAGCATTTTTTGCCAATGTACAGGCACTTCATCATATTTATACTCTTTGGGTAAAGTAGAATAGCTGTAAGTAGGATTCCAATTTTTACCAATTTGGAAGGCAACTGTTACGCTATCCATTTTTAGATTTTTGAGGTAGATATTTTCTACACCACCGCCACGCGTTAAGGCCGATTTGATATTTACTCCATTTGAAGTACCTAAGCCAGTTAAATTTTTGGCTAAGATGTTTCTAATCATCCCTGATGTTTCACTACCAAAAGTGATTAAGCCTGCACCACGCCTTGCAATATTATTTTGGATAACCACATATTCTGTTGGGCGATTTACCCTTAAACCATCCCAATCTCTACCGGCTTTTAAGCAAAAATTATCATCATTACAGTCGATATCACAATTTTGTACCAATACCCACGATGAAGAATCAATATCAACACCATCTGTACTTGGGCCTTTACCTTTGGTATTATTTCTAATGATTAAACCATCAACCGTTACATAAGTACTGTATAAAACTTGTACGCTCCAAAAGCCGGCTTCACGAATGTTAAAGCCTTTCAATTCTATATTTTGGCTGCTTTGTACCAATATGGTTCTTGGTCTTTTAGCATCGTAATCTACAATCCAGCGTAAACCTTTGGGCTCATAAGCTTTACGCATAGTCCAATATAAATCCCAAAAAACTTTTCCTCTTCCGTTAATAATACCGCTACCTGTAATAGCAGCATTTTTTTGCTCTATAATATTTACCAAAGCTGCTGGCCATTTCATCTCCATACCTGCAACACGAGTATCAATCAAAGGATAATCTTCTATATTTTGGCTACCCATAAGTTCTACATCGGCATCAATCATCAATTTAACACCGCTTTTAACAAATAGAGAACCTGTAAGGTATTTACCAGGCAATAATTTAACCACGCCGCCACCTGCTTTTTCACAAGCATCTATAGCTTGTTGTATAGCTTTGGTGCTTAAAAAAGTTGTATCGGCCTTAGCGCCATAGCTATTGGCTACGAACTCTTGTTTCTTAAATTTAAGTTTAGGAGAACCTACTTTTTTTGCCCAAGATGGGTCTTTTTCTCCGGCGAAAGTCGAAAAACTTAAAGATAAAAAAGCAAGTAATGTATATATTTTGATGGTATTAATTTTCATTATTAAAGTTTTAAATTCTGCTATTAATCTGTTAAGATATTCACTTTAGGCATCACAAAATTGTTTGGCTTGTCTGATGGTTCTAAACCAAAAAAGAAGTATAAAGTACGTTTTTGCTCGCCTGTAAATTCATTCATTTCTCCGGCTGGGCCGTACATCTGCGGACGAGGTGTAATTCTTAAACCCAATTTACTTCCCACGGCTGGTATACCTTCCAGAAAAGAAATATCACCAACGGGCAAAGCTGGATGTGGCTGCATGCCAGATAAACCATAAAAATCAAACAATCTCACAAATAAATCTTCTTGTGGTGTAGCAATGGTAAATTTCCCTTCTACGGTATTCATTTGCAACCAAGTGATGTTTGAATAATAACCCTTAAATTCTGGAAAAACCCACGGAGCAGAACCTGTTTGGGTATTATTATTAAAATTCTCCCATGTATTATAGGTAACACCTTGTAAACGGTTTTTCCAAACTCTAAATGGTCCTTTACCTAAAAATTTAGCCCCTAAAACATAATTTTCCGGATAATTGAAGCTGATACCTGCAAAAGGATACTTTCCGTTTAAAGCAAAGCTATAATCCATTTGTAGCCAACCGCTTGGGTACATGGTGTATGTAACAGTTTTCATATCGCCCGTGTATTGTACCTCTACTATGGCTTTATCACCTTCTTCGCGGTAAGCTATTTTAGAAAAAGCAGCATTACCACTTACCAAAACTGGTCCGTCTCTAAAAGATATAGCTGCGCTTTTATCATTAGCTAAAGCAGACAATCTACCTGTGTTTTTACTAAAGCTTACGCTGATTTCGCCACCTTTTAAAGTAATTAAGCTATCTTTTTCTGTAACTGTTGCTTTTGCACTTAACTTACTTTTTAACAGCGGGTTAATGAGGTTTTCATTGGTTTGGATTTTCCATACCCAACGGTAAATTTCCTCGCCATGTTGGTCTTTTGCGGTAAGGGCTAAAGCCTGATAGCTTTTCCAATCGGCCGCTAGAGGGATCTGAAAGCTACCTTTTTCAAAAGGTTCTAGGTTTGGCGCTATGGCAGTGCCACTTTTTAAAACTTTATAACCTGCTGTTTTATCTTCCGGAAGGTTAAAATTTAAAAGTTCCCAGCTTAATTTACAGGTATTTAAGTTGGTGAAATTGTATCGGTTTTCTACCTCAATTTTACCATCAAAATTGTCAGGCAGCTTTTGAAGCACTATTTTAAAAGGCGAGTATATTTCTTTAATAGCATTGTAGCTACCCTCTTTTTCGCGGTGTGGGCCCAATAAACCATCCGGAGCGTTAACGCCATTGGCATCTAACATCCCATTTCTATCGGTACGTACAATGGCTTCATCGGCGAAAGCCCAAATAAAACCGCCAGCACCTTTTTTGGCATTCCAATGCAAATCCCACATATCAGACAAACCAGCTGCACCAGCGCCATCATCTTGAGCATGCATAAATTCTGTTGGCATGTAAATATTGGTATCGGCAAGTATTTTTTGAGTACTGTTATAATCTTCGTAGTGATTGCAATCTATACCGTTAATGGCATTACCTGGTCTGTGGTGACCATGAATAACCGTACGTTTTGATAAATCATACTTAGCGTAATCATCAATTAAACTAAAGTTATGGCCGCCTTCATTTCCATTGCTCCAAAATAAAATAGATGGATGATTAGCGTCTCTTATCACCATTTCTTTTACCAAAGGCTCGCCTGCTTTTGTACTGTAAGCTTTTTGCCAACCCGCTAATTCATCTAAAACATATAAACCTAAAGAATCGCAATAGTTTAAGAAGGCTTTATCTGGCGGATAGTGCGAGCACCTTACTGCGTTCATATTCATACCTTTGATTAGTTTTACATCTTGTAAATCTAATCTAGCATTTACGCTTCTACCTGTTTCTGGCCACCAAACATGCCTATTAACACCTTTTAACTTGATTTTCTTACCATTCACATAAATACCATCTTGCTTTCTTACCTCAATGGTTCTGAAACCAAACCTATCTTGTGTTTGATGAATGTTTTTTCCTGCTTGGCTTATATAGGTTTTCACCTGATAAAGATGTGGTGTTTCTGCTGTCCATAAAGCCGGATTTTTAACTGTTGTTTTTAGAGTAACAACAGAATCTGCTTGACTATTGATTTGCTTTGTAGTAGCTACCAGATTGCCTTTTAAATCGCTAATTTCTGCAATTATTTCTGCACCTTTTAAGGGGTTCTTAAGGTTCACATTCATGGAAAAACTACCATCCGCTTTAGCGTCTATAGCTGTCCAATCTATATGCTGTTTTGGCGATGCAGCTAAGTAAACCGGACGGTAAATACCACCAAAAATCCAGTAATCTGCTAAACGCTCTGCATTATTTACAGAGTTATCGGCAGACATTTTACTTACTGTAACTTCTAATAAATTAGCTTGACCATATTTTAGCTTATCGCTGATGTTATACTTAAATCTATAAAAAGAACCTTGATGAATTGCCCCGGCAGATTTGCCGTTAACTTTCACTTCGGTATCTGTCATAGAGCCTTCAAAAACGATGTAAACATCTTTTCCCTTCCAAGCTGCTGGTACGGTAAACTGATGTTTATACAAGCCTTTTTCATCGGCAAAACGAAAGTTTTTACCGTAAGTAACATAATCTCTTCCGTAATTATATTCGCCAAAACCTTGTTGCTCCCAATGTCCAGGAACGTTAATTTTTGTCCAAAAACCTGCTTTTCTACCTCCAGTACACCAAAAATCCCAAGCTACGGTTTGTTCATTATCTTTACCAGATAGGTATTGGATTTGCGTTTGGGTTTGCGCAAAGCTTTGCAAGGCGCAAAAGGTTAAAAAGCATAAAAATAAGTTCTTCATCTTGATGAAATGTTAGGGCTTAAAATGCGTTAACGGTATTAAAGAAACCTGACTGGTTAAGCCAGAAGGTTTAGGCTGCCAATTTTTAGCAGTAAATAAACCATCGGCACCGCGGTTTTCTGGCAACCTTGATGACATATTGATATTGTAGAATATCTTATAATTCTGGTTGGTTTTATCCATCCATGATGCTCTGTTTGCCATACCGTTAGCCACTTGAATTTCTAAAATATTTTTTTTCTGGATTTTAGAAGCAGGAATTTCTAACTTATAATCTGGACCTATTAAAGTAGCCAATAACTCGCCGTTAAGGATAACTTTAGCGCTTTGTTCTACCTTGCCTAAGTCTAACAAATAAAAATCCGCTTTAGCTTTTGGCTGTTTAAATGAAGTGGTATAAGCGGCTGTTCCTGAGAATTTCTCGTAATCTGCACCGTTAACTGTCCAAGATTTTAGCTCTTTTAATACCAAAGGTTGAGGCAAAACAGGTCCGCCTTTAATGAACGTTACTTTCCACTCGTTACCTAACGAAATTGCGTTTCCTGCTGCTTTAGCATAAGGATAGCTAGTTTCATTAATCTCATTATCAAAAGTTTGTAGGATGCAGCTTTCGCCTTTCTTTAACTGCAAATAAACCTGTGTGCCTTTAGCATCTTGACGGATAGCGGCATAACCTTTTTCGCCCGTCATAGGGTTAAATAATGCTACGCTATTGGCTTTGGTATTGATATTAACCCAAGTATCTACAGCTGCTGCACTTTCATTTAAAATGAAATAATATTTACCACCTTCGTAAGACCTACGTATGGTTGATAAACCTTGTATCTTCATGGTTTCTGCTTTTATCTGCGCAGCATCCATTAAAGCAGGTATTTCATCGCTTATTATAATGCTTCCTTTACCCACCAAGGCTTTCTTTAATTTACCGTTTTGCTGAAACTGAAGTAAACCCAAAACATCTTTAAAAGCCTTTTGTCTTTCTGCTAAGTTTGCTAAGCCCGGTACATCTTGAGGTAAGCTTTTATAAAATGTGATGTTAGCACCAGCATCGGCAAGTTTTAACAATTGCTGAATGGTTTCTAAAGGCATAAACTCTGCCGCAGGCACTAGAATGGTTTTATAGCTTATATCGGCAGTTTTAATTTGGTTGTTGGCTACGCTTGTAGCTAATATTTGCTTATCAGAAATATAATCAAAGGCATAACCGCTTTTGTTTAGGCTAGTAGCAACATGTTCAAAAGGTGTATTTTTAAAGCCATGTTCTATACCGTCATAATGTCTGATGATAGCTTTTTCTCTTTCTGCATAAGAATCTGCCATTGGCAAATACAAGAGAATATCATTATCTGCTTTTCCTTTTTGTAAGAAAGATTGAGAACGAGCCACATAGTTGTTTAAGGCCGAAAAATCATCCCAAAAACTATTGTTTGGCGTAAAATGAACAGCTGCATAAAATATCCACCCTGGCCAAGCAGCATCTTTTGGAGTGTAATTAGCTCCATGATAAAAATTATGGTTGATACCACCTAGGAGAAATACATCTAAAGCTTTTTTAACATCACTAAGGCTAGACAAGAAATGGTCGTTCTCCCATGTTGCCGCTTCTGATGAGGATAATAATTTACCCGTTACATGTGCCGCAGAGGAAGCAAATTTTACTCTTAAAATATCTGTTCCTTCTGCTTCAGGAATATCTGTTGCAGCATATAAATCTAAAATATTAGCTGGCGAACCATGTGCTTGGTTACGGATAAGTTTACCTTTTCCTTGCGCCCATTTATGCCAAGCTTCGGTATAATTTTCTAGTAAAAGGTCTGATATGGTTTGACGATAATCTATCAAAACTCTGGTTGCTTGCAGTTTATCATCTGTAGCGCCAAAAAGAGCTGGAAGAAAATTTCTTAAATCATAGCCTCTTCTGGTTTTAAACTCGGTAAGGAAATCTGGTGTCCAACTGGCTTCGCCAAAAGCATCATCAACCTCGTAAGAATCATTAAAAAATGCTCTTAGGTAAGATAAATCATAACCGTTAAAAGCTTTATCAAAATAGCTTAAATAATTTTCGGTAGCTTTTAAAGAAAAATGATCTATGGCATAACCCTCGCCACCGGGGCCGGCTCTTTCAACCATTTTACCATGTAAACCTTGGAAAAGCGCATATAAAGTCCAGTTACCTTTACCTTTTGGAGCCGTCCAATTTAATTGCCCTTGTTGGTCTAGCTTATCGGTTAAATCTAAAATTTCTCCTTTGGTAGAATAGCCAATTAAGGTTTGAGCTTTAAGTTTTTTAGGATACCTTACCTGATCAAAAGCATGTAATTGCAAATTTTCATTAGCGGTTATAGGTTCTTTTATTTTATCGATACTGATTTTCTCGCCTACAATTCTTAAAACCGTTTTTTGGTCGTACAATACAGGCGTACTTAACTTTTCGCCTTCTTTTAAGGTATAGGTTTGAGGAGCAAAATATTTACTAGCATCTTCATCTTTAACCCATGGGCCGCCAAATGGCCAGCCAGATGCTTGTGCCATATCTATACCTAAATCTAACTTTTTAGCTGTTTTTAAGGTATAAGTTAGCATATCCATCCATTTAGGTGATGTAAAATTGATAAACTTACTTTCCTGTCCTTTTACACCATAAATTGGTGTAATTTCTAAACCACCTAAACCAGCTTTTTGGTATTGATTTAACATCCAGGAAAGGTTAGCTGTATCTACAGCACTACCCTCCCACCACCATCTTGTCCATGGTTTAGTTTGTTGGGTAATTTGTGGCCACGTAGGCTGGTTCTGAGCAAATAATGGTGATAATGCCCCACTAAAAAATAAGGCTAAAGCAATTTTCTTGTATGGTTTTTTCATAATCTAGTAATCGAAGCAATTAAAACAGCGATTTAAAACGCTAAAAGGTTTCATCATCAAGCTTGTATACAAGCTTATTTAATGCTTTGATAATTGGTTAAAATCTATTCTTCTAAAATAGGCTATTTTATATATTCACCTATCCTGCTGTGTCCTGAGGAAAGAATAAAAAGCTATTTAACTATTTAGTTTCCGCTATCAAACCATAAGCTTTTGGATGGTCTTTTAAACTTATTAAAACCCTATCAAACATAATTTCTGGATCTAAAGCCATAATTTCTAATTGGTGTTTACCGGGCTTTAAATCATCAAAAACGAAAGTTTTAACAGCATTGTTACGCAATACATTTTCTTTCCACTCGGTACTTCTTCCTTGTACCACAAAATTTTTAATTTGCCATGTACCACCATCAATTCTAACAGCATATTTTAAACTGTATAAATTGTTTAATGGATGTGTAGGAATGGTAAAAACATCAACTTTAGCTTTCGCCGATGTGGTATTTATAAAATGGTAAGACAAAATTATGCTGTCTTGAGCAGAACCTATTTGACGGTTAAAATTACTTTTAACAACACTACCTGCATAACCTAAGCCATCAATTTTCTCCCATTTAAAATTTGAGGTTTCTTTTTTAGCCGAATAATTTACCGCATGGATAGAAACTATTCCGTTTTGCTCTATAAAAACATCGTCTTCTTTAGGTTGTGGATGATAAACTAATTGAAGCGTTTTTACACCCAAATTGGTTTGCAGCTTTAGATAAGCTATTTGCTTTTCTTGCTTTAACTGTGTAACATCGGGCTTAAGCCAAATTCTAATTTCTTTGCTTGCTAGCGATAGATTTCCGCTGTTTTTATATATTTTAAGCCATTTTGGAATTTCTAAAAATTGCCATGATAAGGTGACAGCCTGTTTCAAGAAAACATCTACGAAAGTAGAGTCTGATGATTTACCATAAAAAATAGGAAAACTGATGGTATCTGCTTGATGTGTTGGTGCTGTACCTTCAACATGAAGCCCCCAGGCTTCTGAACTTGATGTATTAAGTGTTGTGTTGGATTTTTTTGGCAAATCAAAAACTGGTAAACCACGTGGTTGAGCATGCATCATACCTTTCCATTTACCTGCGCTTAAAGAATCGTTATAAAATTTGGTAAGCTGGTGGATGTTATTAAAAGCTGTAGCAACAGAATCTTGATAAGATGTTGCGCTTAATCTGCCTTGTTGTTGGTATAAAACTGCTTTATCATGATATAAGAACTTCTTATTCATTTCTGAAGCAGCTAAAACCGGATAGGTGATTAATTGGAAATAGGCGTCTTGAAGATGAGTTGGGATAGTTTTTTTAAGCTGCAAAACTTCATGTTCTAATTGCTGATATTGCTTTATTCTTTTCTGACCTTCATCGCTATAAGCAAAATGATTGTATGCTGTTAGCTTAGTTGGCGTTGTGGGCTCTGTTTGACTCCAACCCATATATTCTGGCTTACGCTCAAAAGCCAATTGATAATATTTTTGAAGGATAGAATTTAACTTTTGAGCAATATTGGTACTAAAAATTTGCTGATACCATTGGTTTAAATGCTTCTGTATATAATTTTGCTGATGAAATGGTGTAATATCATAAGCCATATCTAAAAATAATTGCGTTTGATACTCGGCCGGTTTTATATCTCCAACGTTTAAAATCCATGTATTTTTAGCCTCATTACGGTAAGCTTTAAGCATTTCTTGATGAATTAGAGCGGGTGGCGTAGTACATAACCACAGATAATCATGCGGCCTGCCCCAATAAGAAACATGATAATAAACCCCCTCACCACCTTTTCTCTTATTTTCATCAGGATTACCTAATCTTCTGATATAACCGTAATTATCATCGGGCCAAACTAGGGTTACATCATCCGGAACAGCTAAACCATCATCATAAATATCTAAAACCTCTTTATAAAGTGTTAAAGCCTGTGGAATAGCTTTTATATCTTTTTTCAAAGTGTTTTTAAGCATCTGACGCTGGGCAGTAAAAACATCACCTAAAACTTTAATGGCTTCTTTGTTATTTTTAACGCCCTCCATCCCACTATCATGCACACCTCTTATTCCTAGGCTATAAATAGCATTAATGGAAGTTGTTTCGTTGATTCTTTTTTGCCAATAATCATTTATACTAGATGAATTATTAACATAATTAAAAGCGCCCATGGTAGTTTTATCCCATTCGTCTACATTATTTCTGAGCATAGGTTCTGCATGCGAAGAGCCAATGATGATTTCATATTGCTTGGCAATTTTTAGATTATCTGGGATATTAAAAAAAGCTTTTGTTCCTGGGTGCATAGCAGGCCAAATGGTATTTGCTTTAAGGCGTAGCAAAAGCTCGAAAATTTTAGCATAAGTATTAGGCCCTATGTTTTGTAGATTTTTATCGATGTTTTGCGCTGCCCAAGGTCTTAAGCCCCAATCTTCATCGTTTAAAAAAATACCTCTGTAAGTTACCGATGGGGTTTTAGAAATGGTATCCTTTATAGAAACACTCAGTTGCTTTTTCTTTTGCGGGGTAACATCTGCCCAGTAATACCAAGGATGAATACCTATTTTTTCTGAAACATGAAAAACACCATAAGCTAAGCCTCTTGCATCGCTTCCGGTAATGATGAGTACATCTTTAATGTTAGCTGTTGGATTTTTCAACCTTTTGATAGCGAATACCTCAAACTGGTTTTCAATTTCTTGAGCATGATAATTTCTAAATGATTTTGCCGGAGAGTTTTTAACCTGACCTAATATAATAACATTGCCTTTAGCTTGTTTAAGATTTTGAAAAATTTGGGGTTTGTATCCGCAAACAGCTTCTATATCTTGAGCTAGTAAATTGGCTACTACAGCATCTAAACCAGAAGACTTAGGATTACTTACTATACTTACTTGATTTTTAACACTATATAAATCAAAATCTTGTGCTTTGATATGAAAACACAGCATGGTAAGAAGAAGAGATAAGAAATGTTTTTTTGCCATATGGAAGTTGTAAATCATCATTAAAAAAATAAAGGCCGCTTTTACAAAAACGACCTTTATTAGTGGCGGGAGCCACGCTTATTAAACCAATTTTAAATTATGCAAACGAGTTAATATCTTTTGCAAAGGAAGCTCAAAACTAGGTGAATAAAACATGCTCCGCAACCTGTTGTATCCTGTACAATATTAATCTAACTTAAATGGTAAATACCAATTATTAGGATCTAGTAATTTATTTCTTACAGCTGTAGCGTTAGGATTACCTTCTCTTAATAATTTATTATAAATTCTATCAGCAAGGTAAGCTGGTTCACTTCTTCTTCTTGCAATACGCATTAAATCTCCCCAACGGTTACCTTCAAAAGCGGTTTCTAAACCAGCTTCTGTTATTAAATCGTTTTCTATGGTTAAGGTACTATCGCCAACTACGGTTCTTGCAGGTAAATTGGCTCTGTTTCTTAAACCATTATGGCGGTGCCAATTTGCTCTAAAGAAAGGAAAATCACCATTTCTAGCGTCAAAATCATAAGGTGCAGCGTCAAATGTTTGTTGTATGTTTGAAACATTTCTACCTGACACACCAGGTGTAGGATCGAAAACATTATTGATACCCGTATTTAAAAAGGCACCTGCTAGTTTATGTCTGTTATCACGGTTTGCTGCTTCCGCAAAACGTAGGTGTAAAGTTGCTGCTCTGTATAAAAACCAATTACCTTCTTTTTCAAATAAAACACGTGGAGTTAAAGTTCTATCATCTAAATAATAATAAAGATATTTCATTATAATTGGCCTAGATGGATGCTCCTGAATAGAAAGTACTTTACGAGCATCATAAGGGATACCGTTTCTTTGCGTTTCTGAATTCCAATTGTGTATACCTTGTGCAGATGGTTTTAAAAGATATTTACCACCATTTACAGAAAACAACTCGATAAAAGGATTTTCTGGCTGAAAGTTTTTACTGAAAGGTAGCGCCCAAATCCATTCTTGGTTCCATAACTCATCTCTACCTCTAGCAAAAATAGATTTCCAGCCTTGCGTAATGCTATTGATTAAAGCTGTAGCATCTTGCTCTCTGAAACGGATATAACCCACAGAAATATCATTATTGGTGGCTACTTCGGCAAATCTAACTTTGTAAATATTAAACCTATCGTTATCATTACCTGTATTTTCAAAACTTGTCATAACAGCTTTATAAGCTGTAGCGGCAGCTCTATAATTACCTTTCCAAAGGTTTAAATCGCCAATTAAGCATTGTTTATTGATGAAAAATTTTGCTGTTGGGTAACCGTCTACTGTTGTAATTAAAGAAGCGTTATTAGCATAAGTGTTTTTATAAGGTAAACCTTCAACAAAGGGAACCAAAATATCTAATAACTGATCAAAGTTTACACGTGGAAACTTATTGGTGTCTTTAATATCATTTAAATCTTCTAAAGGATCTGTAATGTAAGGGATAGTACCGAAATGGATACCCAACTGTAAGTAAACCCATGATCTGATACAAGCAACATCAGAATAGCGTTGGTTGTATTGGTCTTGTGTAAACTTATTTTCTCTTAGCATGATATCGAAATTTGCTAAGACATCATTACAGTTTATAATAACTTCATAAAATGGTTTAGGGCTAATGTAAGGGTTAGCAGCGCTTACTTCATGGTTATTAATTTCACGTAAAAAAGGGTCAGAATTTTCTGTAACCGTCATGTAATCTGCTCTTAATTCGTTTAAGATTACATATTGCTTGGCTAAATTCATCATTTTACCATAAACCCCTAGTACGGCAGCATCGGCATCAAATACGTTTCTATAGTATTGCTCTTTTACTAATCTATCTTGTGGTTCTACTTCTAAAAATTTATTACAAGACACAGTGGTTACTGCTAACATAGCAATTGCCGCATAGCTTAACCATTTTCTTTTATTGATTTTTAATTTCATCATTTCTATGCTAAAAATTCTACTGTGGTTATAGTCCTAATTTGAAACCTAATTGGAAAGTTCTTACTTGTGGTACTAAACCAATATCAACACCTTGGGCAAATAAAGCCGAGTTAGCGCTAAACTCTGGATCAAAACCTAAATAGTTAGATACAGTAAATAAGTTATTTGCTGTTACATAAACTTTAGCTGCTTTAAAGATTTTGCTTTTTACAGGCACATCATAAGCTAAAGCTAAAGTTCTTAACCTTAGGTAAGAGCCATCTTCTATCCAACGGTCAGAAAATTGTGCGTTACCCATAGGGTCTCCCCAGTTTGCTCTTGGTGTGTTGGTTATTTGTCCATCGGCTCTCCATCTGTTTAAAGCTACTTGAGTTTGATTTTCGAAACCAGACATGCTCTCTAGCTTATTTCTGGTACCGTTATATAAATCATTACCAATAGAAAAATTAAAGAACGCGTTTAAAGAGAATCTTTTGTATGTTAAAACACTATTGAACATACCTACAAAATCTGGATTAGGATTTCCGATAACTTTTCTATCTAAATCGTCAATAATATTATCGTCATTTAAATCAACAAAACGAACATCGCCACCTTCATAAGGCACTAAAGATGCGTTAGGTAATCTTCTTAATAAACCAGATGCGGTAGCTTCTGCCTGTGTAGCAAAAATCCCGTTGCTGGTTAAACCATAGAATAAATTAGCATCCTGACCTTCTTTGGTGATATAAGTAGCCCCACCAAAATTGGTCAAAAACTCGCCAGATGGCAAAGAAGTAATTTGGTTTTTATATCTAGAAATGCTTAAGCCTAAATCTAATTTTAGTTTAGATTTTCCTATAACTCTGCTGTTTGCGGTAAACTCGAAACCATTGGTTCTCATGGCTGCGTTGTTGTTGATAGCAAAATCAAAACCGGTGAAAGCGTTTAATCCTTCAAACACAATCATGTTTGTAGTTTGGTTGTTGTAGTAATCAAAAGTAAAGCTTAATTTTTCTTTTAATACGGCTACATCAAGCCCAATATTAGCTTTTTTAACAGTTTCCCATTGTAAAGCAGAGTTACCAATATTACCTCTTACTAAACCTTGTATACCAATTAAGTTTTGAGATACATAATAAGATCTTGAAGCGTAATTACCAATATCATCATTACCGGTAATGCCATAAGAAGCTCTTAGTTTTAAGAAATCTATAAAATTATTATTGGCCATAAAGTCTTCAGAAGAAATTAGCCATGCTGCACCAATAGATGGCATGAAAGCAAATTTGTGCTGACCAATTTTTACAGCGCCATTGTCTGCATCTCTTCCAAATCTGCTAGAACCATCTAATGCAAGGTTAAGCGTAAGGAAGTATTTATTCATTAAACCGTAATTGTTAGCCATATAAAGGTTCATCCAATTCCAGCTTCCTAAGGCTCCTCCTATTTGTCTTAAAGTAGTGCTACCTGCACCTACGCTTAAGAAATCATCAGTTGCAGAGTTAAAACCTAACCCTAAATCACTTTCAGAATCATTACTTTGAGTACGTAGACCTAGTCTTGAGCTAAAGCTGTGTTTATTAGCTATAGTTTTTTTATAGTCTAAATAGGTATCGTTATAAACACTAAATAATCTAGAAATCTCGCTACCAGACCTGTTTAAAGCAACTGCTGTTCTTAAGGTATCACTAGTTACACCTAACTGTGGTAAAAAGAAATTTTCTCTGCCTTTATCAAAAGTAATAGCGGCAATAGTAGCTAAATTAAGGTCTTTGCCTATTTTATAGTTAAATTGTAGGTTACCAAAAAATCTATAATTTCTATTGATACCAACTGTATTATCAGAAACTAAAACTGCAGGGTTACTTACATTAAAAATATCTGTATTTGCAAAATTTGGAGACTGTGTACCATCTGCACCAAAAACATTAGATGCTAAGAAAGGTGCTTTTGTTAAGCCTAAATAAAGCGGACTGGTGGTGTTAAAGTTATTTCCTTGGTCTCTTAAATTTTGTTGGTTGTAATAGAAAGATAAGTTTGCCTGCATGGTTAATTTAGGCGTTAAGTTTAAATCGCCATTTAACCTCATGTTGTACTTAGAAAAATCGGTGTTTTCTACTGCACCATCATTATTTACATAACCTAAAGATAATGAGTATTTTGCTATATTATCACCACCTGTTACTTTCATGTAATAGTTTTGATTGTAGCTATCTCTTAAAACCCTGTCTTGCCAATTTGTATTGTTATTGTAGGTGTAAAAATTTGCATTTGCTGAATTGTCATTCATAAAAGGCTGAGCTTGAATTTGCGTTTGACTTAAACCTCTGGTTTGTAAAACCTGAGTTAAGTAAGAACGATATTGGCCAGCATTTAATAAAGGTATATTCTGTGGCTGTTGATTAAAGCCTCCGTATACCGCAAAATCCATTTTTGTAGTTAACTCTTTAGCATGGCTAGTACTAATTAAAATTACACCATTTGCGCCTTTGGTACCGTATAATGAAGAACCATCTTTAATGATGCTGATATCTTCGATATCCTTAACATCAATATTGGCTAGGGCATTATTGAAGTTATTTCCCATCAATTCTGAGCTATAATCTTCCGTATCGTAAATAGCACCATCAACAATAATTAAGGGTTTATTAGTTGCGTATAAAGAGTTAAAACCTCTTAACCACAAAGTAACATCGCTATTTGAGGTGCCAGAACGGCGAACAGCATTAACACCAGCTAACCTACTTTGTAAAAAAGTACCAGGAGTTTCTGATGCTGCTTCCCACTGCGTTTTATCAACATTTAAAGACTTGGTAGCAAAAGTAACTTGGCTTTCTGGCTTTACCCCAACTGGAGTATTAACTTCTTCATAAAAGGAGGTGTAACCAGATTCATAAAGAACAATATCTACCTCTTGCCTGCCTTTTAAAGCAACCTCTTTGGTTTGATAACCACTACCACTAATAAGAATAGTAGAGTTTGGATAACGTACGGATAAGGTAAATCTACCTTTATCATCAGTAATATTAGCTGAAAAATTTGGCTGAGAAACGTTTATACCAGCTAAGGGCATCCCTGTAATAGCGTCTTTAACTACACCATTTATTTTAATTGCTTTGGCTGTTAGAGTTGCGTTTATAGTAACACTATCTTTTTGTTGAGCAATAACGTTAAAGCTTAAGACACTTAAAGTAAATAAGCAGCTATAAGTTAGTATATGTTTAGGTTTTATTTGCATCTTAATAATTCTATATTTTAACAATTATTACTTTATAATTGGAACCAGCCTTAAATAATCAAGCGTTACGGTATTGTTTCCATTAGTGGTAACTGTAGCGCCAATTAAAGCAAGTGGTATATTTGCTGTATTTGTAAGAGTAAAATCGCCAATGTAAACTTCAGTGTAATCGTTTACATTAACATTAAGATAAGGGAAAGTTGTAATGGTATTAACAACTAAACCAGCTGCGTTTCTTACACCACCTACTCTTAATCTCTGTTGGAAAACATTGGTTTGTATATCGTTTATAGCTCTCCAAAATACCCTGTAAGTTGTACTATACAATAAAGGTGTATTATAGCCTACTTCAAATAATGAAACACCGTGGTTTTGTACCATCAAATCATTAAATAAAATACCTTGTGGGTCTCTTTTATTTCTGAAATAAGTATTACCTCTTCTATCTCCTGGAATAAATTGTCTAGGGTTTTCTCCTTCTATTTTAGTGGTAACTAAACGGTGTCTTAATTCTACGTTCATATTTCTAACGATATGAATAAGACCGTTACTTGTTTTAATAGTTTCTATAATATTGTTTCTGTTAACAGGAACTTTGACACCAAATTTTGAAATTAAAGTATCTGGAAGGTTACTTGCTTTTAACTCGCCAGGAAAAACTAAATCTCTGATAGCGTATTGAGTAGCAATGTTTGTATTGGTGTCTATAGATGGTCTTAAAAAGTAAGGTAATAATTTATTTACCTCTATAGTAAGCGCTGCATCTTGCATTAAAAACATGGTATATTTTACCTCTTCGTTTCTGATGTTGTAGGTCTCGCGGGTAAACTCATTATCAAATAAAACATTGCCAGTATTGGTTTGGCCATTAGGGTATATATTGATGGTGTCTAAAGCAGTAATGAAAGCCGCTTGGCGGTAAGCAGTATTATTACTTCTAAGATATTCCCAAATACTACTTCTAGGAGTTAAAGCACCATTAATGATGTGATAAATACCATTAGCTGCAAATTTATTAGCCGTAGTAATTTGAATTTCATCTATCTCGTTTTGTAAAAAAACCAAATTTTTACCGCTTAACATTTTAAGGTTTAAAGAATCTGAGGCCATATCTGTACGGTAGGCCGATATTGCAATATGGTTTGCAACAAATCTCTTAAGTTGTGCGGTATCATTTATTAATGATGGACTTAAGGCTGTAATAACATCATTATTAGGCGCAAAAACGGTATAGGTTTTAGATGCGGCTATAACTGTATCATAACCGGTTTTTACCAGAAGTTTATTAAACTCTGATAATTCGTTATTTTCTGAAAGCTGCTCAAAAAGATTATCATTAACAATCTCATCGGTAACGGCTACATGCTCATCCCATTTATCATTACATCCGTAAATTGCTAAAGAAAGCAAGGTGGCTGATAGTAGTGTGTTTATATGTTTGCGAATATTCATCCTTTATGGATTATTTATAAAACTTAATCATCAGCTATTCTGAAAATACAATAGCCGATGATTATATTTTTGGTTAATTAATAAACTATCTCTCCGTTAGGTCCAAACCTTGGTGTTAACTGGTTTTGATCTACTGGTATAAAATGTATCATATCAATTGTGGTAGATAGCGCATTACAATTGGTTAACGGATCAAGTCTAAAAATATGTCTATTAGTGGTTTGAATATCCATAGTACCTAAAAAGCGACAATTCCAATTAAAGCTGTTAAATGTAATAGGATTTTTAAATCCTTGTGCTTCTAACTCTTCTGCAGACGGATCTGTGGCAACAGAACCTGGATCTGATTTTGTTCTGATTCTGGACTCTCCGAAACTAACTGTTCTTGAGAAAGGCACACCATTTAGAGAAGCATTAGCAATATTCTGACAGTTACCACTACCACGTAGTGCTCTAAAAGAAATCCATACTTTGTAGCGCCCTCTAATGATAACTGGTGTTCTAAACTCTATCCATTGCGCAACTGCAGTCCTTAAATTAATACTGATATAGTCTGAAAAATATGCCCCTGCAAAATTACCTGTACTATTACAACTATAAGTTAGTGCAGGGTTTAAAAGCCCACCCCATTTAATGTCTCTTAAACTATTTAATGGAAAAGCCTGTGATCTACCAGATACTCTAAAAATAGAAGGTAACTGACGAAACTCTGGTTGATCTGCAACATCCCAAAAAACAGCTGTTGGTACTCTTTTCTTGATAGAAAAATCTCCATTAACGAAGTGTAATACACCATTTGTGGTAGATACATCACTTAACTGACGGTTAGCACTTACCCCTTTTTCTAAAACTCCGGCAAAAATATCCTCGTTAAACAACACTGTATCCTTAGATAGCTTAACACTAATAATTTCTAAAGGAGCTTTGGTTTCATGTGATGGAGCAGTAACAATATCTGCCATGTATTTTAAACCTGGTAAAACTTTATAGGCTATATAAAGATTTAAACTGTCGGTTAAATTTAAAGGATTATTAGTTGATGAATATTTATTTTTTAAATCAGTAAACGAGTTTATTCCTTCTCTTCTATAAACATCATTGGTTATAGCCAAAACAGCTACATAACTTGGTGTACCATTGTTTACTGTTACAGGAGCATTTAATTTAATATCCCAGCCTGTAGCAATTAAAGCTTCGTTAAATATAGAAAGTTCTGGTTTAGAAGCTATTTCTTGTGCCAATGTCCTTACAGATTTTTGTAAGACACGGTCTAAACAATGTATAATACCATTACCAACTTTTATATTGCTTCTGGTAATACGGGCTGTTTTATTAATGATGATACTGGTGATACCATCTTCATTGGTTGCACCAGAGGTTAAAAACTGACCTAAAGCTGTAGGTGTTTTAATTTTACCATCAGTAAATGAAGTTGTTGAAATGGTATCTTGTATGATGTGTAATTTTACAACATCTTTTAAAACATCCAAATCTACTTGCTCTAAACTGGTTTTGCCTTGTTCTTCTAAAAATAGCTTAAAAGCATTATTATTAGGAGCAAAAACAGTATAGGTGCCATAAGCAGCTAAATAAGAGGCATTGCCTGTTAATTTTAATGCCTTCTTAAATTCAGAAAATTCAGAAGCCTCCTGTTCAAAAAAACCTGTAATATTTACACTATCATCTGTAGTTTGTGTAAATAATTCTTTTCTACAAGCGGAAACACTTAATATTAATAATAGAATTATTGCTATTATAGGTAAACGGTTGTATTTAAAAAACTTTTCCATATTCTATTTAATTAGATTTATTTATAAAAAGGATTTTGTACCAAAGCTTTATTCGTTCTTAACTCTGTAAAATTTACAGGCAAGTAATGGCTATTAAAGTCTCTATATTTAGAAATAATAGATCGCTGTTTATCTGGCGGTGCACTAGCGGTAACCATGTCAATAATTAAATCTAAACGCTGGTAATTATTCCTTTTTGCATTTCTTAAGACATCAAACCATCTTTTTCCTTCAAAAGCAAATTCTCTTGCTCGTTCTTGCAAAATATAATCAGTTACCCCAGGTTTATCAGAATCTGGATCTGCAAAATCTGTACGTGTTTGTGTAAGAGCATTTGCTCTTGACCTAATCATTTCTATATATTCAACAGCTTTTTTACCATCTCCAATTTCATTAAGTGCTTCGGCTTTCATTAATAAAACATCTGCATATCTATATGCGAACCAGTGGGTAAAAGATTGCTCTAACGTTTTTCTAGTGTTTCTATCCTCACCTAAATATTTATAGATGGTATTATCGCTAGCTATTAAAGAAGCACCATTTCCTCTAATATCAAATTTTGTTTCATCGGTAAAATCAATTTGATATACTTGTTCCATAACCCTAGTAGAAGCTAAAAATCTTGGACGTTGAAAAAACATCACATAAAAAGGATTTAGTTGTTGTAAATCAAATTGAAACTCAAAAATACCTTCTGAAGAATTACCATTTGCATAGAGCGTACTAAACCAAGCGTTATTGCCTGGTACAAGCGAGAATCTACCAGAATCTTCTATTTTCTGACATGCCTCTATACATTTGTTATAATCTTCTAACCAAAGGTAAAGCTCTGCCTGCATGGCATTAATCGTATGTTTTGTAATACGCCCTTTATCTGCAGCTACACTACCATGTGTAGTTTTAGCTTTAGCTTCTGCCTCTATTAAATCTTTCTCTATCTGCTGAAAAACCTGTAACTGTGTTGATTGTGGTATTTGGAAATTATCAGCATCACTTTTAGTTGCTGTTAATTTTAAAGGTACATCGCCCCAGGTTTTAGCAAGAGTTAAATATAAAAATGCTCTTAAACCTAATGCCTCTGCTACATAGCCATTTAATTCTGTTTGTGTTAGTGTTGGATCTCTTTGTAAAACAGCCGGAGCCAAATCAATAACATTATTGCAATAGTTAATAATTCTATAAAATGTTCTCCAATTAGTAAGGTTACTGGTTTCTAAAACGTTAACTTCAATTAAATCAATTTCATCAATACTTGCAAAAGGCCCCTGTGTAACCATATCTCCTCTTAACTCGCCATACATAAATAACAATTCTACTAATGGAGCATCTCGGTTTCCCGGAGGAGAGGTTAACAAAGAACTATAACATCCAATTACAGCGGATTGAACTTGCTCTTTAGTTTGCCAAAACTCACTACCTACGATACCATCTTGTGGTTTTAGCTCTAACCACTTATTACAAGAAGTAAAACTTCCTAAAAACAGGGTTAATAAAAGCGTAATATAAATTTTTCTAAGTTTCATAACTTTAATTCTTTTCAATTAAAACCTGGTTGATAAGCCGAAAGTAAATCTTTTTGTAGGGGGAGTTCTAGAATTGTCTAGTGCGATTCCGAAAACACCACGCTGCATATTTACCTCAGGGTCTTGACCTCTATAATTGGTTAATGTGAAGATATTCTCACCAGTTAAAAACACTCTTACATCAGCAAGTTTAAGTTTCTTTAACATATCTTTTCCTAAGCTATAGCTAAGTGTTGCTGTTCTAAAACGTACAAATGACGCATCCTCTACGTATCTGTCTGAACCTAACCAATTAAATCCTGATGCAAATAATGCTCTTGGAATATCCGTTTCATCTCCTGGATTTCTCCACCTTCTTAAAACTGCGGTACTTTGATTATTGAAACCTGTTAAATTAGTGGTTAACATATCTGTTTGGTTAATAACCTCATAACCAATTCTGTAACTAAAAAACAAAGCTAATCTAATACGATTTTTATAATTGAATGAAGGACCAAAACCACCAGTGAATTTAGGATTACTATTACCTAGATATACAATATCTCTAGAGTCTATATTTCCGTCGTTATTGATATCCTCATACATGGCGTCTCCTGCCTGAAAAATGTAATCCGTTCTAGGATAGTTAAAACGCATATAAATTGGCTGACCATCTGGACCAAAAATTTGGTTACCATCTGCATCTCTTGCAATGGTTGCATCTTGATCTTTATAAACCCCTTTAAATCTGTATCCGTAAAAAGAACCATAAGGATTGTTCATTCTTAAGAAACGCTTATAACTACCGTTTCTATCGGCAAAACCTTCTTCTGCAGGAAAGAATTCGGAAATTTCACGTATGATATTTACGTTTCTAGCGATGTTGAAACCAAAATCAATCGTTAAATTTTTTGATTTATATGGGGTAGCATTAATACCAACTTCCCAACCTTGGTTATCTAATTTACCATAGTTTAAGTCGATATCATTAAAACCAGAAACAGAGGAAACTTGTAAGTTTTCAAATAATAAATCGGTAGACCTGTTTCTATATAAGTCAACATCAATTTTTAATTTTCTGTTGAACATTTCTAGGTTAAAACCAAGGTTAGAACCTGCTACGGTTTCCCATTTTAAATTGTTAAGCTCTATATTGGCAGGAAAAACTCCTGATAAGCCTAAGTAGTTAGATTGGAAATTATTGTAGAAATTATAGAATAAATAATCTGCTCTTGGCACCCTTCCAGACTCTCCGTAACTTGCTCTTACGCTCAAGTCATCAATAAATTTGAACTTCTGCATAAATTTCTCTGCAGACATTCTCCAACGTGTTGATATAGATGGGAAATATCCAAATCTATTATTAGGGCCAAATTTTGAGCTACCATCTGCTCTGATACCAACGTTAACAATATATCTATCATCATATTTATATTGTGTACTAATTAAAGTACCAATATTTCTAGACTCACCAATGCTGGTTAATAATCTTAACTCGGTATTTTGAGTTCTTGATGGAACAGATGGATCTGTTAATAAAGAAGATGCTGTATTTGAAGTTAAAGCTTCATGGAAAACACCTCTATAATCATCTGTTTGGATAGAAAGAATACTTTGCCACTCATGCTTCTCGCCAACAAAAGGCTTAAAAATAATATTAGCTTTAGATTGAACTCTAAATTGATCTAAATCAGAGTCTCCTGCTCTGTTAACAACGGTTTCTGTATATGGTCTACCTGTTGCATTTTGAGGTAAGAAATTATTGATTTTGCTATTATTGATATCAAACATTACAGAGAAATCAGAAAAGAGCACATTAGGAATGATATCGTATTTTAAGTTAAATATTGGTGTTATCCTCTCTCCTCTTTGTCTGTTTGAGGCAAACTCTGCCATGGCTACAGGATTGTAAGTACCAGGAAAAGCACCCTGAATATTTCTTGCTGGAGAAAAGAAATTTGGTGTTAAATTTCCAAATTCATCATATTCATAAATGCTCATGTTAGGCATTTTGGTATTGGCAACACTTCTTAATCCGTCTAGGTTATCACGGTCTCCGTTAACATAATTTCTATCTGTTACAGAGTGGGTATAGGCAATATCAGTTCTAAATCTAATTCTATCAGAAACGGTATAATCTAAGTTTAAACGAGCAGAAATCCTATCTAAACCAGTCCCTCTGGTTACCCCAATTTGGTCTAAATACCCAACTGAAGTATAGTATTTAGCTTTCTCTCCACCACCTTGAAGGGATAAGGTATGGTCACCAGATAAACCTGTTTGTGTAATTGCATCTATCCAATCGGTATTATTACTATAGTTTTTATACCAATAAACATCACTAGGGTCATACTGAAACTCTTTTACCGTTAAAGTATTTAAAGGTACACCATTTCTATTCATCACCATTTCTGGAATTAACTGCGAATATTGGTCTCCGTTTAAAAGAGGTATACCTAAAGGCACTGTAGCTAAAGAACCTCTAAAAGAATAATTGATAGTAGGTTTACCAATAGCCCCTCTTTTTGTAGTAATTAATAAAACTCCGTTAGAAGCTCTTGCACCCCAAACAGCAGTTGCAGCAGCATCTTTTAAGATGGTGATGGTTTCTATATCTGCCGGAGCAATATTTAATAACTGAGCATAACCATCTTGATCTGCGGTACCGAAGTTAAAATCTGATGGTACAGATGTTTCATAAGGTAAACCATCTACAACAATTAAAGGATCTGCAACACCACTGATAGAAGATGTACCTCGAATTCTAATGGCCATACCAGAACCTGGGTCTCCAGAGTTTGATGCAATATCAACACCCGCGATTCTGCCTTGTAAAGCCTCATCTATTGAGGTAGATTGCATCTCTTGCAATGATCTTGCGCTAATAGAAACACTTGAAGTTGTTAAATCTCTTTCATCAATAGTCATTAAACCAGTGTTGCCAGATTTTGCTGCACTTACGGTTACTCCCTCTAGTTCATTAAAGTTTGATTCTAAAGAAAAATTAATACTTGTTCTACCATTAACTACTGCTACTTGTGATTTATACCCCAAATAAGACACTGAAATGGTATGCTTAGGGTCTTTCATTTTTAAAGCAAAGTTTCCGTTTAAATCTGTAACAACCCCAGTTACAGTACGCTTATCTTTATCTTGTTCTACAACAGATGCACCAATAATAGGTTGTTTATCTGTTCTATCTATTACCCTTCCTCTTACAATAAACGTAGTAGAAGCGGCTGGGCTTTGAGCCATAAGCACTTGTGCACTTAATACACAAGCTATTACAGCTAATACCCTTAAAAAATAACTATTTAATATATTTCTCATTTCTATCTATAATCAAGATAATTATCAACTAAATGAATTAAAGCTCTGTCTGCAAGGTTATTACTTGGCCCATTGATGACCCTTGCCGTACGGTTGTTGTTCTGACCAGAAAAAGAAAGATTATTTAACTGATTATTTATTCTCACAGTTACTATTTCATCATTTATATTTCTGAACAGAGTCTCTGTAGAGGTTATATTTTGATTACCATCTGGCGCTACCGTATTTCTTACCAAAATATGGTATCTGATAAAAGAAGAAACTCTTTCTATATCTAAAGCGTTTGTAGATGTTGCGCTTGCAGGTAACAGCCCGGCTGTGACAGCGGCCGCTATAGAAGCATTGTTAGGTATTAATAGCGTATATGATGTACCTAATGCTACTCCATTTATAGCGCCAGTTGTACGATTATAAAGTGGAGAGCTATTTAAATAATCAAAAAATCTTCTAAATTCTGAACCAACTGGTGCTGCTAAAGCTGCTAATTCTAAGCCTATTGATCTTTCACTAAACTCTAGTATGTTATCTGTATAATAAACCCTACCGTTTCTGGTGTCTTCAAAGCCTGTAATGTTTACAATATTGCCTAAATCTTCATTACCAGCCGCAAATACAGTATTATTATTCCACTTGATATATTCACCTGGGATATCTCTATCTCCTGTTCTAATAATACCAGAACCTGATAAATTATTTAACTCATTATTAGGTGTTGCAACAATATGATTATATAATATTCTTTGTAATCTTAATCTTGCTACTGGACCAGATACTCTTACACCTGTTGCCGGAGATACATAAACCCACTCATTTCTAGTTCCGTCAAAATCAAATCCTTTTGCTTTTAGAACTTGATCAGACATCATAAACAAAGTAAATCTTATTCTTAAGTTATTGATGATTCTTCTGTACTCTTCGTTAAGGGCCCTTGTCATTAACGTAAAAGCCGGATTTAAATAAGGCGCACTGTAAACAGAATAGAAAGTATTGGCTTCTTGTACTTTATTAGTACCATAGAAAATACCATTACTTAACATTTTTTTATCTACAATATTGGTATTAGGATTAAATCTGGCTTCTTCTTCTAAAAGATTAATACTTGCATTAAACTTACTAGGCCACACCGTAGTTTGCCACATATGTGCATTTATCAAATCTGTTAAAATATAGGTTGGTAATGCATCTAAAGAAGGATAATGTTCTAATATAACGTTATTGATAAAATCTTGAAGAACGGCATTTGTTGGCACAAACATGCTATAACCATCTGCCTGTCCATCATTATCCATAACTTTTAGAAAATTTTCATTATTAGGTGAAAATGCCAATGCCGGATGATAAACTTTTATAAAAACATCTTCTGTGCTTCCTGTTAATATTCTATATCTTCTAGTAGCAAGTTCATTTCTTTGGTAGGTAACTAAATACTTATCTAAAATAGATTTAAACAAACTATATTCTGGCTTGCTAGCTAAATATTGATCTATACTTGGTAAAGGAACATTAACTGAAGTTACTTCGTGAATAACACCATTTTCAGCTAGAATATCTGCTGTTTTAACAGAACCAGCACCCACATTAAAACCAGTGTAAGTTTGGTTAGGGTAGAAATAATTATAATCAGCAGCGGTTAAACCAGCAGCTGTCATATACTTTTCATGAAAATATGGAATAAACTTATTATTGTTATCCCCATCTACATAATAGGGTGTACCTAAACTACTTAAGGAGTTATTTCTATTAGAAGAAAAAACAACACGTTCTTGTCCATTAACTACCTCTTTGTAAAAACCATCGTAATAAGCGGTTCTTCTTTTATAGGCAACGTTTGGTACCCAACCTAAACTAGACTGATAATCAGAAATTCTATCGGTTTTAAATGCGTTAAATACTAATGCATATTTTACAATTTTTTCTGCCAACTCTTTAGAAACAGCATCTGCATTGGTAATACCGTTTTCTTGAAAATAAAGCTGGAAAGCTTCATCATTAGGGGCAAAAAGTGTCCAGTATCCTGATTTAGATAGAATATCTTTATAGGACGCTTTATCTATGAGTTTAATAAAGCTGGTAAAATTACCTTTTGCAACCAATTGCTGGTAAATAGGATCGGCTAGAGAGTCTGGCCTTCCATAGTACTCGTCAAATTTATCTTTTTGGCAGCCTAGCAACATAACATTGGCGGCAATAACCAAAAGGATAACACGTTTAATTGATGTTAACATAATCGGGTATATCTAAAAAAAATATAAAGTGGATTCTTATAAAAAAGAATGATAAAAGGTTTATAAACCTTTACTTAGTGTATCATGTACTTAGAACTACTACATCATCTACACTTAAATAAGGCTTACTTTGGTTAAAGTAAAATTTAGTCATGTTTTGGTTTTATTAGGTTACTATTTGGTTTTATAACAGCATCATACATTACTGCTATTGGTTATCATCTAAGGTATACCAATTAAAAAATAACCGCAACCTGTAGTATCCTGTAAGGTAGCCTGATGACCTAAAAAATATCATTATAGAGCTAAAAAACCGGATTAATTCCCATCAGGCTTTACTAAATCGTTTCTTAAACTTAAAGGCCAAATCCAAGTAGCTGGATCATCTGGCTTAGCAGGATAGTAATTTTTAAAATTCTTGATGTACTTTTTTAAACGTATATCTTGCTGCATGATTTCTTTAACGATTATTTTCGCAATCTGAAAAGCACCATAAGTACTAAAGTGTGTATTATCTGCAATGGCTTGTGTTTGGCCGGGGTAAGTATTTGCAGCATAGTGTACTAAAGCTTTTTTTGACTCTTCTTCTCCTAATGCTTCGTACAATATTTTTGTTGCTTTGTTAAGGTCTATTAAAGGAACATTTAATGCTTGTGCTACTTTTCTTGCTGCGTCTGGAAAATCGCCTAAAGTTTCTACCACTTTACCTTCTTTATTAAAAGACCTTCTGCTGGTAGAAGTAAGAATAATAGGGATGGCATTTTTACTGCGGGCACTATTTACAAATAACTTCAAACGCTCTGTATAAGATTTATAAGCACCATCATCTGGGCCTTTATCTTTTTGGTCATTATGTCCAAATTCTATAAACAGATAATCGCCGGGTTTTATAACACTTAAAATTTTATCTAAACGTTTTGAGCCTAAAAAACTACCTAGCGTTAAACCAGATTCGGCATGGTTAGCAATAGCAACACCGGGTTTAAAAAAGTAAGGTATCATCTGCCCCCAGGCAGCCCAAGGCTCGGTATCTTGATTAACCACCGTTGAATTTCCTGCCAAGTAAACAGTTATTTGATCATCAACCGGAGTGATTTCTAAAGCAGCTAAAGAGGTTTTACCGTTAAACTCGATGGTTAATTTATCATCCCAATCTAGTTTAGTAAGCTCTCTTTCTTTTAAAGCTACTTTCTTGTCTGGCGTTATGTTTCTGTCTTTGATGTTTACAATAAAGCTTTCATACTTATATTTCCCTTTCGGGATTTTAACATCTTTTAGCATCAGCCTTCTAGACTCTGCTTTTACGGTACTAAGTGCATCACCATGAGGGTTTGCTAAAAGCACTTTTACTTCATAGTTACCTTCTGGTAAATTTACCGAGAAATAAAAAACTTTGTCTGATGAAACTACATCATAAGCGCCCTTTTTTACCTCACTAAATGTAGGCTGAGTTTCAAAATCAAAACCAAAAACTGATGCTTTGCTGTATTTATCGCCTTGTTTAATATTTTTATATTCAGCGCCTAAATCGGCTTTGCCAAAATCAAATTTATAACTAGGTCTAGCAGCTTGTTGAGCCTGTAAACTCCCTGAAAAGGTAAAAGCTAAAAGTAAAAAACTTAGTATCCTCATATTTTTGTAAGGGTGTGTAATTGGTTGCTTTTGGTTTTAAAATTTAGTTGATGATAGGTTTTGTTATTGATGGTTATTTGCTTACTCAACTGGCCTGTTTCCTGTATTTTTAAGGGAACCAAACTTAAAATATTGCAATCTTCGCCTTTACGAGATAATATTTCTGCTTTGGCCAATTGCTGTTGTGCCCAAGACATATTGATAAGGAAATTTCCTCTGGCTACTAGCCCTTTTACCTCGCCCTCAGGCCAAGCGCTTGGTAAAGCAGGCAATAATTGTACATACTGTAAATGACTTTGTAAAAGCATCTCGGTTATGCCAGCTGTTGCGCCAAAGTTTCCATCTATCTGAAATGGCGGATGCGTATCAAATAAATTGTTTAGGGTTGAGTTTTTTAACAGTTCTTGATATAATAGATAAGCATGGTCTCCGTCTAATAACCTTGCCCAAAAGTTAATTTTCCAAGCTTTGCTCCAACCTGTTCCGCTATCACCTCTCATGTTTAATGTTTGTTTTGCAGCATCGGCATATTTACCTGTTAATAATGGAGATATTTGCCTACCGGGATGCAGTCCAAATAAATGCGAAACGTGTCTATGTTGAGGGTCTTCGTCTTCCCAATCGCCGTACCACTCCATTAAATTACCTTTTTTGCCAATTTGTAATGGATGTAAAAGAGCTTTCTTTTGTTCGAGCCTTTTTATCAGTTCTTCATCGGTATTTAAAACTTTTGCAGCCTCAATAACATTGGTAAATAAATCCCAAATAATTTGCATATCCATGGCTGATGCTATAGTTACCGCACCTTTATAACCTGCCGGATGTAGGTAAACATTTTCTGGTGATGTTGAGGGCGCTGTTACTAACTCGCCTTTATGCTCTACCAACCAATCTTCGCAAAAAGCAGCTGCTGTTTTCATTAATGGATAAGCCACATTTTTAAGGTATTCTTTATCTTTTGTGAACTGATAATGCTCAAATAAATGCTGAGATAACCACGGACTACCTAATGACCAATTTGCCCATTTTGGGTCGCCACCACCTTCACCTACCGGATTAGTTTGAGCCCATACATCAGAATTATGGTGCACCACCCAGCCTTTCATTTTATAATAGTTTTGTGCTGTGGCTGTTCCGTTTTTAGCCATTAAAGCGATATGATTTATCAAAGGCTGTGTAAGCTCAGACAGGTTAGTCATTTCTGCAGGCCAATAATTCATTTGTAGATTGATATTTGTGGTATAATTACTACGCCATGATGGTCTGAGTAAATGATTCCAAATCCCCTGCAAATTTGCTGGCGGACTGCCTGCTCTAGAACTAGATATTAATAAGTATCTACCAAACTGATAATATAAAATCTCTAGTCCTGTATCTTTCTTTCCACTTTTATAAAGCGCTAAGCGTTGTTTGGTATCAAAATCTGGTTGATATTCTCCTTTTAGCGATAAAGACAACCTATTAAAATAAGATTGATAATCTTGCTGATGTGCTTTTAGCAAAGTTTGGTAGCTTTTTTTAGCCACTCGGTTTATATCATTGGTTACAGCCTGTTTTTCATCTTTACCATCTTTATCCGGGCATTTATTTATCCCATTAAAAGAGGTTTGCGCTGCTATGATGAGTACTACTTCTGTAGCATTTTTAAAGCTGAGCGTACTATCTTTAGAATTGATTATACCATCGTTTTTCAGGATTTTCACTCGCCACTCAAAACGCATTCCTTTACAAGCTTCATCATCGTTAAAAATAATAGGTTTAATGTTTCTGCGTTCATCACTTTCTATTCTTGCTTTTCCTTGTAACACCAATTCGTTTTGTTTATTAACAAAGCTTTTATGTTGTAGCAAATGAGAGTTAGAGATACTAAAATTTAGCATTTTAGCTTTATCACTACGTATACGTAAAACCATCACTTGGTCTGGATAAGAAGAAAACATTTCTCTGGTATAGGTAACGCCATCAAGCTGAAAAGTTGTGGTAGCTAGTGCTTTCTCTATATCTAAAGTTCGTTTATAGTTTTTTACTTCTTTATTTATTTCTTGGTGGATGAGTATATCGCCCAAAGACTGATACATATTGGTATTTAGACCTTGCATTTTCTTCAATAAAGAAATTGCTTTAGGCACACTATCGGCAAACAAAGCTGAGCGTACTTGCGCTAAATAAGGAAAAGCGTATGGGTTGGGATTTAAATCTGCCGGACCACCTGTCCAAAGTGTGGCTTCATTTAATTGTATCAATTCTTTGGATGGATGCCCAAATATCATGGCTCCTAACCTACCATTGCCAATGGGTAAAGCTTCATTCCAATCTTTAGCTGGCTCTTTATACCAAAGTTCTAACTTTTCTTTTTGCGTATCCTGAGCTTGACTATCGAAAAAAACAAATAGTAAAGTTGCAGTTAGCAAATAGCATAAAAAGCTTTTCATTGTGTTGTTTATAATTGGCGTTTGAAAGATATAAGATAATATTCCAAAATGCATCCTGTAGCATCTTGTATAAAATAATGTTCAGGACACCGCAGGTTGCACTCCTTTATGGGTATTTATAGTTTAGCAAACATCAATCTTGAAAATATTTTTTAATTATAGCCAATAGTACCTATTTAAACAATTTCTTATATCCGTATTCATTCGGCTTGCTTTTATTTTTTCAAGATTGGTAACAACCTTTTGTTAACCAAATTATTTCACTATGAAAATTAAACTCTATTCGCCTCTTTGCAGGTATTTGCAAGGTGTTTTCCTACTCTTTATCCTTTGTACTTTAAGCCTCAAAACATTGGCTCAACAAAGTATTAGCGGGCAAGTAAAAGATGATGCCGGTCTAGGTATACCTGGTGTTTATATTTCTGTTAAAAACGGAAAAAACACAACTTTAACAGATATTGATGGAAATTTTAAGATTACCGCTAACGTAGGTGAGACATTGGTTGTAAAATCATTAGGATATACAACCAAAGAAATTTTAGTTACACAAGCAACTAGCAGCTTACAAATTCAGCTAGAAACCAATACCGAAAAATTAACAGAAGTGGTGGTGGTTGGTTACGGTACAGTAACTAAAAAAGAAGCAACCGGAGCTATTGCCCAAGTATCATCAAAACAAATTGAAGAAGTACCAGTACAAAACGCCATACAAGCATTACAGGGAAGAGCTGCTGGTGTTGATGTAACTTCTAACGCCCGACCGGGTGAGCTAGGAAGTATAAGAATACGTGGAAATAGATCTTTACTAGCTGGTAACGACCCCTTATATGTGGTAGATGGCATACCACTTACCGCTGGCGGGATAGACGCTATAAACCCACATGATATTGAAACTATTGATGTTTTAAAAGATGCTGCTTCTACCGCCATATTTGGTTCAAGAGGCGCTAACGGTGTAGTGATGATTACCACCAAAAAAGGTAAAAGCGGTACAGCAAAAATCAATTACAACCTCATTACCAATTTTGATTACATCAATTACTTGGATGAAAATTTTACTGCCGGAGAATATGCAGAATACAGAAGAGATGCTTACCGGGCCTTATCAAACAACCCAAGTTCTGGTTACTCTACTCCTTACCCAAACCCAATAGAAGATAAACGTATTTTAGGTAACGACCCTAATGCTTGGGAAAATATTGCAAGAGGTTATACTTGGTTAGACAAAGAAAACCTTATTCCGCAAACAAGGCCAACAACAGCTGCCGAGCAAGCTTTATGGGGTGTAAGTCAAGTTCCTATCTATAATGGAGATTTAATACCTACTACCAATTGGACAGATTATGTAAGCAGAACCGGTATTACCCAAGACCATACTTTAAGCTTAAGTATGGGTTCAGAAAAAATGAATGCTTATGTTTCTGGCGGGTATTTAGACCAAGTTGGCACCAATAATGGACAAGATTATAAAAGATATAACCTTAAAACCAGTTTTGATTTAAAACCTACTACATGGTTTAGTTTAGGAGGTTCTATCACAGGAACATGGAGCGTACAAAATTTTGGCTTTATGGGTACTGGTAGCAGAGGTGCAAACGGTATTTATGCTGCTGCATTAGGCATGTTACCTTTTGCCGTTCCTTACGATGCTAATGGGCAATTTATTTACAACCCAGGGGCAGACATCAACATCGTAAACCCTATACAGGAAGATAAATTTGTGATTAATGAGAGAACAAGTTTAAGAGCTTTAGGTAGCTTGTATGCGGAGCTAAATTTCTTAAAAGATTTTAAATACAGAATCAACTTCGGACCAGATTTTAGAAATTTCAGAAACGGACAGTTTCAAGACAAGCAATCTCTATTAAGAGGTGGTGGCGCCCCAACATCTACCAATTTTGCAAGATTAAGCCAAAACCAAGCTTTTGCATGGACATTAGACAATCTTATTTATTATGATAAAACCATCAACAAGCAACATAAAATTGGTTTAACCTTATTACAGAGTTCTACTTTTAATCGTAACGATGGTTCTGATATGTCTGCTATAGACTTACCTTATAACAGTCAGTTATGGTATAATTTAGGTTCAACATCACAAGGAAAATTACAAGGCTGGGGCTCTAATTATAGCAAATACACCTTATCATCCTACATGGCTAGGGTTAATTATTCCTTATCAGATAAATATATCTTAACAGCCTCTGCAAGATGGGACGGCTCATCTGTTCTAGCAGAAGGTAATAAATGGGATTTCTTCCCCTCAGCATCAGTTGCATGGCGAATGGAGCAAGAAAATTTCATCAAAAATATCAATTGGATATCGCAATTAAAACCTCGTTTAGGTATCGGTGTAACCGGAAACTCTTCTGTTGACCCCTACTCTACAGCAGGAGCCATAATTTTAATGCCTATTGTTTTTGGCTCTCAGGTTTCTATGGGATATATCCCATCTGACCCTAAAGCAGCAAACCCTGGCACTTTACCCAATAGAGAGTTAAGCTGGGAAAAAACCACATCAGTAAACTTGGGTGTTGATTTTGGATTTTTTAGAGATCGGATATCAGGAAGTATAGATGTTTATAGAACCACTACTAACGATTTACTATTTAACCGCCCCGTGAATTTAGTAACGGGCTTTACTTCCATTTTCTTTAATACCGGCCAAACACGTGGTAAAGGTTTAGATTTTAGTGTAAATACTGTAAACGTAGACAGCAAAGACTTTAGATGGAACACCACCATTAACCTTTCTTTAAATGATGCTGAAGTTGTAGAAACCGCCTTTGGTAAAGTTGATGATGTAGGACAAAACCTTTTTATAGGAGAAAATCCATACATTTTTTATGATTACAAAAAGATAGGAATTTGGCAAACTTCTGACACCGATGAGCTTGCAAGATTTAATGCCAATGGTTCTAATTTTAAACCCGGTGATATACGTGTAGAGGATGTTAATGGAGATTATAAAATTGATGCGATTAATGACAGACAAATTTTAGGTAACCGCTTTGGAACTTGGAATGGAGGGATCACCAATACCCTAGCTTACAAAAATTGGACTTTATCTTTCTTTGTTATAGCCCGTGGTGGCTTTCTAATTGAAGGTGGCGCATCTGATTTACAAGGGCGTTATAACTCTAGAAAAGTTAATTATTGGACACCAGACAACCCAAGTAATGAATACCCTAGAGCCGATTTTGGTAATGGAGGACAACCTCTTTTCTATTCTGCTATGAATTATCAGGATGGTACTTTTGTTAAAGTTCGTAACATATCTTTAGGCTATAATCTTCCTAAAAAAGCTATTCAGCCTTTAAAAATGAGCAATCTAAACATCTATGCTCAGGTATTAAATCCATTCTTATATACCAAAAATGGGTTTATAGACCCAGATATTTTCAGCTCTATTAGTTCTAGAACTTTTGTATTAGGCCTTAACGCTTCATTTTAAAAACATCATCATGAAAAAGATAAAAAACTTAATTATAGCAGGGCTGGCAAGTACAGTTTTAACTATGCCTGCTTGCAAAAAATTTATAGACGAAGAATTGGTTGCTACCTTAACCAATGATTATTATAACACACCAGACGGAATTGAAAAACTTGTTACCGGTATGTATGATGGTTTAAGATTTCATTTTAACTATGAATGGGCTTATACTACTACCAATTATGGTGTAGATGAGTTTACCAATGGTGGAGGTTTAGACCGAGTTTATATGAACACCTATTCTAGCGTTTTTGACCCCAGGGTAGAAGATATTAATGCTGTTTGGAATAATATGTATGCAAACATCAATACTGCAAATACAGGTATCAGTAAAATTCCGCAGGTTTTTCCGCAAGGTGGTACATTAGCTAATACGCGTTTAGGCGAGTGTTATTTCATGAGGGCTTTTGATTATTTTAAACTGGTAAAGCAATTTGGTGGTGTACCTTTAAAATTAACACCAACAGAGGGCTTACTTACCGAGTTTTCTAGAGCTAGTGCAGAAGAAGTTTATGCGCAGATTATTACAGATTTTAGAAAAGCTATTGATTTATTACCGCCAACAGCTGCACAAACGGGCAGAATTACCAAAGCTGCAGCACAACACTGTTTGGCGAAGACTTATTTGTATAGAGCGAGTGAATTAAATGCTGCTTTTAGTAAAACTACAGATTTAGACAGCGCCATATTTTATGGCAAACAGGTTATAGAAGCTTCTACCCATCGTTTAGCTACAAATTTTGCAGATATTTTTAGATACACCAAAGTAAATGATGTAAATGAAACTAATCCGGAGATTATTTTAGCTGCCCAATTTGATAATAATGATGCCTTAGCCGGTAGGTACGGAAATCAAACACACCTACATTTTTTATCGGTTTACCAAAACCTGCCGGGTATGACAAGAGATTTAATTAATGGTAGAGAGTTTCAGCGATTAAGACCTACCAATTATGCGTTAGATATTTATGATAGAACCAACGATTCTAGGTTTTACAAAAGTTTTAAAACTTCTTACTTAGCTAATAATGCTAACACTTTACCAAGCTGGAGTGCCGCAAACGCCCCTACTCCGGCACAAGTTGGCCAAAGAAAGTTCTTAGTTGGCGATACATCTATTATTTACATTGTTAATGCAGCAAACGATACTAGGTTTACACTGCAAACCATTAACCGCTCTGCTCCATCTTTATATGTAAGATATTATTTAGATAATGGGGTAGTAAAAACCAATTGGAGCTTAAGTCAGTACCCAAGTTTATCAAAATATTTAGACCCTTTTAGAACATCAGTTGCTAGCCAATTAGGTACTAGAGATGGTATTATAGCCAGAATTGCCGAAACCTATTTAATTGTAGCAGAAGCTTATGGCCGAAAAGAAGATTATGCAAATGCTGTCATCTATATCAATAGGGTAAGAGAAAGAGCCGGCTACGATACTAATGAAACACGTAGCCCTGTTTATTTTAGAGCGCAAAACTTGCCAAATACGGCAACTGGTTCTACCAAAAATGCGATGCTAATTACAGAAAATGCCTTTGTACCAGGTACTACCGAGGCTGCCAAAGAGCTATATATTTCAGGTGTTAATACCAAGAAAGATGGTTTTGTACATTTCATGTTAAATGAAAGATCAAGAGAATTGATGGGCGAATTTCATCGTTGGGAAGATTTATCTAGAACCAGAACATTGGTGAGCAGAGGTAAGGCTTTTAACCCAGAAGCAGCACCAAACCTAAGCGATAAGTTTTTATTGAGACCAATTCCTCAATCTTTCTTAGATGTTAACGAGAAAGATGGCAGACCCTTAACGCCAGAAGAAAAACAACAACAACAAAATCCGGGTTGGTAATTATCAAAAACTTAGAAAACAATAAAGGGATTCTCCGCTAAAAGAGAATCCCTTATTTATTATAGAATGATTCGCAATAATCATCATTATTTACAGCCTAACCGATAGAAACCATCATCAATAAACTAAAAAACACATTCCTCATACTTAAAATTTAAAAGGTTCTTGTTTAAGAAAAATTCGGTAATCTTTTACCATACCGTTTTGGCTTTTATCAGATCTGGGAAGGTATCTTAGGCTACTAACTTCTACTAATTCTCCTAAATCTATTACAATTTGGTGTGGATGTTTGGGTTTTGCGCCAACAGCCTGTGTTTGCCAAAAAGTAGACTCCTGCTGGTCGTAAACTTTATCAGCCGCATGGTTAGCTGCTGTAATTTCTTCAGAATCGGCATAAATAACCTTCCATTTGAGGGTTGATAGCGTTTGTCCGTCTGTACTGGTAAGTTCTAACTCGGCAATAGAGCTTAAAACATCTTTTTCTTGTTGCGCATTTAAAGCCTCAAAGCATAAGTATTGGGCTTTTACAGAGGCGTTAAACTTTACTTCTTTCCAGCCTGTACCGGCTGTAAAACTTCCAACAGCAATAGGTTTTTCTGCTGCTAAATCTAAATTTTGGTTTTTCTTACGATGAAGCAAAGACTCATCGGGGTTTAGTTGGTCTAAAATAGCTTCTTTTAAACCAGCCAATTTGGGTTCTTTGGGGCTATCAACATCTAGAACAATAACTTCATTTTTACCCTTTTTAAGCCAAGCACCGGGTATAAATAGCGTTTGTTGCGGACCAATTTTCCAGAACCTGCCCATATTGTATCCGTTTACCCAAAGCATGCCCTTACCCCATGTACTTACATCTAAAAAGGTATCTCCTACTTTATCTATTACAAAATATCCTTTATACCACCCTGGAGTTTGTATTTGTTGGGTTTTAAACTTCGCCTTGGTTTGAAATTCATAATCTACCGGGAAATTGTAAACCGTCCAATTAGTAAGTATCGTTTTATCATTCCCATGGATGATTTCTACCTTTTCTGTGATACCTTTTCTATCTATAATAGCTTTACCATAATTTACCCTTCCGGTAGCTTCAACTAAAATATCTAATCTGGCAGTTTTAGATAAAGCTGGTATTTCTAAGGTATTATCGCCTCTTCTTCTATCTAATCTGCCAATAGATTTTCCGTCTATAAACACATTAGCCCAGTCATGCAACTCGGTAATTAAAAGTTTTTGCTTTTGCGCTGATGGCTTTAAATAAGTTCTATACAAGATACGGCCCCAACCTTGGTTAAACATTTCCATAGGTTTAATATCTTTTGAGGGGATGCCTTTAGGGAGATTATCAAAAATAGAAGCTGCTTGGTTTAACTTAAATCAGGAATTTCTATAATGGGCATAGCTGGCGGAATTTCGCCTAAAGTCTCGCCTTCCTGAAGGTAATTTTTCAATAAATTTCTTACGGCATAAAACTTTTCGGTGGTATTTCCTTGTTCGCCGATAGGCGCATTATAATCGTAAGAAGTTGCCATAGCAGAATAAGGTGGAGCGTTTGCACCTCCCCATTGACCAAAAGAAGTTCCACCGTGTGCCATATATAAGCTAAAAGATATTTTTCTGTCTAACATATCTTTTAAACTTCCAATAAATGAAGATACTGAGCGTGTTTCATGCGGGCGCCCCCAGTGGTCAAACCAACCCGACCAATACTCGCTACACATTAAAGGCGAGTTTGGGTATTTCTCTTGAAAAGTTTTAAACTGTTTATCAATATCAGAACCTGCACCAAAATTTAAGGTGGTGGCTACGCCGCCTAACTCGTACTTACTAAAATTTGAAGACCAATCGCATCTAAATAGTTGAACTTTATCAAAACCTGCTATTCTTAACTCGTCTCTTACAGCTTCCATATAAGGTTGCTCGTTCCCAAAGGCAGCAAATTCATTTTCTACCTGCACCATAATAATGTTTCCACCATTTTGGATTTGTAAAGGAGCCAACTGCTTAGCTACTTCTTTTAAGTATTTAGCGGTTCTTTGCATAAAGAAAGTATCTTTTGCAGTGCGTACTTGTATGTCTTGCTTTTTTAAAAGCCACCAAGGTAGGCCACCCATATCCCACTCTGCACAAGCATAAGGGCCTGGCCTAACAATGCAATACATCCCATTATCTTGAACCAACTTCACAAAAGCAGCAACATCTTTTTGTCCACTAAAATCAAAAACATCTTGCTCTTGCTCATGTAAATTCCAAAACAGGTAAATACAAATGGTATTCATGCCCATGGCTTTACAAAGCTTAATCCGCTGATCCCAATACTCTCTAGGGATTCTTGGAAAATGCAATTCGCCAGCCCTTATTACATAAGGTTTTCCGTTAAGCAAGAAACTTTTATCGCCAGCAATAAAGGTTTGGTTTTGAGAAGTTTGAGCAAAACCAGAAAAGGATAAAAAAACTAAATATAAGCCTATTAAAACGGCACTTATTTTCTTCATGTTCTTGATAAGCTATTATTTTAAATCTACTTGGATAATCTTCACCATTTGAGCTGGCTTATGCTCGGTTTTTTCACCATCGCCCTGCCCGGTTTGCTGCACAAATAGCTGAAGTTTATTTTTTCTTTGCCATAAGGAGGTATCATAAGAAGGTTCCCATTGTTCCTGACTTTCGGCTGAGACATCTTTCACTTGCCATATTCCTTTTTCTATGTCTTTGGTGGTGGCTACAGAAATTTTGCTACCTCTTTCTTCATCTCTAAAAACCAAAGCTATTTGTTTTTTATTCACTACAATCTGAGGTCTGGAAATAGGAATTCTTTTAGTACCTACACCGCTTAAAGTAAAAGGTGTTTTCCTTTCTGCTACCTGCTTTATCAGCCATTTTTCACCATTGTAATAGATAATTTGGTATTGCGGAATATTAGAATTTGCCGAACGCCAATAGCTGGCGATGTAAGGCATACCGCTTGGACTGGTTGTCATAGATGTGGAGTTTATCAACTCACTTTTTTGCGGTATCAACACAATGGGCATGGTGTTTTCTATGTTCATAGGGATAGGATATGCTTTACCTGTTTCAGAAATCCAGGTTTTACCCTCGTCTAAAGATTTCGCATAGCTCATATCATGATTGGTAGCTACATCACTTTGCTCTCGCCATACCCAACTGATGTGGAATACACCATTTTTATCTATACATGCTTGCCAATAGGCATTTCTTTTCCCTTGCCCATCAATTAAATTATCATGAATACGTTCCCATTTATTTGTTTTGGTATAGTATCGGTTTAAAACCAAATTACCTTTTCCAGAAGCGCCTTCGCGGTAAAGAAAAAGTAAATCGCCATTTTTTAAAGCATAAAACTCGGGGTAAGTAGCTTTTTGCTCGTTCTTAGCAATCATAGCTATTTCTGCCCCTAGCTCTAAAGAACCTGGCGCTATGCTTTTAGCATATCTTAACTTGCTAGCGTGTTGATCCCAAGAGACATGTAAATATCCATTACCATCAAGGATGATACTGATACTGTTATGTGCATCTTTTATGTTTCCACGATATTGGCTTTGTTTAACTTCCCATTGGTTAGCATGAAGTTTTCGCTTAGCTAAAACTAGATAACCAGCATCATTATAATAAGAAGTGTATTGCCAGTTTTTATGACTGATAACCGAGTTTTTTCTGAATACAACGGTATTTACGCTGTTACCTGCCCAGCCTAAACCAACATCAGAAACCTGAGCGGTTGCTACTTGAAAGCAAATGGTAAATAAAATGATAAGCCTTTTTAGCTTCATATAATTTAGAAAATTACCATCAAATGATTAGAAAGCTAATATTTTAGGTAACAAGTTTTAATGGGATGAACAAGTTAATTGGATGCTCTAATTTGAATAAAATTAGTTAAAAAAGCATCCTGCATTGTCCTGCTATTAAAATTATACTACTAAATCCTGCCATTTAGTTTCTTCAAAATAGCGTTTTAAGGCATTATTTAAGGTAGGTAATAAAGAACCGTTTTTACTTGCAAGAACACTATAAAGAGGTCTTTTAGCCTTCAAGTTTATTTCTTGAATAGGTTTGGTTATAATTAAAGACTCATCTAAACCTTGGTGTTTAGCTATAAGAAGTACAAATTCTGAAAAGCTGAGCGACTCTGTATTGGCAAGATGCCAAATTCCGCTTTCGTTATCTATCAATAAATCTAAACTCGTATTAACCAAATCTGGCACATAGGTTGGCGAAACCACAACATCATTTGGGGCAATAAAAGGTAAACCCGCTTTCAAACAATTTATAACCTGATGAACATAGTTATACTCATCCCAAGGGCCAAAAAAAGTGCTGCTTCTTATAATTAATCCATTTGGGTGATGTTTAAGCACCTCTTCTTCTCCCCTAACTTTACTTTTACCGTAAATATTTAGAGGGTTTACCTCATCATCTTCTGTATAGGGATGATTTTTAGCCCCATCAAAAACCAAATCTGACGAAAATGTTAGCAGCTTTACGCGATACTTCTCGCAGAGGATAGCTAAATTTTTGCATCCGACAGTATTGGTCTTGTAGCAATCTTCTTGCTGTTCCTCAGCATCATCAACCCTTACAAAACCTGTGGTATTGATAATAGCCCAAGGCTGCTCTTTTATAATAATTTGTTCTATTTGTACTGGGTTAAGAATATCTACATCGGCCCGGCTTAAAAGCTTAAAATACAAGTCTCTTTTGGTACAAATTTTAGCGAAGGCATTTCCTAAAGTACCCGTTTTACCTAGTATCAAAATTGGTTTGCAATCAAAATTACTGGCTAATTCTTCTGGTAATTCACCATACAATACTCGGTAGTGTTTTTCCCACCAACCACCACCACAAAGAACCGGGTGAGTAAAATCTTGATTTTTAGCTAAGGCTTTAACCATTGCTGCCAAAGCTGTTTTTCTTAATATTCCAGCTCTTATATCAAACACGCCTGATTCATAATTTCCATTTGGCTGTGTTAAAAGTTTATCCCAACCAAATGCGCCCAATAATGCCCAAACGGTTATAGCTTTTAGAGCAATACCTTCATTTTCTAATTGTTGAGCTTCTTGATGAACGTAATTCAACCAACGCATTTGCTCTTCTCGGGTACAATGTAAATGCACTTCGGTAAGGGCTAATGGAATTTCATATCTGCGCCAAGCCTCTTTTAACAATTGATAAGGACCTAAAATATTTACTTTTGATGATCTTACAGCTTCAATATCTGCGTATTGATGTTTGCTGTTTCCTCCATGAGTATGTTTAGGATAAATATCCAAATCTTCATCTATAAAACGTTCTGAAGTGATGTAATAATTAAAACCTAAAACATCAGGTACACAGGTATGCTTTTCAAAAAAAGCTATTTCTGCTGCTGTAATACCATTTTCTATCAAATAGTTATATAAGGGGTGATGTTGATTAACCTTACCACACAATAAATCTAAACCTAGCCACCTACGCTTATTTTCTAAGTCGGCCTGATAGCTTAATAAAGCCGTAGCATGAGTTTTACCCAAATCTTCTGTATGCACCAGCTTAGCATTAGGGTTTACCGTTCTTATGGCCTGCATAGCCAAAACAGTAGCTTTACACTCTTGAAATAATATCTTTATGAAGCTATAATCGTTGCTTTCATGTGGCCACCATAAACCATATAAACCGCAGAATCTAGCTGTGGTTAAAGGCTCATTTATTGGGGTATAATGGTTTATCCAAGGGAAAGCCTTTGCAACTTCTTTGGCATATTCGGCTAAGCCGATAGAGAAAGAATCATTTAAAATATCAACATGTACAGGGCCACTTCCGTGATGGACCAAGCCAGCAATAATTTCTATGTTATGCTCTTTTAAATACAGAAGTTTTTCACGGGTTTTGCTCCAATCTATAAAAGTATTTTGCTTGGGCTGATGTTTTTCCCACAAAACCGGATAACGGATACTGCTTATACCCAATGCTGCAATGGCTTCTAAATCAGTTGGTCTATCATCATGCCTGGCATCATCTAGCTGACTAAAATATTGGTTTCCAACCCTATTGATGGTACATTCTAAACCTCCCCAAATCTCCATATTATTCTATTAAAGTTTCGGTAACTTCTGCTTCTTTTTTCAGGATATTTTTAAAAGTAGCCAAGGCTTGCGCCACTACCTGATCCATATTGTAATATTTATAAGTGGCTAAACGCCCTACGAAATAAGTATTCTCTAGTTGCTTAGCTAAAGCTTGATATTTGTCATATAAAGCCGCATTATCTTCTTTAGGGATAGGATAATAGGGATCTCCTTCTGCCTGCGGAAACTCGTACACTATAGATGTTTTATGATGCTTTTGCCCACTGATATACTTAAACTCAGAAATTCGAGTAAAAGCATAATCGTTTGGATAGTTTACAGTTCCGGTTTCTTGAAACTTTTCTTGGTCATGCGTTTCAAACTTAAATGCTAAAGAACGGTAAGGTAATTTACCATAACAATAATCAAAATATTCATCTACCGGGCCTGTAAAAATGAGCTTCTTGTAATTAATCTCACCTATAATCTCCTTATAATCTGTATTTAACATGATTTTTATATTCGGATGATTTAACATGTGCTCGAACATTTTGGTATAGCCATGTAGCGGCATAGCCTGATAAGTATCGGTAAAATACCTATCGTCTTTATTGGTTCTTGTTGGCACTCTAGCTGTTACAGAAGCATTAAGTTCTGATGGATCCATTGCCCATTGTTTACGGGTATAGCCTCTAAAAAATTTCTCATAAAGCTCCCTTCCTACTTTGGCAACCACCACATCTTCAGAGGTTTTTACTTGTTTCACATCTTCGGCCCTTGAGGCAAAAAAATCTTCTAACTCATCAGAATTAAGGTTTAAACCATACATGTTATTGATGGTTGTAAGGTTTATCGGTATAGGAAGCATCTGCCCGTCTACACTAGCCAAAACGCGGTGTTGGTAATTACGCCATTCGGTAAACTCAGAAAGGTAATCAAACACATCTTTACTATTGGTATGGAAAATATGAGGCCCATATTTATGAACCAATATACCTGCCTCATCATAATGGTCATAAGCATTCCCAGCAATATGATTTCTTTTATCAATCAATAAAACTTTTTTATCAGCTACACGAGCCAAACGCTCGGCCAGTACGCTTCCTGCGAAACCAGCGCCAACAATTAAATAATCAAACATAGGTTTTCTTTAAAATTAGCTGGCTATAGATATATTTTGTTTACTGTTAAGGGTTTTCAACATGAGTTCTTGCATATTTTGGCAAGTATTATCCCAAGAGTTATCTGCTAAAAAAGCGTCTACTTTTGCTAACCATTCTGATTTATCTTTTTGACCAAGTTCTATTGAAATAGCCTCAATAAATTCGGCATTGTAGTTAGCTATATGTACAAAGTTTTTCACGCCATAAGGTTTAACCACATCTCTTATAGCCGATGATACCACAGGTACGCCAGCAGCCAAATATTCAGGGGTTTTAGTTGGGCTGATAAATCTGGTAGACTCGTTTAACATAAAAGGAATTAAAGCTACATCCCATCCAGAAAGATAAGCTGGTAATTCGGCATAACTTTTTTGCCCTAAATAATGGATGTTTTTGTTTTTTGGTAAAGTTGCAGGGTCTATTTTAACTACTGGGCCTATCAAAACAATTTGCCAATCTGGTTTTTCTGTTGCAATGGCTTCAATAAGCTCAATATCAAAACGTTCATCTATTACGCCATAAAAACCAATTTTAGGACCTACAATTTGTTGTTGGTCTACCGGGTGTGTTTTTATAGTTCTGGCTTTTTGAAAATGCTCTTTTTCTATGCTGCTTGGGAAAGGATGAATGTTAGCATGTAAATGCTTTTTAGCCTCGTACAAAGAATGGCCTCCGGTGAAAATAATATCGGCTCTTTCTATCAGTTTTTTCTCTAAAATTTTTAGCTCTTTTGGCGCAAATTTAAAAGCTGATAATTCATCCATACAATCGTATATGGTAAGTTTTGGTCTAAATTTATCCGTAAAAGCTAATGCCATTGGGGTATAGTACCAAAAAGCAAAATCTTCTAAATCTTTTTGCGATAAGAAATTACTTAAAAAGCTTGTTAATAAATTATTGATTTCCTCTTCTTCTAAACCTGCTGGCAAATGTGGTGTGCAAACCCATAAGCCGGGCAGTTTATTTTCAACAGAGAAATAAGGTTCATCGGCATCAAAAAATGGTTCCTCTATAAAATAGGTTTTCATTTGTTTGGCAAACCTGCTTAATAAATGTTGTGGCCTTTGAAATACGAAATCCCATCTTAAATGAGAGAAGCATAGCAAATTTTTCGGTAGTGATTTAGTGATGTTTTTCATAATAAATAGCTGTCATAAGAGGTAGATAATGGTATGGTAAGCATAAATACTATAGTATTTTATCTTAGCATACAGCCGCCAATTTTTAAACGACTGTATTATAAAATTCAAAGTTTGTGCCGTTAGTGAGATATCAAAAACAATATTACATGCGTTATTAGCTTTCAAGAAGAATATTTAACCTATACAAAACCACTCATTTACAAGACTTTAATTAGACTATTAATTAGCATCTTTTAGACTATAGTTAAGCATATTAACCGTCTAACTACTTAAAAAAATGGCATTTAAACTATAAACCAAGTATTTAAGCTTTGGTAAAGCATTTTAAAATAGTACAATTTTAACTACAAGGAATAGAACAAATAGAAGCTGTAGCTATACAATTTCCTTTTTAGATGATGATTTATAAGTTGTTAGAATTTAACAAACCAGCAGCCACATCTAAAGCACCGGTTTTAAAATCAATAATACCATTCTTCTCGTCTTCAATATTGGTAGCTTGCGTATAAACATCGCCAGCAATTCCTCTTTTTCTTAATTCGGTTTTAAACTGTTTGATAAAAGTTTCTCGCTGTGCGGCATCTTGAGGTCCACCATAATCAGCAAAGCCAAAACCACCCCACTCGCTCACCAATAAAGGCACTTGTTTACGGTAAAAAAACGGATCGCCAACTACCAACGGTAAAACTGCTACGTGGTCTATCTGACCTGAAATTAAACTATCTAGCATTTCTTTCCACTTCTCTAAATCAGCTGTATATAAATGAGCTGTTAATAAATCGCTTTTTAAGCGGCCTTGATAAGAAATATGTTGCCAACCATCATTATCAACAACTAAAAACTGAGGGTGTTCTATCTGCATAAAATGATACCTATCCATGATGTAATTACGAGTTTCTATGTTACTGGCAATATCTTGTGCGCCCCAATCCTCATTATACAAACTCCATATCACAACAGATGGATGCGTTTCTATTAAAGCCAGCATCCGATGCAGTTCTTCTTGATGATTTATACGACTTTTATGGCTAGAACTATGCGGACTAGGTACTTCTACCCAAAGTAAAAGACCAATTTTATCGGCAATTTTATAGATACGAGGGTCTACGCCAGCAATATGAATTCTCACCAAGTTACAACCCAGTTCTTTCATGGCATACATATGCCTTTTTATTTCCTCATAAGTAGCAGTACCGGGCTGATAAAGGATGCCATCTAAATAAATTCTCTGGTTATTGAGGTAAACACAAGAGCCCCGAGCTTCTATTTTCCTCAACCCGAAATGCGTTTCTATTTCTGCGGCATAACCATGAGTATCTACCAATTGTGCCACCAAGCGGTATAAGTGTGGTGTTACTGGCGACCAATACTTAGCTTCAGGAATTTCCATGACTAACCTTTGTTGTTTTTCTCCTGCACTTAAGCGTAAAGGAAACTCATCTATAGCAATTGGCTCTTCGCTTTCTTGCTTTTTATGGTAAACTTTAAGTTTGATGGTGTACAAACCCGGGTCGTGTATGCGAGTAGTGAAATTAAACCTCACCAAATTATCCTCAACAACACTTACCACACCTACTCTAGAGCGTAACCTGTTTCTTTCTACTGTTTCTAGCCATATACTTCTAACCGCCCCAGTATAAGTTTGATACCAAATGCCGCCTCTTTTGTAAACATGAGATTCTTGTTTCCCTCGGGGGATATCTGCATCCATACTAACCGCAATTCTTACCGTAATGCGGTTATTGGCTTGCAAAAGCATCTCATCCAATTCATAAGAAAAAGAGGTGTATTCGCCATAATGTATATCCTCACCATCAATAGTTTTTAAATGATGACCGTTTAACCAAACTTGAGTTTCATAACCACAAGCGCCAAAGGTCAATTGCAGTTGCGATGATGGATGTATATCTTCTTTAGGCAAAACAGGCTTAGGAAAGCTTCTTTCGTACCATACCACATACTTATCGTACCAACTTACATCAGATTGTAAACCATTTTTGATATGCTCTTCTACGCTTCCAGGCCATTGGGCGGTATATTTAAAATCATGATTTACATACCAGCTTTCTTGTAAACCTACATTCTCTGGGTCGACAGAAAATTTCCACTCGCCATCTAATAAAATAAAATGATTTGGACGTATAACTGCTCTTGGCAAAGGACTTATAAAGTTTTCATCTAAGGAGTTTTCATCTTTACTTTTTGATAATCCGTAATTAGGGTGTGTAGGGGTTATTTTAATCATGATTTTTATGTTTTCCAATGAAGATTATGTCTAAAATGCTCAATACGTATGCCATACCTTAAAGTAGCTCTAAAACAATAATGCCACCGATTGCAATTATTATCTAACATTTTCTATTTTTGAGACTCGAGAATATTTTTTTTTAACAATCAATTATGGCATTAGAAAAAACCTGGCGCTGGTTTGGAGCTAAAGATTCTATACAATTATCAGATTTAAAGCAATTTGGCGTAGAAGGTATTGTTACTGCCCTACATCATATTAAAGGTGGTGCTGTTTGGCCTATAGATGAAATTTTAAAAGTTAAGCAGGAAATAGAAAGCCATGGTATGCGTTGGAGCGTGGTAGAAAGCCTTCCTGTTTCTGAAGAAATTAAAATTTGTAGCCCCAAAAGAGCCGAATTGATAGAGAATTATAAAACTTCTTTGCGAAACTTAGCAGCATGCGGTTTGGATACGGTTTGCTATAATTTTATGCCGGTGCTAGATTGGGCTCGTACGAGCTTGCATTATACGCATGAAAGCGGAGCAGAATCTATGCTGTACAACCACGAAACTTTTGCTGCTTTTGATATTTTTATTCTTGCCAGACCTCATGCCGCACAAGACTATCCTATAGAAGTTGTTGAAAAAGCAAAAGCCATTTTTGATGGGATGAGTGAGGATGAACAAAACACCCTTGCTTTTAACATCATTGTGGTAACCCAAGGCTTTATTAATGGTACTGTTGATAATGCCGCAACCTTCAAACAGGATTTCCTATACTACTTAAGCAGGTATTCGCATATTGATAAAGCTATTTTAAGAGACCATCTATCATTATTTTTGGAAGATGTTTTACCTGTTGCAGAGGAATGTGGTATTCAATTATGTATCCACCCAGATGATCCTCCTTTCCCTTTATTAGGTTTACCTAGAATTGCCAGCACCGAAGAAGATTTTGAATGGTTGTTTAACCAGCATACTTCTTTAAACAATGGCTTAACTTTTTGCAGTGGTTCTTTATCTGTAAGAGAAGATAATGATTTGGTAGCTATTGCTAAACGTTTTGCTGAGCGTATCCATTTTGTACACCTCAGAAATATTAAAAAACTTGGTGAAAGAAGTTTTTACGAATCGGCACATTTAGATGGTGTGGTTGATATGTATAGCGTTTTAAAAGTTTTATTAGAAGAACAAAGAAGAAGAATTGCAGAAGGTAGAAAAGATACCCGTATGCCTTTTAGACCAGACCACGGCTTAAAAATATTAGACGATTTTAATAAAAAAAGTAATCCCGGTTATCCATTAATTGGGCGTATGAAAGGACTTTGTGAAATTGCAGGCTTAGAAATGGGAATTGAAAAGGGCTTAGAAGTATGGAGTTGAAAGTTAAAAGTTATAAGTTATAAGTTCAAAGTTGAAAGTTAAAAGTACTTGTTCAACTAACTAACTAACTAACTAACTAACTAACTACTCACTACTAAGCGCTAAAACACCATCTTTCAATCCTCCACCACTTACTAAAAGCTCTATTTTACCAGCTTTTTTTAACGATTGTACCAACAACACCAACTTACCACTAAACAGTTTCATGGTGGGTAGGTTAAACTGCTCTAATGAAGTAGCATCGCCATTACAAACGGCTTTAAAAACACCTTCTCCTTTTACTTTAAAATTTAATTGGTTGTTAGCCGTAGGACAAGGATTTCCATCCTTATCAACTACAGAAACGGTTACAAAAGCAATATCATCACCATCGGCATGGATAGTCTTACGGTCGGGTTCTAATACAAGACGATGAGGCTTACCCGCTGTTACCATTGTTTTTTCTGCCGCTACCTTTCCATCATCATCAAAGGCCACAACTTTGACAGTTCCCGGTTCGTACTTTACATCCATCCACATTAAGCGGTATTGGTGTTGCAGACTGCTCTTATTTTTACGCTGTACGCCCATACTTTTGCCATTAATAAAAAGCTCGGCACTTTTAAAATTGGTATAGACAAAAATTGGTGTTGTTTGCCCTTCCCTTCCTTCCCAGTTCCAATGTGGTAAAATATGTAAAGTAGTATCACGGGTATTCCACTTACTGCGGTATAAATAATAACGGTCTTTAGGTAAGCCCGCTAAATCACAAATACCAAAATAAGAACTTCTTGATGGCCACTTATCATCATAAGGTGTTGGCTCGCCTAAATAATCAAAACCTGTCCACACAAACTGCCCAATAACCCAAGGTTTGGTATCTTCTAAAACAAAATCATCTTCGGGTAAATTAGACCATCTGCAATATTCTAAATCGTAAGAAGAGCATTGATAATCATCATGCTGCTTATCGCTAGCTTTAACAACCGGAAATTTATAAACCCCTCTTGAGCTTACGGTAGAACCTGTCTCAGAACCTAAAATTAAACGTTGTGGAAAAGCTTTATAAGCATCTTCATACAAATGTGTACGGTAATTTAAGCCCGGGATATCCATAACAGCACCAAAACCGCTGGCCATAGTGGCTTTCACCTGATCCATCCCTACCGTAACCGGACGAGTGGGATCTTCTTTATGAAAAATATCTTGCAACCACTTGGCAAGTTTAGCTCCATCAGAACCAAATTGGTCTGGCACCTCGTTACCAGAGCTCCACATTACAATACTAGAGTGATTTCTGGTAGCCCTAACCAAATTCACAATATCCTTTTCAGCATCTGTTTTAAAAAAACGATGATAACCATTGGCTACTTTTGCTTTAGCCCATTCATCAAAACTTTCTGCTAAAAACATAAAGCCCATCTCATCACAAAGCTCTAGCTGCTCTCTAGAAGGCATATTATGTGAACTTCTAATGGCATCGCAACCCATATCTTTCAATATTCTTAACTGCCTACGCATGGCAGCAATATTTACCGCAGCACCTAAAGGTCCTAAATCGTGGTGTAAACAAACTCCTTTAAATTTACGCACTTGGCCATTTAAGCTAAAGCCTTTATTAGGGTCAAAAGCAATACTTCTGACACCAAATTTTGTACGCAATTCATCCTTTAAAACACCTTTAGCATATAATTTACTTATGGCAGTATATAAATAAGGCTGCTCCGGACTCCATAATTGAGGCTGTTTTAGTAATAAATTTTGGTCAAACTCTTTTGAAAAAGCTTCATCTGTAACTTTAGTTGCTATGGTATCGCCTTTAGCATTTAGAATGATGGTTTTTAATATCAGATTTTCACCATTAACTTTGGTTTTTATATTCACTTTTGCCTCGTTATCAGTAATCATTGGCGTGGTGATAAAAGTGCCCCATTGCTCTATACTGGTTTCTTCTTTGATGATGATTTTTACATTTCGGTACAAGCCTGCTCCTGGGTACCATCTTGATGATTTTTCTCGGTTGGTTAAATGTACTGCTAAAAGATTAGCGCCTTGTTGTACCTGCTGGCTAATATCAAAATAAAAATAATTGTAGCCATAGTTCCATTCGCCCACCTTTTGGCCGTTTAGGTAAACCTTTGGCTCGCTCATGGCACCTTCAAAAAGAATGATCACTTTTTGGTTTTTAGTAAGAGTGGGTAAATTAAAATTATTTCTGTACCAAGCCTCACCAACATGAGGTAAAGCACCTGTTCTACCTGTTTTCTCGCTTGCAGTTTTCTCTCCATTTTGCTCAATAGCCACTACTTGCTTATCTACCTCTTTATCAAAAGGGTTGTTTATGGCCCAATCATGTGGGATATTGATTTTCTCCCATTTAGCATCATTAAAACCTTTTTCATAAGCTTGCGCATGGGTTCCTCTAGAAAATTTCCATCCTGTTTTTAAAACAAATTCTTGTCTGGGTTGGGCAAAAGCAAAAGTAGCGAAGCAACAAAATAAGTATAGCGGTAACTTAAATTTCATGTTATAAGGCTTTATAATGGTGTGTTTTATAAATGGATTTCAAAAATAGAACTATTAAACTAAAAACCATGCTGTACCATACTGCTCTAAAACATCAGCTAGCTAATATTCTTGAATAAAAAAAGCCTCAGGTTTAAATCCGAGGCTAACATAAACAACATATCTCCAAATATCATGATGCAAAAACAAGCTCACCAAAATAGGCTGGTAAATGAAAATTAGGTTCTCTATTTTCTACTTTGTTCCAACAGAAAAAATGAGGATAAGCTAAATCATCACCACATTTATAAAAATTAGCTTTACAGTGTTTACCTTTTAAAGTTTGTAATTGGTGATGACTAAAAACTTGTAATGGTAATAAAATCGTAAGCTCCCAGCTGTAGGGAAGTTTACCATTCTGATCTTGCTTAAAGCTTTTCTGCATTTTTATTTTACGAATATCAGCAGCTAAAATAAACTCTCTGTTATGCTTACTTGTACCAAACTGGGCTAAACAAGCTCCGTTAGCGTTAAACTCGAAATTATAATAACCACTATCATCAAAAGCTATAAAAAACTCTACGCAGCTGTCACTGTAAACCGGTTCGTTTGGGTTGGTATACCTTGCTAGATAATCATTCTCCTGTACTTCGTATTTTAAGGCCAACATATTGGCAGTATAAAGTGTAGCCACAGTACATAAACCTTTATAGTTTGAGTTGGGCCAAACGGTATCGGCTATTTGATGCTTTGTTTGCTGATCTAATGCCGCAGATACAAGCTGTATATCACTTAAAAAATTAAGTTCTTGTGCTTCTGGTATGACAATCTTTTTAGTCATTACAAACCTTTCTCTTGTTTGGTTAAATCATCTGTACTGGTGCTTTGCTTTTTACGCTGTACTGGCCCTTGAAATTCTTGAAATTTCTCTGGCGAAAAAGGATAGAAATAGTACAATCCACTCTCTCCAAAGTATTTCAAATGAACATTTAAACGCTGTTTAAATAGCGTATAATCTTTAGTATCGGGTTTAACCCATGCCGCTTCTGCCAAAGCTGTAATTCTTGGAAAAAGCATATAATCTAAATGATTTTCTGTAGAGATAGACTCTGTCCAGATATTAGCCTGTATACCCTGTACTAGTTTTGCAGCGCCTTCTAAACTTAAAATATCTTGATTAGGGAATTGATAAACCTGCTCTATGGTAACAAATTTACCATCCCACTTACGCCCTATTTGATGTTTTTCATCTTGCACAAAATCAAAATACAAAGGCAAACGCGGACATAATACCGTTTTAAATCCTTTTGCTAAGGCTTGCTTTAAAACATCAGGCTTGTCATGTCGCCACCAAAAAACAGTAGTTTGTGCAACTGGCAATTTAGAATCTACCACCTCATCCCAAGCTAAAATTTCATTATCCATTTTTAGGATGCTATCTCCCATCCTGTACAAGAAATGATGTTCTACTTCTTTTAAAGAGGTGAAATTCTTCTCTTTCATGAGTTTTTGAACATCGGCATCAACATTCCAATGTTGGTTTCCAAAATGCACTTCATCTGCACCGATATGTATTTTCTGAGAAGGGAAAAGCACATTAACTTCTTTCAAAATATCAGTTAAATATTGGTAAGTGCCTTCTTTAGCCGGATTAAAAGTAAATTCTGGATATTTTGGCGAACCACCACCGCTAAATTGTGGGTAAGCTAAATTAGCCGCTGTAGCATGGCCCGGCATATCTATTTCGGGGATAACTTCTATAAACCTATTGGCTGCATAGGCTATAATTTCTTTAATATCTTCCTGACTGTAATATTGTGCTTTAGCACTTGCATTACTGTAACTGCCCACACCACCTACTGTTGTTAAACGCGGATATTTCTTAATCTCTATACGCCAGCCCGGTTGGTCTGTTAAATGCCAGTGAAACTTATTAAGCTTGTAAAAAGCCATCCAATCTAAAATTTGTTTCACCTTTTCTTTACCGAAGAAATGTCTTGATTCATCCAGCATCAAACCTCGCCACTCGAAAAAAGCTTTATCTGTAATGTTCCAACAAGAAAGTGCATAAGCGCCGTTGACGTTTTTAGATTGCTTTAATACTTGTAATAAACTAGCAGCAGCTCTAAATAAACCTTCTTCTGTAGCAGCGCTAACTTCTACCTTTTGGGCTGTCATTTTTATTTGATAGAGATGGCTCTCTTTACCTTTTAAAGGAACTAGCTTAAAGCTGATGACATTGTTAAGTGCTGACTTTTTTATCCCTAAACTTAATCCTGTAGCTTTTAAAACCTCATTTTGGAAGTAATAAGCTGCTTGCGCATTACTTTTCTCATCAGTTTGTATGGCTGTAGCCTGATGAACCAAAAAAGATGCAGCCACCTTTTCATAAGAAAAAGGTTTTGGGATGATGGCCAAATCATGATCTTGAGCTTCACTGTTTAAGCTAAAGCTGATGAACAAAATGGCAAATAAAAATTTAGCAAGTTGATGCATGATGTCTGTATTTTATTTAACTGTAAAAACAGCACTTTGTCTAATATCTTCTGAAGAAGAACCCAACATGACTTTAAAATCTCCGGGCTCCACAACACGTTTCATATCTCTATTCCAAAGCATCAAATCATCAGAAACGAGTTTAAAAACCAGTTTTTTGGTTTCACCGGGATTAAGATTTACACGTTGAAAGCCTCTTAAATTTTTCTCGTATGTGGTAACCGTACTTAGTAAATCTCGGGTGTATAATTGTACAACTTCATCTCCTGCTAACGCACCTGTATTGGTAACATCAACACTTACTATAACTTCATCTTTAGCAGCTAATTGATTATCTATTTTAATATTGCTGTATTTAAAAGTAGTATAGCTTAAGCCAAAACCAAAAGGATATAACAAGCCTTTTACTCTGGCAGATTCACCTTCATCTGTTTGTGCATTGGGTTTGGTTGGGAAATTAAGCGGCAATTGCCCTACAGATTTTGGAAAAGTTAAAGTTAATTTCCCTCCTGGATTATAGTCGCCAAATAAAACATCGGCAACAGCCAAACCACCTTTTACTCCTGGGTAACCAGCATAAACAATAGCGGGGGCATAACGGTCTAACCAATTGATGGTCATGGGTTGCGAACCTGTTAAAACCACCACATAAGGTTTCCCGGTGGCATGAATAGCTTTTGCTAAAGCCATTTGATGACCGGGTAAATCTAAAGATGTACGACTTTTATTTTCACCAGCAGTTTTGGTATTTCCGCCCAATACTAAAATGGTTAATTCGGCTTTTTGAGCTTGCTTAACGGCAAAATCTATAGCCGCTTGTTCTTCGGTAGTAGGCGCTTCTGGGAAAATTTCGCTCTCTGGCCAATTTTTATCAATTAAAGCACTACCCTCGGCATATAAAACTTTGGATTTACCTATTTTATTTTGGATACCTTCTAAAATGGTAACACTTGCCGATTTTAGCGGACCATAATGCGTATGCGCATAATCATTATCTTTTGCGTTTGGACCAATAACTGCTACAGAGGTTAATTTCTTTGAAAGTGGCAAAGCATTATTGCTGTTTTTTAAAAGTACCAAACTTTCTTTTGAAGCCTGTAAAGCAATATTTTGATGGCTAAGGTTGTTTACCAATTTTGCACTTTCATCGGCATTTTTAACGTAAGGCTCATCAAACAAACCTAATTTAAATTTAACTCTTAAAACATCTTTCACACGGCTATTGATGGTATCCATCGGGATTTTACCCTCTTTCACCAATTCTCTTAATGAATAAATGATGCTATCTGGCGTTCTAAAAGTTGTTCTTACATTCATACCAGCCATAAAAGCCTGATAAACGGCCTCTTTCAAATTGGCTGCTACATGGTGTTTATTGTAAAGGTATTCTAGGGCATCGCTATCACTCACTACATAACCGGTAAAACCCATATCAGTTCTTAACCTGTCTATTAACCAATATTTACTTCCTGAAACTGGGATGCCGTTATAATCGTTATAAGAACTCATAACGCCCATGATATTAGCTTCTTTGATTACTTTTCTGAAAGGATATAGTAAAACATCTTCTACTTCACGAGGAGAAACCTGTGGGTCTGTACGGGCCAAACCTTCCCTAGCACCTTTATTTGCACTATAAACTGCAAAATGCTTTGGTGTTGATGCCGCACCGGCAGCTTGTATACCTTTTGCCATCTCTACACCTAACCGAGCGGTTAAATATGGGTCTTCGCCATAAACCTCTTCTAAACGTCCCCAGCGTTGGTCGCGGGCAACATCTAAAATAGGTGCATAAACATTGGTATAACCTAAGGCTCTGGCTTCTTTACCAGTAATAACGCCCATTTGGTGTACTAAAGAAGGGTTCCAAGTCATACCCATATTGAGCTGTGTAGGAAAACCTGTAGCTTCATAAGCTTCTATACCACGGATGCCTTCATTGGTAAAATCTACCGGAATACCTAAACGAGTTTGCTCTATAAAAAAGCGTTGTGTCTCGTTCATAGCCCATACATGGCGTTTAATATCGGTAACTAAATCTAGTTTGGTTTCTACTTTAGTCCAATTTAAAAAGCCGTTTAAATGTTCGTCAATATTGGCAATGCCATCTTTCCAAATCTCGTTTTTCCAATTGGCGGTAGGTAAAGAATCTTTTAATATTCTTTTCCAGCCGTATAAAGTAGCCATCTGATTGGTTTTTTCATTCAGGTTCATCTGCGAAAGCAAATCGTTAACACGTTCATCAATAGAGCGTTTTTGATCTTCGTAGATGTCTTTTTTACCGTTTTTATTAAGGTCTATCCAATCTTTTTTATAAATTTTGAAAGGATTGGTAAAAGAAACCGAAACTGTTAATACGACTAATAATACTGGAAAAAGCTTTTTATTCATGATTGAAATCTGTATGAAAATAATTCAAACTTATTAAATATTTTAAAAAGAATGAGTTTTATTTTTTTAATTGTTGATAACGCAAAAGCGCCTCTAAGAAATAATAATCGGCATAAATTAAAGGAACATCTATTTCTGATTTATGAGGGATACTACCTACAGAGTGTTTAAGAATAAAACCTAAGTTTGTACCTTCTTCTGCCAAATAAGGTTTGTTAGATAAAGATTGTAGCATTTCTTCTGCTGCTTTAAAATAAGTTTCTCCTTTTGATTTACTAAAAGTACTTAACTCAAGCAAAGCAGAGCTTACCAAAGCACCTGCAGAAGCGTCTCTTGGAATATAGTCTAGCTTTTTGTACTCTGGATATATCCATTCTGGTGTGTAGCCTTCTTGGTTAGCGTTAAAATCCCAATACGGAATTTTATCTTTTGGTAAGTTTGGATGATTGATAAAGAAATCAGCAGCTTTTTCTGCAGCAGCTAAAAATTCTGGGTTTTGTGTTTCACGATACATTAATGTAAAGCCGTAAATTGCCCACCCCTGTCCTCTAGACCATGTAGAATTATCGGCATAACCTTGGTTGGTTTGTTGATGTAAAACTTTACCAGTTTTCTCATCATAATCTACCACGTGGTAAGTACTATAATCAGCTCTAAAATGATTTTGCATGGTTTTGGTTGCATGACTGATAGCTACATTTTTATATTTTGGATTACCTGTTAATTTGGAAACATAGAATAACAATTCTAAATTCATCATATTATCGATAATCACAGGATACTGCCATAAAGTTTTCTTATCCCAAGACATCTTTGGATTCCACGATTTGATAAGCCCTACTTTCTCATCGTAACGGGTTAAAGCTGATTCTGCGGATTGTATTAATATATCCTGATATTCTTTAATTTTTTGGGGATCTTTTTCAAAACGTATAGCATTGCCGTAAGAACAATACATCACAAAGCCTACATCATGATGTTGCGTTAAAAATTTACCTGCCTCTAATGCTTCTGTCCACTGTTTTGCTGCCGCTTTCCATTCTGGCTTTTGGGTATACTCGTAGATATACCATAACCCTCCTGGGAAAAAGCCGCCTGTCCAATCCCAAACATCAGTTGTTTTCATAGTGCCATCAGGATAGATAGACCGTGGAAAAGCAGTTAAATCCTTAGAATTGTTTAACAAAACAGTGTATTGCTTTTGAGCTACTTCAAAGTCTTTTTCGATAACTTTTTGAGTGCTGCAAGATGCCATTGTAAATGTTAAACTTGCTAATAAAAAAATGCGCTTTGCGCCAGAGGCTGATATCTTTATCATGATTATATATTGATGTTATTTTTTGCGTGTTGTATAGCAGGGCTAGCCATTTTTACATGGCTAACCTATGCTCATTATCAAACCAAACTAATCTTTAATTTTTTGTGCTTATGATTGTTTTTTAAGGGTTGATGGTAAGTTCTAGCTCTTTAACAGTCTTAGTTTCTCCGTAAATATTAACGTTAGAACCTACAAATGTAACGGTGTAGGTACCTGCTCGGTTGTAAATAAATGTATATTCATCTAAACGGGTACTCATATTTTTAAGTGCCACGCCGCTATCAGGCTTAACTTTAGTAAGATTTAAAGCGTTAGATACTGCCCAAACTTGGTTGCTTAAGGTTGTAATACCACCACCTTGAAATTTTAATATTCTATCAGTTCCAAAAGTCCAAGCTACGGGTGATACTCCAAATTTTACTGATGTCCAGCCTGAAGTACCAATATCTGCAACGGTTAACAATTGTCCGTCTGTCGTAGTCATCTTAATATCAAACTTGTTAACCCACCAACGTGGCTGTGTAAAACCTGTTACTGCGTTATATTTAAAAGCAAAGTATATAGGTTTACTTTTATCTAATGTTAAACCCAAACTACTAAGACTTAATAAATTAACCACACCAGAGGATACATAAGTATTATCGTTTGATTGCAATCCGGATAAGGTAAATGCTGTTGTGATATCTGTCCAATCTGCAGATTCATTGATATTAGCTTCTGTATATTGTCCATTAAATTTTTGCGAAGCAAAAACCCTGAAAGATCGAGGTTGCTGAACATCAGAACCGTATCTTCTATTGGTGGCAAATTCTACTGTAATATTATCGCTTTCTGCTACTGTTCTGTCTTTATAAATGTATCTGCTGCCTTCTAATCCAGAATAAAATATAAGTTGTTCTGGATTACCAGAAAGCAAGAACTTTACGGTATCGCCTACTTTATAGCTAGCTTTTTCTGCTTTAACAGAGAAATTAAGCTCGGCAACTTCTTTTTTATTACATGCCGCAAATAGCATTAATAAAAGAGGTATGATATATATTTTTCTCATCATGACGTTTTAAAATTTAAATTTTACCATCCTTGATTTTGGGTCATTCCGTTATTTAGAGAAAGTTCTAAAACAGGAATTGGCAATAAGTTATGTCTTAGTGTTACGTTAGTACCAGCTAAAGCTGCAAACCTAAAAGTGGTAGGCGCTGTGTTTTGGATATCTCTAGCAAGTTGGTTCATCTCTGAAGTGAAAACATCCCATCTGATTAAATCAAATTTTCTTATTCCTTCAAAAGCTAACTCTAAAAACCTTTCTTCTCTAATTAGCCTACGTAACTCTTCTTTACTTGTTGCTAAAGAAGTTACATCAGTAGCACTAGCTCTGTCTCTTACTTCTTTTAGTGCTGCTGTAGCCACGCTAGTAGGTCCATTAACTTCGTTTTCTGCCTCAGCTAACATCAATAAAACATCAGCATAGCGCAGCAAAGGAAAATTCATTGGGGTGTAGTTCTTGTTTTTTGGTTTTACAACTTCATAAACCCTTCTGTATTTACCACAGTTTCTGTTATAAAGTTGTGCGCTTGTCCAAAAAGTAGAATCTCTTACCACTTGTAAATTGTTTACGTTATTGTAAACGTATTGGTATGGAGCAATTGTCCAATCTCTTCTGGTATCTGTGGCGCCATAACGAGCATAAAGTTTTGGAGTTGCATTTATAAAGCCATAGCCGTAACCAAAAGCTTCATCATTACATTGTAAACCCATGGTATTACCTACACGGCCAGCTTCAAAATCGCCACCTCTATTACCAAAAAACTCTACTTCCCAAATAGACTCGCCAATATCATATTTATCAGCAGCGTAATTGATGAATATTTGTTTAAAATCTGGATTTAAACGGTGTTCTTTAGGTCCATTATCTGGATAAACAATTTTTCTAGCCCATTTTAAAGCCTCTGCATATTTGCTTACATCATTTAAAGGAGCACCAGCCATTTTAAGGTAAACTCTGGCTAAAACACCTCTTACTGCAGATTTTGAAACTCTGCCCCCAGCACCCAGCTGCGTGGCTGTTTTCACTAATCCTTCTGCTTCTTCCATCTCTTTCACAATAAAATCATAAACCTCTCTTTGCGGAGTTCTTTTGATGTTAATATCATTTACAGATGATGTTGGTACAGTTTTCAAAGGAATATCGCCCCAATTACTTACCAATAAGAAATGATAATAAGCTCTTAAAAATTTAGCTTCTCCTTTTGCTGCGGCTTTATTAGCCTCTGGCATTTGAACTTGGTCTACCCTGCTTAAGAACACATTAGCTCTTTCTATACCTTCGTAAAGAAATCTCCATAAATTACTTACTGTGCTTGTAGAGGCATCAAAATTATAAACGGCTGTACCAATGGTAAAGGCGCTTCTAGAATAAAAACCATCATCGGCAACGTTTAAGTCGAGCAGTAAAGCACCACCATAAACTTCTTCTTTACCCATAATATCATAAATACCTGCAAGGCCAATATTTACATCGGTTTCATTGTTGTAATAGTTTTCTTTAACAATAAAGGTTGGGTCTTTCTCTAAGAATTTTTCACATCCTGTTTGCCCCAATAGTATTACAGAAGCTAAACTTAATAAGGCTGTCTTTTTGATGACTGATGCCGAGCTTAGCGCTTTGAAAAAAGACTGAGCTTTCATTTTAGTGTTTTTATTTTGAGTTATCATAAAAATCAGATTATAAGGAAACATTAAAACCAAATACTATTGTCTTAGGACGAGGGTATGATGAATAATCAAAACCTGGTGTTAAGGGCGAATAGTAAACTGCAACCTCTGGATCAAAACCTGTGTAGTTAGTGAAAGTAAGTAAGTTTTGTGCTGAAGCATAAACTTTTGCCGATTTCACTTTCAAACGCTTTAACATAGTTGGTGGAATATTATAACCTAAGGCAATGGTTTTTAACCTTATATAAGAACCATCCTCAACAATACGACTAGAGTATGCATTTGGCCCTTGTCCGTTTACCCTAAACATGGTTGTATTGGTGTTATCTGGTGTCCAACGGTTAGAAAAACTAGCATATTGGTTTAAACCAGCTCTGGTACCGCCCTCAAACAATAACCTATTTGCGTTTAAGATATCATTACCATAAGACCATTGGAAGAAAAGGTTTAAATCAAAATTCTTATATCTTAAATTGTTATTGATACCACCTTGATGTATTGGATAACCTCTACCTATTACGGTTCTATCTAAATCATTCACAGTACCATCGGCATTTAAATCTCTGTATTTGATATCGCCAGGCTTAATAGAAGCTCTGGTATTACCATTGGTGGTTACATTATCTTTTAGCTGATATGCTCCGCTTGGTAATAAATCAAAATCTTCATAATTATAAACACCTTCCCAGATATAACCATACATTTGACCCAATGGCTGCCCTATTTTAGTAATGTATGCCGGAATCTCTCTAAAATTTTGATCCCAAGGCACTGTACGTATTAAGCTTTCTTGATTTTGTGTAAGCTCTAATACTTTATTTCTATTGAAAGCAATGTTGATAGAAGTACTCCACCCAAAATTTTTGTTATCTATATTTTGGCTTAATACGCTTAGCTCTAAACCTTGATTAGATGTTTTACCTATGTTTTTAAATGCAGAGCTGTAACCGCTAGAATAAGGTAATAAAGCGTTTAGTAATAAATCTGAAGTTACTTTCTTATAATAATCTGCTGTAAAAGTGATACGTTGTTTTAAAAATCCTACATCAAAGCCAATATTGGTTTGGGCAGTTGATTCCCATTTTAGCTGAGGATTAGCTATAGAACTTAAGTAAATACCTTGTACCAAATTATTATTGAATGGATAATAACCATTGCTATTAGGTCCTGTATTATCGAAATTTATCTCGGCATAAGTAGCATATTCACTTACGCGATTATTACCAGTTACACCATAACCTAGCCTAAATTTAGCATCAGAAAATATGGTTTGGTTTTTCATGAAATCTTCGTTAATCACTCGCCATGCAAATGCTGCCGAAGGGAAATAACCCCACTGACTACCTTTTCTAAATTTAGAAGAACCATCAGCTCTAAAAGATGCTGTTAATAAATATTTGCTCTTGTAATTGTAATTGATTCTTGATAAATAAGACATTAAAGACCACTCGGTATTTAAAGCTGTTACCGGCTGTTGTATACCTTGACTTAAACCTGCTAAGCCTAAAATCTCGTTTGGTAATTGCGTAGCCCTTAAACCATATCTTTTAAAAGTGTTCTCTTGAAAAGTAAGACCACCAACAACATTAATGGTATGGTTCTTATTTATTTTTTTATTGTAGGTGATGATATTCTCATTTAACCAAGTATTGTTATCGGTATAAGTAACAGAACCGTTTACCTTATCTGTACTACCAAAATAGCCATATCTGGTTAAAGAGTTATTGAAAACATCTTGTCTGGTGGAAGTATTATTAACCCCTCCAGATATTTTAATTTTTAAATCTTTTGCAAGCGCATATTCTAAAAACCCGTTAGCTACTAAACGGTTGGTAAATGTTTCTCTAAGCTCATTTCTTGCAGATAAAATAGGATTTATACGATAATCGTTTAACGGATTATCAATTTCAGGATCTAACAATAAATCGTCTAGCTCTACCCCTGTGGCCGTAACCGGACGATATCCCCAAACGCTATACATCAGATAATTCATAGCCGAGAAATTTTGGTCTGGTGTGGCTGGATTAGATCCGAATGTTTTGGTACCAGAGTACAATACATTGGTACCTACTTTAAGTTTATCATTAAAAGTCTGGTCTAAAGTAAACCTACCCTGTTTACGGTTAAAACCAGAGTTTATGATGATTCCTTTTTGATCAAATATATTTCCAGATAATGAATATTTGGTGTTTTTTGTACCTCCTCTTATAGATAGAGAATGGTCTTGCATAGGCGAGCTTTGGAATAATCTATCTTGCCAATCTGTGCCTTCTGCATTTCTATAATCTTCTAATGTTTTACCATCTCTAAAATAATTAAGCTGTATGCCAACCGGATCACGCTCTGCTTGTAATTTCACAAACTCATAGGGTCCCATAACATCAATAGTATTGATGATTTGTTGAACACCTACGTAACCCTGATAATTAATTACCGGCGGACCTTCTTTACCTTTTTTTGTGGTAATTAGGATTACACCATTTGCTCCTCTGGCGCCATAAATAGCTGTTGCAGAAGCATCTTTTAATACTTCTATAGACTCTATTTCTGCCGGATTTAATACTCCAGCATTTGCATCCTCAGTAGGAAAACCATCAATAACATATAATGGTGAGTTATCTTGTGTTAAAGAGTTTGCCCCTCTAACCACAATGTTAACACCAGAACCTGGTTTACCACTTTCTGAGCTTACTTGTACACCGGCTATTCTACCTGCCAATGCTTCTATAGCAGAACCAACTGGGGCTTTTTGTAACTCTTCCATGTTTACAGAGCCTACAGAACCTGTTAAATCTCTACGTTGCACTTCACCGTAACCAATAACAACGACTTCACTTAAAGCCTTATTATCAGATCTTAGTGCTACATCTATGGTGGTTTTATTACCAATTACAACCTCTTGTGTGGTAAAACCTAGATAACGAAACTGTAAAACAGTGGTGGCGGCTGTAGGCACTTTGATGGTATACTTACCATTGATATCTGTAACAGCGCCTAATGTACTTCTTTTAACAGCTACACTTACACCAATTAAGGGGTCTCCTAGAGCAGCATCGGTAACCTTACCCGTTATTTGCCTTGTTTGCTGTGCTTGTAAACTTACTAGCGGAAGCATGAATAAGATTAATATTGAAATCTTCCTAATCATATATTTTTAGTTTATAGTGGTTTTAATTTTTTACACCATGTATATGGTTGATGTAAAAGCTTATCCAAATTTGGGTATTGATTACATTAAAAAAGGGGTAAAATTTAGTGTGAATAGGGGTGCAAATTCTTTAAATATTAGAAATAGCTTATGATTAAAGCTATTTCTAATATAAAAATTTTCATCAATTGGTTCATCATGATGAATGATGATTATCATTTTATTTTTTAACAAATTTTGTTTGTGCGTTTAAGCCATTAGCTAAAACTCTGGCAACGTAAACTCCAGTTTGAATAGCAGGAATAGCTTTACTAACGATGTTATTACCTTCTTGTAAACTTACTTGCTCTTCAAAAAGCTTTCTACCACTCATATCATAAACAGCAATTTTTGCTGATGTAGGAGACGAAGCGTAAATATGTGCATTTAAAACACTTTCTTCACTTACAGAAACTTTAAAACTTTGGTTATTTAAAGATGATTTAACAGCCACCAATTGATTAAAAATTGTTTCTGTACCATCAAAATCAACTTGTTTTAATTGGTAATAGTTGTTACCGTTGAGCGGGCTTTCATCATTAAAACTATAGTTTTGTACAACGTCTGAATTTCCTTTACCGCTAATACGTGAAATAAATTTAAAATTCTTGTCTTCTCCGGCTCTTAAAAGCTCAAAATGAGAATTGTTTTGCTCTGATGCTGTTTTCCAATTTAAACGAATACCACTGGCTGTGTTTTCTCCTGTGAAAGAGGTTAGAGAAACTGGAAGAGTTGCTGATGGATAGGTTACAGAAATATTAGATAAATTAATTGTTTGTTGAGTGGTACCCCCTGAATAAGCAAAAGAAATTGCATTAATAGTAGATTGTGTATAAGTAGATGAGGCTTTAGGAAAATCCTCTGCATATTTAACACCATCTACATAAACATGATAGGTATTTGCAGGAATATTAACTGTATTTACACCGTAAGTATAAGATGAAGCAGCAGCAGTACTATTAGCAAAAACCTCAACAACCTGAGATAAACCGGCTTTAATTAAGTAGGGAGTTGCTGTATTAACTTGAGCTGTTGCAACTCCTCCAACTAATCCATCTAGTGGTCTGTATTGTGTTACCATATTAGACCCACTTATAACAACCCTAAACGCACCAAATATATCAGCTGCACTCGTAAAAGGGGAGCTAATGCTAGTTAAAGTTGATGGTGCAGCAGTATTTCCAAAAGCAATAGCAAATGCGTTTGCTCCTGTGTAAGTAGTTAAGTCTATAGTGAATTTAAATTTTACAATTGGGTCCGCATTAGCGATACTAAAAGCAGCTACTTTCGCAATACTAGTCGTGGGATTCTTAATAGATAAAATATCTCCATTTAACTTAAACTCTGCACTTGGCTGATATGAAATTGCTCTTAATTTTAATGAACCATCGGTAATATTTGGAAAAAATCTACCCTGAATAGATGTTAGAGAGCTAGGAAGTGGAGATTCATAATACTTACTAGGTGGAGATACTATACCAAGGGCAGTCGTATCATTTGCTGGCGATACCCCTCTGTTTAAATTAACATTAATTGTTCTGTTAAAAGGAGAAAATTGCCCTTTCACAAAACTTGCGCTTAATAATAAGCCTAAAGCTAAAAGTAGTTTTCTTTTCATAATTTTAATTTGTTTGGTTTTATATTTTTATAATTTTTTGTGTGATTTTCTTTTGATTTCCAGAAACTTGAAGCACATACACTCCCGCAGGTAAATACGATATATCTAACATCAATTCCTGAGTGGCATTTACCAAATGGCTTTTTTTGTACAATTCTTTTCCTAGCAAATCCAGAATTTGAACCTCTATTTGTTTGGAAAAATAAGCTGGATAACGAATATTGATTTCTCTCTGGCTAGGGTTTGGATAAATGGTAAGCGTTTCAATTTCTTGAGCAGATAATTTAACAGTTACAACACCCTCATAACTGATTGTACCATCCAAATCTGTTAGCAGCAGTTTATAATATAATTGCGGATAGTTGCCTGGGTAGCTTTTATCTACATAACTATAATTACTTATTGTAGCAGCATTATTAACAGCTTTTACCGTACTAATTTTCTGGAAATCAACACCATTTGTACTTCTATAAAGGGTATAAACATTGGTGTTGCGTTCTGATAAGCTTTGCCATGTTAAGGCTATACCTTCCTGCTTTAAAGTTCCCTCAAAACCATTCATTTCTACAGGTAGGGTAACATCTTTAACCAATTTTAAAGTGGCAGAAAAGCCATCCTTTAAGGTAAAACCTGCATTTAATCCATTAGTTACTTGCGTAATGTTAGCATTATTGGCATTGGTTACTACTCGCCATTTTCCTGAAAGAGATACCGTAATTAAACTGGCAGATGAAACCCATTCACTATTTACATTGGCTACTGCATTTAAATCCGGATTAGCAATTTTAACAATTAAAGTATCTCCTGCTTCCCTAAGCGTTAATAAAGCCCTTCCTGATATCCCTTTTAAATAGCCTACATTAATATTTTGTTGAGCTAAAAAACAAGCATAAGATTTTATTTGGGCAGGGATATAACTAACTGCATGTACAGAATCTGTTTGTTTTAATACCTGATAAACTTCTCCATCTCTAATTTTTTGAGCTAAAGCACTCATATTTTGTGGCGTAATACTTGGTACAACAGTATAATGATATTTTGCCGCCGATGGTCTTGTACCATGCAATAACCAAGCTTTACTAGCATTAGCTGTTGCTGTAGTGCTGGTATTTCCTGTGCTGTGTAATGGCGTAGACTGCTGACCTCTAAAGACTTGTATATTCCCATTTCCTACCGGGATGTAATAACCTGTTGTTTGTCCGTTTACCAACCACACCTGATTGGTAGCCGTAGAAAGCTCTCCACTATAAGTAGCACTTGTTGGTATTAAAGAGTTTAAATAAATAGATGGATTTGAACTGGCATTCACACCTTGAAAAAGTGTAGTTATTACTTGATTAGTGGTATTGGTAGCACTGATATTTGAGCCCAAACAAACCATTAAAGAATCAAAAGTAAAGACCGATTTCTTGAACTTGAGGTTGTTAGCAGTATATTTAGAACCTCCATTTTCAATAAAATTCATCCCAAATACACCGTAATTGCCATCTGCCAAAGCACCTGCAAAATCATCTGCTTGATATTCTGATGCTGTGCCACTTATAAGCGGGTTTAAATTATCATAAGCTAAACGCAAACTGGTTGTCCCGGGCATCATGTTCCAATCCCAACCAGCGCCATTAGCAATATAACCTGATGAGGCTAAACTACCATCATATAAAACTTCTAAAGAACCATAGCTTTGATAACGGCCGTATCTGTTAGCTTCGGTATAAATTTCTGCTCCAAACATAAGGTATGTAAAACCTCGCATGGCCGCTACCCAATTTCCTTTCCTCATCACACCAGTTTGACCATAATTGAATTGGTAATAGCCATCTAAATTGATGTTAGTAGTACTATATCTATTGGTTTTAAAAATGTAATTGTAAAACTTCGCCATCTCCGGTTCGAAACTGCTTCCTACCAAATCTCCGCCCACGGTAATCAACCTCTCAAAAGCGGTTACATTTACCGGAACTGTAGAAGGAAAAGGCCCTCTACCTGATGCTGCATGCGGATATATAGTTCCTTTTGAAGTTTCTAAGAAAAGACTTTTCATGAAGAAACACATATTTTGATAAGCCACCTGACTAATCTTAAAAGGTGTTCCTCTAAGTTCAAAAGCTCTGGCGATCCAAGTAGCATAGGCATAAGCATAGCTGATGTGTTGCGAATTATGATGAAAGAAAGTACCATCTGGTTTTATACCATCTAAAGCACCCTGACTTATCTCTACGGCATAAGCCAAGAAATCAGAAAAGCCTCTTAAATCTCTGGCAATTTCATCATTAGTTGCTCCTAACAAAGCTAATTCCATTAAGAAATTAGACTTTACATGTATAAAATCTGTATTTTGTCCGGGTGTTTGATTAGTAGCGTATATCTTGTTAAACTCATGAGACCATTTCAACATTTTAAGCACTTCTGCTTTAAGCGTAGCATCTTGTATGTAAGGATAAGCCTCTAGAAAACCTACCGGAAAATTACGTGATGCTGTATAATCATTATAAGGCATTACATTTCTGGCACCTTCTGCCAAACCTTGCTCTAAAACCAAATAAGCTAATAAGCTTTGTAGCAGCGTATAAGCTGTGGCATCATTGCTTACTGCATGCGCTCTGGCTAAAGCACCGCAATGGATAGAAATAGCTAACAAAGTAGCCTCATCAAATACATTTACCCCTATGCCTTTTAAAGAACCATCGGTATTGGTGCTGATAGATAAACTGTTTACATAATCTTTTGCCGCCTGTAATACAGTAGCTGTTGGCGCTGTAAGTGTTCTATTATAAGTAGTTCTGATACTTTGAATGGCCGAAATTTCTGCTTGAGTAGCAGTAGGAATATTTTGTTGTGGTTGATTTAACCAATTTGCTAAAGCCGAAGTATAGGGTGAGGTTACTACAAAATGCTGACGGTCTAATACTAAATGCGGACCAGGAATTCTTTGCTCTGCATTGCCTACAAAAAGCATCTCATCTAAATAAAGTGTATTTAAAGTACTTGAGGAAGGACGATAAACCAACTCCATCCTATTTAAAGTAAAAGATGATGATTCATTACCGTTATTATAATCAAACCTATAACTTCTGTGGTACTCTCGCCAGCCAGCATAGTTTAATAACATACGGCCTTGCCTTCTTAAAACGCCGCCTGTATCATAAAATCTAAAAAGTAAAGTATCGGTGCTTTTTCTAGAACTGTAAATTAAAAACTGAGCTGCACTTGCAAAATAATCTCCTATTTCTGCTGAAGGTATACTTAAGTTATTAGCTGTAAGCACAGAGCCACTTTGAGGTGTCCATTTCAGAGATTTCGCACCTCCTTTTACATGCTCAGCACTTGAAATAATTTGCCCATTACTTGCCGACCAACTGCTTGGTATACTGGTATTAAAATCTACAAAGCGTTGTTGCGCAAAGGCAGTTATTTGTAAACCCAGAAAAAGAACTAGTAAAAGTATCTTCATAAAAATATCTTCATTAATTGGTTTTAGCTTGGTTAGCCAATAACCGAATTTGAAGAACTTTTACACTTTAGTAGGGATAAAATTTGGTTTGTTGAGGGGCAAATATTCGTTTATGATGCTTTAAGGCATATTTTAGAGGTTTTATTACTTTAAAGTTGGGATTTGATTTTTTTTTAAAAAAGTAAAACTCATATTAAAGTTTCTATAAATTGCTTAGCTGTGAGAATAGGTAAATTTGAACTCTTAAAGTCTTTAAGATTTCTAGTAATAATCAGATCTTGTTGATTTTCATTTGCGGTAAAGTATTGAATAGCGTCTTCAAAGTCTGTAAAAGTATCATCATTCAAAGCCAAATCAATAATTTTATCATCAAGCGGCAAAACATGAAGAATTAACCTTAATTTCCTTAAAACCGATTTTGCTTTTTGAGCATCTAACTGTTTTAATATTATATAGCTCGTATTCGCAAAAGTTAAAGATGAAACAGAAAGCTCAACTTGCTTTTTATCGGCCAAAGAGAACAATATTTCTGCTTCTTTGAAAAAAGGCTCCCTCCGTGATAATAAATCTATCACAATATTGGTATCAACAAAAAGCTTTTTCATTTATACTTTTTGTCTAAATAATCACGATATTCATTCCTATAATCAAATTCCTCAGGCAGTTCAATAACACCACTCAAGCTTTCTATAAGCGGAGTAATGCTGGTATTTTCCCCTTCTTGAACCTTCTCTTTTGTAACGCTATCTAGATAAGATTCTATCATCTTTGAAAGACTGATATTATGACTCCGAGCATAGATTTTAGCTCTTTCTATAACATTTTCATTAAGTCTTAATGTTAATTTAGTTTCCATAGCAAAGCTTATTATACGTACAAATATAAAAAAATCATACGTCAAAACAATATTTCCTATTTTTCTATATATTTCAATAGGCCACGGTTTACACCGTGGGCTATGAATGATAATATTTTGTTAGAATGCTTTTTAATCATTTAAAATAATCAGCAAAGCACTCTATAGATTAGCCAATATCCTTAAAAAGACAGAAGAACTTCCTTACTAGAACCTGCATAAGGTTTCTGAGGCATGTCTACTGATAAGTCTATACTTTTACCAGATTTAATATCGCTTATACTAAATTTGATTTGCTTTTCCTGCTGTAAGGGATCTGCAACGTATAAAGTCTTTTTACCTTTCACATTTTTAATCATGAAAACACAAGGTTTATCGGTTTTTATGCTGAGCTCATCTGTTTTAACTTCTGCTGCCTCGTGTAAAACGGCCTGTAATATTTTTAAACCTTTGTGATATACCACTTGCTGACTAGCCGTATTGCTAATGGTTTGTAACTGCTCTGGGTTAAAACCTTTCACATCTTTTACTGCTGGTAAAACCACGTAATGATAACTTGCCGCTTGTGTTTTGCTGCCATGGTTTATCCATAATTTAAATACATGACCGCTTACTTCGTTTTTTGGCTGCGAGCTATTGATTTTCTGCCATGTACCACTTTGTTTTTGCGAACTAAGCTTCACATTTGCACCACTTGGAAAATAATAAGCAATACCATCATGCTGTATCCAACTATTATTATTTAAAGCGTATTCATTTAACTCATCTTTCTTTTGCGCTTTACCTACAGAAAGCTGAATATTACCATTTAACCAAGATTGGTTGAGTGTTGTGGTAACAGGCAAAGTACTTGTCGACTGTATATCTGCCCCCAAACAAACTATTTCTTGATCAAAGAAAAACCATGCTTTTTTAGCGGTAACACCATCGTACTTTAAATGATAAGCAGTTGCACCATAAACACCATCAGAAACACCTCCTGCATAGGTATTTAAAGCAAACTCGCCCCATTGTTTCTCTAACAAAACATCTTCTGGGTTATCTACACTGGTTGTTCCAGGTATTTTATCCCACTCCCATAAAGGCATAATATCGAAATACTCTGGCCCTCTTACTTGTATATTGGTTGCACCGTCAGAAAGGTAGCGGCCATATAAATTTTCCTTATTTCCGCTTTCTGATTTTTTGGTACGATTACTTGCAATACGTACATGAAAAGCGTATTGAGGGCGTACATGTTGGGTATAATCGCCTTTCCAATAATGCTGATGAAAAGGTTTTAGTTCATAATCTGGCGCTGCTAAGCTATCTACCCGCTGTCTGATATTTTCCCACTCTTCTTCTCTTGTAGCATCAATTAATTTTACTGTTTGGATACGGTATCTTTCTGAAGTTTTCTTGAGATTACCTTTTCTAGTTACCCCCCTACCTTCTACGTTGAAATCTATATATCTAGACCTAAAAGCATTAATAAAAGTTTGTCGGTAAAACTTAGAAAAAACCTCTAATTTCTCTGCACTTAGTGCATAAGGCGTTGCCCTTACCAAATTGGCAATTTTGGTTACTCCACCTATAAAAACATTTCCATAGCCAGAAATATACAACTGCGGTCCGTGTTGTAGGTAAGAATAATCATGCTGTAAACCTTCTTCTGCTTCAGTTAAAACCACAGGTTCAAACAATTGGTCGAGAGATGATTTTAGTAAATCTTTATTTTCTGTAAGTAATGCTCTGTAAAAATAGTGCATTGCAATATCCGTTTTGTTAGCTCCGGTTTTATCCTCGGCTACCCCTCTTTTCATTCGTTCTAAAAGCTGTTTTTCTAGTTCTTCTGGCAAATAGCTATCACCAAATTTGAGTAAAATCAAAGATTCTCCTAGTCTTTGCGGCACACTAATTTCATTATGCCACCAATTATCACTTTTAGGGTCTTTGGCATACCAATATTCATAAGCTTTGATAATGCCATCTAAAAAAGCTTTGTTATTATAGTAAGAGCCGCCTTTATTTACATAAGCTTGTATGAGTAAATGTGTTTTTTCTAGATGACTTACAGGCGCCCAATTAGAAATATCTTTAGCTTGGTAATTGATATCGCTCCAGCTACCATCGGGCTGTAAAGCGTCTAAAGCTGCTTTTGCCGGAACATCTGCTTTAGCAAAAGATTTACTGGCATCGTCAAAAATCCTTTTCATTATGGTGCCAAAAGGATAAGTTGCTTGCGCTTTTACCATAAAAGGTAAAAAGCCGATACAAAATAGGGTAATGAATATTTTTTCATCTTTATTGATTAAGGATATTTTATTTCCATTTCTCTTCCAATAACCTCCATACGGTGTTTTTTTATTTGATTATCATCGCCATAATCACTTATCCAATGTGGTTGTTGCATTTTTTGTTCCCAGTTTTGGAGTTTCTTTTCTAACTGTTTCACTTTTTGCGAATAGGTACTCGCTAGGTTATTTTGCTCGCTTACATCATCCTGTAAATTGAATAAGAGTAAAGGATTATTAGCTGTTCTAATCAATTTCCAATCCCCACTTCTAACGGCAGCAGCTACGCCTCTTCGCCAAAATAAATCTTGATGAGGTACAGCTTTTTTAGGGTCTAATAGATAAGGTAAAAGATTTACACCATCTAAAACTTGTCCTTTTAGGGCTTTTCCCTCACTAGCTGCAATAGCCGTTGGCGTAATATCCATTGCAGAAATCATAGGATTATAAACTTGATTGGCCGGTAATTTTGCAGGCCATTGCATGATATAGGCTACACGAATGCCACCCTCCCATTTAGAACCTTTTAAACCTCTTAACACACCATTATCGGCAGCGTTATTGGTTGCAGCGCCATTATCATTTAAGAAAACAATCAAAGTATTTTCGTAAAGCTTTTGCTCTTTTAAAGTAGCTACCAATTTACCTATGTTACGGTCTAAAGAAGTCATCATAGCTGCATAAGCTCTTCTTTCTGCGTTTTGGATATGAGCAAATTGTTGCATCAATTCTTGTTGCGCATTTATAGGGGTATGCACCGCATTATAAGCCAAATACATAAAAAATGGATTCTTTTGATTTTCTTTTACAAAAGATATGGCCTTATCGGTAAACATATCTGTAAGATAATACACCTCTCCTTCTGGTACAGCTTTTCTGTTGTGTAGCAATTGTAACTCTCGTTTAGGTTGCTTGTTATAAGCAAAAAAGTTACGATGCCCGCCAATAAAACCATAAAACTCATCAAAACCTCTATTTAAAGGGAAGTGCTTTTCTTCTTCGCCTAAATGCCATTTACCAATCGCAATGGTTTTATAACCATTAGCTTGCATTTGGTTTCCTATGGTTTTCACTGATGGATCTAAACCAACATCTGTTAACTGAAAACCGTTAACGGGCTTGCTAGAAGTATTGTGCTCAAACCCGAAACGCTGCTGGTAACGCCCGCTAAGTAAACCCGCTCTTGATGGTGCACAAACTGCTGCTGTAACATAAGCATTGGTAAAGAGCACACCGTTTTTTGCTAGTGCATCAATGTTTGGAGTAGGTATTTCTTTACCTCCGTAACATCCAAAATCTGCATAACCGGCATCGTCACTTAAAATAACAATGACATTGGGTTTTGCCTTTGGCTGTGCTACCACTTGTAAAGTTATGACGCAAAATAAAGTTGTTATAAATAGCTTGATGTTCATTTAATTTCCTTTTATTAATTTCAATGGAGTAGCCAAACCATAAGCACAATTTACTTTAATTAAAGTATTACCTTGGGTTGTTTTTGCAACTTCATATTTTTTACTATCATCGGCTTTAAGCCAATTACCTTTTAATTCTAACTGTATTACTGATGGTTGCGCATCGGTTTTAAACCAATAACGAGAGTAAATACTTACCTCTTTTCTAGTACCATCGCTGTTTAGAGGCGTTTCATCTGCACCTTGGTAAAAGCCCAAATCTGGGTCGGTAATAGCCAAATTTAATTTTGCTGCTTCTTGCTGATATAAAATTAAACAAGCTTTACTGTTGTTGATGATAAGCGGGTCTGTTGATTGACTATTTTCTTTAAAAAGAGCCAAACCTGTAAGCTGTTGCGCTATATATTTTACGCTATGTGCCTCAGCGGTTTTTTGCAAAACCTGATAAACAGGCGTTTTACCAGACATTTGCGTTTTAAAAGTCTGCATTTTTTTAGCATCAGCACCTATCAACATAGCATATTCGTAAGCTTCACTTTTGGGCGCAAAACCATGCTGTAAAACTAAACTTGCAAAGTTACCCTGTGTGTTTTGTGTATCTTTTTGATCTCTAGATTGCTGCTGATTTTTGCTTAAAGCCATTTTACTATTGGCAGTTAAATAATAGCCTATCCCTCGGTTATCCAATACGAAAGCTGGCTTTGTTAAAGCTTTAGATACTTGTGTAGGAAAATCAATTGGCTGATGATCAAGCAATACAGCTTCGCTAGGGTTGTTTAAATAGTTTTGAAAAATGGTTGTTTCTGTCGGATATTCCTTGATGTTATTTTCAATATCAGAACCTAAACACACTACCAAGCTATCAAACATAAACCAAGATTTTATCGCCTTAAAGCTTCCCAAATTGTATTTATCATGCCCTCTAAGCTTCATAGCAAAAAGCCCTTGTTGGTTTAAAGAAATACCTCCGGCAAAAACTTCATCTGTTAAAAGCATTTCTTCTACACCGCTAAAATCATCCACATTAAGAATTTGAGCCCTTAATTTATCAAGCGGAACATGTAAGGTAGTTGCTCCGGGTATGCGATTCCAATCCCAACCTTTATCGGTAAAATTACTTCCTGTATAGCCCGGCGTTTCTGGAAATAAAACTTCTAAATGTCCGTAATTTAGATACCTGCCAAAAACGTTGGCTTTAGGGTAAGCTTCATGACTTACCATATATCTATTATGACCTTTTACCGTTAACAACCAGTTATTTCTTCTGTGGATAGCCAGTAAGCCATAGTTTAAATTCCAATGTCCGTTTGGGTATTTTGCAACTTGTACATCTGCTTGCTTAAACTTTTTCTCCCAAGCCAAGCTTTTCTTTTTAGACACCAACAAATAAACAGCAGCCATTTCTTTATCTATGGCTTCTTTACCATCCGGAGTACCGGCAAGCGCTAGGTAAGCATAAGGTTTGTCTGGAACGCTCCATGTTCCTGTTGGATGCCTTCCCGAAATACTGATGGGCCACTTATAAGGATTGGTATAGTAATGCATCATCAATAAATTTTCTTTAAATTTTTGATGCGCTTCCTGCTCTACTTGATAGCTTGTTTTACTCAACACATAAACAATTGGGGCTAAACCATTATAGCCTCCAACACCATAAGCCGGATACAAAGTTGCATGATGAAAAACTGCTCCATCGGGTTTAAAAGCACCTGTTATGGCTACATTGGGTTTCATGTTAAAAGACAACCAACGTGAGTAATATTGTAGAAAGCGCATTTTTTCTGGAGTATCATCTAAAATTAAAATACTGCTCAACATTCCTTGTAAAAGCGTATTTAAAACATCAATATTAGATTCTGGCATTTTTTCTGGCACTTCCACAGCTCGGCCCAAGCCGCTAAACCAAAACATACTTTTAAAAGTTTGTTCTAACTTTCCGGATGCCTTAATAGCATCTTTCATGAGTAGACAAGCGGTGTAATAATTCTCCAAATTATAGCCTAAATGATGCAAAGCGCCCATACCACTACCAAAAGACCAACCTTGATTTTCTGCATGGTCTAGCAGATTTATAAACATTCTTGCTAGCTTATCTTTATGGGTTTGGATGGTACTGAAATAATGAGCTTCTGCCATAGCTAGCATCAGATTACTATATTTACTGATGTTTGTTGTAGCGTTAATTTTCTTTGCCGAGTCTAAATCATTTTCATCAAACAGTTCAATATCATTAGTAGAAAAAATGGTTCTTCCTGTAATAAATTGGCTTTTTTTCTTGATTTCCCAGAAGGCATAGTCTTTTTCTAGTTTCCTGATGATGGTATCTGTAATAACTTTTTTTGAAGGAAGAACTACCTCTAAGAAACGTTTATAAATTTGACCGACTTCTTTTTTATCTTGCGGAGTTATAGCCGCTTTTAGAGGCAAATTATCTGGCGTAGTGCTAAATTTATAAAGTGAATTCCAATGAGCATTTGCGGCATGGTCTGCATCTAAATTCACAAAAGGCACTTGAAAATCTCGCATGGGCGACCGTGGATTGATGTTTACCTGATACATCACTTGGTCTAGGTATAAAGTTCCTTTTTTTACTGTTGAGGGCGCTTTAATTTCTAAGCGATTCATATTGGGCTGCGGTGTACTTTGCATATCCCGGTGGTACATCACCCAAGCTGTTCGCCAACCTTTAAAATTGAGGTTAAAATCAAATTTACAGGCTTCTTTATCTGCATTGTAAAAGGTAAAACTTAGTTTATCTGCAACAGGGTTTTCATTATAAATCCAAAAAACAAAAGTGCTACGTTTATCTGATGCTACCTTTTTAAATTCATCTGAAACGATATTTAAAACACTTTCATTCCCTTTTGCCCAAGTCCATGCAATGGCACTTTCGCCTATTTTCTGATGTTGCGTACTGATAGCTAATTTACCACCTTTAGCTTGCCATTCTTGAGGCACCTCTTCCTCACAAATATCTTTCTGTAATTGAGCTAAAGCCTGATGTTTTGCAGCAATAAACAAGCAAAGTATAAAAACTATTTTTTCATATTTGGGATGCTCATTTATTTGCTTAATCTGGTAGCCTGATTTTCTTTTATACGCTTAAGCTCTTTAGCCAACTTCTTAGCTTTTTTAGGGTTTTGGGTAAGTAAATCTTCCCGCTCTGATGGGTCTTGTTTCAGATTATAAAGTAAACCATTTGCTGAGTTTCCGCTTTCTACATTAGTTACCGGATATACCTTTGGACCTTTACCAGGTTCTATATATTTCCAATTGTTTTTAATAAGTGATAAAGTACCATTTACCGCATGTTGAACAATATAAGACCTACTTTTAGCAGATTTCCCTAAAAGTGCATCCAACATATTAAAGCTGTCTGGAGCTTCTTTTACCGCTAAAGGTTGCTGGGTAAGCGCTGCTAGAGAAGCATATAAATCAACCTGACTTATAGCTGCAGAAGAAACAGCAGGCTTAATAGTTTTTGGCCAGTAAGCTATTAAAGGAACTTTTGTAGCAGCATCAAAAGCACTGTATTTACCACCACGTAAATGAGCTGCTGGAGTGTGACCATTAAGCATTTCATTAGCAAAATCGGCATAGCCATCATCTAACACAGGGCCATTATCACTACTAAAAATAATCAATGTATTTTCCGTCAGTTTTAAGCTATCCAAAGCTCTTACTACTTCACCAACTGTCCAATCGAGTTGTAAAATAACATCCCCTCTAGGGCCTAAACCACTTTTTCCAACAAATTGCTGATTAGGCGCTCTAGGTACATGAATATCATTGGTAGCTAGATATAAGAAGAATGGATTATTTTTATTCTGAGTGATAAACTTTACAGATTGCCTTGCGATATGAGCGGCCAATTCTTCATCTTTCCAAAGTGCTTTTTACCACCGCTCATGTAACCAATTCTACTAATGCCGTTTACAATGGTTTGCGCATGACCTTCGCTGAGTTTCATTTTCAAAAGCTCTGGATTTTCTTCTCCTGTAGGCTCATTTCCTACTTTTTTCTTGTAATTAACTTCTATAGGGTCTTTAGGATCTAGGTTGATGATATGGCGATTTTCCATAAAAACGGTTGGTACACGGTCTGCCGTTGCCGGGATAAGAAAACAATAATCAAAACCTATTTCTAAAGGCCCAGGCTTAATAGTACCATTCCAATCCGGACCACCATCTGGTCCTAAACCCAAATGCCACTTGCCTACCGCACCAGTTTTATAACCTGCTTTTTGCAACATGGCAGGTAAAGTTGGTGTTTCGGTTGGGATGATTAATCCTGCATTTCCGGGAGCTATATTTGTCCCTGATTTCCGCCATGCGTATTTACCCGTTAACAAAGAAAACCTTGATGGCGTACAAGTAGCAGATGTAGCAAAACCATTGGTAAAACGTAAACCTTTTGCTGCTAATTTATCTATATGTGGTGTTTTTATTTTGGTTGCGCCGTAACAACTTAAATCGCCATAGCCTAAATCATCGGTATAAATAAGTACAATATTAGGCCGTTTTTGAGCAAAGGAAGTAGCACTAAAAATGATTAAGAAAAGTAAAAATTGGAATCTCAACATGGTTATTTGTAAAAATTGGTTTATCTGAATATTCCTGAGGTTTATTCACTTATCCAAATATTCTACAAATTGCTTATTCTTTAGGATAAAAATCGGTTATAATAGGGGTAAAAAATCGTTTTGATCAGAGGCATAAAGCTTAAAGCGTAATGCTAAAAGCTTGCAGAACTAGAAACTGATAACTGGCAACCGAAAACTGATAATTTACACCTCACCGCCTACAAAATCAGAAGGAGCTTTGCCGAATTGTTTTTTAAATTCTTTACTGAAGTATTTACGATCATTGAAACCTACAGAATAAGCAATTTCGGCGATGCTAAGTTGGTTGTCTTCTAAAAGCTGGGCTGCTCTTTTCAATCTCACAGATTTGATAAAATCTGTGATAGATAAATCTGTTAAAGCTTTAATTTTTTTGTATAAAACGGTTTGGCTCATCCCTATTTCTACCACCAAACTGGTTACGTTAAACTCTGGATCTTCTAGGTTATCTTCTACCAATTGCATCAGCTTGTTCAAGAATTTTTCATCCGGAGATTCAAGCTCTAGCTTCCTTGGCATCAACATCACTTGCTTGCTGTATCTTTCTTTTAAAGCCTCTCTGCCTGCTAATAAATTTTTAACGCTTAACTCTAAAACTTGGATACTAAATGGTTTCGTTAGGTAAATATCGGCCCCAGCCTCTAAACCACCAATTTGATGCATATTGGCAGCCATAGCGGTTAATAAAATCACTGGAATATGGCTAGTTCTTTCTTCCTGTTTAAGTTTCGAACAAAGTTCAAAACCATCCATCACAGGCATATTTACATCGCTGATGATGATTTCTGGCAGTTGTTCTATAGCCAACTCCCATGCTTGTAAACCGTTTACACTTTCTAATATATGGTAATACTTATCTAATGACTGCTTAATGAAAGTTCTCAATTCGTCGTTATCCTCTACAATTAAAATGGTGTATTTTTTCTCTTGTAATGGTAGCGCTTCTTCTTCAACAAAAGGTTGTGAGTATAAATCAATCTCGGGTAACCAAACGCGTTGGTTTTCTAAAACATCACCTTCTTGAGCAAATTCTTCTCTGGTAAAATGTGCCTGACCTTTTTTAAGGCTTACTTTAAAGGATGTTTTGCCGGTGGCTTGTTCTGTTTCTGGCTGACTCATCAAGCTAATACAACCATGATGCTGCTCAACAATATTTTTTGATAAAGCTAAGCCAATTCCCCAACCCTCTTTTTTATGAGTGCTTTGCTTAGCTTGATAAAAATTGGTAAATATCTTTTTTTGGTCTGCCAATGATATACCTATCCCGTTATCTTCAACGGTTATATGTATCTCGTTTTCATCATCAGCTAAAGCTAAAACAATGGTACCACCGTCTGGCGTGTATTTAAAAGCATTGGATAAAATGTTATACAACACTTTCTCCATCTGGTTAACATCAAAAAACACAGGTAATTGCTCTTGATGGCTTTTGAAATTAAAATCTATTTGTCTGCTTTCTGCAATACTGGTAAAAGAGTTAAAAACTTTCTGACAAAAGGCTACTAAATTATGTTGCTGCACCAAGATTTTCATGTTACCAGTTTCTATCTTTCTAAAATCTAGTAACTCGGTAATAAGCCTTAATAAACGCTCCGCATTGTTTTTAATATGAACGATTTGCTTATTAACCCCTTCTTGTGCCGTAGTTTGTTTAATTAAATTCTCTAATGGCGCAAATATTAATGTTAAAGGTGTTCTAATTTCATGAGATATTCTGGTAAAAAAATCGAGCTTTAACTGATATAATTCTTCTATTTTCTGGGTATTTAAGTGTTCGTAATATAATTGAGTTTCTAACCGGGCTTGTCTTCTAAAAAATCTGATGACTAAAAAAAGCAAGCCAGAAGCCATGATAAAATATAATAAATAAGCCCACCAGGTTTTCCAAAATGGTGGTTTTATGATTATAACTAATTTGGTGGCTTCTGGATTCCACAAACCATCATTATTACTGGCTTTAACTAAAAAATCATACTTACCCGGAGGCAAATTGGTATAAGTTGCTGATGGTGTGCTAACATAGTTCCAATCTTTTTCAAAACCATCTAATTTATATGCGTATTTATTACGCTCTGGGTTGATATAGTTTAAAGCTAAAAAGTCTATGGTAAAAATGTTCTGATTTGCCTTAAAAACAATCTCTTCTGTAAAGGAGATATCTTTTTCTAACAAACCATCAGAACTATTAATGCCTACTGGTTTATTAAATAACTTCAAACCAGAAAATACTACTTTAGGGATGCTTTTATTCTCTTCTATTTCTTTAGGCTGGAAACTTACTAAGCCATTATAACTACCAAAATACAGCTTTCCATTTTTATCTTTAAAAGCCGAGTTATAATTGAACTCATTAGCAGGTAAACCATCTGCTACGGTATAATTTTTAAATATTTTTCTTTGGATATCAAATTTAGAAAGACCTCTATCTGTACTTACCCATAAATAGCCTTCTTTATCTTCTAAAATACTGATGATGTTATTACTACCCACACCACTTTCTGTAGAATAAGTAATAAAGCTCTTATTTTCAGGCACATATAAACTTAAACCTCCATGATGCGAACCTATCCAAATTTGTCCTTTACTATCTTCTACAATATCATTGATGTGGCTAGATTGCAAAGCGCTTTTAGAAGCTGCATTCTTTAAAAAAAAGATAGTTTTTGTACTTCTGTATGGAATTAAATTAAGACCTTTTGCTGTACCCACCCATAAGTTACCTTTAGAGTCGCAGAATATTTTTCTGATGTAACTACTGCTTAACTTTATTTTGGAGTTCTTACTAGTATCGTAAACGCTAAATGTTTGGCTCTCGCGGTCAAAAAGATTAATTCCTTTAGATGATGTTGCTACCCATAAACGGCCATCTTTATCTTCGGTAATGCTACTTACATAGCCATAACTAATAGCTTTAGGATTATTTGGGTCTGGATTATAATGTTTGAAAACACCCGTTTGCGGATTGTAAAGGTCTAAACCTCCTTGAAAAAGACCAATCCAAATATTACCTCTACTATCGGTAAAAATATCTTTAACCGTATTATGCCCTAAACTACTTGTATTGAGCGGATTATTTACAAACTGGGTATAACGCTGACTTGCTTTATCATAATAGTTTAAACCTTGTCCTTCTGTTCCTATCCATAAATTACCGCTTTTGTCTGCCGTAATTACACTTATAATATCACTACTGATACTATTTCTATATTTACTATGCTTTTCTACTGTAAAAGGGATAGTGTTAGGATGCTTAACATTTACGCCGCCAAACATGGTTCCTAACCAGATTGAACCTTGGTCGTCTTCATAAATTTCTTTGATAGAATTATCACTTAAACTATTAGGATTTTCAGAATCATGACGATAAAGGGTAAACTTCATATCCTTGGTATTCAGGATATTTAAACCCATCATGGTGGCTATCCATAAATTACCTTTTCTATCTTTAATAATCTTACGGATGTTATTACTACTTATACTATTTTTCTCTAAAGGTTTAACCTGATAACGTATAAAACTTTGGCTACTTTCTATAAACTTATTTAGGCCGCTGGTTTCTGTACCTATCCAAATATTCCCTTCGGCATCCTCTGCTATAGTTTTGATAGAATTACCGCTGATACTATTTATATTGCCTTTTTGATGAAAATATGATTTCAGATAAGGCTTGTTATTTTTAAAAGTTAAAACAGATAAACCAGTTGTTGTACCTATCCAAACCCTTTTCTTACTATCTTCAAAAAGACCGTAAACTATATTCCCGGCTAAGCCGTCTTTTTGATATAACTTTTTAAAATTTCTTGCTTTTGGCGATGATAAAATACTTAAGCCATAATTGGTTCCGAAAAATAGTTTGCCATCCTTTCCTTGGTGAATAGCCAATACAATTCTATCGCTGATGCTATTTCTGTCTTTAGGATTTGATTTAAAACGCTCAAAAGAATCACTTTCTGGGATGTAACGATTTAAACCGTCTTGTGTGCCTATCCATAAATTTTTATTGCTGTCTTCATAAATGCTATAGATATAGTCATTGGTACTGATAGAAGATGAATCATTTGGATTGTTTTTATAGATTTTGATGCTTCTCCCATCATAACGGTTTAAGCAATCTCTAGTTCCAAACCACATGTAGCCTCTGCTATCTTTATAAATAGAGAGCACTGTACTTTGAGACAAGCCACTACTGATAGAAATATGATCAAAAGATAACTGACCATAAGCTAAAGCAGCATAGCAAAACAAAAAGACAATTAACAGGCTACGTTTAGACATAAATTAAGCTCGGTATTTAAGATACCTTACTAGAAATACTAATTTAAGATAATTATAGAGCCTCGCTAAATTTTAACAAAAAATAAACTATTAATATATTTAAATGCTAAAAAGTTTAGACACCTTAATAAGTTTAAACTATCATTTTAGAATCCTAAAAAACGTCTACTACAAACTATTTTCCCAAGCCCAAGAAGACTGTATCATGTCTTTTAAATTTAGGGTAGCTTTCCATAAAAGTTCTTGCTCTGCCTTGCTACTATCTGCGTAAACAGCTTCAGCATCTCCTGGTCTTCTAGCTCCTGTTTGATAGGCTAATGGTTTACCTGTTGTAGCTTCAAATTGTTTGATGATTTCTAAAACGGTTGTTCCTTTACCTGTTCCAATATTGTAAACTTCAGAAGAACCTTGGCAAGCTTTATTGATGAGCCTTTTACAAGCTGCTAAATGCGCTTTTGCTAAATCAACCACATGAATATAATCTCTTACACAAGTACCATCTGCTGTATGATAATCATCACCAAAAACAGTTAACATAGCCAATTTACCTTTTGCAGTTTGCGTAACATAAGGAAATAAATTATTAGGAATACCTTTGGGTAACTCGCCAATTAAAGCGGTTTCATGTGCCCCAACAGGATTAAAATATCTTAAAGAAATAGCCTGAAATGCAGCAGCAGCACATACTTTTTCTAAAATCTCCTCGCCCATTTGTTTAGTACTTCCATAGGCAGATAAAGCTTTTTTAAATGGTGTTTCTTCTGTAGCAGGTAATTCATCTGGTTCGCCATATACCGTTGCCGATGACGAAAAAACCAAACCTTCTACGCTATTTTCCTGAATCAATTGTAAGATATTGAGTAGAGATATTAGATTATTTTGATAGTAAAGCAGTGGTTTTTCTACCGATTCGCCAACAGATTTAAACGCTGCAAAATGAATAACTACATCTACCTGATGTTTCTTAAAAATTTTGCTCATGGCAGCTAAATCGCAAACATCATCCTGATAAAATATAGGCTCTTTTTGTGTAATTCTGATGATTCTATCTAAAATAAAATGTTCAGAATTACTTAAATTATCTACTACAATTACTTGGTAACCAGCCATAAGCAACTCTACCACAGTATGTGAACCTATATAGCCTAATCCGCCTGTTACCAACACCGTTTTTTCTGTCATGTTTATCATGATAATGCTTTTATGTCCTCCATAATTTGATTGGCAATTGCCACAGCCGCGGCTTCAGATTTTGCCTCCGCATAAACCCTGATGATAGGTTCTGTATTAGATTTCCTCAGGTGCACCCATTGGTCTTTAAAATCTATTTTTAAACCATCTATGGTATTACAATCCTCATGCTGATACTTATTTTTTAATTGCTCTAAAATATCATCTATAGATTGTGATGCACTTAACGTGATTTTATTTTTAGACATGTAATAAGCCGGATAGCTTTTTCTTAACGCAGAAACAGAGTGCTTTTTCTTAGCTAGATAAGTTAAAAACAAAGCAATGCCCACCAAAGCATCTCTTCCATAATGTAATTCAGGATAAATGATACCACCATTACCTTCGCCACCTATAACAGCATTATTAGCTTTCATGAGATTTACCACATTAACCTCGCCAACGGCAGAAGCAGCATAAGTTTCGCCTGCTTTCCTGGTGATATCTCTCAATGCCCTAGTTGATGATAAGTTAGAAACTGTAGCTCCTGGTTGGTGTTGTAAAATATAATCGGCGACAGCCACTAAAGTATATTCTTCTCCAAACATTTGCCCGTCTTCACAAACAAAGCATAAACGATCAACATCAGGGTCGACAGCTATTCCTAAATGTGCTTTTTCCTTTATCACTAAAGCCGAAAGTTCTGTTAAATGCTCTGCTAAAGGTTCTGGATTATGCGGAAAATGACCATCAGGCTCGCAAAACAGTTCATGAACTTGGTTTACACCTAAAGCTTTTAATAGCTGAGGGATAAATAAGCCACCGCTGGAGTTTACCGCATCTACAACAATACTAAAATTGGCCGCTTTTATAGCTTCCCTATCTACCAAAGGTAAATCTAAAATCATAGCTATATGCTGCTGTACAAAATGGGTTTTATGGTAAACTTTACCTAATTGGTCTACACTTGCATAATCAAACTCTTGTTCTGCCAATTGCAATACTTCTTTACCATCAGCATCGCTAATAAACTCGCCTTTATGGTTTAACAATTTTAGGGCATTCCATTCTTTGGGATTATGACTAGCCGTAAGAATAATACCACCGCCAGCTTCTTCTAGTGGGACTGCAATTTCTACCGTTGGAGTGGTAGAAAGACCAATATCAATAACATCTATACCCAAACTTTGCAAAGTTCCGGTAACTAAATTGTTTACCATAGCGCCAGAAATTCGGGCGTCTCTGCCTATCACAATTTTAGGATTATTTGTTTTGGATATTACCCATTTGCCAAAAGCGGCTGTAAATTTCAATATATCTGGTGGTGTTAAACCCTCACCTGTTTTACCGCCAATAGTCCCTCTTATTCCTGATATAGATTTGATTAAAGTCATCTTAACTCATTAAAATTTAAAACGTACAAAAGCCTCAATAGCTTCATATTCTGCCAAGCCTAATTGATTGTAGCGATGTGCTGTTTCGCTGGTTCTTTCTTCTGCCCTCACCCAAAATTCACGAGCATCATCACCCGGGAAAACCGGAATATCTTTTTGAGATTGATGCTTAAATATAGCCATACGCTTACGAGCTACCTCTTGCGGAGAAAGTGGAACAGCCATTTCTATATCATGAATCTCAAACTCATGCCAAGCACCACGATATAGCCATAACCAACAATCTTTAACCCAATCTTCGGTTGCTTTCAATCTTTTTAAAGCTTCATAAATGATATCAAAACAAACTTTATGTGTACCATGTGGGTCGGCAAAATCTCCGGCAGCAAAAACCTGATGAGGTTTTATTTTTCGCAACAGAGACATGGTTTCTTGGATATCATCCTCATAATTAGCTTGCTTTGCGCTTTTATTTCTATCGTAAAAAGGAAGATTTTGGAAATGGATATTTTCATCGGGTAAACCAGCATACCTAGCGCCTGCAATAGCTTCTCCTTTTCTGATTAAGCCCTTAATAGTTCTTAAAGGAATGGTATCTGCCTGATTAGGTTTTTTCTTATTGATAAAATCCCTCATCTCTTGATATTGCTTAGCCAGCTGCTCGCTATTGCTATCAAAACCTTGAGATTTCAAGAAATCTATCGTAAACTCCACAAAACGTAGGGCATCATCATCCCAAACGGCTGTATTTCCAGATGTTTGATAAGCTACATGAACTTCATGCCCTTGGTCTGCCAAGCGGATAAAAGTACCGCCCATAGAAATCACATCATCATCTGGATGCGGTGAAAATACCATAACCCTCTTTTTCGCCGGCAAAGCTCTTTCTGGGCGCTGCGAATCATCAGCCTTTGGTTTACCACCCGGCCAACCGGTAATGGTATGCTGTATTTGGTTAAAAACATCAATATTGATATTGTAAACCGGCCCCATCTCTGTTGCCAATTGTGCCATACCGTTATTATTATAATCTTCTTCCGTGAGCTTTAAAATTGGTTTTTGAAGTGTAGAAGCCAACCAAACAACAGCTTTTCTGATTAGCGTTTTATCCCAGACACAATCTTTTACCAACCAAGGCAAATGGAAACGGGTTAATGCCGAAGCTGCATCTTTATCTAAAATAAAAGTAACCTGGTCTGACAGTTGTAGATAGGTTGCTGGTACTTCAGAAGAAATTTCGCCCTCAACAGCTTTCTTTACAATAGCGGCTTTCTTCTCGTTCCAAGCCATTAAGACAATCTCACGAGCTTTAAAAATGGTGCCAATTCCCATTGTAATGGCTTTACGAGGTACATTATCTTTACCCCCAAAATCTCGGGAAGCATCTCTTCTGGTTAAATCATCTAAAGTAACTAAACGTGTGCCCGAGTTTGGTGCCGAACCTGGCTCGTTAAAACCAATATGCCCGGTTCTACCGATACCTAAAATTTGTAAATCTAAACCTCCAGCATCGTTAATTTTCTTCTCATAACTTAGGCAAAAATCTGCAATTTCGTCTTCGGGTAAAGTACCATTAGGGATATGCACATGGTTCATATCTATATCGATATGATTAAAAAGCTGTTGTTTCATGAAATGAACATAACTTTGTACAGCATCTGGCTGCATGGGGTAATATTCATCCAAGTTAAAAGTGATAACATTTTTAAAACTTAAACCCTCTTGCTGATGCAACCTGATCAATTCCTGATAAACTAAAACTGGTGTTGCCCCCGTAGCTAAACCTAAAACAACTTTTTCTCCATCGGCACTTTTCTTTTTAATCAGCTGAGCAATTTTATGGGCCACATGGATAGAGGCAGTTTCAGGATTATCAAAAACCTGTACAGGTAATTTTTCGAAACGGGTTTCTTCTAGTAAGTTAAGTCTAAGCATGTGATGATGATTTTTTATGAGACGATTTTAATTGATAACCATACACCCCGAAATAGCCTATAAATAGGTAACAAGGTATCAGGATGATGTAAGCTTGTTGGGTATTTAAAACATCGGCTAAATAGCCATATAAAAGTGGTAAAATAGCACCACCAGCTATGCCCATAATGAGCAAAGAAGCGCCTTCTTTGGTAAACCGACCTAATCTGGCCATAGCTAAAGGCCATATAGCTGGCCATATTAAAGCGTTGGCTAAACCTAATAAGGAAATAAAAACAACCGACAAAAAGCCTGTGGTAAAGATTGCAGCAGCAGAAAAAACCAAACCCAATAGCGCACAAAGACTTAAAGCTTGTTGCTGATTGATATACTTAGGTATACAAATAATACCTATTAAATAACCAACAATCATGCTCACCAAAGTAGCTGTTGTAAAGTATTTAGCTGTTGATAAAGCGATACCTTGTGAAGCGCCATAGCTGATTACCGTATCGCCAGCTATAACCTCTGCCCCTACGTAAAGAAACAATGCGATTGCTCCAACGACCAAATGTGGAAATTGTAAAATTGATTTTTTTCCTTCATTAGCTGCCGAGGTTTGTGCATCTTCTTCATCAGTATTAATTTCTGGCAAGCTAGAACGATAAACCAAAAAAGCTAAAACCAATAAAACAGATACAATAAGCAAATAAGGAATTATTACTCTAGCAGATAATTCATTTAACACTACTTCTTTTTGCGCTAGAGACATGCTTAACAATTGTTGTTCAATAGCATCGGTATTTTTTAAGGTAACAGCACCTAAGACAATTGGCGCCAAAGCCCCTGCAAGCTTATTGCATATACCCATAATACTTATTCTTTTTGCAGCACTTTCTGCCGGACCTAACACCGTAATGTATGGATTAGAAGCTGTTTGCAAAATAGCCAAACCTGTACCTTGTATAAACAAGCCTAACAAAAACACACCATAAGTTCTACTTAAAGCAGCTGGGATAAATATTAAAGCGCCTAAAGCGATCACCATCAAACCTATACTCATCCCCTTTTTATAGCCTGTATATTTTAACAACTTCCCGGATGGTACGGCCATCACTAAATAAGAAATGTAAAAAGAAAAGGCTACCAAATACGACTCAAAATTATCTAACTCGCAGGCAATTTTAAGATAAGGTATTAATACTGAGTTTAACCAAGTGATAAACCCGAAAACAAAAAATAAGGCTCCTATGATGATGATAGGATTCACACCTTTTTGAACATTTTCTTGATGCTGCATATTATTTTAGCTTATAAATACTGTAAGTAGATATGATTTCTTGTAGCTCTGCTTCATGCTCTTCTAGCTGTTTTAGCAAATGCAATTGTGCTTTGGTACGCACCAAATTATGTTCTGGATAGGCAATTTTAAAGTAATGATCTCCTTCAAGATAATCTGTAAGAAATCTTACGGCCTGCATATAAGGAAGTAGAAAAACTCCTATAAGCAAAGATTTTACCTCATTAGCAGTTAAGAACTTTCCTGCTTCCGCTAAATAACCTTTGGTATAGGCCTCAAATAAAGGGATGTTTAATTTAATCTTGCTTAAATCCGCTTCATCTTCTGCCGCAGTATTGATAATGGTACGGATAGCATCCCCAAAATCATAAGCTACATAACCCGGCATTACGGTATCTAAATCAATCACACAAATGGCTTTATCTTGCTGATTGAAAAGGATATTATTGAACTTGGTATCGTTATGGGTAATTCTTTTAGGTAAAAGACCTTGTTGACCCATATCATATATCCTTCGCATTTGGGTAACTCGAGCTAAAATAAAATCAATTTCTTCTTGTACGTTTGCAGCTCTACTGGCTTTATTTTCCTTTAAAGCTTTATTGAAATTATCTAACCTGAATAAGATATTATGAAAATCTACAATGGTTTCAGACAAAAGCGAAGCATTCATATCAGACAGTAAAGCCTGAAATTGGCCAAAAGCTCTCCCCCTTCTTCCGCCTGCTGCTCTGTTTCCACAATATCAAAGCTTTTAGACCCTTTTATAAAAACATACATCCGCCAGTAATTGCCATCCTCATCTTTATGATAAAGCATTTTGTTTTTTGCAGGAATAAGCTCTAAAACCTGCAAATCACTATGTTGCAAAAGCTGTATCTTATTCTTCAGATAGTTTAACACTAAATAAATATTATCTGTTAAAGCCAATACATCCTTAAAAACATGATGATTGATGCGTTGTAATAAATAATCGGGTTCATGAGGCTGCTTATTGTACAAGCAATAAGTATCATTAATATGACCCGAACCATAATTTAAACCTGAAGTTTCAACCTCACCAGAGATAAGGAAGTTCTCTACTATTTTTTGGATGTCTGCTGCCCTTGCTTTAGCTTTCATATTTAAGAACCATGTACTATTATACATGTAATATTTATAAAGTAAATGTAATGTGTTCGTACACACAAAAACAAATTAATTTTAAAATTATTATCAACACACAAAATAAACAACACAAATACAAGTATTTAAAGCTATTAAATAGCTTATTTGGAATGTTTACGCACACATATATGGTGTTAAAAAAATTTAATACTCGGGTTTATCTAAGAAATAGTTGAGATTTTCTTTGGTTACAATATCTAAAGGTAAATACTTGAATACGGCAACATCTTTTTTAAAAATCAAATGATTAGCTAATTGATGTACCCCCCAATACCCTTGCCCTTTGGGGTTTTGGTTAATGAGGAAACTAATCATACCGTTATTTAAAAAGTATACATTTTTAGGGAGCAAATCATAACCAACTATTTTTATATGATGGATATGACGTTCTTTTAAATAAGCAGCAATCTCAAAAGCTTTAGATGTAGTAACATAAATCCCTTTTAAATCGGGATTATTTTCTATGACATCACTTAGTTGCTGATGAAAAACAGAAAACTGAGCACTGTTAAACTCTTCTTTTATAAATTGATAAGTATCATTCAATTGGTTTTGTATAAAATAGTTCCTAAAACCACTCTCCTTTTTTACCAAGTGAGCAGCATTAGTGATATCTTCATCAAAATGAGCAATTAAAATACTACAAGGCTCTGGTAAACCGTAATGAAGCATTTTGGCAGCTAACATACCACTCAGATAAGAATCTTGGCCAATATAGCTCAGCGGTTGGTAATCGGTAATTTCGGTATTAAAAAGTACAAATGGAATATTTAGCGCCTTCCATTGCTCGAAAAAAGGCAAAGCTTCACGGTAAAAAATCGGCGAAAGTAAAACGCCATCAAGTTCTGTTTTTTGAAGCTGCTGTGCGGCTGAGATAAAAGAATCGGACTCGTAAGGATTAAATAAGTAGATTTTAACCTCAACACCAAATTGCTTCAATTCTTTAAAAGCTTGCTCAACCCCAGCTTTAGGACCGTACCAATAAACATCAAATTGAGCATCAGGAATTAAAGCTGCAAACCTATACACCTTTTGCGAACCTAAAGCCCTAGCCATTAAATTGGGTTCGTAATTTAACTCTTTAATGATGCTAAGTACTCTTTCCTCAACATCTTTGGCTACTCTGCCACGCTTATGCAAAACCCTATCCACAGTTCCGGTTGATACCTTTGCCTTAAGCGCTATATCTTTAATACGTACTGTTTTATCTTTCATAATTGCTTTGCGTTTGCGCACAAAAATAACAGAAAAACAAAATACATTATCTTTTATTTTTGAAGTAAGATTTAGGTGGTATCATTAGATGATACTGAAAACAACACAGCCTCAGGTTTAAATCCGAGGCTTTATTAAAAATTCTCATAAAAAAAACCAGACTTAAAAAAGTCTGGTTTAGTACCAATCACAGGGAATACATCGAACACTTAATTCGCTTTTTAGAGTTAATTGAGCCAATTATTTTTGATTTGAAGTCTAAAGGTTTCATTAAATAGACATAATTGGTAATATTAAATTAAACCTATTTAAAGCCTTAAGAAGGTATGTTTTGAACCAAAAATTTTGAATTGCATTTAATTTGTTTAAAAGAATTCCAATAAAGCTCATAGTTAAAAAACTTAAAGACAAAATGACATTTTCATAAGAAAGCATATTAAGACAATAAATCTATTTAATTTATCTATAGTTAAATGATTATGAAATGTAAATTCCCTTTTTATTAGTCTTTTAAAGTGAAATGATTTTGTATAGTTTCTAAATTAATTTATATTGATCAAAGCTTGGTTTTATTTACAAATGGGTTCAGGATTATAGTTGAAAATATTGCATAAAGAGGCTTTAATAATTTCGATAACGTTCAAACATTTCTTTAGGAGTCAATATTTCCCAAAAATAGGTTTCCGGATTAGCCAATAGATATACTTCTTCGGGATGTATATTTCTCATAATATATTCTTCTGAAGCTATTTCCTGACATTGATCATGTATCATTTGCAACACTTCAAATACTCTTTCCATCATATTGTCAGCATCCTGACCTTTCACTTTTTCACTAATCATTATATTAATTACTAATTTAGAATGTAGCCTTGCCTTCATCGAAATTGATAAAGATTGATCATATTTTTTAGAAAGTTTGTCTGTTAAATTTGATGACTCTATCAAAGAAGTTTTTATTTCACGCCTTTTAAGAATATACTCTTTTAATCGAGACTTAAGCATTTGATAGGTATCTTTACCAGCTTCTTCCATGAATGATTTGAAGAAAAGCCCAGATATCATAATGATAAAAGTAGTAGGAATCGTCCATTCTAAAGCTGCAAAAAGTCTAGTACTTTTATGTTGAACTCCTTTGATTTTTAACTGAGGTTTGCTCAAATCAATTATTTCTTGAGCATCAGTATCATCCAAATTATCTGGCCAACCTATAATTATAATTTCTTCCATTTAAGGATTATCTAAACTACATTAAGAAAACATTATTCTTCTTTGCTTTTCTTAATCTCTGCATCAATTAAAGGTTGATGCCATTCCCAAAGTTCGTCTAAAGTTTGAAAATTCTGTGGGATAGGATTGTTTGATCGAAATGCCTCATCAATCGAAAGTGCTTCATAATGACAAAAGTAACTTTCGCAAGTACGTCGCGGATTATTGGCGAGAGAAGATTTAAAATAAGAGTCACAAATATCATAATGATGGCTATGTATAAATCCTTTCCGTCGCTTTCGCAATTCTTTCTTGGGGAAGAACATCAATAATTTCAAACTGCTCCATAGACCTATCATCAGGTGTTCCCCATGCATGATTCAAAAGATTTACTGCTTCAATATCTGATATTGGTGCACCATAACCGAAAATTGTAGTTCGAACCGAACCACTACCTTTTTCAAGCATTGCTTTAATTGATTGCCATGCTTCATCTATAAATTCATTCTCGCTGTAATTTTCTGATTAATAGGATATAAAAGAGGAGTGGGCTCAAACACTCCTCCATCAGCCCTGCACTGATAACTTAAAGGTCCAGAACGTTTATCCTCTTTACTATATCCCAATCCTATTGTACCATGAAGAAAAGACATATAAGGAAGATTTTTAGTGAATTTAATATTTCTTACCCACGCCTGATACAAAAAAGGGTCCCAATTAAATGTTGCGATATGATCCTTTGAGCGAAGCGATAAAATTATATAATCATAAATGGTAGGCTCGTCTGGTAACTGCATGCTACTGAAGTATTCCTGAATACGTTTTTTAATATTAGCTATTAAGGACGAATTAGGATTGTTTGCATAAAGATTTCCGTATAAAGTTCAAAGTTACTGCTTTTAAGATCTGCTGGCACGTCAGCTACAATATCTTTTAATCCTTAAAACTTCGAAAAAGTTAAGCATATATGGCAATACCTTATTTTGACGTTCTGCATTTCTTGATGTTGACGCAATACTTGCACCTGCTCCAAGTATAACAATGTGTTTACCTCCCATTACTTGGTTGATTCCTTGTTCTATTGATAATCCTACCATCTTCTTAAGTTTAAATTTCTCCTGCACCCATTTTAATAGGTTTTGAAGGTGAATGTTGAACACTATAATCAATATAATATCTGTCAAAATCAAGAATTTTAGTATAACACGATTAAAAAGAACATGATAAACTCGAGACAAAATAACATCATCATTGAATGTTTTATCATTTCTATAGTCTCGATTACCATGAGTCATTTTGTTACGAAGAGTAATTGCTGCCTTTTCTTGTTTTTCTATTTTAAGCCGAGCACAGATAGAAAAAAGTTTATTTTTTCATCGGAACCTTTTCTGAAAGCTCCCTTTAGTTTATTAATGATTATCTCACCGCCCTCAAATCCAGATAGCTTCTTCGTTAATAAAGCAACTTCATTTGTAATTAAAGTATCATACTCCTTTTCTGGTAAATACTCTAATTTATTTAACTGAAATTCTGAATTTTCAACTTTAATACTTTTCAAAATTAGAGGAAAGTCAACCCCTTCCCACTCTAGGTTGGGGTTGAACATGGATTTAACAGATTTCACGTAGCATAAAGATGATTTTTTAAGTGTATTTTGAAGTATTATAATCAACTTAGATATACATGTCAGTAACACTTTATCATTATACTTCCTACGCGGCTTTTTGTAGTATCATCAGCGGTGAAAACCTCAGATTTACAAATATTGGGTTCCTAAACGATGCTATGGAATATCAATATGGCATTGGGCTTTTCGTTAAAGCGATAAAAAATTTCGAATCGAAAAATAATATTGGTGATGTATTTGACATTTCTTTATTAAACAGATTTACATTTTTAAATCAAGTTTACACTATCTCATTTTGTGAAAATGGAGATGATCTAAATCTTTGGCGGGGATATTGTCCAAAAGAAGGAGGAATTGCCATTGGTTTTAATAAGGACACAGTTTTTTCTAATAGAAATATTATATTGAATAAATGTCATTATAACAACCCATATGACGGTATAATAGTTGCATCGAACTATGAAAGAATAAGGGATAAGTTTTCAAAAATAGAAACTCTTCATAAAGATCTTGAACATATAAAATTCACATTTGATTTGGCTCATGTTAAAAGCCCAAGTTTTAAAGGAGAGAATGAATGGCGTGGAGTGACGAAAGCCGAAAACCATAAGATTCAATACTTTGTAAAAAACTCCATGATTGTTCCTTTCATTGAGTATAAATTCATTAAACGAAGCATCAAAGAAATTTTTATTGGGCCATCAGCCCATCAAAATAAGATAAAAGAAGCACTAGAACTTATGACTCAACAATTTAACATCTCCTGTGATATTATTAAGTTTAAGATTCCTTTTGTGCAATATTAACAATCATTAGGATTGATCATGATAAAATACATCCAATTGGATTCCAGGCTGATGAGAATGCCATAAAATTCATAGTCGGTACATTTTAAGTGGTAGTGATGAGATAATTAAGCTTGAAAGAAGAAGTCTACTCGATTCATTTGATTTCATATTAAAAGTCTATCGATTTAGAAGAGAAAAGGAGAAAATTTTAGAAGAGTTCATTTAAATATGCTAATACCTTAAGTAAGTATCTTAATCATCTCAATTTACATATAAAATACTATCTTGGTTTATTGGTTTATCAAATTAAAATGAGGATTGTACAAGCTATAAATTATACCATAAATTGAAAAGTACAACCTAAAAGTCTTTGTTATGAAAAAGCATTATTTTTCTAAAATAATTTTCTTGGCAATTTCTAATTGTTCATCTATACCATTTTTCATTCCCTCAATAGATTGCTTGACTATATAGTCGATTTTTATTCCAACTTGTTGAGTTTGCGAACCATCTGGATAATAAATTCCAACATCAGATATTCCTGTTGATACATTACCTGGAAATATTATCTTTGAAACGCCTCCATCAGCACCTGCTGATGGAGTACCGATAACAGTTACATTGGGCATACTTTGAAAAGCAATTGTAGCAAATTCAGCACTACTTTGAGTTAAACTATTAACTATGACTATTATCTTTCCGTTGTATGATGCCTTAGAGTTATTATCACCTATTTCTAGGGGCTTAGTGAATGTAAATAAGCCAGGATAACTTATAGAAACATTTGAATACTTTAAAAAAGGGGATTTAAAATTCTTCAACCGATTAATGAGGTTAAATACTGCAATTTGATCATTTGGATAACAGCGCATATCTATGATTATCCCTTTTGTATTTTCAAAGTCTGACATAGCAGGTTCTATATCTGCATTTTTAAAGATCCCAGGAAATATATATCCAATCTCATTATCAATCTTGTAAAAGCTTTTGTCAAATGGTGAAGTGAACCAATCTAATTTATAAAAATCTATTTCTGAAAGTTCAACTCCATTTATTTCGGATTTTATTTGTATCCCATTCCTCAGTATTGTGAACATAAAATGTCTAGAACTATTTCTTAAGAGATATGACCATGTCATTTCTCGAAGTTGTGCCGGAAGGTTAGAGCCAAATGTAATAGGTAAATACTTATCCACTAAATTCTTTACTTTTTCACCATTTATACTTAAGATGACGTCACCTTTTAAAAACTTTCTTTCTACCTCAAGTGTGTCGCTATAGTAACCGGTTACAACAAGGCTATCATTTATAAATGTACTTTTGAAAGGAACTCGAAAGTCACCTTTCTGGGATTCGGACAAAGCACCGCTCGAAATATAAGCATGTGAATCATGAATACTTGAAATTAGGTTTTTCAATGCCAAAACATATGATTTGCTATTATCTATTTTAACAAATTTAGGGATAAATTCACTTAAGGATTTATCCCAGCTTGGGTTTATCAAATATCTGTTAGGACTGAAATATTGTATTATACTCCAATAACGGTAAAGAGCTAACAACATATATCCACTATCGGGAAACTTAAGTTCTGGATAGGCTCTTTCATGTGTAAATATTGGATTTTCAGGATATGTATTAACATCATTTTCGACATAGTAATTATCTATGATATTGCAATTTTTTAATATGTATTGCAATTTTTCAGTGAGTGAGTTTCCGAAAGTAGAGTTGTTAAACAGATTTCCATAACTGGGAAATACTGCAATATTTGTTTTGTTATTTAATGTTAACTGATTCAGATTAGGTTTCGGTTTTCCTAATCTGTCTATCCAATCTTCAAGTATTTTTGAAAACTGATCATTAGATTTACATTCTAAAACAAGAGGTAAAACTCTAAATAATTCTGAGTCCCAATTTAAATTACCTTTAGCAATTTCTGGATGATGATATTTTAAAAAGCCCCAAAATTCTCCCAATAACGATAAGTACTCAATCTTCTTTTTGCTCAACTTTATCTTTTCTATACCAGAACCTTGTAAAAAAGAAGAATCACTTTCAGCTGGATAAGAATTTAAGAATCCTAGCTTAGCTTCGTTTATAGGCTTACTATCAATGTAAATTCTAACACTGTCTATCCATATTCTACCTTTACCTTTTAAATAGGCTCCAATATTTATTTTTGCAGCTTCCTTTTCTTTATATGGTACCTGTATTATATATTCCTTCCAATCATTTGTTCCCTTTAATCCTTGATCAGACATGTCATTATATTGAATCACTTGATTGTCCCTTCCATCAATTCGTATCCATAGCCCTGCAATACCTTCAGAAACATCTTTGGTTTTTATTGAAGCGATTAAGGAAATTGTTTTCCCTTCGAAAGCTTTTTTTATTGTGTGACTGAAGCCAACCTGATTTCCTTTTGTATCATTCGAAGAAATTGACACTGAATATTTCCCCTGAACTCTGAAATTACTATCCAATCCAACCTCTCCATCTTGATTTGGATAAAGAGATAGAAACCATCCTACAGGCTTCTTTTCAAAATTCAAATCTTCGAAATTTCCATTGAAGTATTCTTGAGCATTAGCAGTTGCACAAGCTAACATTAACCCAATAATTAAAGTTATTCGATTTAAAATTCTCATTAAATAACAATTTTTTGATATCTCTTAGCTTTTGAAAACAATATCTTCATATAATTTTGAAACTAAAATGATTCATAGATAATAGGTCAATAATCTAATTTTTATTACTTTTATTACAATGTAAAGTTAGTTTAAAGAGACCACTTATTAAAGACTTTAAACTTAATGAAAGTCCTATGTTAAACTTATAATAAATGTCGATTAAAAAATTAAATATTGGCCTATTCGATTTAGGATTGGTTTCAGACCCTATGGATTCTATTAACACTATCTACGAAACAACTAAAACTGCTGTAAAAGCCTGAACAAATTAGAATTACATTATTAGATATTCATCTTACAAATGTTTATGCAGTACAAAAACTTTATGATAAACTCCAACTAAATCCATTTATTGAACAATTAATTCATGGTGATGCAACCCTACCAGAAATACAATTAAACGGTTCTCATGATATCATCATTTCTACGGCTATACAAGTAGGGCTTAACAATACCTGTCAAGTACCTATTACTCGTAACTTATTAAGATTTTTGAATAAAAATGGCGCTTTCATTCCGCAGCAAATTAAACTTGATATTTATTTAGGTGACCAACCAATCCCTTTTAATGATTATGAAAAGGAAATTTCTATTGGTACAGCTTTTGATTTTGACACCAAAAAGCTTCCTGAAGTAGGTAAAGAAATTATTCTTCAGGTTCCTGAGGGATATGAACAGTACTTAAAATTATATACTCATATCAGAATACATGAAAATATTTGGCTCAAAAACCCTAAAAGCACCATTACCTTTCCATTATTTATCAGTGCATTAAGAAAAAAAGAGCCTTGTAAAATTGCCTTTAGTTATCAGGAACATGCTATTCCTAGACTTGATTTTCAATATTTACAGGAGATTTGAGACTAAATTTAGGATAGTAATCTTTACATGATGAGGCTTTCTCAAATAATATATACCAATCTTGGCATCTACTTTTGAAAGTTCACCAAACTTGCCATTAGTTTCTAGTCGAATTTTCTCAATATAAAACAATTTGAAAGCAAAAAACCGCACTAGAGTATACTCTAGTACGGTTTTACATTTTAAATGTACCCAGAGCCGGGGTCGAACCGGCACATCCGAAGATATTGGTGTTTGAGACCAACGCGTCTACCAATTCCGCCATCTGGGCTTATTTGGCAATCCCTATCTTAATGACGGGGTTGCAAATCTATTAATTGATTCCCGTATTCGCAACAAATATTTTTTACGGTAATAGATGTCTTTGATTTGCAGCAACAAAGCTTTTCTTTCTTCTTCCTTTTGCTCATCAAACTGATGAGTAAGTGAAGCTAATTCTGTGTCTAAACTCTCTTCTATTTCCGCTACTTGTTTTTTTAATTGTTCTACTTTAGCAAAGTCTTCATCAAATTCTAGCTCCATCAAAACTTCGTTTACCTCCATCATTTCCATTAGAAAATCTTGTGGTAAAGCGTACTTCTCTCCTTCTTCTAAAGCTCCAAATAATTCTAATACGTAGTTTAAACGCTTTTGCTCATGAGATAATACCTGATAAGCTTTATTGTTCAAAGTGGATAAATCAAGAATTTCTTGCTGTTTATCCTCCGACTCATTTACATAAAAATCAGGATGATATTGTTTACTTAAAGCATAAAATTTCCGCTTCACCACCTCTGCATTAGGGTGAAAAGAAACTGGTATTTCATAAAACTCGAAGTAATTCATTTTATAAGGCAAAAGTTAAAATTAAAAAAGTAAAAAAATAAAACAACATTCTTACTACTAAATCAGGCATTCCGCTTTAAGCCTTATACTTTAAGCTTTATTTAGTGAATGCTTTAAAAATATCATTACCTAAAACAAAAACCATTAAAGTAGCCAATAAAACAAAGCCTACAATTTGTGCTCGCTCCATAAACTTATCACTCAATGGTTTGCCTTTAATCATTTCTATCAACAAGAAAACGGCATGTCCGCCATCTAAAGCTGGTATAGGCAATAAATTCATCAAAGCCAATGCCATAGAAAGTAAACCTGTAATGCTCCAGAATTTTACCCAATCCCAAGTACCGCCATATAATTTACGGGCAATTTCTACCGGACCAGAAAAAGCTTTATTTGCTTTTACTTCGCCTTTAACTACTTTGCCTAAACCTTTTGCATTATCTGTTAAACTCCCCCAAGCTTTAGCCGCTCCCACCGGAAGTGCTTCAAAGAAACCGTATTTCTGTGTTTCTAACTTCAAATCTTCAATTTTAGGTGCAAAACCTATCGTACCCTCAGCTGTAACTAAAACTGGTAAAGAAAGTTTATCACTTCCTCTTCTTATTGCGGCGGTTACTGTTTTACCTTTGTTTTCTTTTAAAGCTGTTTGTAATTCATCAAAAAACAAAGTTTGCTTGCCATTAACAGCATAAATTAAATCGCCTTTTTTAATTCCGGCTTTAGCAGCATTACTACCATCAACAACAGAATCTACAGCAAATTTCAGTCTTGGTGAAACAAATTCATCCACACCATAATCTGCAACAGTATTTAAAATATTAGCAGGCACTAAAACGTCTGTTTCCTTACCATTTCTGATAACAGTGATGGTAGAATTACCCATCAAAACCTCAGAACTACTTAATTCGCTAAATCTTACAATTTCTTTTCCGTTTATAGCTACAACTTTATCACCAGTTTGTAAACCTATTTCTTTACCAATAATGCCTGGTGCTATCCCATTTCTAATTTCCTTATTAGGGATATAAGTTTCGCCATAAGTAAAGGTTAACATCCAAAAAATAAGAATACCTAAAATAACGTTTACTGTAACTCCGCCAAGCATCACAATTAAGCGCTGCCAAGCTGGTTTTGCTCTAAACTCCCAAGGTTGTACAGGTGCTGCCATAGCTTCGGTATCCATAGATTCATCTATCATACCGGCTATTTTCACATATCCGCCTAAAGGCAACCAACCTATACCATATTCTACATCTTTATATTTAACGCTAAATAATTTTACTCCCCAAGCATCAAAAAACAAATAAAATTTCTCTACTTTAATTCCAAATGCTCTTGCAGCCCAAAAATGCCCTAACTCGTGTAAAACTATTAAAATTGATAATCCCAGCAGCAGCTGGCCAATCATAACTAAAACATCCATCTAATTTTCTTTTCTATTTTTATTTATATCAACTCTTCTGCAAATATTCTTGTTTGTTTATCTGTCTCAAAGTAATCTTCTAATATAGGGTTTTCTACAAAGCTTACCCTATCCATACAGCGTTCTATGATATCACTCATTTGTAAAAATCCGATGCGTTCTTTCAAAAATGCAGCTACTACTACTTCATTAGCGGCATTAATGATGCAAGACATGTTGCCACCTTTCTTTAAAGCATCATAAGCTAGAGCCAAATTTCTAAAAGTTTGGATATCTGCTTGCTCAAAACTTAAAGAGGGATAATCCATAAAATTAAAACGCGGAAAATCACTCACAATCCTATCAGGATAGGTAAAAGCGTACTGAATAGGCAATTTCATATCGGGTAAACCCATTTGCGCTTTCATAGAGCCATCCTGAAACTGAACGATTGAATGGATGATAGATTGCGGATGTACTATAACATCTATTTGCTCTACAGCTAAATTAAACAACCATTTTGCTTCTATCACCTCTAAACCTTTGTTCATTAAAGAAGCAGAATCTATCGTGATTTTTGCTCCCATTACCCAATTGGGATGTTTTAAGGCTTCTTTAAAACTTACCTGAGCTAAATCTGCCTTAGTTTTACCTCTAAAAGGACCACCAGATGCGGTAAGATATATCTTTTCTATAGGTGCTTGCTCGCCCACTAAACACTGGAAAATAGCCGAGTGTTCTGAATCTACAGGTAAAATTTTAACGTCATTTTCTTTAGCCAAAGCGGTTACCAAATCGCCAGCCACGACCATAGTTTCTTTGTTAGCTAAGGCAATATCTTTTTTAGCTTTGATAGCAGCAATAGTAGGCCTTAAACCTGCAAAACCAACTAAAGCTGTTAAAACAACATCTAAATGAGGTAAAACTACCGCTTCGCATAAAGCTTCGCGGCCAGCCTTTACTTCAATATTTGTATGTGCTAAAGCTTGTTTTACTTCCTGATATTTGCTTTCATCAGCAATAACCACCAGCTGGGGCTGAAACAACAAAGCCTGCGACACCAATAAGGCAACATTAGATTGTGCCGTTAACACGGCTGCTTTAAACAAAGTTGGGTTAGCCTTGATAACGTCTAAAGCCTGCGTACCAATGCTTCCTGTAGAGCCTAATATGGCAATATGCTTAATATTTTTTGAATATGTATTTGTCAATTTTTGTTATGATAATTGATAAGAAACAAGTTTATCTGCTAAGGCTCTGTCGTTTGCTAAACGAGGGACTTTATTTTGTCCGCCCAGTTTACCTTCTGCCCGCATAAAATTAACAAAAGCATTTGCTTGCAGCGGCCTGATGATTAAAGGTTGCAAGACCTTACCTTGAATCAAATCTTTATAATAAATATTTTTAAGCTGTAATTGTTCGTCTACTTTGGCACTAAAAACAGCTAAATCTGCCGGTTGTTTTGCAAATTCTACAAACCACTCGTGAAATGGCAATTCGCCCACCGGCGGATTAACCTGAGGTGCAACCGTAAACTCGGTAATTTCTAAATCTTCTTCTTTAGCTACATGAAGCAAAGCGTGTTCTACCTCCTCACCTATCACATGCTCGCCAAAAGCAGAAATATAATGCTTTATTCTTCCTGTTACCAGTATTTTATATGGATTTTTAGAAATAAACTTCACCGTATCGCCAATGGCATATCCCCACAAACCAGCATTGGTACTCATGATGAGGGCATAATTTTTATTGAGCTCGACCTCGGCTAAACTCAAGCGAGAAGGGTTTTCATTAAAATATTCATCCGTAGGGATAAATTCGTAAAATACACCAGCATCAGCTAAAAGCAATAAACCTTTATCTTGCTGAGAGTCCTGAAAAGCAATAAAACCTTCTGAAGCTGGGTAAGTTTCTATGGTAGAAATTTTCTTTCCAATACTTTCTTCAATTCTTGCTCGATAAGGCTCAAAATTAACCCCTCCGTAAACAAATAAATTGAAGTTTTTAAAGATATCTTTTATCTTTTTACCATTGGCTTTCGCCGATAAACGATCGAAATACATTTGGCACCAAGGTGGTATACCCGATATCAATCGCATATCTTCATGGAAAGTTTCTTCTACTATAGCATCTACTTTTTCTTCCCAATCTGCAATACAATTTACCTGATAACTTGGCAACCTATTTTTTTGCAAATACTGCGGAACATGATGTGCTACAATGCCAGAAAGCCTTCCGAAAGAAATTCCGGCTTTTTTAACCATCTCTGGGCTACCTTGTAAGAATATCATTTTACCATCTACAAAACTAGCATCACCAGTTTCATGGATATAACATAATAAAGCATTTCTGGCTGCTTTAATATGCTCTGGCATAGATTCTTTAGAAAGCGGAATGTATTTAACACCCGAAGTAGTTCCAGATGTTTTAGCGAAATAAAGAGGTTTGCCTTTCCATAAAACATCAGCCTCTCCTTTAACCACACGTTCTACATAAGGTTTCAAATCTTCATAATCCCTAACAGGAACATGCTTTTTAAAATCCTGATAGTTTTGGATATCCTGAAACTGATGATCATTACCAAAAACGGTGTGTTTTGCGGTATTGATTAGGTTTGCTAATACTTTCTCTTGAGCCGCTACTGCATTAAACTTCCATTTATTTATGCCCCGCACTGCCCAAGCCGCAAATGGTTTACTTAACGCTGCTTTTAATCCCATAGTGTTGTTTATTCGGCAGATGGTAATTGGCCATCATGCTCTTGTACATAAGAGTTTACCAATTTACGATATGTTACAACTAATATCACATTTGTAAACGGATAAGTTACAATAATACCTACTCCTAAAGCCAAAAAGCCTAGTACTATAAAACCAACTACTATGAGTAAAACGGTTATTATCCTCAATAAATTATCCTGTGTAAGCGCTCTACTTTGTCTTAAAGACTCTATAGAACTAGAATCATCATCAACAATAAAACAAGGAAAAAACATAAATCTCATGGTTATCAACATCAATAAAACAAAGGCAACAACGGCTAAAAGCTCTACTGCTATAGGGGTTTCTTTTAATTGGTCTACAAATTTGCTAAAGGTAGCTACCGTAAGAAGCTTTTGATAAATGAGATTAAAAGTGGCTACTATGAACCCTAAAAACAAGGTTAAAGTAATAAAACTAGAAATATTTTTCCAAGTTGGGATAACCGATTTTACTTCAATATCTTCGTTTTCTTTATCAATAAGATGGAAAGTAAGTTTGTAAAAACCTAAAGTTGCCATACTATTTAATATCAATACCAAGAAAAGAATAATGAAACTAAGAAAACCTCCATCGCCAATTAAAAACATGGAGGTAAATTGCATTAAGGCCAGAACGATAAAAGCAGTTACAGAATAACCAATAATCACTAGAAAGTTCTTCTTGGTGATTTCCCATGAGGTTTCTAAAACTTCTATTACTGAAAAAGATTTCTCCATTTAAGATTTAAGGTATAAACTAATATTGATTGTTAATGTCTTGCTTTAATATTACACGTTTGCAATAATCTTGCACAAAACCAAAGCCATAAGCTGTTAGCTGTATGAAAGACGCAATAATGCTCAAAAATGCAACATTTAATGACTTATTTCTAAACAATGAATCAAAAAATATCAACATTATATAAACAAGCAATAATAAATTTGCCAAAACAGCTAAGGTTGAAGAAAAAAGATTTAGTATGAATACTAAAACCAAAAAAGCTGTAAAGGCTATAGGTAGTAAATGAACTGCTTTTAGGGTATCCGGATAACGGAGAAATAAATCTACCCGGGTGCGTCCAAAAGAGTGAATTTGTTTCCAAAATTGTTTAAAACTAGTTCTTCTTTTATGGTAAACTTTTGCCTCTGGCACTAAAGCTATTTTAAAGCCCATTTGATGTATGCGGATAGATAAATCCATATCTTCTCCCATACGGGTTAACTTAAAACCTTCAGTTTTTTCCCAAACTTCTCTAGAAATACCCATATTAAAGCTTCTAGGGTGAAACTTACCTCCTGCATTTTTTTGCTTGCTTCTAATGCCTCCGGTAGTTAAAAAGGAAGTCATACCATAACTGATGGCTTTTTGTACAGATGTAAAAGAAGAATGTGCTTCATCCGGACCACCGTAAGCGTCTAAATATTCCTGATAAAAATGGTCTTTTAAAAGTTCTAAATAGTTATGGGGGATGATACAATCTGAATCAAAAAAGATAAAATAATCTCCTTTAGCTCGCTCAAAACCATAATTACGAGCAAAGCCTTGTCCAGCATTTTCTTTATAAAAATAATATATATCTAACTGATTCTTAAAGCCCTCTATAATAGCCTTAGCATCATGCTTAGAACCGTCTTCTACCACCAAAACCTCAAAAGAAGTATAAGTTTGCTGCGTTAAACTTTCTAGCAGTTCTTTTATCTCTTGCGGCCTGTTGTATAAAGGAATAATGATGGAAAAAAACATTTAAGATAAAGAGGTTAATGAGTTAATCCAGAACTTTTGATAACATCATGAAAATGAACGACAAACTATATTTCTTTTTCTATTTGATATTGATTTCTGTTAACAGAACTTCTTGAAACCAGCTCGGCAACAAAACCTGTTAAAAACAACTGTGCCCCCACCACCACCGCAACCAATGCGATGTAAAACATGGGTTGCTCTGTTACTTCTCTTTGATAAGGAGTGTGCATAGCAATATGGTAAAGTTTTTCTCCTATAATCCATAAAGCCATAATACTACCGAAAAAGAAGCTTAAAACCCCCATAGTACCAAAAAAATGCATCGGTCTTTTACCAAATTTACCTACAAAAAAGATAGAAAGTAAATCTAGAAAACCATTGATAAATCTGCTAAAACCAAATTTAGTTGTACCGTATTTTCTGGCCCTGTGCTCTACAACTTGTTCTTCTATTTTGTTAAAACCAGCCCATTTAGCAATTACCGGTATGTAACGGTGCATTTCGCCATACACCTCAATATTTTTCACCACCTCTTTGCGGTAAGCTTTTAATCCGCAATTAAAATCATGAAGGTTATAAATACCAGACATGCTTCTGGTTGCAGCGTTAAATAATTTAGTTGGGATGGTTTTACTTAGCGGATCGTAACGTTTTTTCTTCCAGCCAGAAATTAAATCTAGCTTCTCTTCTTTTATACGACGGTAAAGCACTGGAATTTCATCCGGAGAGTCTTGCAAATCAGCATCCATAGTGATGACTACATCTCCGTTTACGGCATTAAAACCTACATTTAAAGCAGCAGATTTACCGTAATTTCTTCTAAATTTAATGGCTTTTATTTGCTCATGCTCTTGTTGTAACTCCTCTATCTTCTCCCAAGAACCATCGTTACTACCATCATCAATTAAGATAATTTCATAACTGTAAGCGTTTTTTTGCATTACTTGTCTTATCCATTGGGTAAGTTCTGGTAATGATTCTACTTCATTATATAAGGGTATTACAACTGAAATATCCATTTCTTAACATGGGCTTTTTAGGGCAGCCAACCTATTTTATTGATGATTTATATTGATAACGAATAACTATGCTTCGCTTTCGCTTTCTTCAAACATAGGTGCTTCCTTTTTAAAGATAGCTGCAAATACCAAACTTAAAGCTGCGCCTGTTAAAGTGTACATAATAGCTGTGGTTACAGCAGCTAAATAAGGCCCCCAACTTCTAGCTATACTCATGGCGGCATCTATTTGTTTAGATGATTGTCCTTGGTCTAACATCTGGTTTTCTGCTTCAACCAAACCCAATTCTAATACATCAGGGTTTAACCATTTTAAATAAACCAGCATAAATAAACCCATCATTAAAGAAAGTAATGAGCTAAATCTAAAACCTGTGTTAAATGCTCTACCAAAAGAGATATAGCCATCTAGTTCCTTTTCTTTATGATTTTTAATAGCCAAAGCCAAGCAAGCTATAAAAGGAATGTAAGTTATATAGTTTAACGCGGATTTTTGATCAACCTCTGCAAAGTAAAACACATAGGTTAAAATAACAATCATCACAAAAGCTAATAGAGCCCAGTAACTTGCTGTTTTTGTTGGTCTAACTTCTAATTCTTTCATGGTTATGCTTGGTTATAGTTTACAATTAAATCTAAAACAGCGGCATCAAAAGCCGGGTCTTCACTTAAAGCTTTAAACTCTTTCAAATACTGAGCATCTGGATTGATATTATAGAAAAATGCCATCAACGGAAAAAATAATTCTCTAATTTCTGAATCTGGAGAAAGCTTTTTAGATATCCTGGCTATTTCTATTAAAGAGCTTTCCATTAATACCTGGTTGGCAATAACATCTTCATAAATGCGATGCTCGTCTTGAAACTCATCCTCATCAACCAATAAAAACTCTTTTAAATAGTCGTCTAAAGATGGGTCAATATCTTCATCATCACACTCTTTAAGGTACAATAAAAGGTTTAAAAGTTCTGTACCTCTATCAATGGTTTCTTCTTCTATTTTCTCCCATTCTGGAGATTCTAAATAATCTTCATCTAACTTCTTAGCATCTTCGGCAAAAAAGTTAATCAATAACAAATCAAAAGATAGTTCTCTTACCGGATCTAAAGCTGCTGAAGTATCAAAAACTTCATCCATAGCAGACAGTTTATCCATAAAATGTTGATCTGAACCAAAAATGGCTATTAACTGATTAAGTTCTTGTTGAGCAGATACACCTTCTAATGCAGAAAATGTATTAAAAAGGCTCTCTAATGCTGCTTTTACTTTTTTGTCCATAAGCTTTTGATTTTATTTAGCTTCGTAAAGCTGATGATTATTAATGGTTAACCAAACTTTTCCTTTTAATTTTTCTCCAATAAAAGGCGAGTTTTTAGATTTTGAATAATTATTTTCTGTGGTGTAGTGCCACTCACTTTCATCAAACAAAGTTAAATTGGCCAGTACCCCTTCTTTAATTTCTGGCTGCTGTAAACCTAAAATATTTCTTGGACCAATGGCTAATTTTTCTACAATTTCTTGCGCATTTAAACCCGCTTTAAACAACAATGGCAAAGCTGTTTGCAAACCTGTAATGCCATAAGCAGCTGTTTCAAACTCTACTTCTTTAAACTCTATCTCGTGTGGCGTATGCTGAGAAACAACAGCATCAATAGTGCCGTCTTTTACACCTGTTAGTAAAGCCTCAACATCAGTATTTGTTCTTAAAGGAGGTTTAACTTTATAATGGGTATCAAAATCATGTAAAGCTTGCTCTGTTAAAACTAAATGATGAGCCGTAACATCGCAAGTAACCTGTAAACCTTTGGCTTTAGCAGCCTTAATAAGTGCTACGCTATGTGCTGTAGAAATACTGGTGAAATGTATTTTAGATTGGGTATATTCTGCTAAATATAAATCCCTTACGATCATTAATTCTTCAGCGATATTAGGAATACCTTTCATCCCTAAATAAGTACTCATTTCGCCTTCGTTCATTTTAGCTTTTCCGGCTATAGAGCTATCTTCAGGATAAGAAATCACCAAAGCATCAAAACCTTTTGCATATAATAAAGCTCTTTCCATTAAACCAGCGTCTTGTACAGGTGCTGTACCATCTGTAAAAGCTACAGCACCAGACTGGGTCATATCGTACATTTCTGCAAGGTCTTTACCTTCTTTCTTTTGCGAAATGGTACCGTAAGGAAAAATATCAACTAATAATCCTTTAGCTCTGTTTTTTAAATATTCTACCTGCGCTTTAGCATCAACAGGTGGTTGTGTATTGGGCATAACGCCAACTCCAGTAAAACCACCGGCAGCTGCTGCTGCACTACCGCTTATAAAATCTTCTTTATTTTCTAAGCCTAACTCGCCTAAATTGGTATTCAAATCAAAAAAACCTACCGATAAGTATTTGCCTTTTGCATCAATAGTTTTTGTTTCTGATGGCTCAATATCAGCAGCTATTTTACTGATGATACCATTTTCTAAAAGCACATCAACTACTTTTAAATGATGCGGGGAGGCAGGACTTACAAGCGTACAGGATTTTATAAGGATATTCATGATCAATTTATTGCAGTTTTATTTGCCTGGATTTTGAAATACTTTATAAGAAGCATCTCAAGAGCCAAAAATATCAAAACCAAAATTATACAAAGTTTCCATAAAGAAGCACCTAATTTCACTTCTTTTATCTGATTGGCTATGGATGATGTACCAGCTTCAATAATTTCGGTGTTTTTCCCAAAACTATTATTCAAATCAGCGTCGCTGGCATAACTTAAATCAGACTCTTTTCTGCTTTGGTTAAAGGCCAGTACAGCAATTAGTTTATCTTTTTTATAAAGGTCATAAAAACCTTGCGCTTTAACTTGGTCGGCAAAGAAAATAACCGTTCCTGCTTGATTATTACGAAGCTCTGGTATAATTTCTTGCTTAGCAGATTTTAGTGTTAAAACCTCACTAGTTGCTAAATCAACATCGTTTATCAACGCTGTTTCTTGCATACCTAAAATGTAAAACAGCGTTTGTTCTTGCCTTTTTAGCAATGCCATTTTAAATAAAAGCGGCAAAAACAAACCATGGTTAGTGAAATTAGAAACTTTCGGGTCTAGCGTTATAGCGCTTAAATAAAGATTACCCTTTCCTAATTGATAGGCTTGCAAAAGAGGTAAACCAGCATCAACCTCCATTAAATTTTGCTTATTGGTTTTGGTAACATTACTTAACTGGTAATAGCCAGATGTTTTAGGTAAATCTATTTGCTGAGGGATGTTTTCAAAAACATTTTCAAAAACCGGATGCTTTAAATTTAAACTCGCAGCCATTACGCTATCTTTTTGGTAACGGACGGGATAGTTTGCACCAGCTGCTTTCAAGAAATTGGTGTAAGAAGTTAAATCAGCCTCTAGAGGCAAGAAGACACTTAAATTACCACCATTTTTTAGGTAGGTTATCATTTGCTGACTTAAGCCCTCAGAAACACGCTTTAAATTATGCAGCACAATTAAATGTTGCTGTTTTAAATCGCTATAATTTATTTGGCTTTCGCCGATGCTTTGCACTTTGAAAAAGCTGTCCGTTTCAAAAGCTGATGCTATAGCATTAGCCTCGATCATTTGGTTAATGATGGTTATAGGAAGCTCTTTTTTGACCTGAAAAGCAAAAAACAAAGCATCATCAAAAACCATCGGATAATCTTTAACCCTTAGCTCTCCTTTTTGCCAACCGTTGTTTAAACCAGAAAAAGTAAGGGTATCTAAACTGCTTTCTCGTGGTGCTATAGCTACTTTGCCAATGGCCTTTATTTGATTGTTAATTTTTAAGGTGAGCGATACATCTGCTAAGCTTTTATCAGAATAATTTTTTACCCTAACTACCAATTGTTCTTTACTTTGCGGACGATGCAAAGGAGAAATAAACCAAACACTATCTACCGCAACATTGGGTAAGCTATTAGCTTTTAGTTTGATAAGATGATATTTTGCTGTGCTATCTTTTTGCAACTGAAGATTACCTTGCTGCTGAAAATCAGACACCAAATAAGCATGTTTTTGATAACCATTATTTGTATTAAAAAAGCGCTCTTGCTGATTTAAAACTTGCTGATAATCATATGTTCTTGCACTAATTTCTATAGCATCTAAAGCTTCAAGAAAAGCTTCTTTATCTAACAATCTGTTTTGCGAGCCGTTAAAATCATTACTTAAAAGCTGAAATTTATCGGTTAAGCCATAAGTAGCTACAATTTCTTTGGCTTTACGTTTGGCCTCATCTAGCAAACGACCATCCTGATTAACAGCTTCCATAGAATAAGAATTATCTATGTAAATGCTTAACAAATGGTTTTGACTGGCAGAGAAAGTATTTTCTTCTGGAACATAAGGCTTAGCAAAAGCTAAAACCAAAAAAGTGATGGCTAAAATCCTACTCAGTAAAATTAAACGCTCTTTTATATTCCTTCTAGATGAAGTTTGCTGTTGTATATCCTTTAAAAAGCTAGTATTAGAGAAATAAACTTTTTTGAACTTCCTGAAATTGAAAAGATGAATAATCACCGGAATGGCAATTAATAATAATCCGAAAAGAAATTCAGGATAATAAAACTTCATTAAGAATCAAAGATATTAATTTTTATCAGTTGATGGTAATCAGTTGCCTGTTATCGATTACGAGTTGACAGTTTAAAGTTGACAGCTATAAACTATAGACCATAAACAATGGACTATTTACCATCAACCATGGACTATTAACCATGGACCATCAACAATGGACACTAGTAAACCATCAACAATAGACCAGCCTATTCCGGTAAATACTTAGACAAATAAGGCTTAAGCTTAGCATCGTAACCATAAACATCATCTGCGATGATTAATTTTCCGCTATCATTTGTCCAGGCGGTATAATAAGCAATGAAAACTTTTACAGGCTCTTTAATTTTAACCCATCTGGAAGCTATCTCCTCTCCTTTGGCCGCGGCCTGAGTTTCTTTTTCTATACGTTGAGACTCCTTGTCATTGTTCAATAAGAAAGCAGCTAATTTCATAGGTTTTTCTACACGTACGCAACCATGACTAACCGCTCTGTTTTTCTCCTGAAACATGGCTTTGGCAGGTGTATCATGCAAATATATAGCATAAGGATTTTGAAAAATAAACTTGATTTGACCTAAGGAATTATCAGCACCTGGGTTTTGTTTAAAAGCATAATCGGCAACAGAAGCTGTGCTCCAATCTATACTTCTTGCATCTACCAACTCGCCTACCTTATTGTAAGCTACCATATTATTCTCCTCCAAATAATTTGGATTAGATTGTAAGCTTACCATAATTTCTTTACCAGCAATGCTTTTAGGAATATTCCAAACAGGGTTCACCTGCATCCTATCTATATTGCCGCTTAAAATTGGTGTTTCATGGTTTTTACCATCTTTAGAAAACGGAGCATAAGCCGTTTCGCCAACGCAAACCTTCATTTCTAAATCGGTAGTATTGTTTTCTATCATCCTGAGCTTAAATTCCGGGATATTTACCAATAAATACTTACCGCTGTACTCTTTTGTTGGCCATCTTAAACGCTCTAAAGAAAAGTAAATTTTTTGTTTATCGCTGGCGCTTAAAGCTTGTTCTGGCTGCTCATTTATCAACAGGTTTTGTAGCCTTTGGTAATAACCATTTTTAGGCTGAATATCCTTTAAAAAATTAGCTAATTGTAATTGGTCTAATGTTTTATGAGAATCAATAAAATCTGGTCTTTTTACGCTCACATAATATCGTCCGAAAATATTTTTAGGATTTACGGCTCCATATTTCAAGATATTAGAATAATTTATCAAAGCATCGGCACTTAAAATTTCTAAACTTGCTAATAAGGGATAGCTTTCTTCAACTTTTTTAAATTTTTTAGTTTTCACCTGATGTAATAAATCATTAATCTCCTTGGTATGAAAATAAGATGGATTTAGCCCATGAAAAACACTCAATTTCAAGTATCGGGATAAAGTATCAAGCTCTCCATTAATTAAAAAATCTCCAATAAGGGTTAAGCCTTTTTCCTCTTCTTCGTACATTTTACTTATCCATTTTGGGTTATGGATACGTTCTTTTTCTTTTACTAACTGCTTCTTAAAAACCTGATAATAGGCAGTGGTATCAAAATCTTTGTATTTTTTACTTTTAAAGGTCTTGGCTAAATCTCTTCCAAACTCTTCGTGTTTGTATTTTTTGCAAGACACTAACAAGAATAAACAAACAATAAATAGGTTGATGGTATACTTTAAACTCATATATGTTTTTTGCTTTGTGCTTAGGCAATTGTTATGCCCTTATGTAAATCACCAAATTTCAATCTATCTCCAAAGACTAAAATAAATATCATATTACCTTGTAATTTAAGCAATGCTTTATATATTTGCAGCATTCTAATATTTCTCTTCACGTAGAAATTATTAAAAAGACAAAATGAAAAAGTTTTTAACCACTGTACATCATCACATTCATCACCACTTAGGTGGTGCGCTATAGTATGTTTTGTACGTCAAAACTTTTCATTTTAAATAATCAATTAGTCTTTTAATAATAAATAATCATCTTGAAAACTTTAAAAATTGCTATCCAAAAGTCGGGCAGACTTAACGAAAAATCTGTAGAACTATTAAAAAACTGCGGTTTAAGCTTCGAAAACTATAAAAGCTCCTTAATATCATCGGTTTCAAATTTCCCTTTAGAAATTTTATTCTTAAGAGATGATGATATTCCGGAATATGTACAAGACGGTATTGCTGATATTGGTATCGTTGGCGAAAATGTTATTGCAGAAACCAAGGTAGAAGTTGCTTATTTGCAACGTTTAGGCTTTGGTAAATGCAAATTAAAACTGGCAGTTCCGGTTAACAGTAACATAACAGCTATAGAAGATTTAAACGGTAAAGCTGTTGCAACTTCTTACCCAGTTATCTTAGAAAAATTCTTTAACGACAATAATATTAAAGCTGATGTTAAGATGATTTCTGGCTCAGTAGAAATTGCGCCAGGCTTAGGTCTTAGCGATGCTATTTTTGATATTGTTTCTACTGGCGGAACTTTAAAAAGTAATGGTTTAAAACCATTTGCCGATGTGATGTCTTCTGAAGCCATTTTAATTGGTAGAAACGGCGAAGAAGAAAATCCGCTTATTCAAGAACTTATACAGAGAATACAATCTGTTTTAAGAGCCAAAGAAACCAAATATGTGGTTTTAAATGTAGAAAAGAAAAACCTTGAGACTGTTATTTCGTTACTTCCAGGAGTAAAAAGTCCTTCTGTAGTATCTTTAGCTGAAGAAGGCTGGGTAGCTATACACACCGTTATTCCTGAGCAGGATTTTTGGGAGAAAATAAACTCTTTAAGAGCTGCTGGCGCACAAGGTATTGTGGTAATGCCTATTGAGAAGATTATATTTTAGATGTGCTATTTGAGTATTAAGATAAGAAACACGAGATATTTAGACTTAGCAATATAAAGATTTGATTAAGAAATGAAGGATACGATAATGAGGCAATACAATTTTAAAGCTTTAAGCAAAGCGGATATAAATCAACTTATTTTACGTAATACTGATAGTGGTAATGCGATTAGAGAAAGTGTGCTAAACATTATTGAAGAAGTAAAAACTCATGGCGACGATGCTTTAAAAAACTTTGCTCAAAAATTTGATCAGGTAGATTTACAGCAATTATATATCGGTAAAGAAGCATTAACAAAACTGGCTGAGGAAATTCCGCAACAGGTTAAAGATGCTATTACTACCGCTTATCAAAATATCAAGAAATTTCACGAAAGCCAAACATCAAGCAAGCAAGTTATAGAAACCAGTATTGGTGTAAACTGCTGGAGAGAATCTAGAGCTATAGAACGTGTGGGATTATACATACCAGGCGGTTCTGCCGTTTTACCAAGTACTTTTTTAATGTTGGGTGTTCCAGCAAAAATTGCTGGCTGTAAAGAAATTGTGGTTTGCTCTCCACCTCAAAAAAATGGTTCTGTTAATGGCTATATAGCCTTTGTCGCTCAACTACTCGGGATAGAAAAAATATATTTAGCTGGTGGCGCACAAGCTGTTGCTGCTATGGCTTACGGTACAGCAAGCATCCCTAAAGTGGATAAAATTTTTGGCCCAGGAAATCAGTTTGTAACGATGGCTAAAACCATTGTACAATCTACTACCAATACCGCTATTGATATGCCTGCCGGACCATCAGAAGTATTGGTGATTGCTGATGAAACGGCAAACCCGGTTTTTGTAGCTGCTGATTTATTAGCGCAAGCAGAACACGGCCCAGATAGTCAGGCTGTTTTAGTAAGTACATCGGCTAGTTTAATTGAAAAATCATTAGAAGAAGTGAGCAAGCAATTAGCTGTTTTACCAAGAAAAGAAGTTGCGGCTAAAGCCCTTACCAATTCTTATACCGTTTTGGTTGATGATTTGGAAGAGGCTATGGATTTCAGCAACCAATACGCCCCTGAACACCTGATACTGGCAACTGATAACTGGCAACTGATAACCGATAAAATCACGAATGCAGGTTCTGTTTTCTTGGGTAATCTTACTCCAGAAAGTGCTGGCGATTATGCTAGCGGCACCAACCATACTTTGCCAACCAGTGCTTATGCCCGCTCTTACTCTGGTGTTTCTTTAGATTCTTTTGTTAAGAAAATCACGTTCCAGCACATCAGCGAAAGCGGCATAAAAAACTTAGGCCCTACAGTAGAAATTTTAGCAGAAATTGAAGGCTTGCATGCGCACAAAAATGCGGTAACTGTGAGATTAGAAAATATTTAAGAATGACGATTTTAGATTTACGAATTGCTAATCTAAAATCGTAAATCGTTCCTTTTAAATTAATTAAAATCATGTTTGATATCAACAATATCATCAGAACCAATATTAAAAACCTTAAACCATACTCTTCAGCAAGAGATGAGTTTAAAGGCGAAGCTTCTGTTTACTTAGATGCTAATGAGAATGCTTTTGGTTCTCCTTTAGCGACCCAGTATAACCGTTATCCAGACCCCATGGCTTATGCCGTAAAAACTCGTTTAAGCGAAATAAAAGGGGTTCCTGCTAAAAATATCTTTTTAGGAAATGGGAGCGATGAAGCTATTGACATCCTATTTAGAAGCTTTTGTAACCCCAGTGTGGATAATGTGATTATCGTTCCTCCTACTTATGGGATGTATGAAGTTTCTGCCAACATTAACGATGTTGAGCTTAAAAGAGTAAACCTTACGGCAGATTATCAACTTAACCTAGAAGGAATTGCAGAGGCTATAGATAAAAATACTAAACTGATTTTCATTTGCTCGCCAAATAACCCAACAGGAAACAGCATTCATAGAGAAGATATTGAAACCTTATTAGCCAATTTCAATGGCATCGTAGTAATAGATGAGGCTTATATCAATTTCTCACGTCAAAAATCCTTTATTCAGGAACTTACAGAATATGCTAATCTGGTAGTTTTACAAACTTTATCTAAAGCTTGGGGCTTAGCTGCTTTACGTGTTGGGATGGCCTTTGCTAGCGAAGAAATTATTGAGGTATTTAATAAAGTTAAGCCTCCTTATAACATCAATGAAGCATCGCAACAATTGGCTTTAGGGGCTTTACAAAATACCAATCAGGTTAACGAGTGGATAAAAGAAACGCTGAAAGAAAGAGACCAATTGGTTGTCAATCTTAAAAATTTAGACTTTGTATTAGATATTTATCCGTCTGATGCTAATTTCATTTTAGTAAAAACCACTGCTGCTGATGCTATTTACAATTTATTAGTTGATAAAGGGATCATCATCAGAAACAGAAATAAAGTAGAACTTTGCGAGGGTTGCTTAAGAATTACCATTGGTACACCACAAGAAAATCAAACATTAATAGAAACTTTAAAATCCTATAAAGGATGAAAAAAATACTCTTTTTAGACCGCGACGGAACTTTGATTCTGGAGCCAGCAGATGAACAGATAGATTCTTTTGAAAAGTTAGAGTTCTATCCTGGAGCTATCAGCAACCTTGCTAAAATTATAAAAGAATTAGATTATGATTTAGTGATGGTTACCAATCAGGATGGTTTAGGTACAGCATCGCACCCTGAAGAAAATTTTTGGCCGGTACATAATTTCATCATCAAAACTTTAGAAAACGAGGGTATTTCTTTTTCTGAGGTTGTTATTGATAAAACTTTTGCTAAAGATAATGCCCCTACCCGTAAACCAGGTACTGCTTTATTGCAGCATTATTTTAATGCAGAGGAATACAACTTAAAAGAATCTTTTGTAATTGGCGATAGATTAAACGATGTTGTTTTAGCTAAAAACTTAGGTGCTAAAGCTATTTGGTTAAATAATAATCCGGATTTGGGAGCCTCTGAAGCTCAAAATAAAATTGATAATGCTCAAGAAATTATTGCTTTAGAAACCAGCGACTGGAATAAGATTTACGAGTTCTTAAAAGTTGGCAAACGCGAAGTTTCTCATGTAAGAAAAACCAAAGAAACAGATATTCAAATTAAATTGAATTTGGATGGTAAAGGTGATACCAATATCTCAACCGGATTACATTTCTTCGACCATATGCTAGACCAAATTGGCAGACATGGTGGTTTTGATTTAACTGTGATCACCAAAGGCGATTTACATATTGACGAGCACCACACCATAGAAGATACCGGAATTGCACTTGGCGAAGCCTTTTTAGAAGCTTTGGCAGATAAAAAAGGTATTGAAAGGTATGGCTTTTGCTTACCTATGGATGATTGTTTAGCACAAGTAGCCATAGATTTTGGTGGCAGAAACTGGATTGTTTGGGATGCTGATTTTAAAAGAGAAAAAGTTGGCGATATGCCTACAGAAATGTTCTTTCACTTCTTTAAATCATTCTCTGATGCTTCAAAATCAAATTTAAATATCAAAGCAGAAGGCGATAACGAGCATCATAAAATTGAAGCTATTTTTAAAGCCTTTGCAAAAGCTATTAAAATGTCTATTAAAAGAGATGTAAATAATATGCGTTTGCCAAGTACAAAAGGATTATTATAATTAGATTAAGGAGCAAAGAGTAAAGAACAAAGAATTAGATTAAGGAGCAAAGAGTAAAGAACAAAGAGCGAAGAACTAGATTAAAGAGCAATGAGTAAAGAATAAAAAGCGAAGAACTAGATTAAAGAGCACAGAATAAGGACAGGTATCAGTCTTTTCTCCTTATTCCTTTCTCTTTCATCCTTTCTCCTTACTCCTTACTCCATCAACATCAAATAATCAAATCATGATTGGAATAGTTAACTACGGTGCCGGAAACATATTTTCTTTAACCTCTGCTTTAGAAAGGTTAAACATCCAATACGGAATGATTAACCAAGAAAGTGATTTCGATTTATACGAAAAAATTATCATTCCTGGAGTTGGCCATGCCGGTGCTGCTATGCAAAAACTTACCGAATCTGGTTTGGTTCCTGCAATAAAAGCCCTAAAAAAACCAGTTTTAGGTATTTGTGTAGGAATGCAATTAATCACCTCTTATTCAGAAGAGGGAGATTCTGATTTATTAGATATAATTCCTGTAAAAACACTTCGGTTTAAGGAAGAAATATCGCACAAAGTCCCACACATGGGCTGGAACCAAATTTATCCAGAAAACGATAGTCCTATTTTCTCTAAAATTGCCCCAGGAACCTACTTTTATTTTGTTCACTCTTATTTTATAGAATTTAATCCTAAATTTACCGCTGCTACCTGCAATTACGGAATTAAATTTTCTGCGGGTATTCAAAAAGATAACTTTTATGCAGTTCAGTTTCATCCAGAAAAATCTGGAGAAGCTGGCGAACAACTGCTTAAAAATTTTGCTAACTTATAATTTCAAGAGATGTATATCATTCCTGCAGTAGACGTTTTAAATCAAAAAGTAGTTAGACTTCGCGAAGGCGATTATAACCAGGTAACTCAGTATGAAGTATCCTTAGAAGAACAAATAGAAACTTACCAATCTAACGGTACCGAGTTTGTTCATATCATAGATTTAAATGGCGCAAAAGGCGATTTCTCTAATCAGCAATACCTCTTTGATATCATTAAAAAAACCGACATGAAGGTACAATATGGTGGTGGTGTTAGAAGCATAGAAAAAGTAAAAGAATTAATAGACTCTGGTATTCATCGTGTTATAGTAGGTACGCAAGCTATTACAAACCCAACTTTTTTAGAAGAGCTAAGCAAAGAAGTTTGTAATAAAACCAAATGTTCTGACCAAGTTGTGGTTGCTATAGATGTATTGGATGAAGTTATCAAATACTCCGGTTGGATGGAAAGCTCGCCTATTAAATTGATGGATTATGTGGATAGATGCTTACAACTAGGTTTCTTTAGATTTTTATGTACCGATATTAATAAAGACGGAAAACTAGGTGGCGCCGGAGTAGATTTATACAAAAAACTATTAGCCCACTCTCCTTTCATTAAATTAATTGCTTCTGGCGGTATTAGCTCTATGGCTGATATTGAAGAATTAAATGAATTTAAGATTGAGTCTTGCGTGGTAGGTAAAGCCATTTATGAAGGAAGAATTTCTATAGAAGAAATTAAAAACTGGAATTTACAAATGCTTACTTCGCTTTAAGCCCAAAATATCGTGTTAAGTAAAAGAATTATCCCTTGTTTAGACGTTAAAGACGGCAGAACGGTTAAAGGCGTAAATTTTATAGATTTAAGAGATGCCGGAGACCCTGTAGAATTGGCTTGGCAATACTCTCAACAAGGTGCAGATGAGTTGGTTTTCTTAGATATAGCCGCTACTCACGAAAAGCGAAAACCACTTTAGATATGGTTAAAGCGGTTGCCCGTCAAGTTAACATTCCCTTTACTATAGGTGGTGGTATTAGTGAATTAAAAGACGCTGAAGCCCTTTTAAATGCTGGTGCAGATAAAATATCTATCAATTCTGCCGCTGTAAGAAGACCAGAATTAATTAATGAATTAGCCAATGCTTTCGGCGTACAATTTGTGGTTTTAGCTGTTGATACCAAGCATTTGCCTCAGGGAGATTTTGTTCATTTAAATGGAGGTAGAATTCCTACAGAAATACAAACACAACACTGGATAAAGGAAGCAGAAAGTAGAGGTGCTGGCGAAATATTATTAACATCCATGGATAAAGACGGTACAAAATCTGGCTTTGATAATATCCTCCTAAAAGAAATTAATGATAGGGTTACCATACCTGTTATAGCTTCTGGTGGCGCCGGTAATGAACAAGATTTTATAGATGTTTTTCAAAAATCTGATGTTGATGCAGCTTTAGCTGCTTCTGTTTTTCATTATGGCGAGATATTAATTCCAGAATTGAAGGCTTTATTAAAACAAAATAACATAGCGGTAAGAATATAAGAGCTAATTTTTAGTAATTTTAAGTAATGGAATCCATCACAATAGAAATATTAAATCCAAAAGTTAAAAGGCTATTACAAAATTTAGCAGACTTAAATCTAATTGCTATTTCGCAAAATGAAGCAACTTCTGAAGATCTTAAACAATGGGATTTGCTAACAAAAGAGCAACAAGAGGGGATTTTTGATGCCATAGAATCTGTAAAATCAGGTAAAGGGAAACCGCATAATGAAGTAATGGATAAACTAAAAAAAATCTATAAATGATTAATGAGATAGTTTGGTCTCCTGAATCTGAAAATGATTTATCCATTATCCTAGAATACCTTGTATCAAAATGGAATATTAAAGTTGCTACCCATTTTTTAGATGAAATTGAGCATCAAATACAACTCATAGACAGTAACCCTAAATTGTATCCTATAATTCATAAAGAACAACAGTTTAGACAATGTGTCATCACAAAACATAATAGTTTGATTTACGGTCATGAAAACAAACAGATTATTATCCTAAGAATTTTTGACACGAGACAAAATCCAAAAAAATTAAAATTTCAGTAATAGTGAAAATAGATTTCCAAAAAAGCGATGGCTTAGTGCCAGTAATAATTCAGGATGAGCAAACATTAGAAGTTTTAATGTTAGGCTACATGAATGAAGAAGCTTATTTAAAAACAGAGCAAGAAGGAAAAGTCACTTTTTTTTCTCGTTCAAAAAATAGGTTATGGACAAAAGGTGAAGAAAGCGGAAATTTTCTTTTTGTAAAATCTATCAGTATAGATTGTGACAAAGACACCATTTTAATAAAAGCTAACCCGGTTGGACCAACCTGCCATACAGGTTCTAGAAGTTGCTTTTTTACTGATTATAATCAAAACTTCATCTTTAAACTAGAAGCTATCATTAAAGATAGGTACGATAACCCTAGTCAAGAATCATACGTTAATAAACTACGCCAAAAAGGATTAAATAAAATTGCACAAAAAGTTGGCGAAGAAGGTGTAGAAACCGTAATTGCCGCTTTAGCAGAAACAGATGCAGATTTTATAAACGAATCTTCTGATTTAGTTTTCCATCTTTTGGTTCTTTTAAAAGAAAAAGGCTTCACGCTAGAAGATATTGCTAAAAACCTAGAAGGCAGACATAAATAGACGTGAGATACTGTTTTATGATTTAAGTTTAAATGATGAGAGTAGATACTTTAGAAGGCCATAATAACCCAGTTTATGCCGTCATCAGTCATCCAAAGCTTCCATTAGTATATACCGCAGGTAATGATAAAGGAATTGTTGAGTGGGACTTAGTTAGCCAAAAGCATAACCGTATTTTCAATCAAGTTAAAAGCACTATTTACGCTTTAGAAATTGTAATTACTCAGCAATTACTAATTGCTGGTTGTAATGATGGTACACTTTTATTCTTTGACTTAACAAGCACCAAACTTTTAAAAACAATTCCTCTAGCAGCTGCTATTTTCCATATCAAATATCATCCTGTTAAAGAAGAACTCATCGTTTCTACAGATAATGGAAGTATTTTCATTATCTCTCTTACAGATAAAAGCATATTACACCAGTTTAAATCAGGTAATGAGAAAATAAGAGCTTTTGATTTTAGCGATGTTTTAAATTATCTGGTAACAGCTTCTAATGATAATTCAGTAAGGATTTATAACCTTCAGGATTACACTTTTATACACGAATTTGAAGCACATAGCATGGGTGTTGGCGCAGTAAAATTCTCTCCAGACCACCGCTTTTTGCTAACAGGTTCTAGAGATGCTCATTTAAGAAGCTGGCACACCCAGAATTGGGCTTGCGAACATAATTTTCCGGCTCATTTATTTGCCATTTATAAAATTGCTTACCATCCTACCCTACCTTATTTTATAACTTGTAGCAGAGATAAATCTATCAAGATTTGGAGAACAGACGACTTAAGTTTATTTAAAAATTTGAGTATTGATAAGGGCTTACCCGGACACCGACTGTCTGTAAACGATGCTTGCTGGTCATCAGACGGAAAATATATCATTTCTGTAAGTGATGATAAACAAGTAAAAGTTTGGGATTTTACGGCTTAAGACTATCCAACTTTAGATAATTGCGTAGTAATTTTCTCATATAAAACGTGTTGGTCTACTGGCTTGGTCATAAAATCATTCACACCTAATTCAAAAACTCGTTGTTTAGTGCTCTCCATCACATCGGCAGTTAATACAATAATAGGAATGTCTTTATAATGAACACCAGCCCTACTGTTTCTTATAGCTTCAGTAGCTTCGTAACCATCCATCACTGGCATTTGTAAATCCATTAATATGATATCTACTTCATTATTTTTAAGGATTTCTAAACTCTCTGCACCATCAGCAGCAAATAAAGCCGTGGTATTAGCCCACTTCTTCAAAATCATTTTCACAACCATTTGGTTTAACTGATTATCCTCTACCACTAAAACTGTTTTACCTAATAAATCTCGGCTATCTGATGGAAATAAATTTATTGCTTTAGCTTCTTGTGGCGCCAACGGGTAACTTAACAATACTTTACAAGTTGTACCTTCATTTAACGTACTTTCTAAGCTTACTTCACCCTCATGCAAATCAACCAAAGCTTTTACAATACATAAGCCAATACCAAAGCCGCCAAATTTTCGCTTGTTATCAATATTTACCTGAGTAAACATATCAAAAACTGTATTTATTTTCTCCTGACTTATCCCAATTCCGGTATCACTTATGGTGATAGCAAGATTCAACTTCTCGTTTATAACTGCATACTCCACGATGAATTTTACACCCCCCTTAATCGTGAATTTTATAGCATTGTTAAGAATATTATTGATGATTTGGCTTAAACGAGCTTCGTCTCCTATCACAGCTAAGTCAGCAGCTTTTGGCTTTATAAACTCAAATGCTAGGCCTTTATCTTTTGCCTGTATAGCAGCATTAAACTTTAATTTTTCTAAGATTTTAAGAGGCTCAAACTTAGTCTTCTGTAATTGTAATTCGCCTTTTTCTATTTTAGAAAAATCTAATATATCGTTAACAGATGATATCAAACTATCAGAAACATATTTGATAGTTTCCATCTTTTCCTTTACTTTTTCATCCTTTATTTCTGCTTCCAATGAATTTGCGATACCCAAAATAGCATTTAGAGGCGTTCTCAATTCGTGGCTCATGTTAGACAAGAAATAAGATTTTACCTCATTCATTTCTTGCGAACGTTGTAATGCAATAGCTTGTAATTTCTCTCTATCTGTTTTTAACAACCTGACACGGTTAGACATCGATAAAGAAAGCGCTATCACCTCTAAACCAATTCCTAGCTTAGTAACATTATCAATCCCTAGAGATAAAACTCCAAAATTCAATAAAATAGCAACTGTAAAACTCAAGAACAATATGGCTATGCCTGAAGTAAAAAACACATCAATAGGTTGCTTTTTAACGTTTAAGCTTATTACAGAAGCCAAAATCAATAACATTCCTATTAGGGTTAAAACGTTAACTATGGGGTACGAAAACTCTAAAAAAGAAGGAACTAATAAAACCCCAACTAAAACTACTGCCAAGGCTATATAAATAATTTTAAAGAACTGATGTAATAGCGGATTATACTTCTTAATGTTAAGAAAGTCTTCGGTGTATTTTCCAAAAAAGAAGGAACCTAAAATGGCGAAAATAATAACTGCATGAAGCGAAAACCACGAATTTGTTGAGCTTAAGTATTGATGATAATAGCCATCTAAAGAAAAGTGACAAAGCGCAACAAATATCACATATACAGAATAATATAAGAAAGATCTGTCTTGAAGTGCAAAGTAAAAAAAGAGATAAAAAATAGAAACTAGTAAAAGTATCCCATAAAAAACACCAAAAATGATTTGCTCATGGTAAACCTTTTGTAACAAACTTTCCTGACTGATGAGAATGAGTGGCAGATTATTCTTTTCGCCATCGTTAATAACTTCTAAATAAGCCGTTTTCTCTTCATGAGGCATTAATTCTATCTTGAATAAAGTTGCCCTGTTTTTAATACTTTTCTCTGAGAAATCTATATTATCTCCACTTTTTTGTAAAGTATATTTTCGAGTGTCTGTACTTTTAAACAAGTATAGATTCACATTATCTGTAACAGGTTCGGCTGTTTCTAAATAATACATCAATTCATGTTCTGTATTATTTTTTACAGCAAACTTCACCCAATAAGTGTCTTTGGTGAAACCTAAACTAGCTTCATTATTTTTTATGCGTTGAAACGGGAGCTTACCTTCTTGGTTTATGATTTGATTGATGGTATATTGCTGATCACCAACATTTAAAATACTAGCATAGGTAGTGATATAAGCTTTTTCTGGTAATTTATTTGGCTGTAAAATTACCTGAGCTTGAAGCACAGCAATATTCAAGAAAAAGAAAATGAGAGTTAAAAATCGCAAAAGTTAACGTTTATAAAATGAGCTTATTTACAATTTACCCTTTATAAACTTAGAAAGCAATATTTAGTTTTGATATCTTTTAATTATTCTCAACTTATGAGAATACTTTTTCAAATCAGAAGAGAATATTCCTTGGTTATCAATAAAATCAATTTTCACCCTTCCAGATGCATGTATAATCTGACTGTTATTCAGCATGATACCCACATGGGTGATTCTTCCTTCATCGTTATCAAAAAGGCTAAATCACCAGCTTTAGCTTCAGTAAGAAAATTAACCAAAGTACCTTGTTCTGCTTGCTGAGAAGCATCTCTTTTAATTTTTTTACCCAATATTTTAAAAACCATTTGGGTAAAACCAGAACAATCTATACCAAAATGCGTCCTTCCGCCCCATAAATAAGGAACATTTAAAAATCTTTTCGATATTTCTTCTACATCACCAGCAAAATCATCAGCACTTGGCATCATCACATTACTACTAATAATTTGATATTGCTCTTCATCTAAACTACATTTCCCATCTTCAAAAAAAGGCAATAAACTACCTGCGCATAAGTAAACTGGTTCTTTATGCGCTCCTTTTAAAGCTAGTGTGTTTACATCTAAAGTTAAAAACTGCGTATGCTGGTTGAGTTTATCAAACAAATGATTATCCAAAAACTTCACCTGCTTTTCATCTATCCAACCTTCGTAATCATCAAAAAAAGTTTTTACTCTTAGCCAATGGTCTTCCTGCTCAAGCACTTGCATGGTCTCGCCAAATAAAACTTGTGAAACCATTTCTGAGGAATGAGAAGCGTTTGCCCTTACTGGCACAACGGATAAAAAAGCAATAGCAAACTGTTTGTCCATAAAAATTATAATGTAGAAATAATTTTATGTAAATTAACACAAATGAACGACATCATGGAAAATTTCGCCACTTTTCAGAAAATTTTAATTGCAGTTGATGATAGTAAATATTCTTATAACGCTGCAAAATATGGTTTCGCACTAGCAAAAAAGCTAGGTGCTGAGGTTGGTTTAATCCACGTAAATGAGTTTCCGGTAACGGCAAATATTGCAGCCGACCCTTTATTGGGCGACCCAGGAATTTCTATTCCAAATATTTTAGATATACAAAAAGAAAGCGCTGTTAACCTAGTAAACAAAATTAAAGAAGAGTTTGCACAGGATTTATCGGTTAGCGAGTTTATTCTGGAAGGTAATATTACAGACGAAGTTATCAATACCGCAAAAAGTTTCAACGCAAGTTTAATAGTTTTAGGTACACATGGCAGAACGGGATTAAGCCATTTTATTGCAGGTTCTGTAGCAGAAAACATTGGCAGACATTCTGTATGCCCAGTTCTAATTGTTCCTACTAAATCATAAAAAAATCCGGCATTGTTTGATGCCGGATTTTTTTTAACCTTCTTGGTGTAACCAGGACTTTTTAGCCAATAGCTCTTCTTCAGTTTCTCTAACGTCTTCATCATCCACACAGCAGTCTACCGGGCAAACTGCCGCACACTGTGGCTCATCATGAAAACCTTTACATTCTGTACATTTATCAGAAACTATATAGTAAACTTCATCAGAAATTGCGCTTTGTACCTCATCAGCGTCAAGCGTTTCCCCTCCGCCAAAATCAATAATACCTTTTAAACTGGTTCCTTCAGAAAATTTCCATGGTTGTCCGGCATCGTAAATAGCATTATTCGGGCATTCAGGCTCACATGCTCCGCAATTTATACACTCATCTGTAATTTTAATAGCCATATCTTATAATATCTTCAGTCTTAAACGTAGTTTTGTGTCTTCCAAAATTAAGCTGCAAATATAACACATTTACAGTATTAGAGTTTTAAAATCTATGTCTAATTTTAATAAAGAGAAAAAAGCTGAGGCTTTGGTGACATTAGGAGCTTACATGCTTCAACCAGATGAGCAATTACAACAGCTTATTTTACAAGCCAAAAATAAAAATGGCTGGTTTACAGAGCGTGAAGTTAGCAATGCTGTTAAAGCTGTAGCGAGTTCTTTAAACACCGAAGACCTTGCTTATTGGCTCAATAATTATGAATTTAATACGAGTGCTAAAAAAATAGGGTTGGTTTTAGCAGGAAATATCCCTATGGTTGGTTTTCATGACATTATTTGCGTGTTATTGGCCGGGCATCATACACTCATCAAATTATCTTCTCAGGATGATATGCTGATTCCTTACATCCTAAACAAATTGATAGAAATTGAACCTGAATTTAAGTCTCAAATCAGTTTTGTACACAGGTTAGAGAATTTTGATGCGATCATTGCTACCGGAAGTAATAATACTTCCAGATATTTCGAATATTATTTCTCTAAAGTACCGCATATCATCAGAAAAAATAGAAATAGCATTGCTGTCTTATCTGGTAATGAATCTGAAACAGAACTTAAAGCTTTGGGAAAAGACATTTTGGATTTTTATGGTTTAGGATGCCGTAACGTTTCTAAAGTTTTAGTACCTAAAGACTATAATTTTATCCCGTTTTTTGAAGCGATAGAAGAATACAACACCATTATCAATCATCACAAATACCAAAACAATTACGACTATAATAAATCTATCTATCTGGTAAACAAGGTGGAGCATTTAGATAATGGATTTTTATTGTTAACCAGAAATGAGCAATTAAGCTCTCCCCTTTCTGTTTTATATTTTGAAGAATATGATGATTTAAAAACCGCAGAAGTTTATATTAAGGAAAAAAGCGAGCAGATACAGGTAGTTATAACTCATTTAAATTTAGATATTCCGAATGCTAAAGCTAGCTTTGGAGAAAGCCAGCAGCCAAAGCTTTGGGATTATGCCGATGGTATTGATACCATGAAGTTTCTAGCCGCCTTAAATTGATTTAAAAATAACCACCATCAGCAAACAAAAAATTTTAACTTTGAAACTATGTATGTGATCAAAGTAAAAGGAGTGGCAAAAATACCGGATTACGTACAACTACGTGACGAGAAATTTACCCTTCTTGCTTATTTTAGAATTGATAGACCGGATAAATCTTTAGAAAAGATAGGTTTAGGAGATAAAGCAGAATATATAATGAATATGGTAAAGGATTTGCCTTTTGGGCAGATTCTTAAATTAGATATCTAACAAAATGATTGGGAATACGGTAATACAACTTAATAATATTGATATTTTTCAGCAAAAGCACTTGGTACTTTCTGGTGTAAATCTGGAAGTTAAAAGAGGCGAATTTGTTTACCTTATTGGACAAACCGGTTCCGGAAAAAGTAGTTTGCTTAAGATTATTTATGGCGATTTACATATCGCTAACGGAGATGGACATGCCGTAGGTTTTGAACTAAAGAGCCTTAAAGAACAAGATGTGCCTTTTTTAAGAAGAAAACTGGGTATTGTTTTTCAAGATTTTCAGTTATTAACAGACCGTACCATAGAAGAAAATCTTCAATTTGTACTTAAAGCAACCGGTTGGAAAGACAAAAACTTAATTGCAGAAAGAATTAAGGATGTTTTAGAAAAAGTTGGTTTACGTAGTAAAATGAAGAAAATGCCACATGAAATTTCTGGTGGCGAGCAACAAAGGGTAGTTATTGCAAGAGCCTTGTTAAACGACCCCGAGTTGATTTTAGCAGATGAGCCAACCGGCAACCTAGACCCAGAAACATCAGAAGAAATTATGATATTATTGAGGCAAATTAGCCAGTCTGGAACTGCAGTTTTAATGGCTACCCATGATTATCACATTATTAGAACCTTCCCTTCAAGAATTATCAAATGTGAAAGCGGTAAAGTAGTTGAAGACGCTACCGTTTAAGCATTAGTAAATACCTAAAACAGCCAAAATGTAATTCTGCTAAAAACAGAACTGACAGCTTGACTGTTTTTTTGCATCTGGCAAAGTTTTGGTAATTCGGTAAAATATTAGAATTATAATATGTTTAAGAAAAAGAAGACTGTGGAAAATCAAGATACTAACAAAATGACAGACAATACACAAGAATCTCAGGCAGAGAAAGAAGTAAGAGAAGAAATTGAGCAAGTAAACGAGGCCAGACAAAACCAAGTTGAAGAAAATATTGAAAGCGAAGAAATCTCTGAAGTAGATAAGTTAAAAGATGAAGTAGCTTCTTTAAACGATAAATATATTAGACTTTATGCAGAGTTTGATAATTACAAACGCAGAACCACTAAAGAGCGTATAGACTTATTGCAAACTGCTGGTAAAGATGTAATTGTCTCTCTATTATCTGTTCTTGATGATTTTGAAAGAGCAGCTAAAGCTATGGAAACTGCGCAAGAAATAGAACCTGTTAAAGAAGGTGTTAATTTAGTGCATCACAAACTAAAATCTTTATTGGTGCAAAAAGGCTTAAAAGAAATGGAAGCTAAAGGTCAACCCTTTGATGCAGAAATACATGAAGCTATCACCAATATCCCTGCCCCTTCTGATGATTTAAAAGGAAAAGTGATTGATGAGGTAGAAAAAGGATATTATTTAAATGACAAAGTAATACGCTTCGCTAAAGTAGTAGTTGGAGCATAAGTTAAATTTTGAAGGATTGATTTTTAAGTGAATAAACACTTTTCAATAATTTAAAATCTATCATTCAATCATTCAACAAATAAATACATGAGTAAAAGAGATTATTACGATATACTTGGTGTTTCAAAAGGCGCATCTGCTGATGAGATAAAAAAAGCTTACAGAAAGTTGGCTATCAAATATCATCCAGATAAAAACCCTGATGATAAAGCGGCTGAAGATAAATTTAAAGAAGCGGCTGAAGCTTACGAAGTATTAAGTAATCCGGAGAAACGCCAGCGTTACGACCAATTTGGGCATGCAGGTGCGCAAGGAGGATTTGGCGGAGGCTATGGCGGTGGTGGTATGAATATGGAAGACATATTTAGCCAATTTGGAGATGTATTTGGTGGCGGTAGTCCTTTTGATAGTTTCTTTGGTGGCGGAGGGCAGTCTCGTGGCGGTAGAAGAGTACAACGTGGCAGTAACCTACGCATTAAAGTAAAACTCACCTTAGAAGAAATTGCTAATGGCGTAGAAAAGAAGGTTAAGGTTAATAAACAAGTTGTTTGTAATACTTGCGACGGAACTGGAGCTAAAGATAAAAGCTCTTTTAGTACTTGTAAAACTTGTGGTGGAAGTGGCGCTGTAAGAAGAGTTACCAATACCATTTTAGGGCAAATGCAAACAACCAGCACCTGCCCTACTTGTAATGGCGAGGGCTCTACCATTTCTTCTAAATGTAACACCTGCCATGGCGATGGTGTTACCAGAGGCGAAGAAACTATCAGCATCAATATACCAGCTGGTGTAAGTGAAGGTATGCAATTAAGCATGGGCGGCAAAGGTAATGCGGCCCCTCGTGGAGGTGTACCAGGAGATTTAATTATCTTGATTGAGGAAGTGCCCCATGAAACCTTAAAAAGAGAAGGCATCAATATTATTTACGATTTACATGTAAGCTTTGTAGATGCTGCCTTAGGTACAAGTGTAGAAATACCAACCATAGACGGTAAAGCAAGAATTAAATTAGAACCAGGTACACAAGGCGGAAAAATCCTCCGACTAAAAGGCAAAGGTATACCTGAAGTTAATTCTTACCACAAAGGAGACCAGTTGATACAAGTTAACATCTGGACACCAAAAAGCATAAACAATGAAGAAAGAGAGCTTTTAGAAAAATTAAGAGCTTCTGAAAATTTCAAACCAAATCCTGGAAAGAATGAGAAAAGTTTCTTCGACAGGATGAAAGAATACTTTGAGTAATATCAAAAAATCTAAAAAGCGAAATTTTAAAATTTCGCTTTTTTTATGAACTCAATTAAATAAATCAGATTTTAGAAATCGATTTAAATTAAAAATTAAGCACTTTTTTTCACTTTTGTATCTAAAATAATAGATGGCAGAAGCAACAATTTTTAATCAAAATTGTAACTTCATAAAATTAAAATAAAGAAACCACTCAAACTATGCTTAAACCTATTATTACTGTTATAAGTGCTGTTGCAATATCGGCTGCCTTATATCAAAACCAACCAGAAACAAAACCAGCTCTTACTCCGGTTAAATTACAGGAAAGTAAAAATTTTGGTCAAGCTGCTGCGCATTATAAAACCTATTGCGGTGGTTGCCATGGCGAGAATTTAAATACTTTTATTGATAGAAAATGGAAGTACGGAAACACAAGAGCAGACATTTTTAAAGCTATAAAAAATGGTTATCCTGATGGCGGTATGCCCTCTTTCTCAGCCGCTTTTAAAGATAACGAAATCTATAATTTAGCCGACTACATTTTAGACAGACTTAAAAACGCTGATAAATATGCGGTATCGGCTAAGCCAAAATCTAATGTTTTTAAAACAGAGAAGCTTAGCATTAGGTTAGACACAATTTATGCTGGCGGACAGTCGCCATGGTCTATTGCATTTTTACCGGGTGGAGATTTATTGGTTACTTACAAAGAAGCTAGCTTAAAAAGAATCTCTAAGGATAAAAAGCTACTGAAATTTCAGGTTTACCAGAAATTTTATCAGAAGGACAAGGTGGTTTAATGGATCTTTTATTACATCCAGAATTTGAGAAAAACCAAACACTTTATTTGTCTTATAATAAATTCAAGAAAGTTGACGGTAAAACGGTTTCTACCACCGCTATTATGATGGCTAAATTAAGTGGAAACCAGCTTACAGAACAAAAAGATATTTTTGTTGCAGAGCCTTACCAATCAACAAGAAGACATTATGGTGCAAAAATGATATTTGCTAAAGACGGTTATCTTTATTTCTCTGTTGGAGAGCGTGGCGACCATGAAAAAAATCCTCAAAGTTTAGATAACAACAGTTTAGGTAAAATACATCGCATACATGCTGATGGTTCAATCCCTAAAGACAATCCTTTTTTGAGTGATAAAAAAGTAGTTCCATCAACTTACTCTTACGGACATAGAAACCCTCAAGGCTTAGCTGTGAACCCTAAAAATGGCGAGATTATATCTCATGAACATGGCCCACGTGGAGGCGATGAGCTAAATCTAATTTTACCTAAAAAGAATTACGGCTGGCCTGTAATATCTTATGGTATCAATTATAATGGTACTATTCTTACCAACAGAACAGCTAAAGAAGGTATGGAACAACCCTTACATTACTGGGTGCCTTCTATCGCCCCAAGCGGATTAGCATTTGCAAATGGTAATATTTATAAAGGTTGGGATAATAATGTGATGATAGGCTCTCTAAAATATTCTTATTTAAACCGCTGCGAACTTGTAAATAATAAAGTAGTTAAAGAAGAATTACTTTTTCAAAACATTGGCAGGGTTAGAGACGTAAGAACAAGTCCGGATGGTTATTTATATATAACAGTTGAAAATCCGGGGATTATTTATAAACTTGTTCCAGTCAACTAAAACATATACTCCATGTTAAGCATCAGAAATATTGTTAAGGAATATACAAAGCACCGAGCCCTAGACGATGTAAGTTTAGAAATCGAAAAAGGTAAAATATTTGGCTTACTAGGTCCAAATGGCGCTGGTAAAACTTCATTGATTAGAATTATTAACCAAATTACAGCGCCTGATAGTGGCGAGGTTTATTTTAATGGTGAAAAGCTAAATCCAGAACATATTAATAAAATTGGCTACTTACCAGAAGAAAGAGGCCTTTATAAAAAATGGAAATTGGTGAACAGATGCTTTACTTAGCCCGTCTTAAGGGATTAAGTAAGGCTGATGCCATAAAAAGAATAAAATTCTGGTTCGAAAAAATGGAGATGCAAACCTGGTGGAAGAAAAAAGTTGAAGATCTTTCTAAAGGAATGCAACAAAAAGTGCAGTTTGTAGCTACCGTACTTCACGATCCAGAATTAATCATTCTGGATGAACCTTTCTCGGGTTTTGACCCAGTTAATGCAGAAATCATAAAAGATGAAATTCTAGAGCTTAATAAAAAAGGAACTACCATCATATTCTCTACCCATAGGATGGAATCTGTGGAGCAACTATGTCATCATATTGCACTTATTCATAAATCTCATAAAATATTAGACGGCAGCATTAAAGACATTAAAAATGCTTACCGTAACGAAACTTATAAAATACAATACGAGGGTAGTTTAAATCTTTCTCAACCTAGTAATTTCGAAGTTATTCAAGAAGCTGTTCAAGATGAAACGCAAGAAATTACCATCAAATTAAACCTAGGAATTAAAACTAACGATGTATTATTAGAACTTATACCACAGGTTCAAATCAAGCATATGGAAGAAGTTATTCCTAGCATCAATGAAATTTTTATACAAAAAGTTACTGCATTAAACTAAGCCTTCATGAAAAAAGTTTTTCTAATTATCGAAAGAGAATACCTCAGCAGGGTAAAAAAGAAATCGTTCTTAATCCTTACTTTCTTAGTTCCTTCTTTATTTATTGCGATGTATGCAGCCGTATTCTTCATTTATAAAAGTGAAGGAGAAAGCAAAAAAAAGTTTTTAGTTTTAGATGAAAGTGGAATCTTTAAAAACGAATTTAAAAATTCTGAAACCACAACTTTCAAGTATACAGATGGAGATTATGCTGCCAACAAGAGTAAAATCAAAAACGAAAAGGATTTATTGTTACTCTACATTCCAAAAGACTACGCTTCTTCAAATGATATAGAAATTTTATCGGCAAAAAAACCCGGACTTAGTTTACTTAATGATGTTGAAAAACAAATGGAAAACATCATCCAAAACAAAAAGCTTATAGCTGCCGGTATAGATACAGCTGTTCTTAAAAGTTCTAAAACTCAAATAAATATTAATGCAAAGCAGCTAACAGATGAAGGAGAAAAAGACTCTAATATAGGCGCAACTTATGTAGTGGGTTTTATATCCTCTTTTCTGATTTATCTTTCTCTTTTCATTTACGGAGCACAGGTTATGCGTGGTGTAATAGAAGAGAAAACCAACAGAATTGTTGAAGTTATCGTTTCTTCCGTAAAGCCTTTCCAGCTGATGCTAGGTAAAATACTAGGTATTGGCGCAGTTGGTTTAACGCAATTTTTGTTATGGATTATCTTATCAAGTACGATATCTATAGCTGCCGGTAAATTTTTGGCACCAGACCAAAAAGCTGTTACAACAGAAAAAGTTGATACTAAAGCCAGTGCTGCTAATGTAAATCCTATTAAAACACAAGAAAGTCCGGCTATAAAATTCATCAATGCTGCAAGCACTATTAACTTCACTTATATCATAGGTTCTTTCTTATTTTATTTTATTGGAGGATACTTAATTTATAGCGCTTTATTTGCCGCCGTTGGCTCTGCTGTAGATAATGAAACCGAAACGCAGCAGTTTATGTTTCCTATAACCTTACCGCTTATTTTTACTTTTATTGTTGGGATGAATGTGATTATCAATAATCCTGATGGACCTTTAGCATTTTGGCTGTCTATTATACCACTAACCTCCCCTATTGCTATGATGATTAGAATTCCGTTTGGTGTACCAGCCTGGGAACTCATTTTATCAATTGTTTTATTAATAGCAGGTTTCGTTTTCACCACTTGGATAGCATCTAGAATATACAGAGTAGGTATTTTAATGTATGGCAAAAAAGTTACTTATAAAGAACTAGCAAAATGGTTTTTCTACAAAGAATGATCATTTTCAGTAATTCTTGACTTAATCTTATACAAAAATGCTTTCTGCTGCTATAGATATTGGTACAAACACTTTTCATCTGCTTATTGGCGAAATAGAGGCTGGCAAAATAAAAGTTATTTACACTAAAACTATTGCAGTTAAACTAGGTGAAGGTGGGATTAATAAAAGAGAAATTATGCCTGCTGCTTACCAGCGAGGTTTAAAAGCCTTAGCCTATTTTGCAGAAGTACTAAAGGAATATGAAATTACACAGGTAAAAGCCACCGCAACTGCGGCTGTAAGAGACGCTTCAAACGGATTAAATTTCATAAACGACGTTTATGAGCTGTGTAAAATCCAAATTGAAATCATAAACGGTCATCAAGAAGCTTTATTCATTTATGAAGGCGCTAGAGCATCTGGAGCTATTGTAAATGAAAAATGCCTAGTTATGGATATTGGTGGCGGCAGTGTAGAGTTTATATTGTGTAACCAGCAAAAAGTTTTCTGGAAAAACAGTTACCGTATTGGCGCAGCTAGGTTATTGGCAGATTTCTACCATCATGATCCTTTAGAAGAAAAAGACATCAACAACATCAATAATCACTTCATAAACAAATTAAAAGATTTAGAAGAGGCTTGTAAAGAACATCAACCTACAAAACTTATAGGTACCGCTGGTGCGTTTGACTCTTACCGAGAAATATTTACAGCCAGAGGTTTTATTAAACCTCATGATGATGTTTGGATAAGCTTAGAAAACCAGAAACTAGCTGATTTAATTGATGAGATTATAGCATCAAACCACAATCAAAGATCTCAAATAGAAGGTCTTATTCCTTTACGTGTAGATATGATTTTAATGGCTTCTATGATTGTTAAATACGTAATCAAAGAACTACAAATAGAGAAAATTATAGCTTGCGAATATGCCCTTAAAGAAGGTTTATTAACGCAACAAGCTCATTAATCTTTATGCGTAAAAGCCTGGATATTTTTTCGGATTAGAATCTTGCATCATTTGGTAAATCTTCTCTATAATATCATCTAAACTAGGTTTACCAAAATAATCACCATCAGAACCATAAGATGTACGATGCTCTGCTGCTGATAAGGTTTGTGGCTGCATATCTAATAAATAATAACCTTTTTGTCTCTCTAAAATATCTCTTAAGATATACGCAGTTCCTCCTCCCGGTACATCTTCATCAACAACTAATAACTTATTGGTTTTTTCTAGAGATTTAGCACAATCCATAGCAATATCAAAAGGCATTAAAGTTTGTGCATCAATAACTTCTACATCAATACCATAATTTAATAACTCTTCTGCTGCTTCCATCACCAATTTTAAGGTAGAGCCGTAGGAAACAACCGTCATATCTTTCCCTTTCTTTAAAACCTCTACCTCTCCTAGTGCTATGGTAAACTCACCTACATTATCAGGCAACTTCTCTTTTAAACGATAACCATTTAAACATTCTATAACTAAAGCGGGTTCATCACCTTTAAATAAGGTATTATACATGCCTGCCGCTTGTGTCATATTACGAGGTACACAGAAATGAATTCCTTTTAAAGAGTTCAAAATCATCCCTATTGGAGAGCCTGCATGCCAGATACCTTCTAAACGATGCCCTCTTGTACGTATAATTAGCGGAGCAATCTGGCCGGCCTTTGTTCTATAACTTAAACTAGCTAAATCATCACTTAAAATATTCAAGGCAAAAATCAGATAATCCAAGTATTGTATTTCAGCAATGGGTCTAAAACCTCTTAACGCCAAACCTATACCCTGCCCAATAATGGTCATTTCTCTAATACCTGTATCAGCAATTCTTAGCTCTCCATATTTTGCCTGCAAACCAGCAAAACCTTGATTAACATCACCTATTCTTCCTAAATCTTCACCAAAAGCAACTAGCAAAGGATTTTTATCAAAATTATAATCAAAACAAGCGTTTAAAACATCTTTACCATCTACCACTTTTGTTTGGTCTGAGTAAACTGCCTCAACAGATTTAACTTTTAGTGGAGATAATGGTGTTTGCGAAAATAATTTTGAGTTATATCTTTCTTGATTAAATGCTACTTGAGATACCAGCCAATGTGCTAATTCTTCTTTTGAGGAAGATTTTAAATTTCTAGCTAAACGTAATGCCTTTTTACCTGCCGATAGAATTTCTTTTCTTAAAGGATCTATTTCTGAACGTAGTTTTTGTGCTACTTCTTCAACCAAAGGTTCTTCCAAAGCCAGTTTATCTATCAAACCTAAAGCTACTTCCTTCTCTTGGTTAATGTCTGCCATTACATTATTCCAAGCTTGTTTTAAAAGATTTTTAACTTCAATTTTAATAGAACTTTCTAAATTATCTAACTCCTCTTCTGTAGAAATAGCAGAAGAAATCATCCATTTACGCATTTGCGCAATACAATCAAACTCCTTTTCCCACTCTAAACGCTCTTTAGACTTATAACGCTCATGAGAACCAGAAGTAGAATGCCCAAGAGGTTGTGTTAATTCTGTAACATGAATAAGAACCGGTACATGCTCTTCTCTACAAACTTGTATGGCTCTTTCATAAGTTTCGCAAAGCGCAACATAATCCCAGCCTTTTACTTTAAAAATTTCAAATCCCGGTTTTTCATCATCTCGCTGAAAACCTTTTAATATTTCAGAAATATCTTCTTTTGTGGTTTGATATTTTGCAGGGACAGAAATACCATAAGCATCGTCCCAAACAGATATTGCCATCGGAATTTGTAAAACTCCAGCTGCGTTTATAGCTTCAAAAAACACGCCCTCAGACGTTGATGCATTTCCTATTGTCCCAAATGCTACCTCATTACCATTGATAGAAAAATGTTCAAAATCTTTTAATTCTGGATTTTTGCGGTATAATTTAGAAGCATAAGCTAAACCTACCAATCTGGCCATTTGTGCTGCCGTAGGTGAAATATCAGAAGAGCTATTTTTCATAGCGGTTTGACTTTTCCAGCTACCATCATCATTTACAAACCTGGTTGCAAAGTGCGAATTCATTTGCCTTCCGGCTGATGCTGGTTCTTTTTCTATATCAGTATGAGAATAAAGTTGAGCGAAGAGCTCCAAGATATTACTCATGCCTGATGCAAACATAAAAGTTTGGTCTCTATAATAGCCAGAACGCCAATCTCCAGCCCTAAAAGCCTTTGCCATTGCCAGTTGAGCCACTTCTTTCCCATCTCCAAATATCCCAAATTTGGCCTTTCCTGTTAATACCTCTCTGCGGCCCAGAATACTGGCTTGCCTGCTCTCGTATGCGATCTTATAATCATTGATTACCAATGATTTAAAGTCATCAAAACTAAGTTCAGAAGTATCAAAAGGATTAGTCATTTTGTATTGTGCCTCTCTCATATCAACCGGTTTGTAAGATTTCAAAAATATGAAAATATCATTTGTATGAAGAATTTTAAAGCTTATTTCAGTAAAATGTTTGGAACAAAATTTGAGTTTATTACATTTGGATAAATTTTCGAAAAAATGAAAAAGATTTTAATCATTATGGCAGTGCTTGTGGGCTTCATAGGTTTTACTGCTATGCAAGACAATAAAGCTGAATTTAAATTTGTAGAAGAAACACATGATTTTGGTAAAATCCCTCAAGGAAAACCCGTTTCATTTACTTTCAAATACACCAATACAGGCAACGAGCCTTTAATTATTTCTGATATTGCTTCATCTTGTGGATGTACAGTTCCTGAAGTTTTACCTAAAGCTGGTACTCCAATTAAAAAAGGTGAATCAGGCTCTATTACCATTACTTACAATGCAGCGGTTGCAGCCCCTTTTAACAAATCTGTTACCATTACATCAAATTCAAAAACACCTAAAAAGATGTTATACATCAAAGGTGAGGTTCAAGCCGCCAAGTAATTTTTAAACATATTAAATTCAGGAAAAGCCTTCTCTGTAATTTCAGGAAAGGCTTTTCTTTGTTAAAAAGATTAAACCATAAACCCTAAACAAACAACCACTAATTTTGTGGATTATGCCTAAAATTTCCAATAAAGGACAACAAATGCCAGCTTCACCGATCAGGAAGCTAACCCCTTTTGCTGAGAGAGCAAAATCTGAAGGTAAAAAAGTATATCACCTCAATATTGGTCAACCTGATATTGAAACGCCAGCCGTAATGCTGGATGCTATTAAAAATATAGACTTTAAAGTTTGGGCCTATACCGCCTCTGAGGGTACTGTGTCTTACAGAGACGCCTTAACAGATTATTATAATAAATTAGGCTATAACATTAGTCCAGAAGATATTTTAGTAACTACTGGTGGTTCTGAAGCCATTATCATAAGTTTAATGACTTGTTTAAACCAAGGTGAGGAGGTTATCATTCCTGAACCTTTTTATGCAAACTATAATGCTTATGCCTGCCAGAGTGACAGTGTAATAAAACCCATCTTGTCTGTTATTGATAATAGTTTTGCCTTACCGCCTATTGCCGAGTTTGAAAAAGCTATAACTTCTAAAACCAGAGCTATTATGATTTGTAATCCTAATAACCCTACTGGCTATTTATACTCTAAGCAAGAATTTGAGGATTTAAAGACCTTAGCTTTAAAGCATGATTTATTTATTATAGCAGATGAAGCTTATCGCGAGTTTTGCTATGATGATAAACAATTTTTCTCTCCAATGCATTTTGAAGGAATAGAAAATAATGTCATCATCATAGATACAGTTTCAAAACGTTATAGTGCTTGTGGAGCTAGATTGGGCTGCATGATTACTAAAAACAAAGAAGTGATTGCTACAGCGCTTAAATTTGCACAAGCAAGACTAAGCCCAGGCATGGTAGAACAAATTGCTGGTACAGCTGCAACTATTTACACTCCTGATAGTTATTTTACAGAGGTAAACCATGAATATGCAGAACGTAGAGATATTTTAGTGAATGCTTTAAACCAAATGGAAGGGGTATTTTGTCCTAACCCAGGAGGTGCTTTTTATGTAGTTGCCCGCTTCCCTATTGACAATGCTGATAAGTTTTGCCAATGGATGTTAGAAGAGTTTTCTTACGATAATCAAACGGTGATGCTAGCTCCTGCATCAGGATTTTATGCTACACCAGGCGTAGGAGAAAATGAGCTTAGATTGGCCTATGTATTAAACAAACCTGATTTAAAAAAGGCGATGATTTGCTTAGAAGAAGCACTAAAAGTTTACCCTGGCAGAATTGTTACTGTACAAAATGAGATAATACACACAAATTGATACTTTAAAATTGGTACTTTTGTTGCTCTTAGTTGCAATACTACTTTCAACTAAAGAATTGGGGTCGACCGGAATTGACAGGATGGAAGATCAGTGTGTAAGCATGCAGCGAATTGAGAAAACATCGCTATAATCAGGATTCTCAAACTATAAAAGGCGAAAATAACTACGCTCTTGCTGCTTAATCTTAACCGAGTTAAGATTGCCTTTGTTACACTTTAGAAGTGTAAGCGAGATGTTTCCCAAGAGCCCGGTCTGGCGGCACTTGATATGGAAGCACTGAAAAGCTAGAATAAGGATAAAAGCGCTTCGATTTTGTCTCGAAAACCCTAGAAGCTAAGGATTAAGCCGGATGTTTGTGTCCACCTTGGTCTCTACAATTAAGCACAAAATAAGCATGTAGAAAGCGCAACTCATCCCATGTTTGGACGAGGGTTCGAATCCCTCCGACTCCACTTTTCAAAACAAAACCTTGTAAATCAATATTTTACAAGGTTTTGTTTTATTTTCTAAAAAACTATAAACATCTAACCTAAGCCCATTTATTGATATAAAAAGAATTCTTTCAACCTGTTTGTCTTCGTTAGGTTGTGATAAAATATCATCAATAATAGACTTTTGCTCTGTTTTAGTCAATGATTTAAATTTATCAAATACCAACGCATCTTGAAAACTTAAAACTATTTGATCATCATCAGCTAACTTCTCAACAACATCTAAATAAAGAGTTACTTTCACCTTATCTCCTCCTGTTTTATTTATAGCTTTCCTAATTTCATCGTTAATAGCCAATAGTTTATCTGATTTTTTTCGAGGTGATAAATTTTTAGAGCTAATACTAAAACCATCAATATTGCCAGAAACTTTTAAAGAACCCCATTTCCCTTTCATATTAGCTGTATTCGGAATTACCAAATGATAGGTCCAAGCACCTTTACCAGGTTCATATTGTAATATTAAATCTTCTTCTTTAATAAGATAATCCATTTCATTGTTAATTCTTAGCAGAACTCTTAAAAGTGATTTATGTTTTAAACCCCTATATAATTCATCTTTAAAAAGCTTATAAACAACAAAACGGAATCTTTTAACAAGAATTCCGTTTCGTAAACCAACCCAAAATCAATTTTGGAAAACGCTTTTAGTTTATCAAGAACTACTTAAGCTAACCACGTTATACCTACTTCTACGTTATGTTAATAAAAAGGTTCTGTAATGGTCAATTAAAATTCTTAGTTGATAATGTTTTGTTTAAGTTTGTTTTTCTTAACATCTTTAACAGTTAAACAAACTTAAAATTTGTTGCTAAGGCTGCATATCATGAAAAACAAGAAAATAATTTTAACAACTATCGCAGTTTGTATTATTATAATAGCTTATAATCTTTTTACCCTTTTTAAATCTTATAATAAAATAAGCGATAAATATGATTCTGTTCAAAGTAAGTATGACTTTGCTATAAGTTCTCATTCTCTATTAGAAAACATAAAAGATGCCGAATCTGCCAAGAGAGGCTACCTTTTAACTGGCAATAAAGCTTATTTAGAAAATTATTATAAAGCTAGTTTTAGGATAAATTTTGAGAAAGAAAGGTTTAAGAAAATACTCGCTTATAAAGAATTAAAGAAAAGTGAACAAGATCAAATTAATGAATTACTAAACCTTATTGATTTAAAAAGCGAGCAGCTAAGAAAAGTCATCGATTTAAAAAATAAAGATAAAAGCGAGGAGGCTATCGCCTTACTAAAATCTTATAACGCAACCAATTTATTTGATAGCTTAGAGAATAGCATCAAGAAAATTAATAGCCAAAAAAAATATCAGGAAATTAAAGACAAGCAAATTATTAATGATACCCGTGAAATAACGAAATTTAAATTAGCCATAGGTCATCTCATCATGCTAGTTTTATTAATTATTATGGGTTTAATGATATCAGAAAGCAAAAGCTAAGCGTCTTTCTCTTTTTTAAAAAAATCATCAATAAAATTAACAAAAAACAGTTCTTTAGAAGCCCTAGTACAAGCTGTATAAAGCCATCTTAATAACTCGGTATTTAACAACTCTGGGGTTAAGTATCCTTGATCTACAAATACAGCTGGCCACTGCCCACCCTGCGCTTTATGGCAAGTTACAGCATACGCAAACTTAATTTGTAAAGCGTTATAGTAAGGGTTAATTTTTAACTCTTCCATCCTTACACGCTTATTGGTAATGTGCTCATAATCTTTCATCACCTCATTAAAAAATATCTTTTGATTTTCGTAAGATAAATTTGGGCTTTCTGCATACAAAGTATCCAATAAAACCTTGCATTCTATTTGGTAGCCTTCCTCGGTACTATCTAAAATTTCTAGTTGTACATCGGCAAACCTAAAACCATACATATCGTGGATATTTTTTACTCGAGAGATTTTTGCAATATCTCCGTTTGCAATAAAGCCTCCTTTATCCTCGGGCATCCAGAAATAATTATTCTTAACAATCATCACTAAATCTCCGCCAGTTATCTCATCCTCACGCCAAAGTATCTGATTTCTAATATGCTGATTGTACATATTAGCGTTCTTATTAGATCTACAAACCACTAAACAATTTTCTACACCATATTTATCATAAGCATAGTTTAAACCTTCAATAATTTTATCTCCTGTCATTTTATAAACATCCTTATAACCAGATGTTATTAATGATGGAAAACTAGCTTCTTCATTTCTAATTTGGTTTCTAATACGCGTAGCATTAAATAATATACCAGATTTCTGAGCCTGACGTACCACATCTGTAAGTTCTACACCCATCATTTCAAGAGAAAATCCACTTAAATAATCAGCAGATAAAGCCGGGCTTTCTAAAGAGTTTACAGGCGGCAATTGTGCTGTATCACCAATAAAAATCAACTTATTGCCTTTATCATTATAAACGTAAGCGATTAAATCCTCAAGTAAACTACTTCCACTAAAATCACTTTTATCATCGCTAATCATAGAGGCTTCATCTACAATAAAAAAAGTGTCCTTATGCAGGTTTGGAGAAAGGCTAAACATTAAATCCGGACTTCCTGCAGTACGCTTACGATATATTTTACGATGTATAGTAGATGCCTGTAATCCTGAATAATGAGTTAAAACCTTGGCAGCTCTTCCTGTTGGAGCAAGTAAAACAACTTGCTTTTTTTGCATCCTTAAAACATTAACAAAAGCGCTTATCACAGTAGTTTTACCCGTTCCGGCATATCCTTTAATTAAAAAGGCCGCATCAGGGCTATCTGTAGCAACAAAATCTTCCAAAAGTTTAAATAAAGCAAGCTGTTGCTCGTTTGGTTCGTGTGGAAATTTCTGACGGAGTGATTGCGCTATCAACATGTTCTTCAAATTTGATAAAAATTTTGAACTCATAGATTGATTAAAAATTTTACTTTTGTTAATAATGGAAGATATTATCATTAAATCGTCAGATTTTACACCCGAAGACTCAAATCTTCAACAATTGCTTTTAGAAGTTGATGAAACTGGCTATAAATATGCTATTGTACAAAACCAATCGGTTAAACTTATAGGCCACCATTCATCTGCTAAGTTTTCTGATGATCATGATTTGTTTAAGACAAATTTTGCTCAACTAAAGGTTTCTCTAACAACAAAATCTTTCACTTTTTTACCAGAGATTTATTTTAATCAAGCTTTAGCTCATAAATTAAAAGCTTTCATAAATTTTGACGAACAACATGAAAGTATATTCGAGTGTCTTATTAATAAAATTGACATTCGCTCTGTTTACACATTTAAAAACACGCAGTTAAAAGCTGTAAATGCTTCTTTCGAAAATCCTGTATACTTCCCACAATTCTTACCTATTTATGTAGGAGCAACACAAATAGCTGCAAAAACTTTACATCCAGAAATGTTCTTAAACTTCAAAAAAGAACATTTAGAAATACTAATTTTAAAAAATGGTGAATTGTTTTTTTACAACATCTTCGAAATCAAAAACAAAGAAGAGTTAAAGTATTTTATTATGCTTGTTTTGCAAGAAAAAGAAATAAATGCTAAAGAAACAAGTATTAGGCTAAGTGGAAATATACAAACAGAAAGTACTTATTTTAAAGAGATAGACCAATTGTTTACAGATTGCGCTCTTGTTGATACTTTACCTTTTATAGATGCTGATGAAAACTTTACAGAAAAACCAATGCATCAATTTTTTTCTCTTTTAAGTCTTTCTTTATGCGAATAATTGGGGGTACACTAAAAGGAATAAGATTAAATCCGCCGAAAAAGCTTCCTGTTAGACCAACTACAGACATAGCGAAAGAAGCTTTATTTAATATTTTAGAGAATCAGCTAGAAATTAGCGATTTAAAAATTTTAGACTTATTTAGTGGTACTGGTAATATCTCCTTAGAATTTGCCTCTAGAGGTGCTCAAGAAATTATTTCTGTTGATAGAGATTTTGGTTGCTACGGCTATTTAAAAGCTACTAGTAAAGAGTTAAACCTCCATCAAATTAAAGCTTTTAAAAGCGATGTTTTTAAATTTCTAAATACAGAAACTCAACAATTTGATTTAATTTTCGCAGACCCTCCGTATGATTTAACCAACATACCAGAAATAGCGAAAATTGTATTTGATAAGAAACTTTTAAAACCTGGTGGAGTTTTAATTATAGAACATCAAAGCATGCACAACTTATCAAATCATCCTAATTTTACAGATAAAAGAAAATACGGTTACTCTGCTTTTAGCTTTTTCACAAACTAATATCCAAAACCATGAAAATTGCCCTATTCCCAGGTTCATTTGACCCCATCACAAAAGCACATGTAGATATTTTAAAAAGATCTATATCTCTTTTTGATAAAGTATATGTAGGTATAGGCTTAAACAGCAATAAGAAACCTTTAATGGAAGCTGATAAAAGATTAGAGATGTTAAAAGCGGTTTTTAAATCGGAACCTAAAATTGAAGTTATTTCTTACGAAGGCTTAACAGTCAATTTTTGTCAAAAAATTGGAGCTTCTTACATGATTAGAGGCATCAGAACAGTTTCTGATTTTGAATATGAAAAAGCCATAGCTCAAATGAACCATGCCTTAATACCCAATATAGAATCTATATTTATTTTAAGTAAACCTGGCTATTCTTCTATTAGTTCTACCATAGTAAGAGATATTCTAAGATATGGTGGCGATGTAAGCCAATTTGTACCAGCAGAAGCTCTTCAATTTCTCCCTGCCTTAAGCAATGGCTAAAACATCTAAAATAGAGGGATAAGTATTTGCTTTAACAAGATTCCAATCTTTTTTAGCAATCCATTTTACATCTGTAATGCCCTCTTCTATTTGTGGTATAAGTTTCTGGTTAGATTTACTACTCATATCATACCAATGAGAAATCTTTAATACAGGTTTACCTTTTATTTCGTAAACGTGATAAGTTTTAGTTAGTTTTTTACCTATCTTCTTTACAACAATACCACACTCCTCCTCAACCTCTCTTACAGCTGCATCTCTTTTACGCTCACCTTCCTCTAACTTACCTTTTGGTAAATCCCATCGCCCATTTCTTTTGATAAAAAGATATTTATGCTCATTACTTTTCACTAAACCGCCAGCAGCCTCAATAATACGTAATGAGTTTTTTACCGTTTTAAAAACAGCTTTAGGTTCATTAGTAACTAGATAAAATATTGCTTGCGGATTTTTTGATAAAGACTTATAAAATTTTTCAAATTCAAAGCCTTGAACATCAAGTATTTGACAATCAAAACCATCATTAGGCCTGATGGAAGTTATAATTAGCGCCTTTTGGTTTATATAAATATTGTATTTTTGAGCCATGTACAACAAAAGTGAAATCGAACAGAAAATTGCTGAATTTTTGTTGCAAATTAAAGCAATTAAATTACAACCTACTAATCCTTTTACTTGGGCCTCAGGTTGGAAATCACCAATATACTGTGATAACAGGGTAACACTATCTTATCCAGCAATTAGAACTTATATCAGACAAAAACTTTCTGAGCTTATTCAAGAAGAATTTGGTTCAGTAGGTGCTATTGCCGGTGTTGCTACAGCTGGCATACCACAAGGTGCATTAGTTGCGCAAGAATTAGGCTTACCGTTTATTTATGTACGTTCTAAAGCAAAAGAACACGGTAGGCAAAGCTTAATTGAAGGAGAAATTAATGAAGGGCAAAGAGTAGTAGTAATTGAAGATTTAATTTCAACTGGAAAAAGCAGCTTACAAGCCATTCAAGCTTTAAGAGATGCAGGATATGATGTTGCAGGCTTAGTTGCCATCTTCACTTATGGTTTAGATACGGCTACAGAAAATTTCCAGCAAGCTAAATGCCGGTTCGCTACCCTTTCTAACTATACAGCTTTATTAAAATATGCTTCAGAACATAATTTATTCCCTACTTCGGATGTTGATTTATTAGAAGAATGGAGAAAAAATCCAGCAGCTTGGGGTAAACAATTAACCAATACAGCAGATGACAATATTTGAAAATAAAACACTAATAAACAAAAGTGTTTCAGAAGTATATCAATTTCTTGAAGATTTAAATAATCATCAGGTATTGATGCCAGAAAATATTTATAATTGGTCTTCTAGTAAAGATGAGGCTCGTTTCACCATCCAAAATATGGCAAAACTTGTATTAAAAGTAGAAAGTAGAGTTCTTAACCAAAAAATTACTATTGTACCTGCAGAAGAAGCTCCAATAGCTCTAAATCTTGAATGGTCATTTGTAGAGGTTAACCAACAAACGCAAGCAATATTAACCATATCTGCGGAATTAAATATGATGATGAAAATGCTTGCAAGCGGCCCTCTTCAAAAACTTACAGATTTCCAAATAGAAGCATTAAAAAATAAATTAGGATGAATAATCATCTAATTTAGAGAAATTAAAAGCGCCTAATCAGCGCTTTTTTAATTTAAATCCTGCTATAATTACATCTTCCTCTCTCAAAATCAGCCATATTGTCCCTTTAAAAAATTATAAAAGACATTTTTTCATGATTTAATCCTCAATCTTACTCTGGATATCTTTTTGATATATAACTTCCGGAGGGAATTAATCATGAATTTCAATAATTATACAATAAAAGCTCAAGAAGCCATACAAAAAGCTTCTGAAATCACTCAAGGTTTTCAACAACAAGCTATAGAAAGCGCTCACATTTTAAAAGGCTTACTATCAGTTGATGAAAATGTAGTAGGCTTTCTACTCAAAAAACTTAATGTTAATATTAACAGATTAAATGAGTCTTTAGATGAGCAAATCCAAAGCTTCCCTAAAGTAAGTGGCTCAAATATTTATCTTTCATCTGGTACAAATAGTGCCTTACAAAAAGCTCAATCTTATTTAAAAGAATTTAAAGATGAATTTGTTTCTGTAGAGCATATTCTACTAGGTTTATTAGCTATAGGAGATAAAACAGCTTCATTTTTAAAAGATCAAGGAGTTAACGAGAAAGATTTAAAAAAAGCTATTAAAGATTTAAGAGGTGATGCTAAAGTAACAGACCAAAATGCCGAAGCTACTTATAACGCTTTAAACAAATATGCCCGTAACCTAAATGATTATGCAGAATCTGGCAAATTAGACCCTGTAATTGGCAGAGATGAAGAAATTAGAAGAGTTATTCAAATCTTATCTAGAAGAACTAAGAATAATCCTATCTTAATTGGAGAACCCGGTGTTGGTAAAACTGCTATTGCAGAAGGAATTGCATTTAGAATTATTAAAGGCGACGTTCCAGAGAATCTTAAATCTAAAACTGTATTTTCATTAGATATGGGAGCATTAGTGGCTGGTGCTAAATACAAAGGGGAGTTTGAGGAGCGCTTAAAAGCCGTGGTAAAAGAGGTTACAGATAGCGATGGAGAGATTATTCTCTTTATTGATGAGATTCATACACTTGTTGGAGCCGGAGGAGGTGAAGGTGCTATGGACGCTGCAAATATCCTTAAACCTGCTTTAGCTAGAGGTGAGCTAAGAGCAATAGGAGCAACTACTCTAAACGAGTATCAAAAATATCTTGAAAGAGATAAAGCTTTAGAACGTAGATTTCAAAAAGTGATGGTAGATGAACCAGATACTCAAGATGCTATTTCTATTCTTAGAGGATTAAAAGAACGTTATGAAACTCACCATAAAGTCAGAATTAAAGATGAAGCTATTATTGCAGCAGTAGAGCTTTCTCAGCGATATATTTCAGATCGCTTCTTACCAGATAAAGCTATTGATTTAATGGATGAAGCAGCTTCTAAACTACGTTTAGAGATGGATTCTGTTCCAGAAGCTGTAGACGAGTTAGACCGTAAAATCATGCAGCTAGAAATAGAGAGAGAAGCCATAAAAAGAGAAAATGACGATGCTAAAGTTAAAGACCTAACTCAGGAAATAAGTAACTTAAGTGCAGAAAGAGACGAACTTAAAGCTAAATGGCAAGGTGAAAAAGATTTAGTAGATGCTATAAATAATAATCTACAAAATATCGAAAACTTTAAACTTGAAGCAGAACAAGCAGAAAGAGCTGGAGATTATGGTAAAGTTGCAGAAATAAGATATGGAAGAATTAAAGAAGCTCAAGATAAAGTTGAAAAACTAAAAGACGAACTGAGCAGTAAAACTGCTGATAGTAGAATGCTAAAAGAAGAAGTAACAGCAGACGATGTTGCTGGTGTTGTAGCTCGTTGGACAGGTATACCCGTTACTAAGCTTGTATCCAGCGAAAGAGAAAAACTTTTGCACTTAGAAGAAGAGCTACATAAACGTGTAGCAGGTCAGCAAGAAGCTATTGAAGCTATTTCTGATGCAATCAGGAGATCTAGAGCTGGTTTAAGTGATCAGAAAAAACCAATTGGTTCCTTTATTTTCCTAGGTACCACTGGTGTTGGTAAAACAGAGTTAGCCAAAGCTTTAGCTGAGTTTCTATTTAATGATGACCAAGCTATGGTAAGGATTGATATGAGTGAGTACCAAGAAAGACATGCTGTATCCAGATTAATTGGTGCTCCTCCAGGATATGTTGGTTATGATGAAGGTGGCCAGTTAACAGAAGCTGTAAGAAGAAAACCCTATTCAGTTATATTATTAGATGAAATTGAAAAAGCACATCCTGATGTTTTCAATATACTACTTCAAGTTCTTGATGATGGAAGATTAACAGATAATAAAGGCCGTATCGTAAACTTTAAGAATACCATTATCATTATGACTTCTAATATAGGGTCACATCATATTCAAGAGAACTTCGAACTACTTAATGAAGTTAACAGAGATGAAATCATAGCCAAAACAAAAAATGAAGTATTTGATATCTTAAAAAAAACTATTAGGCCAGAGTTTTTAAATAGAATTGATGAAGTAATCATGTTTACACCTTTAAACAGAGATGAAATTAAAGATATTGTAAAGCTACAATTTACCGGACTTCAGAAAATGCTAATTGAAATGGGAATTCAAATTACAGCAACAGAAGAAGCATTAGATTGGTTATCTCAACTAGGTTACGATCCACAATTCGGAGCTAGACCTTTAAAGAGAGTTATTCAAAAGAAGATTCTTAATGAGTTATCAAAACAAATACTTTCAGGTACAGTGAATAAAGAAAGTGAAATTAAACTAGATGTACTTGATAAGCAATTTGTCTTTATTAATACCAATAAATAAGAATATTAAAATTTAAATACCTATAGGCTGCCTCAAAATAAACTGGGGCAGCTTTTTTATATCTACTGAATTAATTACCTTTCAATAAAGTGCTACTTAAGTATGATAAAGAATATTCCAAAGCTATAATATTATTTTATTACTAAATAACGTGAGTTCGGTTTAAGCAGCTAAAAGGAGTTGTTTATCGTGATCTTCAAAAATAATATTAAGAGAAGGTTTTTTAGGGAAGAAATGATAAGCACAAAGCACCCCCATAGTATTCATCAAGTGGAGATTCCGATGAAGTTGACCACCCTATTCCGATTTAACTTGACCAGTCATTCCGTTAGAAACTGACCAGTGTATTCCGCTGGAAACTGACCAGGTAAGGACGTTGAAAGATGCTGTAAGATCAAGCCTATTTTTGGGGGATTAACATCTCAGAAATGGCAAATACGACAATCAGCATGAATAAGATAAGACAAATCCTCAGGATGTCCCATCAGGGGCGCAGCATCATGTCCATTACGGTACAGAGCGGTTGTTCCCGTAATACGGTAAGGAAATACATTTCTGCCTTCAATCAGGGAGGCTTTAACTTTGATGAGGTAAACGCCCTTAATGACAAGGAACTGGAAGACCTTTTTGGAAAAAGCAGGGAGCAGCCCCCTAGTTCTCGTATGCAAGCCCTTCAACGATGTTTCCCTGCTATGGACAAAGAACTCAAGCGTACAGGGGTAAACCGACAAATGTTATGGGAGGCTTACCTGAAAGAATTCCCCCAAGGCTACCGTTACAGCCAGTTCTGTCTCTATTATAAGCAATGGAAGTCTCGTGTGAACCCGGTAATGCATATGGACCATAAGGCAGGCGATATGCTGTATGTTGATTTTGCCGGCCAGAAGCTGAGTTATGTAAATGAGGAAACCGGCGAAGTGATCCTAGTAGAGGTATTCGTCGCTATCCTTGGCGCCAGCCAGCTCACTTATGTAGAGGCGGTAGCAACCCAGCAGAAAGAGGACTTCATCATGGCCTGTGACCATGCCTTCCATTATATCGGAGGGGTGCCGGGAGCTATTGTGCCGGACAACCTGAAAGCGGCAGTGACCAAGAGCAGCCGTTATGAACCTCTGCTGAACGAGGCCTTTTCAGATTTTGCCGACCATTATGGCACCACAATATTGCCTGCCAGGGCCTATAAACCCCGCGATAAGGCTTTGGTAGAAGGAGCCGTCAAGATCATCTATTCCCGTGTCTATGCTCCTTTGAGGAAGATGGTTTTCCACTCCATCGAATCCTTGAATGCCGCAATAAAGATAAGCCTGGAAGAACATAACAACCAATTATTGAAAGGTCGTAACTACAGCCGGCGCCTACAGTTTGAAGAGATAGAACGGGGAGCCCTTTCTACCCTCCCTCTGATTCCCTACGAACTCAAAAAACAATGTTACGCTACGGTAATGAAGAACGGCCACGTCTGCCTAGGCATAGACAAACATTATTATAGTGTGCCATACCGCTTTATCGGGAAGAAGATAAAGCTGTTATATTCCAGATCCACAGTAGAGGCTTTCTTCCATTACGAGCGTATAGCGATACATAAACGTATCAAAAGCCCGTACAATTATAGCACCGACAAGGACCACATGGCCACCTCGCACAGGTTTGTGGCAGAATGGACACCGGAGAAGTTTCTGGGCTGGGCCTCCTCCATCCATGAGGATGTAAGGCTATATATCCTAAAAATACTGGAACGTAAACAACATCCCGAACAAGCTTATAAATCCTGTGTAGGAATACTCAGCTTTTCCAGAAAAGTAGGGAACGAGCGGCTTCAGATGGCCTGCAGAAGGGCGTTGGGCTATGGAATATACAACTATAAGACCATACAATCTATACTGGAAAACAAGATGGACAGTTACCAGGATAATCTTTTTGCGGATGAACTGCCCATGCCCAGCCATGAAAATATTAGGGGAGAAGATTATTATCAATAAACAAATAATATATGAACACCAACACTTTAGAAAAAATGAGGTCGATGAAATTCTTCGGCATGTTCCACGCTTTCAAAAGCAGCCTGGAGAGCGGGCAGACTGATGGTTATACTGGCGATGAGTTATTGGCCCACCTATTGGAAGCCGAATGGGATTACCGGCAGAACAGACGTATAGAACGACAGTTATTGTATGCCCGCTTCCGCTATAAAGCAACCATAGAGGAGATAAAGCACTATATAGAGCGAAATATCGACAGGAACCAGCTGATGCGCCTTGCCGAATGTAGCTTTATCGACCGCAATGAAAACCTGCTGATTACCGGAAGCACCGGTATCGGAAAGAGCTATGTGGCCTCAGCCATTGGACACCAGGCCTGCTTTTCAGGCTATAGAGTACTTTATGCAAGCACTCCTAAATTATTCGCTAAATTGAAGATGGCCAAGGCTGATGGATCCTATAGTAAGGAAATCCTTAAAATAGAAAGGCAACAGTTACTGATACTCGATGACTTTGGTATCCAGCCCTTTGATGCCCAAAACCGGGCAGCACTGATGGAAATCATTGAGGACAGGCATGGGAAATCCTCTATGATCATCACTTCCCAGCTTCCTGTCGGCAAATGGCATGAACTTATCGGTGAGAAAACCATTGCCGATGCAATCCTGGATCGTATCGTACATGATGCGCATAGAATGGAGCTACAGGGGGAATCGATGAGAAAAAAAAGAAATCAGGAACCACTAAAAAATCACTCATAAATCTTTAAAATAATTATTACTTTTATCGAAGATCATAAGGCATCTTTCAACCCTCTTCGCCAGCTTAATCACTGGTCAGTTTGCCACGGAATTACATGGTCATTTTCATCGGAATATACACTCAAGAAGTTATTGATAGAACGATGACGAGTATGCTGGAGCTTGCAGATATTTTCAAATCTTAAAAAATCCTCAATAAAAGCAAAAAGCTCTTGACATTTCTATCAAGAGCTTTTTAGTTTATTGATTAATAAAAGTCGGCATCGACCTACTCTCCCACATTTTACTGCAGTACCATTGGCTCTGATGGGCTTAACTTCTCTGTTCGGAATGGGAAGAGGTGGACACCATCGATATAGACACCTGAATATCTTTATGTTGATTCGTTTCTCAGTTAATAGTTGCTAGTTATCAGTTTATCAACTTTTAACCTATTACTTATAACTCAAAACATACAACAATGACATATTATTGAAAGAAGATATTGTTCGAGAAAACAACAGTTTGATTTTTATCTATCTGTTTCTGGAAAGTATCGGATAATTAGTACTACTCGACTTTGATGTTACCACCTTTACATCTATAGCCTATCAACGTGGTCATCTTCCACGATCCTCAATGGAAATCTCATCTTGTGGCTAGTTTCGCACTTAGATGCTTTCAGCGCTTATCTATTCCCGACGTAGCTACTCTGCAATGCCCCTGGCGGAACAACAGATTCACTAGAGGTCAGTCCAACCCGGTCCTCTCGTACTAAGGTCAGCCCCACTCAAATTTCCAACGCCCACAACAGATAGGGACCGAACTGTCTCGCGACGTTCTGAACCCAGCTCGCGTGCCACTTTAATCGGCGAACAGCCGAACCCTTGGGACCTTCTCCAGCCCCAGGATGTGACGAGCCGACATCGAGGTGCCAAACCTCCCCGTCGATATGAGCTCTTGGGGGAGATCAGCCTGTTATCCCCAGAGTACCTTTTATCCTTTGAGCGATGGCCCTTCCATGCAGAACCACCGGATCACTATATCCGTCTTTCGACCCTGATCGGCTTGTTGGCCTCACAGTCAAGCATGCTTTTGCTATTGCACTCCACGTACGGTTACCAAGCGTACTGAGCATACCTTTGAAAGCCTCCGTTACCCTTTTGGAGGCGACCACCCCAGTCAAACTACCCATCAAACAATGTCTCCGACTCAGTCGGATTAGACACCGAATACAGAAAGGGTGGTATTTCAACGTTGGCTAACTGAATCCTAGCGAACCCAGATCACAGCCTCCCACCTATCCTACACATCCTGTACCCAATGTCAATGTTAAATTGTAGTGAAGGTTCATGGGGTCTTTCCGTCCCGTTGCGGGTACCCGGCGTCTTCACCGGGACCACAATTTCACCGAGCTCATGGCTGAGACAGCGCCCAGATCGTTACACCATTCGTGCAGGTCGGAACTTACCCGACAAGGAATTTCGCTACCTTAGGACCGTTATAGTTACGGCCGCCGTTTACTGGGGCTTCGATTCAATGCTTCTCCATTGCTGAATGACATCCCCTCTTAACCTTCCAGCACCGGGCAGGTGTCAGGCCTTATACCTCATCTTTCGATTTTGCAAAGCCATGTGTTTTTGTTAAACAGTCGCCTGGGCCTTTTCACTGCGGCCTCTATTGCTAGAGGCGCCCCTTCTCCCGAAGTTACAGGGCCATTTTGCCGAGTTCCTTAGCCATGATTCACTCGAGCACCTTAGAATTCTCTTCTCGACTACCTGTGTCGGTTTACGGTACGGGTTTTTATAACCTGATGCTTAGAGGGTTTTCTTGGAAGTCTGATTACCTGCTCTATCTAATTGCCCGAAGGCTCTCAGTACTATTGGGGTTCAGCAAGACCGGCGGATTTGCCTACCAGTCCTATACCTACGCCTTTCAACGAACTATTCCGTCAGTTCGCGGCAGTGTCACTACTCCGTCACCTCATCGCAGTTATAAAAAGTATGGGATTATTAACCCATTGTCCATCGGCTTTCTCCCTTCGGATGCGCCTTAGGTCCCGACTAACCCTGATCCGATTAGCGTTGATCAGGAAACCTTAGTCTTTCGGTGGGCGGGTTTCTCTCCCGCCTTATCGTTACTTATGCCTACATTTGCTTTTCTATACGCTCCAACACCCATTACCAGATATCTTCGCTGCATATAGAATGCTCCCCTACCGATATATTTCAATCCCATAGCTTCGGTGATATACTTAATGCCCGTTTATTATCCATGCCCGATCGCTCGACTAGTGAGCTGTTACGCACTCTTTAAATGAATGGCTGCTTCCAAGCCAACATCCTAGCTGTCTATGCAATCGGACCTCGTTAGTTCAACTTAGTATATACTTGGGGACCTTAGCTGATGGTCTGGGTTCTTTCCCTCTCGGCGCGTGACCTTAGCACCCCGCGCCTCACTGCAGTGTATATTTAATCAGCATTCGGAGTTTGTCTGGATTTGGTAGGATTTGACTCCCCCGCACCCAATCAGTAGCTCTACCTCTGTTAAACTTTACCACCACGCTGTTCCTAAAAACATTTCGGGGAGTACGAGCTATTTCCCAGTTTGATTAGCCTTTCACCCCTACCCACAGATCATCCGGAAACTTTTCAACGTTTATCGGTTCGGTCCTCCAGTACCTGTTACGGCACCTTCAACCTGTCCATGGGTAGATCACAAGGTTTCGCGTCTACCCCCTCTGACTGTACGCCCTATTCAGACTCGCTTTCGCTTCGGCTCCGTGGCTTAACCACTTAACCTTGCCAGAGAGGAGTAACTCGTAGGCTCATTATGCAAAAGGCACGCCGTCACAGAACTTGTCTGCTCCGACCGCTTGTAAGCACACGGTTTCAGGTTCTATTTCACTCCGCTATTCGCGGTTCTTTTCACCTTTCCCTCACGGTACTAGTTCACTATCGGTCTCTCAGGAGTATTTAGCCTTACCAGATGGTGCTGGCAGTTTCCCACAAGGCGTCTCCGACCTCGCGGTACTCAGGATTCCACTATCTAATTATTACTTACGTCTACGCAGCTATCATGCGCTATGGCCAGGCTTCCCATCCTGTTCGACTTCATGCTAATCTTCATGTTGTGGTCCTACAACCCCAGTTATGCCGTAACATAACTGGTTTGGGCTCTTTCCCTTTCGCTCGCCACTACTCAGGAAATCATTATTATTTTCTCTTCCTCTGCTTACTTAGATGTTTCAGTTCGGCAGGTTTGCGCTATTGCAACTAGTCTTCAACTAGTTAGGTTGCCCCATTCGGAAATCTTCGGATTAATTCGTATGTGCCAATACCCGAAGCTTATCGCAGCTTATCACGTCCTTCATCGCCTCTGAGAGCCTAGGCATCCCCGTGTGCTCTTATTTACTTTCTTTTTCTTGTATGATTACATACAAGCGTAGATGTCTCTACCTGTTGTCTTCTCTTTCAATAACTTCTTCCAATATGTCAAAGAACTTTTTTAAGCTGTAGTTTACATTGCGTATGCTACTTTTACTTAAACGTGGAGAATAACGGATTCGAACCGTTGACCCCCTGCGTGCAAGGCAGGTGCTCTAGCCAGCTGAGCTAATCCCCCTTTAAAGATGTTTTTTGAGTTATCGTCTTTACAGTTATTTAAAGTCTATTACATAGACTCTTATCTTAACTCTTTAACTTCTCTCTTGTAGTCTCGAGCAGATTTGAACTGCTGACCCCTACATTATCAGTGTAGTGCTCTAACCAACTGAGCTACGAGACTTTCTATCCCCTTACCTCATCGGTAGAACCACCGATTCTCATCTCTTCAGGTTCATTTCCTTTTATAAAAAAATATACATATAACGTAACAACTTAAAAACCTTTCGACTTCTCTAGAAAGGAGGTATTCCAGCCGCACCTTCCGGTACGGCTACCTTGTTACGACTTAGCCCCAGTTATCGGTTTTACCCTAGGCCGCTCCTTACGGTTACGGACTTTAGGCACCCCCAACTTCCATGGCTTGACGGGCGGTGTGTACAAGGCCCGGGAACGTATTCACCGCGTCATTGCTGATACGCGATTACTAGCGAATCCAACTTCACGGGGTCGAGTTGCAGACCCCGATCCGAACTGTGAATGGCTTTTTGAGATTGGCATCTTATCGCTAAGTAGCTGCCCTCTGTACCATCCATTGTAGCACGTGTGTAGCCCCGGACGTAAGGGCCATGATGACTTGACGTCGTCCCATCCTTCCTCTCTGTTTGCACAGGCAGTCTGTTTAGAGTCCCCACCATTATGTGCTGGCAACTAAACATAGGGGTTGCGCTCGTTGCGGGACTTAACCCAACACCTCACGGCACGAGCTGACGACAGCCATGCAGCACCTAGTTTCGTGTGGTAAACCACTGAATCATCTCTGATTCATTCACTAACTTTCAAGCCCGGGTAAGGTTCCTCGCGTATCATCGAATTAAACCACATGCTCCTCCGCTTGTGCGGGCCCCCGTCAATTCCTTTGAGTTTCACCCTTGCGGGCGTACTCCCCAGGTGGATAACTTAACGCTTTCGCTTGGACGCTGACTGTATATCGCCAACATCGAGTTATCATCGTTTAGGGCGTGGACTACCAGGGTATCTAATCCTGTTTGATCCCCACGCTTTCGAGCCTCAGCGTCAATTAAACCTTAGTAAGCTGCCTTCGCAATTGGTGTTCTGTGACATATCTATGCATTTCACCGCTACTTGTCACATTCCGCCTACCTCAAGTTTATTCAAGCCACTCAGTATCAAAGGCAAGCTTACAGTTGAGCTGCAAGTTTTCACCTCTGACTTAAATGGCCGCCTACGCTCCCTTTAAACCCAATAAATCCGGATAACGCTTGGATCCTCCGTATTACCGCGGCTGCTGGCACGGAGTTAGCCGATCCTTATTCTTACGGTACATTCAGCTCGATTCACGAATCAAGGTTTATTCCCGTATAAAAGCAGTTTACAACCCATAGGGCCGTCTTCCTGCACGCGGCATGGCTGGTTCAGAGTTGCCTCCATTGACCAATATTCCTTACTGCTGCCTCCCGTAGGAGTCTGGTCCGTGTCTCAGTACCAGTGTGGGGGGTCATCCTCTCAGATCCCCTAGTCATCGTCGCCTTGGTAAGCCGTTACCTTACCAACTAGCTAATGACACGCATGCCCATCCTCATCCTATGAATATTTGAACATTGTACGATGCCGTACTATGTTTTTATGCGGTGTTAATCCGAATTTCTCCGGGCTATCCCCCTGATGAAGGTAGGTTGCATACGCGTTACGCACCCGTTCGCCACTCTCATGAAAAGCAAGCTCCTCAATCCCGTTCGACTTGCATGTATTAGGCCTGCCGCTAGCGTTCATCCTGAGCCAGGATCAAACTCTCCATTGTATAATGTAGTTTGATACTAACTTTCGTTAATATTTGTTTTCTTCCGTCTCTAGGTTACTGATCTCTCAGTGTCGCTACGTTATATGATATCTTTTTAAAGAACTTTTGCGCCTCACCATCTCGGATCAGCTTTTATTCCTATTTCGATAATTACTTATCTACTTAGTATTTCTATTTTGTCTTGCCTTAAAATTACAATCGCTGTAACTCTTTCCCCCTTTCGGGGCTGCAAAGGTAATCATCCAACTCCTAATATCCAAATGTTTTTGAAAATAATTTTTGGAGGTTTAAACTTTCCTAAATTTTGCTTTTCAATATTCCTAAACACTATTTGTTTGGGATTGCAAAGGTGAAAATATTTTTTCAATCTGCAAATTAATTTAATAAAAACTTATCAACATTTATTTTTAACATTTAACTCGGAAAAATCGGTTTAAACTATAAATAAGCTAGTTTTCAAAGCATCACTTCCATCGCGAAAGCGGATGCAAAGGTGTGATATTTTATTGGTGTATGCAAATAAAAAAGTAAAAAAATCAGGAGTTTTTTAGAACACGCTGAATTTCATCAAGTTTCATTAAAGCTTCTACTGGAGTAAGGGTATTTACGTCTAGATTATTGAGCACATCTCTTATCTTAATAAGCACAGGATCTTCTAAAGCGAACATTTGTAATTGTACTGCTTGTTTCTGCATTTTCATGATACTAGCTTTTACATGCTCGCCTCCAGTACGTTCGTTTTCTAATCTTTTTAAGATTTCATTAGCCCTGTTTAGAACTTTTGGAGGCATACCTGCCATTTTAGCCACATGAATCCCAAAACTATGTTCACTTCCGCCTGGAACTAGCTTTCTTAAAAAGATGACTTTATTACCAACTTCTTTGACGGTTACGTTATAATTTTTTACTCGATTAAAGGAATTGGTTAGCTCATTTAACTCGTGATAATGCGTAGCAAATAGTGTTTTTGCTTTATAAGAAGGATGATTATGTAGATATTCTGCTATTGCCCAAGCAATAGAAATACCATCATAAGTAGATGTACCTCGCCCTATTTCATCTAGAAGAATGAGACTTCTATCAGATAAATTATTGAGAATACTGGCTGTTTCATTCATTTCTACCATAAAAGTAGACTCGCCGGAAGATAGATTATCTGAAGCGCCAACTCTAGTGAATATTTTATCTACTATACCAATGGAAGCTTCTTTAGCAGGGACAAAGCACCCCATTTGTGCCATAAGGACAATAATACCTGTTTGTCTTAATAGAGCCGACTTACCGGACATGTTAGGCCCGGTTATGATGATGATTTGCTGAGTTTCATCATCTAAATAAACGTTATTGGTAATATACTCTTCTCCTAAAGGCAGCTTATTTTCTATTACAGGATGCCTACCTCCTTTAATATCTAAGATTTTAGAATCATCAATTACAGGACGATTGTAGTAGTATTTCTGAGAAATTGTTGCAAAACAAAGCAACACATCTAATTGAGCAATTAAATGCGCATTTAACTGTATGGGTTTTATATATTCTGTAACTGTTACAAGGAGTTCATTAAAAAGTTGAGTTTCTAGAATATGTATTTTCTCTTCTGCACCAAGAATTTGATCTTCGTATTCTTTTAGCTCGGGCGTGATATACCTTTCTGCATTTACCAAAGTTTGTTTTCTTATCCACTCTTGAGGAACTTTATCTTTATGTGTATTGCTTACTTCGAGGTAATAACCAAAAACATTATTAAAAGCTATTTTAAGAGAAGATATACCTGTTATTTCTGCCTCTTTCTTTTGTAATTGAAGTAGATAGTCTTTTCCTCCATAGGATATTTTACGTAGTTTATCTAGCTCTTCATTTAAGCCATCGGCCATGACTTTACCTTTAGAAATTAGAACAGGAGGATCTTCTTGAAGCTCTCGTTCTATTTTTTCTTTGATTGAGGAACAAGTATTTATTTGCTCGGCTATTCTTTTAACAGACTCTTGAGGTGTTTGCTCACAAATATTTTTTACTTCTTGAATTGCTGTTAAAGCTCTTTTAAGTTGAACAATTTCTCGTGGATTGGCTTTCTGCAAACCTATTTTAGAAATTAGTCTTTCTAAATCGCCAATTTGGCGAATATAAGTTTGTAATTTTTCTCTAAGCTCTGGATTATCAAAAAAATATTGAACCACATTGAGTCTTTCCTCAATAGGCTTTTTATTTTTAAGTGGCATAACTACCCAATTTTTTAGCATGCGGGCCCCCATAGCGCAGGATGTTTGATCTAGAACATCAATTAAAGTTTGTGCATTATCATTAGATGAGCCAATGAGTTCAAGGTTTCTGACTGTAAACCTATCTAACCACATATACCTATCTTCCTCTATTCTGGAAATATTGGTGATATGTTGAAGCTGTCTATGCTCTGTCTCATTTAAATAATGTAAACAAACACCTGCTGCAATAATACCCAGATTGAGTTTTTCTATACCAAAACCTTTTAGCGATTTAACTTCAAAATGTTTTAAAAGGGTTTCTTGAGCATAATCTATGGTAAAAGCCCATTCATCTAGTGCATAAGTATAATACCTATCGCCAAAAAGCTCTTTAAAATCTTGCTGTTTACTTTTAGCGAATATAATTTCATTGGGTTTATATCCTTGTAAAAGCTTATCTATATATTCTGCATTACCTTGTGCAGTTAAAAACTCGCCAGTAGAAATATCTAAAAATGCAACGCCAAGCGTTTGTTTATCAAAATGAAGCGTTGCTAGAAAATTATTAGATTTTTGTTGAACGATATTATCACTGTAAGCTACGCCTGGGGTGATAAGCTCGGTTACACCTCTTTTAACAATTCCTTTTACCGATTTAGGATCTTCCAACTGATCGCAAATAGCAACACGCTGGCCTGCTCTTACCAATTTAGGTAAATAAGTTTCTATGGAGTGATGTGGAAAACCAGCTAATTCTATATGTGAAGCAGAGCCATTTGCTCTTTTTGTGAGCACAATACCAAGGATTTGAGATGCTTTTACTGCATCTTCTCCGAAGGTTTCATAAAAATCTCCTACTCTAAAAAGTAATAATGCACCCGGATATTTAGCCTTTATCTGGTTGTATTGGGTCATTAAAGGAGTTTCTTTTATACTTTTTGTTGCCAATTTGCTCGCTTTTATCAATTTGCTAAGTTATAAAAGTATGTTGTGCCTTTAATATATGTTGAAAATTTATAAAAAAGTGGAAAGCACATATAGTCATATTTATATAGCAAGTAGATATGTTTAAAACTTAAAAATGTTTATTGATTGATATTTAGTTGTAAAATGATTTATTTTCGTAAAAAATTATCATCCTTATTATGAATATAAAATTAAGTCTGATTGGACTTTTAACAGTTACTTTATTTTCAAACTGTAACTCTACAACCTCTAAAAGTTTGTCTACAGATTCTGCTACTACTGAGAACACTACTTTAAGCAGCGAAGCGGCAGATACAGAAACTGTACAAAAGGAACGTAAACCTGCTGATGCAAAAACTATTTTAGCAAGAAAACAAGTTCCTATCTTATGTTATCATCAAATTAGAGATTGGAAAGCAAGTGATTCTCAATCTGCAAAAGATTACATAACGCCAGTAGCTACTTTTAAAGAGCATATAAAAATGTTGGCTGACAGCGGCTATACTAGTATTTTGCCCGAGCAATTGTACAATTATTTGATTTATGGTGATGCTTTACCTAAAAAACCTGTTATGATTACTTTTGATGATACTGACTTAGACCAGTTTGAAGTTGGAAAGAAAACTTTGGATAAACATGGGTTTAAAGGTGTTTATTTTATTATGACGGTTGCTATTGGCAAACGTGGAAAGGTGAAATATATGGATAAAGCCCAAATTAAACAATTGGCTGATGAAGGTAATACCATTGGTAGCCATACCTATGACCACCAAAATGTTAAAAAATACCAAGGTGAAGATTGGGTTACTCAGATAGAAAAACCAACTAAAACTTTAAAAGAAATAACTGGAAAAGATATTACCTATTTTGCTTATCCTTTTGGTTTATGGAATAAAGAAGCTATTCCCGAATTAAAGAAAAGAGGGATGAAAGCTGCCTTTATTTTATCAACGTCTAGAGATGAGCAAGATCCTTTATACACCATAAGAAGAATAATTGCTAGTGGTTTTTGGAGTGCTAAAACTTTACATAATAGTATGGTGAATTCTTTTTCTGAAAAGAGGAATTAAAAATTAAAAAGGGAAAATTAAAAATTAAAAAGAAAAAAGCGGCGTTTTCATAGAAAAAAAAGCCGCTTTTTTTATGGTTCTCGTATTGTTTACCTCACTCTAAACACTATTTTATCTGAAGTATGAGTGCTAAAATAACCTAAAGCGCCATTGCTAAGATTAGTATCAGGGTTTGCAGGGGAGACAGGCGGGCCTCCATTCCCTCCTATTTGGGTTATAGCAAAAAAGTAACGATAAATTTCTGGGGTAATGTTTTGAAAATCAATCATGATTTCATCGCCTGAAACAATCTCCGGATCATCGGTAAAAATGGTATTCTCGATATAGTTACCGTTATTAAATCTATCGCTATCTACATAAAAGTTATTGATTTTTTTACTATTGATACTGATGACGTAGTTGTAAGCATTAACTTCTTGTGCTGGATCTTGATAGTGTACTTTTACGTACTTTCTGGTTTCTCCAAAGAAGGTGACTTCAGATACAGACAAAGAGTCTAATGTTACTTTATTAGGCATTTTAGACGTTGCTGTATAGGTTTTACCATTCACGGTTACACTTAAATTATAAGTTTTACCATAGCCTCCTTTAAAAATAATTGAGCGGTAAACACCTGGCTGGTCTTCTGTAAAAGTTAAAGTTGGACCACCAGTTTCTGTTACCCTAACTGTTGCATTTCTTATTGGCACTGTTTGAAATGACTGATTAAAAGGTACTGTTTGCGACAGATATATGGTTTGCCTTTCTGTTCTATCGGTTATTGCGGCTTCTATAACTACTGCTGGCTCTTGCTCTTTAGTATCTATTTCTATAACTTCTTCACAGGAAGTAAGCGCTAGTATGCTTAAAAAAACTAAGATGAATATATTGTTTCTCATGATTTTAAAATTTGAAATTCCAAGTTACAGATGGGATGACACCAAATAATGCCGTTTTAATTACTTGTGTTTGAGCAGGATTGTTAGGGTTTTCTTCATAACTTAATGAGAAAACATTTTTTCTATTATAAACATTATAAATACCAAAAGACCAGCTTGATTGATATTTTTTACCAGGCTTGCCTTCTAGCGTTGCAGAAAAATCAAGTCGGTGATAATCTGGTGCTCTGTAGGCATTTCTTTCTGAATAGTAAAAAACAGTTGTACCACCTAATTGATATTTACCTTCTGGCGCTGTTATGGCGTTACCTGTGTTGTAAACAAAAGTTGAAGAAAGTGTCCAACGTTTGCTTGCTTTATAAATACCTACCAGAGAGATATCATGTGTGCGATCTTGAAATGCGTTAAACCATTTCCCGTTATTGATTTGATTAAACTGTCTTTCTGTTTTTGATAAGGTATAACCTATCCAGCCGTTAAAATCACCAAATCTTTTTTTCAAGAAAAGCTCTATACCGTAAGCTCTTCCGTCACCATATAATAAATCTGCTTCAACGTTTTGATTTCCTCTTAAATCGGTACCGTTTCTATACTCGATTTGGTTTTGCATCCATTTGTAATAAACCTCGGCAGAGAACTCGTAAGTATTATCTTTAAAATTACTAAAATAACCTAGGGCAACTTGGTCTGCAATTTCTGGTCGGGTATTATTACTACTTAAAATATAAATATCTGTTGGAGAAGTTGCTGTTGAGTTAGACATGAGGTGTAAATTCTGTGTATTTCTGGTATAAGAACCTTTTACAGATTTAGTCTCATTAAACTGATAACTTGCAGAAAGCCGAGGTTCTAGATTGAGGTAGGATTGTACAACTTCACCAGCGCTATAAAATGTTGAGTTTATTTCATTTCCATCACTATCATACTCTTTAAAATTACCTGCACCAAGCAAAGCAAAAGAGCTTAATCTTAAGCCATAGGCTAGATTAAAATTATCTGATGCTTTCCATTCATCAGAAACATAAATAGCAGTTTCTATTCCTCTTCTATTTTCTACCATAGCCGGATTAACGCTTGAATTTTCGCTTGCAGTAATTCTACCTGGTTCTATTGTATGATGAATAGCATTAATACCAAAGCGGATATCGTGGTTATTTAAGGCATATTGAAAATCTTGCTTGAGGTTAAAGTCTCTGATGATAGAGCTCACTTTGAAATCATTCCCTTCTAATTGATTTTCGATGACATAATCGTAATTAGAATAAATGAAAGAGGTATTAGAGAACAATCTGTTAGAGAAAATATGGCTCCAACGTAACGTAGCGGTGGTATTTCCCCAATCAAAACCAAAAGCTTGGTTTAAACCCAGTTTATCTCTACCAAAATACCCGGATAAGTAAAGGGTATTTTTATCGTTCAGTTTAAAATTGGTTTTGGCGTTTAAATCGTAAAAAAACAAGGTATTACCTCTTAGAGATGTATCAGGTGCGAAGGCTAAAAAAGCATCGGCGTAGGTTCTTCTTCCGCTAATCATGAAAGAACTTTTTTCTTTTTGGATTGGGCCTTCTACTTTTAAACGTGAAGATATTAAGCCTATACCGCCTTCTGCTGTAAAGTTATTTTTATTACCATCATTCATCCTGATATCTAAAACAGAAGATAATCGTCCGCCGTATTGTGCTGGCATACCACCTTTATAAACGGTAACATCTTTTATAGCATCAGAATTGAAGGTGGAGAAAAAACCTAAAAGGTGTGAAGCATTGTAAACAGGTGCTTCATCTAACAAAATTAAATTTTGGTCTATAGCGCCTCCACGTACATAAAAACCAGAATTTCCATCGCCAGCAGGCTTAATACCGGGTAGTAATTGTAAGGTTTTTAAGATGTCACGTTCTCCAAATAAAACCGGAATACTTTTAATATCCTTTACATCTAACTTTTCTACACCCATTTGTGGGTTGGTTACATTATCATTTCTTTTTACCGAGCTTACAACAATTTCTTCTAATTGCGCTGCTGGTTCTAAACTAAAATCGAGTTTTAGATTGGTGTTTAAATCTATTTTTCTGATAATAGGTTTGTAACCAACATAGGTAATAGCTAAATCATATGTACCTTGTGGTAAAGAAATAGAGAAGTAGCCATAGGCATTTGTTGTAGTGCCTGCTTGTTTTATTCCGCTTAATTTAACACTTGCACCTATTAATGTTTCCCCGGTTTGGCCATCAGTAATAACACCATTTAAGCTATATATTTTTTGCGCAGAAGCAGAAAAAGTAAAAATTAACAAGAATAGGGTAAATGCAATATTTTTAAAACACATATTTAAAGGGCGAATAATTTTCATTGATAACTAAAAAAAAGCTATACAGTTTTAAGAAAAATTTTATTTCTCTTGATTATTGATGTTTTCTAAATCCATAAGCTCTAGTTTAAGAGCATTTGCGGAGATTTGTATCTCTCTGAAAGATAAAAACAAAGAAATCATCAGTAAAAATAAACTTAAACCAAAAACATATTGTGCTAAAACTGTAAGGTTATAGTAGATAAGAAACATACATAAAACACAAAAGAAAAAGCTTAAAATACCAAAGCCTTGCATGTTACGAATTAAGAAAATACGCTTTTTAATGTTTAGAAGCTGAGCTAAAAGATTTTCACTTCTGTTTTCTAGATAAACGCTTTTCATGCTTCTAACTAAACTGGCTAATGCTAAAAACCTGTTGGTGTAAGCTAATAAAAGCAGTGAGATAGCCGAGAACAATAATGCAGGTGTGGTTAAAGTAAATTCCATTTTTAATAGATACTTAATATTTTTATTTCTTTACTATTTAAGACCAATGTATCATTCATTTGTTTTCCTTGAAGGTTTTTCCCTAGCGGGGATACTGGAGAAATAACAAATATCTTAGATTTATTGATGTTTACTTCGCCTAGCGCTACAGTAATAAAAAAATAACCCATAGACGTTTTTACATAACTACCAGGTATTATTTTATCTGATTTTTTATTGATAGCGATATTTTTAAGCGTAAATAACTGCTGATTTGCATCTGCTAGTTGCTTCTCTAAACGGTTAATTTCTTGTTGCAACATTTCTCTGCTGGTTTCATATTTATCACCCATGCTACTTTTGGTATCGTTTTTGGATGATTCTTTAACGCTTTCTATGCTGCTTTTAATTTCTGTAATTTTCGAATTTAAAACAGTTAAACAAGTATTAAATACTTCTTCTTTTGTGGCTTCCATCATTTTTCTTAGAAGCTATAAAAGTGGATAAAAATTAAATTAAAATCATCACTACTATGAAATCTTTTATTTTAATAGCTTTTTGCTTCATTTTTTTGGCAGCTTGCCAGCAGAATAAACCTAATAATCCAGGAATTCCTTCTAATAATATGCCCGCAGACTCTGTACCGGGTGTTGATAGTTTAACGAGGGATAGTTTGTAGGTTGTTAGTTGGTTAGGTTGTTAGGTGGTTAGGTGATTGGTGGGTTAGGTGGTTAGTTGGTTAGGTTGTTAGGTGATTAGGTTGTTAGTTGGTTAGGTTCTTAGGTGGTTTGGATGTTAGGTGGCTAGGTTGTTAGTTGGTTGGTTTGTTAGGTTGTTAGGTGATTGCCTGGTTAGTTGGTTAGGTGGGAATATCATAGCCTTTGATGATTTAAAGGCTATGAATAATAATTTTATTAAAAAAATTTTAGAGAGCCATTAGCTGGCTAATTCTAAATCTAATTGTTGTATCCAATTATTAAATAATTCTTGTTCTATTTCTACTGCCTTTTTAGCGTGTACTTCCCAATCTGTAGAGAAATTTTTAAGTTGAGCTAACATTTCTTCTAAATGGCCCTCTTCTTCTGCTATAATAGATTTTACATTTACTTTACTACCCGCTGCACTCAACTCGTTTTGGTAAATTGGGTAAATTTCATCGGCTCTTACTTCAATAGCGTAAGTTACCAGTAAATAAGCTGCAAACTTTAAATCTTGTCCTTTTAAGTTCAAAGTATCTTTCAAGTATTTACAAACTTTAACATCTAACAAGCCCAAATAATATTTACTTGCAGCAGGCGCTAATAAATGCTGGTCGTGATAATTTGGACAAATATCTGTAGCAATTTTTTCTATTTGCTTTTTAAGATAATAAGCGTGTCTGTGTTCTTCAGCGGCATGTTTTAAAATAATTAAGCTAACGTTTTTCTTATCTTCAGAAGCCGATATTTTTCTTGCCCCGGCATTTTCCATAAAAGAAAGTGTATTTAGCCATTTTGCATGTGTGGTAGCATTGGCAACCACTTTGTTTAGTATTTTTTGTAAAGCCATATCTCTAAAATTCTTCTAACGCTAATTCAATTTGTTGGTAAATATAATGCAGGTCATCATCACTTATGCAATAAGGAGGTAAAATATAAAGGATATTTCCTAAAGGTCTTAAAATGATACCTCTATCTAAAAAGAAATGATACAGCTTATCTCTCAGATTATTAAAATAAGATGTTTTTGAATCGTTTAACCATTCTAAAGCGATGATAGTACCTGTTTGTCTAACCTCTTTTAATTTTGGGTGATGTTGGATTTTATCTTTAAACTGTTGATGATTTTGTGCTACCCTATTGATATTAGCCATTGTTTCTGGCTGAGTCAAAATATCAAAACTAGCACAAGCCGCGGCACAGGCCACAGGGTTAGCCGTAAAAGAATGTCCGTGGAATAAGGTTTTCAATTTATCATCAGACAAGAAAGCATTGTAAATTTCTAAAGTGCATGTTGTTAAACCCAAAGGCATGGTACCGCCGGTAATACCTTTTGAAAAACACATTAAATCTGCTTTGTTTTGTAAGTGGTCTGATGCGAAATATTTACCTGTACGCCCAAAACCTGTCATTACCTCATCTGCAATGGTTAAAACCTGCTCTTTTTTACAATGAGCAATAAGTTCATCTAAATGCTGGGCTTCATACATCAACATTCCGCCAGCACCTAATACTAAAGGCTCAAAAATAAAACAAGCCAATTCGGATTTTAGACTGGAGATTTTAGATTTTAGATTTTGCAAATTGTGTTTTGTAGGTAATTCAATAAACTCTACATCAAAAAGTAAAGCATCAAAAGGCCGTGTAAAAGCGCTTCTTCCACTTACAGCCATCGCACCAAAAGTATCACCATGATAAGCATCGGCGAAAGCCAAAACTTTTTTACGTTTTACATCTTGGTTAAACCAAAATTGTAAACACATTTTTATGGCCACTTCTACCGCTGTAGAGCCATTATCAGAAAAAAATACCTTTGCTTGGTTTGAGGGCAAAATGCTGAGCAGTTTGGTAGAAAGCTCTACCGCTTTGGGATGCGTAAAACCCGCAAAAATCACATGTTCTAAAGTGTTTAATTGCTTAAAAACCTCGTTTGCAATGTATGGATGACTGTGCCCATGAATATTTACCCACCATGATGAAACGGCGTCTATCAGTTTTTCTCCGTTTTCTTTAAACAAATGCGCACCTTCTCCCCTAACAATTGGAATGGGAGGCAAAGCATTTTTCATTTGGGTGTAAGGATGCCATATATTCTTTTGGTCTTCTGCAACTAAATCTATCATACAAAATGCTCCATCATTAATTTTATTACATGTTTATCAACGGGGAAGGTTAAATCTTCTGTTGTTAAAGTTTTCAAATCTACCAGTCGGAAACATTGTTTACAAGAGTTTTGCTCATCAAAATCAAAAGCTGTTGATACTAAAGGTATATCTAAGTTATTTTTAGGCTTAATTAGATAATATACAGCTATCAATTGCTCTTCAGAAAAGATAGATTGCACAAAAAAATCTGTGGTATAATAATGTTCAAGAATTTCTATTTCTAAGTTGCACTCTTCTATAAACTCTCTTTTTAGGGCATCAATAAGTCCTTCTCCTTTTTCTAAACCTCCACCTGGGAATTTGGTAAATTTAAAATCTCCTAGTTGTTCATCAGTAATTAAAATCTTTTGCTCTTGATTTATCAATAGCCCGTAAACCCTCACATTAAACTTATTCATATGGTTAAGACTTATATTACTTCAAAATGTTTGTGGTTTTTGGTGACATTATCAATATCCCAAGCTATTTCTTTTGTTTTAGGTTCTTGTCTTACCGGGCAATTTTCTACGTTACAATAATGGCAACATTGGAAAACACAGGGGTCTGTATGGATAAAAAGCTCGGTATTGGCTACATTTTCATTGATAATTTTATCGATATCAGTAATCTCGGCATGCACTTTATTTAAATCAAAATAATAAGGTAAAGTAACATGGCAATCTATATGTATAGCATCGCCGTAGCGTTGAATGCGTAGGTTATGAACATCTATCCAAGCTGGTCGTCTATTTATAGAAAGCTGCTTAATAACGTTTTCAACAATATTTACATCAGATTCATCCATTAAACCGCCTACAGAAAGTCGCATTAATTTATAGCCATTTGAAATGATATACAAAGCTAAACCCATAGAAATAAGGCTATCTAGCCAGTTTAAGCCTGTAAAAGCCATTACTAATAAACCTAACATCAGCCCAAAGCTACTAACAGCATCGGTAAGGAGGTGTTTACCATCCGCATGTAAGGTTAAAGAGTTTAAGACCTTTCCGCGGTTAACTAAATAAAAACCAAGAAGCCCGTTAACTAAACCGGTAAGCCCTATCAACAAAGAACCATCAAACAAATCTTTAATTTCTTGAGGATAAAAAGCGTTGTAAATACTTTTAAAAAAGATGATGATACCAGCAATAATAATTAAAACGCCTTCTACAAAAGCAGAAAAAAACTCGACCTTACCATGCCCATAAGGATGATTTTGGTCTTTTGGTTGTGAGGATAAGTAAATACTATAAAAAGCAAATGAACTTGCTATAACATTCACGATGCTTTCTGCCGCATCTGTTAAAATGGCGTTAGAGTGCGTGATAAAATAAGCGATAAATTTTACCAGCATTAATAAAAGGCCAATGGCAAGCGATAGAAATATGAGTTGCTTTTTTGACTTCACCTTGATGATTTTTTACAAACTTAGACAATTTGCTATTGCCCTAAAGAAAAAACTATTCCTATATTTGCGCCCAAAGCTTAAATCATGACAATTTTATCAACCAGAATTCAGAATTTAACAGAGTCACAGACTATTAAAATGGCCAAATTAGGCCGCGAACTTGCTGCCAAAGGCGTTAAGGTTATTAACTTAAGTTTTGGTGAGCCAGACTTCCATACACCACAGTATATTAAAGATGCTGCAGTAGATGCTATGGAAAAGAACTTTACGTATTACTCTCCTGTTTCAGGTTATCCTGATTTAAGAAAAGCTATTTCAGACAAATTAAAAAGAGAAAATAACCTTGATTTTTCACCAGAACAAATTGTAGTTTCTACAGGTGCTAAACAAGCTTTGGCTAATGCATTATTATGCTTAATTAACCCAGGCGAAGAGGTAATTATACCTACACCATATTGGGTAAGCTACTCAGAAATGGTAAAATTAGCAGAAGGCGAGTCGGTTTTCATTAACGCAACCGTAGAAAATAACTACAAAATTACGCCAGAGCAATTAGAAGCTGCTATTACCCCAAAAACTAAATTATTCATGTTCTCTTCGCCTTGTAACCCTACGGGTAGCGTTTACAGCAAAGAGGAATTAGCAGGTTTAGTTAAAGTTTTTGAAAAACACCCTCAGGTTTACATCCTTTCAGACGAAATTTACGAGCACATTAACTTTGTTGGTGGCCATGCTTCTATAGCAGAGTTTCCATCGGTAAAAGAAAGAGTCATTGTTGTTAACGGTTTCTCTAAAGGTTTCGCCATGACAGGTTGGAGATTGGGTTACTTAGCTGCAAGCAAAGAAATTGCTGCTGCTACAGATAAATTACAAGGCCAAACGACTTCTGGGACTTGTTCTATAACACAAAAAGCAGGCTTAGCAGCTTTATTAGGCGGCTTAGAAACTGTACACCAAATGCGTGACGCTTTCTTAACAAGACGCGATTTAGTTTTTGGTTTACTTTCTCAAATACCTGGTGTTAAGGTAAACTTACCAGAAGGTGCTTTCTATTTCTTCCCAGATGTTTCTTCTTTCTTTGGTAAAACAACCGAAGAAGGCAATGTCATTAGCAATGCAGATGATCTTTGTATTTACATCTTAAACGAAGCACATGTATCAACCGTAACTGGCGAAGCTTTTGGTAATCCAGATTGTATCCGTATTTCTTACGCAGCATCTGAAGAAGAATTAAAAGACGCTTGTAGCAAAATTACAGCCGCTTTAGCTAAATTAAAGTAAGCTATAATTATATAAAATTTTAGGAGAGGGTAATTTTTACCCTCTTTTTTTGTGCTTAATTTTTAATTAGAAAAGCAATGCTAGTACTACTATTAACCGATAGTCCGGTGCTTTGCTTTATTTTTGCCATTTAAGTCATCATGTAAAAAAAAATTAAGCTAGGCAAAAGATACCGCTGCCGCCCCGGTTTATTTGGATTAGGTTATTGCTATTAAATCATTAGCACTTTTGTTAGAAGTCATAAGAGAAAGTTTTGTTGACTATCAAAGTAAATCTCTAGTTTAGCGTAACAAATTATTATAGTATTGAAAATAATAACATGGAACTGTAATGGAGCTTTCAGAAAAAAATTTGATACTCTCTTAGATTATGATGCGGATCTTCTTATCATTCAAGAATGTGAAAATCCACTTGAATCATTAAACTATGATTATCAAAATTGGGCTAAAAATCATCTTTGGATTGGTGATACTAAAAATAAGGGATTAGGAGTATTTGCTAAACCAGAAATAACTCTTAAAAAATTAGATTGGACAAATAGTTTCAAAAATCATACTGTAAAGCATTTTTTACCCTGTAAAATAGATGATGAATTTGATCTTCTTGCTGTTTGGACTCATAAAAACAATTCTCCAAATTTTGGATATATAGGTCAAATATGGAAATATTTACAAGTTAACAAACATAGAATAAATAAAACTATTATAGCTGGAGATTTTAATAGCAATACTAAATGGGATGAATGGGACCGCTGGTGGAATCATTCTGACGTAGTAGAAGAACTAAAACATCTTGGTATTGAAAGTATTTATCACAAGTTAACGGAAGAAGAACAAGGTAAAGAATCTAACCCGACTCTTTATTTTCAACGTAAATTATCAAGACCTTACCACATTGACTATATTTTCGCTTTTAAAGAAATTATTGAAAGAACGACTACATTTAAAATTGGAGAAGTATCTAAATGGATTAAATTAAGCGATCATATGCCTATTTTCCATGAGTTTATTTAGTCTTTATTTTATCAATAGTCAATTACTATTTAGACCTAATCGCCTCAACAGGATCTAATCTGGCAGCAGAAAATGCTGGCCAAAAACCAGAAATCACACCAATGATGATAGAAATTGAAATTCCTCTTATAATATTCCCCATATTCAAGACAATTTCAAAATCGAAACCATACGTGGCTATTAAGGTTAAAGCATAAACCACCGCCAAACCTAGTAAACCACCAATTAATGATAATGCAATAGCTTCAAACAAAAACTGCATCAGAATAAAATAGTTCTTAGCACCTAAAGATTTTTGTATGCCTATAATATTAGTTCGTTCTTTAACAGAAACAAACATGATGTTGGCTATACCAAAACCTCCTACTAAAATAGAGAAACCACCAATAATCCAACCGGCTACGTTTACTATGGCAAACATTTGATCTAATTGGCCAGATAAAATAGTGGTTTTATTTAAAGCGAAATTATCATCCTCAACCGGGCTTAACCTTCTAATAGAGCGCATAATCCCTTGCAATTCACTTTCTACATCTTCTACGGCTACGTTTTCTTTACCTCTTATAGCTATTTGTGGCCCATAGTTATCTCCTTCAACATCGATAACGTTTCTGGCAAAATTTAAGGGTAATAGCAATAATTTATCAGCGGTAACACCCAGCATATCCTCACCTTCTTTAGCAAAAACGCCAATTATCTGTACATTTCTGCCTAAAACTTTTATTTGCTTTCCGGTTGCGCTTTGGTTAGGGAATAAACCTTCGGCAATATCGGCACCAATTAAGCAAACTGCATTACCACTTCCAGATTCTCCTTCGGTAAAATATCTACCCTCTGTTAAATCAAAACTCCATGTCTTATCATATTCGTGTGAAGCAGCAGAAACCTCTACGCCTTCTATACTATTGCTTCTATATTTTAATGTTCTATTTGATAAACCAATCTGATAAGAAATACCATCAGCTAAAGTTACTCGCTCTTTTAAAGCTTCATAATCTCTTAAACTAGCATTTGGTCTTTGCATATATTTCCACCATGGGTAATCGCCAAAACCACCCCAAGGCCATTTCTGCACAAATACGGTTTTACTTCCTAATTTATCTACACTTTCCTGTAAATTACCCCTAAAAGTATCTACCGCAGCAAAAACAGTGATAATGGTAAAAATACCAATAGTGATACCTAGTAAAGATAAAAAGGTACGTGTACGGTTCTGTCTTAAGGCATCGTAAGCAAAAAGAAAGCTTTCTTTAAAAAGTTTTAAAAACAACATATGGTATAAGACAGTTTAAAAGATGAAAAGTTACAGTTTTTAATTATTAAATTTCACAAAATAGCGGTTTAATAGGGCATTATTTTATTGAATTTATTTTTCCTAAATTTGCGCTCCAAATATTTGTTTCAAAACATATGAAATTATCACAATTTAAATTCCATTTACCAGAATCTCTTATTGCTCATCACCCGGCAGAAACCCGCGATGAGTCTCGTTTAATGGTTCTAGACAAAAAAACAGGACATATAGAGCATAAGCTTTTTAAAGACGTATTGGGTTATTTTGAGGAAAAAGATGTGATGATTTTGAATAACACTAAAGTTTTTCCTGCCCGTTTATATGGTAATAAAGAAAAAACTGGTGCCACTATAGAAGTTTTCTTATTAAGAGAGCTAAATAAAGAGTTAAGATTATGGGATGTTTTAGTAGATCCTGCTAGAAAAATTAGAGTTGGTAATAAATTATACTTTGGCGATGATGACTTATTAGTTGCTGAGGTTGTTGATAATACCACGTCTAGAGGTAGAACTATTCGCTTCTTATTTGATGGTACTGATGAAGAATTCCGTCAGAATATTGAAATTTTAGGTGAAACACCTCTTCCTAAATACATCAAACGTAAGCCTACTGCAGAAGATAAAGAGCGTTACCAAACTATTTTTGCTAAAAATGAAGGCGCTGTTGCGGCACCAACCGCAGGTTTACACTTTAGTAGAGAGTTATTAAAAAGACTAGAACTTAAAGGTATAGAATTTGCAGAAGTAACTTTACACATTGGTTTAGGTACTTTTAGACAAGTTGAGGTTGAGGATTTAACCAAACACAAAATGGATTCTGAGCAAATCATCATCACCCAAAAAGATGCTGATATTGTAAATAAAGGTATTGCAGACAAAAGAAAAGTTTGTGCTGTTGGTACAACTGTAATGAGATCTATAGAATCTGCAGTTTCTGCAAGTCATACTTTAAAACCAATTAACGATTGGACATCAAAATTCATTTTCCCACCTTACGATTTTAGTATTGCAAATTGCATGATTACTAATTTCCACACACCAGAATCAACATTATTAATGATGATTGCTGCATTTGGCGGTTATGAAAATGTAATGAATGCTTACGAAGTTGCTGTAAAAGAAAAATATAGATTTTACAGTTATGGAGATGCCATGCTGATTATCTAAACATAAGATATCAAACATATTTAAAACGATGAATAGCAAGCTTTGGCAAAATTATTCATCGTTTTTTTATTTATAAAGCTTTAACTCAACATGAGCAAAAATCAGTTTTATGCCATTATTGTAGCTGGTGGTTCTGGTAAAAGAATGAACAGCCAAACACCTAAGCAATTTTTACTGTTAAAAGGCAAGCCAATTTTAATGCTGAGTATAGAAAAGTTTTACCAAAGCAAATATCAACCAAAAATTATAGTTGTTTTAGCAGAACAAGAACAGCAAACCTGGCATAAACTTGTACAAGAATATCATTTCAATATCCCGCATGAAGTGGTAAGTGGCGGTACAGAAAGATTTCATTCTGTAAAAAATGCGCTTAGCCCAATAGCAGATAAACAAAGTATTATTGCAATACATGATGCTGTTAGACCATTAGTAAGCATCCAAACTATTGATAATTGCTATGAAAAGGCAATTTCTACAGGTAATGCTATTGCAGCTACACTGTCTAAAGATTCTGTTAGGGTACAAGAAGGAAATAAAAACAAGGCGATTGCCAGAAATCAGGTTTATTTGGTTCAAACGCCACAAACATTTCAATATCCACAGCTTGAAAAAGCTTATCAGCAAGATTTTGAAAGCTTTTTTACAGATGATGCCTCTCTTGTTGAAAAAGCTGGCTATACCATTAATTTATGTAATGGCGATGAGTTTAATTTTAAAATTACCTTTCCAGAAGATATTACATTAGCAGAAGCAATTTTAAATAAACCAGCTTATGAATAAAAATTTTAAATTTTATGCTATAAGTGCTACCATAGCTTTGTTGATTCATTTTAGTTTACGCTTTATACCAGCAGAGTTTTATAAACTTATACAACCTTATTTATTAGCTTTCTATTTTGCAGCTATAAGCTTTTATTTATACCTCAAAACAAAGCAACTTCAGCTGGTTAACTATTTGAAATTAGTAGCTTATTATATTGCTTTATATATCATCATTTCATTTATAGAGCTTATTCTAGGTATTCCTCACCCCTATCTGATAGCAGAAATATTTATCCAAATAGCGCTATGTGGAACTGCTGTTTTAATTGGATTTGGACTGGCTTTTATAAAAGATAGGTTAACGGTAAAATAATTTGATAGGCACCATTTACTTAATAAAAAAGCGAGGTTTTTTGCCTCGCTTTTTTATGGTTATACTATTTTTATCAAGCGCCTCTTATAATCCTTAGAAGAATAGCTATAACTGCAATTACCAATAAGATATGAATTAATCCTCCACCAAAAGGTGATACAAATGCTCCAAAAATCCAGATTATAACCAATATAACTGCGATTAAATAAAGTAAATTTCCCATGTTCTTGTTTTTTATAGTGTAAAAATGTTTTGATAATTATATACATCTCACTAAACCAAAACCAGACCAAAAACCAAAATTTCTTAAATAGCAGTTAAAATTTAAGTTTAACAGATAAGTGGAAAATAAAATCGTATCATTTTATATACAAAAAAAGCCCGATTACCATCGGGCTTCTTTTAGTATTCATCTTCGTTAAAGAAGAAGTCATCTTTTGTGGGATAATCCGGCCAAATCTCTTCAATGTTTTCATAGGGCTCGCCATCATCTTCTAGGGCTTGTAGATTTTCTATAACTTCTACAGGAGCTCCTGAGCGGATAGCGTAATCTATTAATTCGTCTTTAGTGGCTGGCCACGGAGCATCTTCTAAATGAGAAGCTAATTCTAATGTCCAATACATATTTCTTAGAATTTTAATTTAATCGCAAAAGTATATTAATAATTTATAGTTCCTAAAAAAGTTTTCAACATTCTTAAACTCGTGGAATCCACTTGTTTTCTGTAATGCTATTATCCGCATTTACTTTCCTTGCTAAAGTGAACAAGTAATCAGACAAACGATTTAAATATATGGTTATTTTATCGTCAACAAAACTTTCTTCTGCCAAATGTACAACGTTACGTTCTGCCCTTCTGCAAACGCATCTGGCCAAATGGCAATAAGAAGAAGCTGTTAGGCCACCGGGTAAAATAAAATGTTTTAAAGGCTCTAAACTTTCATTCATTTTATCTATTTCACTTTCTAAAAGCGTAATATCTTCTTCATGCAAATCCGGAATCTTCATTTTAGATTTTTCTGGATCAGAAGCCAACGAAGAGCCAATGGTAAATAATCTATCTTGAATTTCTTTTAGGGTAGCTTTGTCTTCTATAGCAATGTCTTGGTCGCTTATTAAGCCTATATAAGAATTTAGCTCATCAACAGTTCCGTAAGACTCTATCCTGATATGGTGCTTAGGAACTCTAGTTCCGCCTATTAAAGAAGTATAACCCGTATCACCGGTTTTTGTGTATATTTTCATGCTCATTGTTTCTCTTAACTAAATAAAGCTTTTTTTGTTTAGAAAAATGAACATATTATTAAAAATAAACTTAAACTTTCTCTGCTACCGTCTTCACATCTTTGTTCTGGTAATCATCTTCAACCAAACCATCCCTCATTCTTACTATACGGTGTGCGTGTTGTGCGATATCCTCCTCATGAGTAACCAGAATAATGGTATTGCCTTTTGCATGTATCTCTTCTATCAAGCCCATAATTTCTATAGATGTTTTAGTATCTAAATTACCGGTAGGCTCATCGGCTAAAATAATGGAAGGATTATTAATTAAAGCTCTGGCAACAGCCACACGCTGTCTTTGCCCTCCAGAAAGCTCATTTGGTTTATGATGTAATCTATTAGCTAAGCCAACATTGGTTAAGGCAACAGTTGCTCTATCATCTCTTTCTTTTTTAGAAACACCTGCATAAACCAATGGTAAAGCTACATTATCTTGTGCAGACGAACGAGGTAAAAGATTAAAAGTTTGAAATACAAAACCTATTTCTTTATTTCTTACTTCGGCAAGCTCGCTATCTGTCATTTGGCTTACATTAATTCCGTTTAAGATATACTCTCCTTTTGTAGGTGTGTCTAAGCAACCTAAAATATTCATTAAAGTAGATTTACCAGAACCAGAAGGTCCCATTAAGGCAACAAACTCTCCTTTATTAATGGTTAATGTTACAGATTTTATAGCATGTATAGTTTCTGAACCTATAACGTATTTTCTTCCTATATCTGTAATGGTAATTAATGGCTGCATATTGTTTGTATTTCCTATAAGACAAATTTTAGAAACTTTTGTTACACAAAAAAAGCCGGTTTTTCCGGCTTTATTTTTCTATAACTTTAGAAACTTTAAAGTACTCTTCGTTTTTGAGTGGTGCGTTACTTAAAGCTTCTTCTCTACTTATTTCTTGTACTACTTGGTCTGGTCTTAAAACATTAACACGCTCATTCATATAAATAAGCGGCTCTACACCTGTGGTGTCTAATTCACCTAGTTTCTCCATAAAACTAAGAATCTCACTTAGTTCTTCAATAGACCTATTTTTTTCCTCCTCTGTTAATACTAAACGAGCTAAATGAGCTATTTTATCTACTGTTTCTCTATCAATTTTCATGAGAATAAGCTAAAAATCTTTGTATTTCTTGTAATTTAATGCCGAATGTACGATTTCAAAAACATTATTTTTAAGATTTTCTTCATCTTTTTCTGCTAAGGATGCTGTATCTACCGGCTCATGAACAATTACTTCACATTTTCCGGGTTTAGAGCCAAAGCGTTTACCATCATCCCAAAGTATCTCCCAATTGTTTACAATACTTACGGGCAGAATAGGAATCCCTAAACTAAGAGCTAATTTAAAAGGACCATTTTTGAACGGATGTAAAAGTGGTGGATACTCGTCTCCAATTTTACCTTCCGGGAAAATGATTAAAGATATTCCTTCTTTCAATCGTTCTTCGGCTTTTTTAAAAGCCTTATAGGATGATATTTTACTTTCCCTATTTACAGGTACATCAATAGTTTTAAAATAAAGAGCCGTTAAAGGATTTTTAAGTAACTCATCCTTTCCCATAAAGAAAAAATTATTTTTCATGAGCATGGTAGCTGCTAAAATATCTAGATTAGAAGAATGGTTGGCACAAACGATATAAGTTTTACTCCAATCCATTTTTACTTTAAATTGATATTCATACCTGATACCAGAAAAAAAACAGGCTAATTGTGCATTCCACTGTCTTATTTTATTGAGTTTGGGGTAGCTACGCTGATTTCTTGAATACCTATAAAGCAAGGGATACAAAAGAAAATAAAACAGCACCACCATTAAATGGTAAAAATAGCGATGCAGCTGTTTCAAAATTTGTTTCATCAATTTCAAAAATAGAAATTTTCTGTACTTTCGTTGCCTATATGGAAACTGTTGTTAGTGGAATAAGATCCACAGGAAAATTACATCTGGGAAATTATTATGGTGCTGTAAAAAATTTCATTAAAATGCAGGAGCAATATAATTGTTTCTTTTTTATTGCCGATTATCATTCTTTAACCACGCATCCAACTCCGGAAAACCTACATGGTAATGTAAAACATGTATTGGTAGAATATCTGGCAGCAGGATTAGACCCAGAAAAATGTACGTTATATGTACAGTCTGACGTACCTGAGGTAACAGAACTTTATCTCTACTTAAATATGAACGCTTATTTAGGCGAGTTAGAAAGAAGCACCTCTTTTAAAGACAAAATACGTTCGCAACCTAATAATGTAAATGCTGGCTTATTAACCTATCCGGTTTTAATGGCTGCTGATATTATTTTACACCATGCTACCAAAGTACCTGTAGGAAAAGACCAAGAGCAACATTTAGAAATGGCCCGTACCTTTGGTAACCGTTTCAACAACTTATACCAAACAGCATACTTTAAAGAGCCATATGCTTTTAATTTTTCTGAGCAGTTGATAAAAATACCTGGACTAGATGGAAAAGGTAAAATGGGAAAATCTGAAGGCGAAATGAACGCTGTTTATTTATCAGACAGTCCAGAAATCATCAAAAAGAAAGTAATGAAAGCTGTTACTGATGGTGGCCCAACAGTAGACAACCAAGAAAAGCCTCAAGAAATACAAAATCTTTTTGATTTGATGAAAGTAGTATCTACGGAAGACACTTATCAGCATTTTGAAAATGCTTATAATACTTGCGCTATTAGATATGGTGATTTTAAAAAGCAAATTGCTGAAGATATGATATTAGCAACGGCAGATATCAGATCAAAAATTGAGGATATAGCCCAAAATACAAGCCTTTTACATAAAGTTGCTAAACTTGGCGCAGAGAAAGCAAGAGAAAGCGCATCAAAAACAATAAAAGAAGTAAGAGAAATAATTGGTTTCAGACCATTTTAATTTTAATTTAGAAAAATTGAGCATTTTTTTCAGAATAATTAACCATTATGCATATAGCCGTTGTTGGTAATATAGGAGCCGGGAAAACCACCCTTACCGAATTATTAGCCAAAAATTATAATTGGGAAGCCATGTTTGAAGCTGTTGATAACAATCCGTATTTAGAGGATTTTTACAGCGATATGAAAAGATGGAGCTTTAACTTACAGATTTACTTTTTAAACAGTAGATTTCAACAGATTAGAGATATACAAAGGAGTAATCAAAGTATTATTCAAGACCGTACCATTTATGAGGATGCTTATATTTTTGCTGAAAATCTTCATGAAATGGGCTTAATGACCAGCAGAGATTACGAAAATTATCAATCTATATTTGATAATATTACGGCTTATATTAAACCGCCAGATTTGTTAATCTATTTAAAAGCATCTGTACCTACTTTGGTAGAAAATATACAAAGAAGAGGACGCGAATACGAGGCAAGTATACGTTTAGATTATTTACAAAAGCTAAACGAAAAATACGATAAATGGATTAAAAGCTACAAATCTGGTAAATTGTTGATTTTAGACAAAGACAAATTAGATTTTGCTAATAAACCAGATGATTTAAGTATCGTGATAGAAAGTATAGAAAGAGAAATAAACGGTTTATTTAAATAATTTTTGATGAAAATATTAGGTGTTATTCCTGCAAGATTTGCTTCTACCCGTTTTCCGGGTAAACCTTTGATAGATTTAGAAGGAAAATCTATGATACAAAGGGTTTATGAGCAAACGCAACAGGCAACTTCTTTGGCTGATGTTATTGTGGCTACAGATGACACCAAAATATTTCAAGCTGTAAAACAATTTGGTGGTAATGTTATCATGACTGCTGATAACCATGTAAGCGGAACAGATAGATGCGCAGAAGTAGCCCAAAAAGTAAGTGGTTTTGATGCTGTTATTAACATACAAGGCGATGAACCTTTGATAGACCCTAATCAAATTAATTTGGTTGCAGGTTGCTTTAATGATATTTCTACCCAAATTGCAACACTAGTTAAGAAAATTGAAACTTACGAAGAGCTTTATAATTTTAACACCCCAAAGGTTTTATTAAATAACAAAAGAGAAGCTATATATTTTAGCAGACAAACCTTACCTTATTTAAGAGATGTAGAGCCAAGCCAATGGCTAGAAAAACATACTTTTTATAAGCATATAGGTATTTATGGCTATAAAACCCCTACTTTAAGTATCATTTCACAATTAGAGACGGGCAACTTAGAAAAAGCCGAAGGCTTAGAGCAACTAAGATGGATAGAAAATGGTTTTAATATTAAAGTAGCTATTACTCATACCGATACTTTGGCTATTGACACTCCTTCAGATGTAAATAAAGTATTAAATGCCATTAAGAATGATAAGGTATCGTAATTTTAAATTGCGTACCCGGATTTAAATTTTCAAAACCAATACTTCCCTTTTTATACTCGATTATCTTTTTAATGAGATATAATCCTAATCCATTACCTTCTGATTTTACGTTTCCGCGATAATACATCGTAAAAATATGGTCTTTTATTTGGTCTGAAATTCCTTCGCCATCATCTTCAACAATGATAGTTAAATGTTGACTGGATAAAGATAATTTTGCCTTTATATTTACCTCCTGGTGAGAATATTTAATACTATTCTCAATGAGATTTTCCATCATGATGCTTAGCAAAAACTTACTGAAAATTACTGGCTTTTGTATGCTATCTATCAGCTGTAGGTTTACTTTTTTAACTTTGGTGGCTTCTTCTAATTGCTCTCTTAGGCTGGTTATAAAATTTGGAAGGTCAATTTCTTCATTTTCATGGATTTCTAATGAAGATAAAGCATTCAGCTTATATAACATCTTATATAACCCTTTTACAGAAAGTTCTATGTAGCCAAGCAAATCTAGCATCTGGTTACCATCTTGAGTTTCTTTCAATAAATTAACCACGCCATGTATGTTGGTTAATGGAGCTCTAAAATCATGTGATGTATGGTAAAAAAGAGTTTTTAGCTCTTTATTGATGTTATTTAAATCTTCTGTTCTCTGCTCTATCCTACTTTCTAACTCTTCTTTTAACACCTTTATCTGAGCATTTTGCATACTCATTTGTTGATGCTGGTTCTCTAAACTCTCTACCAAAAAAAGCTGATGTAGCTTATTACATAAAGTATCTGCTATAAGCTTTAGGAAATTAAAATCTTCATCTAATTCTGGATATTCATGGATGTACCCTACCGTAATCACCATTTGTACATCTTTAAAACCAGATAATGGCAAAGCTAGTATTGCTTTAAAAGGGCTCTCTAAATTATCAATACCGAAAAAGGGAATGTTAAATCTCAGCATATCAGCCTTATTTCTGCAATAGATATATTTACCGCCTACAAAAATTTTATGTTCAGCTCGTTTATCTTCAAAGCTTAAAGAGGAAGCATCTATATCTCTAACCTGATGGGAAGTCCAGTATTTACCTTTATAATTAAAACTGAATTTAATTGCAGAGACTTTTAAAAGGGAGAAAATAAAGGAATTTAGTATTTCCTCTATCTCATCCACATGAATAGATTTATTCAGCGTGGATAAAAATGAGTAAAATATGTCATTCCTCTCTGATTTGATAGTGCTCAGAGAAAAATAGTTCATTATTGAGAGTGTAATTTAAGTATTAAATCTACACACTTTAATCCATAAAACCTTGATTTTTATTAGACTTTAATGCAAAGGCCTTGGCTTAACCATGCCTCCATAGGTATCATCTACTGTATGCATCACAATAAAGGCTTGTTTATCTATACTTTTAACCAAGTTCTTTAAGCGAGTAACCTCTAATCTGGTAACTACTGTAAATACAATATCTAAGCCTCTTTCTTCTAGAGGTACATTTTTAACATAACCACGTTCACCTTTATAAATGGTTACAGCCCTTCCCATAATTTTAATGACAGCTTGTCTTATTTCTTCACTTTCGGCTGATATAATAGTAACACCGATATATTCCTCAATACCATGAATGATAAAATCGACCATTTTTGATGCCGCCAAATAAGTTAAAATAGCATATAAAGCAGTTTCCATATTGATTAAAAATGCTGCAAAACCAAAAATAAAGATGTTAAAAACCAGAATAATATCTCCAACACTTAAGCTAACTTTTCTACTTAAATAAAGCGCTAATACCTCGGTACCATCTATCACCGCTCCGCCTCTGATGGTTAGGCCTATACCAGCACCTAAAAAGAAACCTCCGAAAACAGAAATCAATAACTTATCTGTGGTTATAATGGGGTAAAAGTTAAAGCTTAGCATAACGGCAAGTCCGGTTATAGCTATAATGGTTTTAATAGCAAAAGCCCTAGATATTTGCTTAGAGCCTAATAATACGAAAGGAATATTAACCAATACCACCCAAATAGAAAGTGGAATTCCTCCTAAGATATTCAGCATTAAGGAAATCCCCATAGCACCTCCATCTAAGAAATGGTTAGGAAGTAAAAAACTTTTTAAACCAAATGCTGCTGAAGATATTCCTAAAATGATAAATAAACTCTCTTTTATGAATACCTTAGGGTCTAATTTTTGGTATGCGTATTTAACTTTCTTTTTTACTCTCATAAGTGCTTCAAAATAGCGAATTTTGTGTAAAAAGCTGATATTTTTCTTAAAATAGATATGAATTTAAAAAGCATCAACCCTTACAACGGAAAACAGATTGCCACTTACAAGCAACATAGCCAAAGTCAGCTAACCAACAAAGTTCAAAAAACACACAAAGCTTGGATAAGCTACCAGCAAAGTACTTTAGCGCAAAGGGCCGTTTGGATGGAGAATTTAGCTCAACAACTTCTTCTTCAGCAAGAGCATTTAGCAAAAATTGTTACAGAAGAAATGGGAAAACCTTTACAGGACGGCCTTGCAGAAGTAAAGAAATGTGCTGCCGTTTGTCAGTATTATGCTAAACATGCTGCAGCTTTTCTTAAAGATGAAATTATTGATACTGATGCTAAAAAAAGCTTTATCAGTTACCAACCGCTAGGAATTGTTTTAGCCATTATGCCATGGAATTTCCCTTATTGGCAAGTTTTTAGATTCCTCGCCCCTGCATTAATGGCTGGCAATGCTGGGTTATTAAAACATGCATCAAACGTAAGTGCTTGTGCTTTAGCTATAGAAAAGTTGGTTTATGATGCTGGTTTTCCAGAAGATATATTTCAGGTTTTACTGTGTGAAAGCAAAAATTTAGCTGTAGTGATAGAAAATCCTTTAGTGAAAGCTATTACTTTAACGGGAAGCACCCAAGCAGGCATACAAGTGGCTAAAAAAGCGGGCGAATTACTTAAGAAAACAGTTTTAGAACTTGGTGGTAGCGACGCCTATATTATTCTTGAAGATGCAGACTTAGAGCAAGCTGCCGAAATATGTGTAAATTCTCGTTTAATTAATAACGGACAAAGCTGTATTGCCGCTAAACGTTTTATTGTGGTAAAAACTATAGAAAAAGCTTTTACTAAACTTTTTGTTGCTAAAATAAAAGCTAAAACTTACGGAAACCCAACGGAGCCGGGCATAGACTTAGGCCCAATGGCAAGAACAGACCTTAGGGATGAACTCCATCAGCAAGTAATTGCAAGTATCAAGAAAGGTGCTAAATGTGTTTTAGGAGGCTTTATTCCTGAAGGCAAAGGAGCCTTTTATCCGCCAACGGTATTAACCCAAGTAAAAAAAGGAATGCCTGCTTATGAAGATGAGTTATTTGGGCCTGTTGCCGCCATCATATCAGCTAAAAATGAAGACGATGCTATTAAGATTGCTAATGATACTGTTTTTGGATTGGGAGGAGCAATTTTCACTAAAGACTTAGCTAAGGGAGAATTAATAGCCAAAGAAAAACTGCAAGCAGGTTCTTGCTTTGTAAACAGTTTAGTAAAATCTGACCCTAGACTGCCTTTTGGCGGCATTAATCAATCTGGCTATGGTAGAGAGTTAAGCTTAATTGGGATGAGAGAGTTTTTGAATATTAAAACTGTCTATATTCAGGACTGAGTAAAACCAAAAAGACATACCTCATCGTAAATATTTCTAATAGAGCTGATACTAAATCAATAATTTAAAGCATGCAAGAAAGCAAAGAAGCACTCCTTATATTCCTCAAATATCCAGAATTAGGCCGAGCAAAAACCAGATTGGCAGCAAGCATTGGAAATGAACAAGCACTTAAAGTATATATTGAATTATTAAATCACACTAATCTGATTACTAAAAACTTAAATTTAATTAAGTTCTTATATTATGACAAGGTGTCAGAGAAAAAATTAAACTGGAAGGAAGGAAATTATACCCATGCCTATCAGACAGAAAGTGATTTAGGCGGAAGAATGGCTCAAGCCTTCGAAGATACTTTTGCTAAAGGATTTGAACATGTTGTTATTATAGGATCCGACTGTTATGAATTAAGTAGAGACATTATTGAAGAAGCCTTCAAAGCGCTTCAAAACCACGATGTTGTACTTGGACCAGCAAAAGATGGTGGCTATTATTTAATTGGCCTAAGCAAAATGAATAAACAACTTTTTACCGAAATTGAATGGAGTACCGAACATGTATTGAATAGTACGATACAGAAGTGTAAAGCAGCCCATTTATCTTATCACTTATTAGAAACCTTATCAGATATTGATACTGTTGAAGACCTTAACCCTTATCTAAAGCAAATTATTAAGTAAAAAACATAAACATCTGATTAACAATATAATTTAACCATTAAGAAACACTCGGATGAGCCCATATTCTGAGAATTATATCTAAAATCTTTAAGTTATCTTTGCAATATGAAGGACAAACAGCAAGCATATGCTAACATGATAAAGGCAGAAGCAGAGCGCTTAGGCTTTATGTTTTGTGGCATAGCTAAAGCTGATTTCCTCGCAGAAGAAGCACCTAAACTAGAGCAATGGTTAAAAGAAGGAAGACATGGAAAGATGTCTTATATGGAGAACCATTTTGATAAGAGATTAGACCCAAGGTTATTGGTTGATGGTGCAAAATCTGTCATTTCTGTTGCTTTAAACTATTATAGTCCTCAACAACAAACAGCTGCTGAAGCGCCTAAAATATCTAAATATGCTTATGGTACCGATTATCACTTTGTGATAAAAGATAAGTTAAAAGCTTTACAGCAATTTATTTCGGAAAATATAGGTGAGGTAGCCGGTAGAGCTTTTGTTGATTCTGCACCTGTTTTAGACAAAACCTGGGCAAAAAAAGCGGGCATAGGTTGGATTGGCAAAAACAGCAACCTTTTGAATAAGAAAACAGGATCTTTTTTCTTTCTCGCGGAGCTAATTATTGATTTGGAACTAGCTTATGATCACCCATTCCAAACCGACCATTGTGGCACTTGCACCAAATGTATTGATGCATGCCCCACAGAAGCTATTATTAAACCTTACGTGGTTGATGGTAGTAAATGTATTTCTTACTTAACCATAGAGCTAAAAGAGCAAATACCAAATGAATTTAAGGGTAAAATGGATAATTGGATGTTTGGTTGTGATGTTTGCCAAGATGTTTGCCCTTGGAATAGGTTTTCTACACCTCATCCAGAAGAACAGTTTAACCCTCATCCAGATTTGCTACATCTAAACAAAAAAGATTGGGAAGAAATTACCGATGATGTTTTTTCAAAACTCTTTAAAAAATCAGCTGTAAAGCGAACAAAATTAGCTGGCTTACAACGTAACATCAGTTTTTTGAAACCCTATTAAAATTTAAACTTATAATTTAAATAGATTAGTTAGACCTACTGATTTCTATGATTTTATCATTTGTACCATTACTGGTAGAAAAGTAAACCTTACCATCTGGTGCCACACAAATAGCTCTCTTTCTTCCGTATTGCGTTCCAAAATAATCTTGACTAGCTATTATAGCTGTACCTGCATCATTTAGCTTTAACTGCACCAATTTACTCGCTTTTAAAGTAACCAATAGCAAAGAGTTTTTCCATTGTGGTATGCTGCTATGGTTGTAATAAGTTAATCCGGCGGTAGCTATGGTTGGTGTCCAACTTTGTAAAGGCGCAGCAACATTATTAGCTGTACAGAAGGCATTTTCAGTACTATTATCACAAGCACCTACTACATTTGGCCAACCATAATTACGATCTTTCTCTATCAAATTTATCTCATCATCGGTACTAGGACCATGTTCTGATGCATATAATTTACCATTCACCATCACCAAGCCTTGCGCATTACGATGTCCGAAAGACCAAATAGCACTATTAGGCGTAGGATTATCAGTAGGTATGCTACCATTTAGGTTAATTCTTAAAACCTTACCAGCTAAAGAATTTTTATTTTGTGCCAATGCGGTATTATTAGCGTCTCCGGTTGTGATAAAAAGCTTTAAATCAGACGAAATAAGCAATCTACTTCCATTATGAATATTAGCGGCCGGGATATTATCTAACAGAACTAAAGGACTACTTAGGGTTTGATTATTGTAGGTATATCTCACTACTTTTTCTGTGTAAACACCTAGTCTGTTATAATTGTAAACCACATAAACATAGGGCTCGGCAGCAAAATTAGGGTGTAAGGCCATTCCTAATAGTCCGCCTTCTCCTCTCGCATCAACATCCGGAACGGCAAATAAAGGTTTTACTTGTTTAGTTGCTATTTCTAGTCTGCTAATTTTACCACTTCGCTCTGTAAACCAAATATGATTATCAGGACCATAAACAATTTCCCAAGGATGAGAAAGTCCTACTGCCATTTCTGTTGTGGCAAATTCTGCATCAGCTAAAGGTGTTTCCTCTTGTTGTCCTTTCTTTTTACAGCTTATAAAGAAAAAGAATATTGCAAAACTTAATAAACTATATTTCATAATAGGTGATTTTGAAATATAAACGTTTATCTGCAAGAAATAGTTTTTACACCTTGATTATCAAGCTATTTTAGATATACATAAGTAATCCCATCCCCGCCCCTATCGGCATGTTCGTCTTCCATTCTGCTTACTTCACTATATTTTTTTAGGTAGTTTCTTATCAGTTTCCTTAAAATACCATCGCCTTTACCATGTATTACTTTAAAAGAATTCATGTTAAACATAATGGCTTTATCCAGATATTTTTCTATTTCGTAGAGCGCATCATCACCTCTTTTACCTCTTACATCTATTTCACTTACAAAATCTGCGGCAGACTGTGTATGGGTTACTCTGCTAAGTTTGCGTATATCTTTAGGAACTTCGCTATTAGCAACTTTAACAGCTCTGTTCTTTTTCACCACAGACCTTAACTCGCCAAAAGCGATAATCAAATTGTCCTTATTTACTTCTAAAACTTGAGCTACATTACCAGAATCTGTTAGCTTAATCCAATCGCCTTCTTTAATCTCTGTAGTTTCTGCGGTTGCTGGCTTTGCTTTTTCTGCCTTTATTTCGTTCTTTTTAAGCTCGGTATGAAGCTGACTTCTTAATTCCTGAGTCTTCTCCTTATCGGCTTTATGCTCTTTAATTTGGGCAATGGTATTTTCTACCAGCTTATTAGCATTTTTAATAATTTGTTGCGCTTCAAGTTTAGCTTCTTTTATGAGGTTTTTCTTATTCTCATCATAAAAAGCTTTTAGCTTCTCATTCTCATCTAGTAATGATTTTGCCTTTCTTTGAAGCTTATCTATCTCAATCTTTTTTTCTAAAACTTCTTTTTTATCGCGTTCTAAATCAATCAATAAAGTATCTACTTTTCTTTGCTGAACACTTATTTTGCTTTTCGCTAAATCTAGCAACTGCTTAGATAAACCTATCTTTTGCGCAATTTCAAAGGCATAAGAACTACCGGGTTTACCCATCTCTAACATGTAAAGCGGTTGCAGATGGATATTATCAAAAATCATGGATGCATTTTCAATCCCAGTGGTATGGTTAGCAAATATTTTAAGATTAGAGTAGTGTGTGGTAATTACTCCGTAAGCGTTTTTCTTATTGATGATTTCTAAAACAGCCTCAGCAATGGGCCCACCAAATTGAGGATCAGTACCGGTACCAAATTCATCTATCAAAACCAAAGTTTTAGCATTAGAAAACTCCGTAAAGTATTTCATTTTTGATAGATGGGCGCTATAAGTACTTAAATCACTCTCTATAGATTGATCGTCTCCGATATCAGCAAAAAGCTGTTTAAATATACCGAATTCTGATTCTTCAGCCACCGGAACTAATAAACCTGCTTGAACCATAATTTGCAGTAAACCAACAGTTTTCATGGCTACAGATTTACCGCCAGCATTAGGACCAGAAACCAGTAGAATCCTGGTTTTTTCATCTAAATGCATATTTAGTGGCACAACTGCTTTCCCGTTTAACTTTGCCCCTATAACCAACAAAGGGTGACGAGCATTTACCAATTTTAGCCTCGTATCTTTTAAAACAACAGGCATTTCTGCATCTATTTCTATAGCGAAAAGCGCTTTTGCTCTTACAAAATCTAGCTTAGTTAAGAAATTATGATAAGAATATAAAATAGGTACGTAAGGACGAGTTTTATCTGTTAAGTCGGTTAAAATTTTGATGATTTCCCTTCTACGTTCAAACTCCATATCCCTTATCAGGTTATTGAGGTTAAAAACTTCTTCGGGTTCTATGTAAACGGTTTGCCCAGATGCAGATTCATCATGAACAAAACCTTTTAATTTCCTTTTATTTTCTGCTAAAATAGGGATACAAATTCTGCCATCTCTAACAGTTAAGCTACCATCTGCAACCCAGTTGTTTTGTTGGGCATTTTTATAAATTTGGTCTACTTTTTTACGAGAATCTTGTTCTGCTTTAGCTATAGCATCGGTTAAATAAGCTAATTCTTTAGATGCGTTATTCTTGATTTTACCCTTTACATCTATAATAGCTTCAATATTTTTAATGATGCTTTTTTCTATAGGTAAATGCTCAAAAAGTGCTTCTAAGTTGGGATACAAGCCATTACGCTCTTCAAAATATTTGATAACTGCAAAAACGGTTAACAAAGAATTATAAATCTGAAAAAACTCTTCCTCACTTAAAAAAGTCCCTTCTATTTTAGCTTTATCAGAAAGTCTTTTGATATCAAAAAAACTTTGGATAGGTAAAGGCTGGTCGTTTTTAATGATATTTTTAAATTCCTGCGTTTGCTTCAAGAACTTAATAATCTGGTCGTAATTAGCCATGAACTGGATTTTATCCACCATTCCACGTCCCATATCACTCATACAAAAAGATCTGATGTTTGCTTTTATCTCATCAAAACCTAATTTGTCTAAACTATTTACTGGATAAATCATCTACTGCTCAAATTAAACTTGAAACACCTAGTTAATAGGCGTTCTTCTAACCCTAAGGCTATCTTGTGTTTGACGTTCTATTTCTTTAATCTCTTTACGGATGATTCCCTTATTTAAATCCTCAATTTTGGCAACAGAATCTTTTTTAAGCTTATAAATTAAGCTACTACTGATGATTGTATGGTTTAAGCTATCAACAAATTTTAGTGGCAATCTTAAAGTTCTCAATTGCTCTTTATTGATTTTATCTTGCATTCTTAACAAACTATCTTCAACTACTTTATATATTTCTTTAATCTGGTCGGTATTTTTACCGTAATATTTTAAGCTGATGCTAAACTTTGCAGAATCTATTTCATGCTTCTTAAAAACATAGTTGTAACGGTCTTTAGCAAAGATTAACAAAGAATCCTGACTAAATTTTACATCCAAAGCTGCATCGCTTAAATGCATATCTATCAACAAATTAGCCATTTCATCTTTCTCTATCAAGTTATCAGGCTTATCATCATTGTTACATGCTGTAAAAAAAATAAGTGCACAAAACAAAGCCAGCAATTTTTTCATTCGTATTTTTACCATTTAAAACGATAAAATTACGGATAAATGAGCATTACAGATAATTTATTAAAACTAAAAAAAGAGATAGAGCAAGAAGATGTAAAACTTATTGCTGTATCTAAGACTAAACCGGTTGAAGATATTATGGAAGCTTATGATGCTGGGCAACGTTTATTCGGAGAAAACCATGTACAAGAATTGGTAGAGAAACATGAAGCCCTGCCAAAAGATATAGAATGGCATTTAATTGGCCATTTACAAAGCAATAAAGTAAAATACATTGCACCTTTTATACATCTTATTCACTCGGTTGATAGCTTAAAACTATTGCAAGAAATTAATAAACAAGCGGCAAAAAACAATCGAGTTATCAATTGCTTATTACAGGTTTACATTGCCGATGAGGAAACTAAATATGGTTTAGGTTTTGATGAGGTGATAGATTTATTACGTTCTGATGAATTTGCAAGCTTACAAAACATAAAAATTGTTGGCTTAATGGGAATTGCAACCAATTCTGATAACGAGAAGCAAATAAAAGAAGAGTTTTACGAGCTTAAAACTTTGTTTGATGGCGTAAAGGCTTCGTATTTTAGAAAAGATGAAGACTTTAAAGAAATTTCTATGGGGATGTCTACCGATTATAAAATAGCTATTGAACAAGGCTCTACTATGGTAAGAATTGGGAGTGATATTTTTGGTAAACGAGTAATTAAGCATTTTAAAAACGAAGAATGATAAGAGAGGCCTACCAAGCAGATTGCCCAAGAATGTTAGAATTGATTCACGAACTTGCCCTTTATGAAAAAGCACCTGATGAGGTTAGTGTTACTTTAGAGGAATTTATAGCTGCCGGTTTTGGAGAAAAGCCCGTTTGGAAAGCTTTTGTAGCAGAAATTGAAGGCAAAGTAGAAGGCTTTGCTTTGTTTTATATACGCTACTCTACCTGGAAAGGCTGCCGTTTATATTTGGAAGATTTTATTGTGACAGAAAAGATGCGTGGCCAAGGAATTGGCAAACTATTATTTGAGCGCACCATACAAGAAGCCCAAGAAAAAGGCTATAAAGGTATGGTTTGGCAAGTATTAGATTGGAACGAGCCTGCTTTGAATTTTTACAACAAATATGAGGCTTATGTAGAAAGTGGCTGGCTTAATGCTTCCTTATCTACACAACAAATACAAAAATTCTAAGCCATGAGACATCACCTTTTACTAGCTGTTTTTGCTCTTACATTTATTAGCTGTAACCAAAATAAGCCAAAGCAGGCAGAACAAGAAGAGGCTAAACAAATAGCTAAAGATACCCTAGCTTACGAGCTTATAAACTTTTATAAGACTACACCAAGCTGTAAAATTGATTCTTGCGAAGCCTATGTAAAAGTCCTTTACCCTGTTTTTAAAGTTGATACTTTAAATAAATTTATCAGTAATATTATCACCACTTTACCTTATAACGGCCAGCCAACCCGTAATTTAAATTTAGCCGCAGATTCTTTTATCAACGACTACTTAAAGTTTAAGAAAGAATTTCCTGATAGCCCGGCTGGCTACGCTTGGGATCAAAATTTCAGAATAGCTTATCAAGATGAAAATTTCATCAATTTTGCTTATCAAAGCTATGTTTATACTGGCGGGGCACATGGTTTAGAAACCATTCAGTATTTTAATATTTCTAAAAAAGGCTATCAAATTATACAACTAAAAGATATTTTTGACCCTAGTGAAAGAGTTCAGTTAAATGCTATTGCAGAGCAAATTTTTAGAAAACAAGAAGGTTTAAAAGCCGATGATCACTTAGATAGCTATTTCTTTGACGAGCAAAAATTTAGCCTTAATGAGAACTTTATCATCACCAACAAGGGATTAGAATTTTTGTATAACCCTTACGAGATTAAAGCTTATGCTTACGGCAGAACAGCGCTTTTTATCCCTTATAAAGACATACAAGAAATCATAAAAAAAGAAAGTATTTTATCAAAATTCAAACCATAATGGAGGTATTTAAATTTGGTGGCGCTTCTGTAAAAGACGCCGATGGCATTAAAAACTTAGGTTTTATTCTTCAAAAAAACCTCGACAAACAACTTTTAGTTGTTATTTCTGCCATGGGAAAAACTACCAATGCTTTAGAAAAACTTACCAAAAGCTATTTTGATAATAAAGATGATATTTTTGATATTCTGGAGGAGATTAAAGCTTATCATTTTGGTGTTATAGACCAACTTTTTGAAGATAAAAATGCCAAAGTATTTGATGAGATTAATAACACTTTCGTAGAGATTGAATGGGTAATTGAAGACGAACCGCAAGACGAGTTTAATTTCATTTACGACCAAATAGTTTCTGTTGGCGAGGTCCTTTCTACCAAGATAGTAAGTCATTATTTAAATACTATCGGAATCAAAAACAAATGGCTTGATGCTCGTTCTTACATCCAAACAGATAATACTTATCGTGAAGCTAAAATTGACTGGGAGAAGACAGAAAAGTTAATTGCTCAAGGCATCCCTCCTATCTTGAAAGAGCAAATTGCTATTACACAAGGTTTCATCGGTAATACATCAGAAAATTTTACAACAACTTTAGGCAGAGAAGGGTCTGACTATACTGCATCTATCTTCGCGAGCTGTTTAAATGCAAGCCAGGTTACCGTTTGGAAAGATGTTCCGGGTATTTTAAATGCCGACCCAAAATTATTTAACGACACCCAAAAACTGGCTGAATTATCTTATGCCGAGGCTATTGAAATGACTTATTATGGTGCTACGGTTATTCATCCAAAAACCATAAAACCATTACAAAATAAAGGGATACCGTTATTTGTAAAACCTTTTATGCAACCAGAAGAAGCCGGCACCATCATTAAAGAAGCTGATATTGCTATTCAGATTCCTATTTTGATTGTGAAGCAAAACCAGTTGTTGTTGAGTATCTCTACCAAAGATTTTTCTTTTATTACAGAGCATCATCTGAAAGATTTATTTGCAGCTTTTTCTAAAGTAAATATCAAAATTAATATGATGCAGATATCGGCTCTTAGCTTTTCTGCTTGTTTTGATGAGGATGAAATGAAATTTAAACAGCTAAGAAGTTTGATAGAGGCAGACTTTAGCTATAAATACAACAATCATTTACAGCTTGTAACCATCAGACATGCTACGGAAGATAGTATAAAGACCTATGCACAAGACAAAAATTTATTACTAGAACAAAGAAGCAGAACTACGGCACAATTTATCCTAAAAAATGATTAATAAAGCGCTTTTAGATAAAGAAGTTCAAGATTACATTAGGCTTAACGCCGATGCTGACGTGAATAAAATTATCTTAAAAGGCTCTCCATTTCAGGATATTGATGTTAAAGAAATTGCTCACCAAATACAAGGGAAGAAAGCTACATTAAAAAAACTCCCCTTGTGGGCAAATACCGATGGTATTATCTATCCACCTAAAATAAATTTAGAGCAATCATCATCAGAAATAACAGCACTTTACAAAAGTAAATTGGTTAAAAATGCCAACATGGTTGATTTAACTGGTGGTTTTGGTGTTGATGATTTTTACTTTTCCAAAGAAGCTAAAGAGGTTGTACATTGTGAACTTAATCCGCAACTATCTGCCCTTGCACAACACAACAACCAATTGTTAGGTGCTCAGAACATTACATTTCATACTGGCGACAGCCATGAATACCTACAAAACATCCAGCAAACTGATATTATTTATACAGACCCATCTAGAAGGGTAGAAAACTCAAAAGTATTTTTATTACAAGATTGCGAGCCAAACATTATACAACATCTGGATTTTTATTTGTCTAAAGCCCCAAAAATCATATTAAAAGCAGCACCTATTTTAGATATTTATGCAGCAGTTAAAGCACTTAAATATGTAAGCGAAATACATGTTGTAAGTGTAAATAACGAGTGTAAAGAGCTTTTATTCATCATAGAAAAACAAGCATCAGCAACTAAAATTGTTTGTGCTTTATTAACTGCAGAAAATCAAAACATCTTAGAATTCCCATACCTGGAAGAAGAAAATATCATCAGCCCAAGCTATAAAAACCCTGAAACTTATTTATACGAGCCTGATGCTGCCATTTTAAAAGCTGGTCTTTTTAAAAGTATTGCCCAAAAGTTTGATTTACATAAACTACATCAACATTCGCATTTATATACTTCTAAAGAACTAAAAAATGATTTTCCAGGACGAGTTTTAAAGATTAATCATGTTCTGGAATTTAAACAGTTTTCTAAGCAGCATTTAAAAAAAGCTAATGTAGTTTGTAGAAACTTCCATTTAAAACCAGAGGAAGTGAAAAAGAAATTCAAAATAGATGATGGCAGCAATACTTATTTATACTGTACAACAGCCCATGATGAACGCAAAATCATGATGATAGCAGAGCGAATTAGCTAAATTAACAATCGCTCAAACTTATAGGAATATTAACCGCTAAACCACCTTCTGAAGTTTCTTTGTATTTAGAATTCATATCTAAAGCGGTTTCCCACATGGTTTTCACCACACTGTCTAAAGAAACTTTTGCTTTTGATGGTTCGCTTTGTAGTGCTAGTTGAGCTGCCGTGATAGCTTTTATAGCTCCCATGGTATTTCGCTCTATACAAGGCACTTGAACCAAGCCAGCAATTGGGTCGCATGTAAGACCTAAATGATGCTCCATCGCAATTTCTGCAGCCATTAAGCATTGTTCTGGGCTACCTCCTAAAACTTCTGTTAAACCAGCTGCTGCCATGGCAGAGCTTACGCCAATTTCTGCTTGGCAACCGCCCATAGCAGCAGATAAGGTTGCACCTTGTTTAAAAATACTTCCAATTTGTGCTGCGGTTAATAAAAACTGTATGATTTTACTGTTATTTTGCCCATTGCAAAACACAATATAATACATTAAAACAGCCGGAATTACCCCTGCAGAACCATTTGTTGGGGCTGTTACTACCCTACCAAAAGAAGCATTTTCCTCATTTACAGCTAAAGCAAAACAGCTCACCCAGTTTAAAGTGTACTGAAAACCATTACCATTTTCTTTAATAGCTGCTATCCAACCTGTTTGGTCTTGATAATTTTTCCCTGCTAATAACCTTTTATTGATAGCCGCTGCTCTTCTATTTACCAATAATCCGCCGGGTAAAATACCCTCTTCATGACAGCCTTTGTACATACAATTTATCATCACTTGCCATATCTGCATTAATTTTTCATCAATAAGCAGTTCTGGATTCCAGCATTTTTCATTTTCTAAAACTATACTACTGATATTTTTACCAGCCTTTGTACAAGCCTCAAGCAAATGAGCTGCAGTTTGCGTTTCATATTTTGGTGTGGCAGCTTTACCAGATGTTAAAGCTTTTTCACCTTCCTTTTGGATAAAACCACCACCAACAGAATAATAAGTTTCCTGATAAACCTCGGCCGTAGCCATTACAACAATAAACGTAAGCGCATTGGGATGATAAGGTAAAGATTCTTGTTTTAAAAACGCTATATCTTTAGCGTAATTAAAATCTATAAGCTGTTGCTGATGAAGATTTATTTTCTTTCCCTTTTTGATGCCATTTATCACTGGGTTTATCTGGTTAATATCCATCGTAACCGGATCAAAACCGCTTAAACCTAGCATAATGGCTATATCTGTACCATGGCCAATACCTGTTTTGGCTAAAGAACCATATAAATTCACATGAATGCTATTTATCTGATTAAGTTTACCTTTTTCTTGTAAATCTTTCACAAAACGTTGTGCAGCTCGCCAAGGACCAAGCGTATGTGAACTTGACGGACCAACTCCTATTTTAAGGATATCAAAAACAGATATTTGTTCTGGTAGCATGTATATAAAATTAAGCTTAGTCTTCTAAATAATCTAAATCTTTGGAAAAAGTTTCTTGCATTTTATTTAATGCCCAAAATGCTAATCCTAAACTTATTACACCCACAATAATTCCTGCATGTATAAATGTTCCGTTAAACATTTTATTAAAAATTGAAACAGTAATGATAAAGGAACCACGGCACCTCGTACAAAATTAGGCACTGTAGTGGTTACCGTTGCTCTAATATTTGTTCCAAACTGCTCTGCAGCTATGGTCATAAAAATAACCCAATAGCCAACAGAAAAACCAAGGAATAAACAAATAGCATAGAAAGCAAACAAACTTATACCTGATAAGAAGAAATATGCTGCAATACCTATTACAGATAAAAACAAGTACACATAAACAACTTTTAAACGGCTTTTTAACCACTGACTTAACAAACCGCTTGCGATATCTCCAAGTACCAAACCAGCATAGCAACAAGCCACAGCTGCACCAGCATTTACATTTCCTTGAACACCTAAAACCTTACCAAACTCTGGAGATAGGGTAATTAAAATCCCTACTACAAACCATAAAGGCACACCAATAATAATGCATCTTAGATATTTAAAAAATCGGTCTTTACTACTAAATAGAGAGAAAAAATCACCTCTATTAACATGTTCTTGCTCTTTGGTTTTACCAAACATTCCAGATTCTGACACCCCTATTCTTAATAACAATAAGGATAAACCTAAACCTCCGCCAATAAAATAACAGGTACGCCAATCAAAAAACTGCGCAACAAAATAAGCTGCTACAGCACCGCTTACACCAACAGCCGCAACAATAGTTGTGGCATAGCCTCTTTTTTCTTTAGAAATTAACTCGGCAACTAAAGTAATACCAGCTCCAAGCTCTCCGGCTAAACCAACTCCGGCTATAAAACGCCAAACAGCATACGCTTCTATAGTATTTACAAAACCATTGGCAATATTGGCCACAGAGTACATAAAAATAGAACCAAATAAAACAGAAAGCCTGCCTTTTTTATCACCAAGAATGCCCCAAAAAATACCTCCTAAAAGTAAACCTATCATTTGAACGTTTAAAAGAAAAATCCCATTGTCTGTTAAAGTTTGTCCAAAATATCCCATAGACTCTAAACTGGGCACCCTCACAATACTAAAAAGCAGTAAATCATAAACATCTACAAAATAGCCTAAAGAGGCTACAATTACGGCCGCACTTAAAAGACCTGCCTTAGGTTGAATATTTTTCTCTTGTTCTTGTTGAGAAGAAAGCATAATGAAGGTTTAAAATAATTGGTTAAAAACTTTTGATTTATTTTATTTTGTTTGGCTAAATTAATAAATATTTTAAAAAGTTAAAGTTTAATTTTCTTGTGAAAAAAATGGCTTTACAAATTGCAAAGCCACTTTTCATATCATGAATGTAAGTAATTATTTTTTGTATTGGTAACTATCAAACTGAACGCCGTTCTCATTAATCATGCTAAATGATGCTTGGTTATTTTTTAGCGTTACCGCGATGAAATGTCTAATACTTTGAGCTTCTTTCAAATACCATTCTTTTTTGGTTATGGGTCTTGTATTAACTCCCCATGCACCATCGCCCATATAAACAATTCCTTTTCCTGTTTCATCAATTTTATTTTCAAAAATTGGATAAGTTCTTTTATAAGTATGATCATGATTTTCAAAAGCAACTCTAACTCCGTTCTTTTCAAAGAGAGGAACAAAATTTTCTCTTATTTCTTTGCTATTACTAGCAGAAAACGACCTATTTGATGGGTAAGCAGGTACATGATAAAAAGGGAAAATAAAATCTACCTTTTTGCTTCTTGCAGATAAAGTTTGAGCTAACCACTGGGTTTGTTCGCCTTTTATAGGGTTAGAATGGTCTGTATCTAAGGAAACTAAAGAAAGGTAATTTTTAAAATCAAGAACATTATAGCCTCTTAAACCCGGAAAAGCAAAAAAGGTATAAAAGTAAGGAGCTATTTTCTTTCTCCACTCGTTGGTATCTTTAAAATCAGGATGCTTTTTATAAGTTCCATCTATTACTTCATGGTTTCCAATACCAGCTATAATGGGAATAACTCGGTTATCTTTATCAATAAGGGTTTCTTGTACAGATTGAAACCATTGCTCCCATCTGCCTAAGTTCTTTTCTAAACCATTAGCATAAGCTAAATCTCCGCCTAAGACTATAAAATCTGGGTTTAGTGCCAATACAGCCTTATTGGTTCTATCCATATGGGCTTTTTCATGCATGGTATCGCCCCCAGCAACAAAAGTGACGCCTTTTTTGGTATTAAGAGGCATGGTTCTAAACCTGTAAACGGTTTTATCTGTACCAAAAGTAAACTCGTAATTACCTGCTGCTGTAAGATTTTTTAAATAAAATCTAGTAATTTTTTTGGTAGAAAATGGATAGGCAAAGCTTTCTCCTTGAAATTCGTTCCACTTTTTATCTGTTGCTAGTTTATAATATAAAGTGTTTTTACCTTGATAATCGCCTGGTGTATGAATATCAATAACCATAGTAGATGTTGGATCATCAACCCAAGTAAGTAATAGGCCAGCAACTATTTTAGTGTCTTGAGCTTGCAAATTGCAGGCGAAGATAGAGAAGGCTAAAAAGGTAAATACCTTTAGCAAATGTTTAATCATGTTGAGTAATTTTTGGTTTAACAGTGTGATAATCTGAAATTTTAGTGAAAAATTTCGATTCTAAAATACAAAGCCTATACCTAATTACCTAAATTAATCTCTTCTACTTAAAATTTTTCTCAATCAATAATTGGATGATTCCATCCACCATACCAACTCTGGGTACGTAAATATTCTTAATATTACCCCATTTCATCACTTTAAGAAAAATATCGCAAGCTGGGATAATAACATCTGCCCTATCTTGATTTAAGCCTAAAACGTTGATTCTGTCTTTTAAAGAGTAAGAACTTAAATAGTTTTCTAAGCTTTTAAGTTTTGTAAAAGATAAAGGAGAACCATCTTTTTCATCAGATAATTTAAATAATTTATTGATGTTACCGCCTGTACCAATACCAATAAGGTCTCTGGTATCTTTACAATTCTCTTTCATCCAGGTTTGCATATCTTGCCACTCTTCTTCCCTATCTTGGTTATCTAAAATACGTATAGTTCCTAAATTGAAAGATTTTGAGGCTTCCATTTGACCATTACTAAATACAGAAAGTTCTGTACTTCCGCCGCCAACATCTATATATAAATAATTCTTCTTACGGTCTAGCGTTTGTTCTATATGGCTAGCATAAATGATACTAGCTTCTTTTTGTCCGCCAACAACTTCTAAATTAAGGCCTATTTCTTCCTTTACTTTTGCCGCAAGTTCTTCACCATTTACAGCCTCACGCATAGCCGATGTTGCACAAGCCAAATAATCTTCAACTTTATAAACATCCATAAGGTTCTTAAAAGCCTGCATGGTTTTATATAAATCAATAGCTTTCTTTTCAGAGATTTTTTTCTCCAAAAAGCATCATCACCTAATCTTAAAGGCACTCTTACTAAAGTATTTTTCTTAAAAGAGATAGTTCCGTCGTTATCTATAATATCTGCTATAAGGAGTCTTACTGCGTTAGAACCAATATCAATTGCTGCGTATTTCAATTTTAGCTATGTTTTTGTTTTAAATAATTATATGTCTCTATTTGCGAACGATGAGGTTCTTTATCACCAGTTTTATGGTATTTATTGTTGTTAAGATGATTGATTTCTCTGGCTTTGGTATTATCCATTAATTGGATATCTATAATATCTCTTATTTCTTGTTTGATAGCCTCATCATAAATAGGAAAACCTACTTCAACACGATGATCTAAGTTTCTAGTCATTAAATCGGCAGATAAAAGGAATACTTTTTCTTTACCTCCATTAGCAAAAACCCATATACGGGCATGCTCCAAATATTTATCTACAATAGATATTACTTCTATATTTTCGCTAAAGCCTTTTCGCCCAGGAACCAAACTACACATGCCACGCACTATCAATTTTATTTTTACACCTGCATTGCTAGCTTCGTAAAGCTTTTTGATGGTTTGCTCATCGGCAAGGGAGTTCATTTTCAAAATGATATAAGCCGTTTTACCTTGTTTAGCAGCTTTAATTTCCTGATTGATAAGGGCAAACAACTTAGGCCTGGTTTCTAAAGGAGAAACAATTAAATGTTTATAATCTTTAGAAATAACTTTCTTATTGATAGCGATGAACAATTTACTTAACTCTTCTGTAATTCTGGGGTTGGCGGTAAATAAGCTATGGTCGCCATAAATACCTGCTGTTTTCTCATTAAAATTACCTGTTGCTAAATTAGCATAATGCACCTTAACACCTTTTTCTATACGGGTTATCAAACAAATTTTAGAGTGTACTTTATAACCTGTAATACCATAATTAACCAATACGCCTTCTTCTTCTAGCCTATTTGTCCAATAAATATTAGCTTGTTCATCAAAACGGGCTTTAAGCTCAACCAAACAATTTACTTTTTTACCGTTACGTGATGCGTTGATGAGCGCATTAATTACCTTTGAATTTTCTGCTAAGCGATATAGTGTGATATGTATTTGTGTAACTTTTGGATCTATGGCGGCTTCCCTTAAAAAGTGGATGATATAATCAAAAGATTGATAAGGTAAGCTGATGAGATAGTCTTTTTGCTTAATGAGCTCGAACAAACCTTTAAAATAACTTAAGCCTTTTACCGGTAGTGGTGTTTGCTTTTTATATTCTAAATTCTCTAAGCCAACATTAGGAAAACTTATAAAATCCTTAAAATTATGGTATCTATTACCGGGAATTAAGCTCTCTGAATTCAGATTCAGTTTTGCCACGATGGTTGATAGCATATCCATAGGCATAGCAGTATCATAAAGTAAACGCATAGGTTTACCTTTTTTACGCTTTTGCAAGCTTTTAGATAAGGCTTCAATAAACTTATCACTAACGGTTTTATCTAAATCTAGTTCAGCATCTCGGGTAACCTGTATAGAGTAAGCTTCAATTTCATCATAATCAAAAATGAAAAAAACATCATCTAAACAATACCTAATAATATCATCAACCAGAATAATAAATTTTAGATTATTGGTTTCTGGCAGAATTAAAAACCTACTGATACCCTCTGGAAGCTCTACCAAAGCATATTTTACTTTAGTTTTCTTATCTTTTCTTGATAGCTTAACTAAGAAATAAATGACCCTATCTTTTAACTGAGGAAAAGGCTGTTTTTCATCTAAAATAATAGGGACAATAGCAGATAAAAGCTTATCTCTAAAATACGATTTTACGAAAGCTCCTCTGCTTACGTTCAACTGCTTATCATTAAGGATAAAGATTTTATTAGTAGAAAGTTCTTTTATAATATCCTCATACAAAAGATTAAACTTCCTTTCCTGCTTGATAACGATGTTTTTTATCTGGTTAAGGATTTTCTTTGGGTTATAACCTAACTCCTCTTCTACCCTATCCACTACGGTTGTTAACCTATTTAAGGTAGCAACACGTACACGGTAAAACTCATCAAGATTAGACGAAAATATTGCCAAAAACTTAATACGCTCTATCAAAGGGACAGTTTTATCGGCAGCTTCTTGCAGAACCCTGTCGTTAAAATAAAGCCAACTAATTTCTCTGTTTAAAATTGGAGGTTTACTATTTGTCATGTATTGTTTACCACGAAATCCAAAGCTGCAAAATTTAATGTTAACTGTGTGTTAATTATAAACACAGCTAAGCCATTGCTTCGTAAGCTTTAACTCTTATCAAAATTGATGCAGAAAAACCTATTTTTCTATTCTGTTTTCTTAGTAGGTGCTTTGCTTACTTTTTTTGCAGGTGCTTTGCTACTTGTTTTTACTGCCGCAGCCTTAGCAGGAGCCATAGGCTTTTCTGCACTTTTTTTAGTTGCTACAACTTTTGGTGCAGGTGCTTTTTTTATTACAGTTTTAGCTGGAGCTACTTTTGGAGCTGCTTGAACATCATCTAAAACTACTTTAGCTGGGTTCACAACTTCTTTTTTAATAATTTCTTCAATATCAGCAGCCTTGTTATTTACCTTTTTAACCGCTTTAGCGATTACTTTTTTTGCCTTTTGGGCAGATTTTACGGCATTAACTTTAACATCTACTTTTTTTACTTCGGCCTTTTTAGGCTTAATATCTTTTACGCTTTTAATTTTTGCAGCTAATTTCTTAGCTAATAATTTACTCGCTTTTTTTAGCTCTGAGCCAATATCTTCGGCATCATGTCCGAGGCTTATAATAAAATCTTTAAGCTTGGCTTTTAAGTTTACTTCTAATTCGCTTTTAAGCTGTTTTTTAACTTTTCTATTTACCCCTTTAGTTTTTGATGCTTTCATAATAATTTTGTTTTATTTAAATCTATCTTTAAAAACTCAATTAATCAAATTAAGTTTTGTATGCCATCATTTGATATCGTAAGTAAATTAGATAGCCAAACATTAGATAACGCTATCAATAACGCAAAAAAGGAAATTTTAAATCGTTATGATTTTCATGATTCTAAAAGTTCTATAGAATTGGATAAGAAAACCAATGCTTTAACCATAATTACAGAGAACGATATGCGCTTAAAAGCTATTATTGATTCTATTATTTCAAGAATGGTAAAGCAACATTTAGATCCTAATGCTTTAAACTTAGAAAAACCTCATTACAGCGTTTCAGGTAATATGATTAGGAAAGATATTGATGTTAAAGAAGGTATTGATAAAGAAACAGCTAAAAAGATTGTGAAGAAAATTAAAGATTCTGGACTTAAAGTACAGGCTTCTATTATGGAAGACCAAGTAAGGGTACAAGGCAAGAAAATTGATGATTTACAAGCGGTGATTCAACTTTGCAGAGGCGATAATTTTGGGCAACCACTGCAATACATCAACATGAGAAACTAAGTATGGAAAAAACAATAGCGGCATCAGATTTAATTATTAATGCTGATGGCAGTATTTATCATCTAAACTTAAGACCAGAAGATATTGCCGATACCATTATTACTGTTGGCGACCAAGAAAGGGTGCCTGAGGTGAGCAAGTATTTTGATAAAATCGAGCTCAAAAAAGGCAAAAGAGAATTTATTACGCATACAGGTTATATCGGTAAAAAAAGAATTACCGTTATTTCTACCGGTATTGGTACTGATAATATCGACATTGTTTTAAACGAATTGGATGCGCTTGCTAATATTGATTTTGAGCAAAGACAAATAAAAGAAAACCATAAAACTTTACAAATTATTAGGCTAGGAACATCAGGAAGTATAAATAAAGATGTAGAAATGGGCAGTATTTTAGCTTCTTCGCATGGTTTAGGCTTAGATAGCTTGATGCATTATTACGAAAGAAATCTGAACAATGAAGACAAAGTTTTAGAGCAACAAGTTAAATCCTCTCTTCAAGATTTAGGTTTATCTCCTTATTTAACATCAGCTTCAGCTTCTTTATTAAATACTTTAGCTGCTGATATTCCTAAAGGGATAACAGTAACGGCTCCGGGGTTTTACGCTCCACAAGGCAGAAAAGTAAGAGCAAACAATAAAATCAATAACCTTATTGAAAGACTAACCAGCTTAAATGTAAGTAAATACCAAGTCACCAATTTAGAAATGGAAACGGCGGGAATTTACGCTCTTGCCAACGCTTTAGGTCATGAAGCTATTTCTATCAATGCTATTTTAGCCAGTCGATTAAACTTTGAATTTGCTGCTAACCCTGCATTAATTGTAGAAAATATGCTAAAAAAGGTTTTAGAAAAACTAGCTTAATGCTTTAACGTAATTTAAAAACAGCGCTAAAGCTTCTCTTTTTTGAGTATCTAAAGGATAATCTATTTTATGTAGCAGATAGTCTTCCAAATCAAAATTAGCTCGCATTTGCATGGTTTTAAAGACTTCTTTACGGTTATCTAAACCATGTTTTAAGGCATCATTAAAAGCATTAACAAATTTCTCAGGCAACTTTTTATTGCTTACCCAAGCGGCAAAAACAAAAGGCAAACCTGTGAAATTTTTCCATTCTTGAGCCAAATCATAAGCATAAGGATATTGATTTTGCTTACCAAAAGTACGGTCGCCAATTTGTACAAAGGCTGTTTTAGGATGTTTAAGTTCACCATAATCTACAGCATTAATCAACCTTACTGGATTAACCTTAAAATAATGTTTTAACAGTACAAAGGCTAAATTATTTGAGGTGTTAGACTCGGGGTCTAATTGTAGAAATTCTATTTCTTCTACCGGGCAGTTGCTAAAAATATAAACCGAGTTTACTATACCATTAGCACCTATGCAATAATCAGAAACTAAATGATATTCTGGCAATTTCAATAAAGACGCCACAGGAATTAAACCTATATCAGCTTCATCATCTATTAATTTTTGAGCGCACAATGCCGGATAATCTACCGTTAACTGTATTTCTTCTTTAACAGGATGATGCGCTAAACCATAAATAAAGGGTAATGTATTGGTATAACTAACCGCAGAAACTCTTATCATCTCAAAATAAAATCAAAACCTATAAACCCTGCTCTTCTAAATGCGCCAAACTATTAAAAACTTCTATCTCAAACTGCTCTCCATCATAGTTTAAAACATATAAAGAAGTATTTTGGTGCGGATAGGTATCCATCTCAGATAATGGCTTTTTCATCAATAAACACATTAATAAACGTATAGCTCTGCCATGCATACAAATTAAAACCGTGTTTTCATGGTCTTGCTTAGTAATATGATTCATGGCTGCTGCTTGTCTTACATAAACCTCATTGGGGCTTTCGCCACCTTCTGGCTTCACATCATAATGCCCGGCAGCCCAAGCCTGTATTAAATTAACAAAAGCCTCTCTTAAAGCTGCATTGCTTTTTTGACCTTCATAAACACCCCAAGCCAACTCATCTAAACCAGCTAACTGCTCCCAAACTAAGCCGTCATTAATAAAGTCTTTTACCGTTTGATGTGTTCTTTTTAAGGTTGATGTATAAAGCTTATCAAAAGGAATATTTTTATATTTTTTATAAAAAGCTTCACCTTGCGCTATTCCTGTAGCATTTAAATCAGAATTTACTCCCCTGCCTTGTACAATCCCATCTTTATTGAAATCTGTTTCACCATGCCTAATGATGTAAAGCTTTTTATTTTTCTTCTTATCCAAACTCTATATTTTTAATTAATAACGGGTAAAGCGTAGTATTTTGGTTTTTCATCCTCGGGGAAATCAACATTTTCAAAATCATTGATGATGTTGTATAAAGTATCTCTTTCAACAGGCTTTTTACCAACTGCTTTAATCAATTTCACTAAATCTTTAGTGCTCATGGCAGGGTTTTGCTCCTCGGCACCAGCCATCGAATAAATTTTTGTAGTATCGTCTAAAGTACCATCAATATCATCTACACCAAAATTAAGCGATAGTTGAGCGGTATTTCTACCTATCATGGCCCAATAAGCTTTGATATGATCAAAATTATCCAGATAAATTCTAGAGATAGCATAGTTTCTTAAATCCTCAACTACTGTAGATTCTGCTACATGCGACATTTGGTTATCTTGGTTTCTAAATTTTAACGGAATAAAAGTTTGAAAACCGCCTGTTTTGTCTTGCAATACTCTCAATTTTTCTAAATGGTCTACCCTATGCCAATATTCCTCAATATGGCCATATAGCATGGTTGCATTAGAACGCATTCCTAATTTATGCCATTCTTCGTGTATTTGCAGCCACTGTTCTGCATCACATTTATCTTTAGCTATTTGCTCTCTTATTTCCGGATGAAAAATTTCTGCACCACCACCTGGCATAGACTCTAAGCCGGCTTCTTTCATCATACGCATACCAGTAGCGTAATCTACTTTGGCTTTTTTAAAGATGTAATGATATTCTACTGGAGTAAGTGCTTTAACATGCAACTCTGGGCGATGCTTTTTAATTGCGGTAAAGAAATCCATATAAAATTTCATATCATATTGCGGCAATACACCGCCTACTATATGAACTTCTGTAACAGGCTGCTCATCATAAGATTTTACAATGGCCATCATTTCCTCCATGGTATACTCCCAGCCTTCTGCCTTTTCTTTGATCAAACGAGAATAAGAGCAAAATTTACAATCATAAACGCATAAGTTTGTAGGCTCTATATGGAAATTTCTATTAAAATAAGTAACGTTTCCATGCTTCTTGGTTCTGATATAGTTTGCTAAAACACCTAGATAGGATAAATCAGCTTTTTTGTATAAAAGAACTCCTTCTTCAAAACTTATTCTCTCTCCGTTTTGTACTTTTTTGGCTATTTCTTTTAAAGAAGCCTCAAGATGAGCATCTTGTAAAAGTACTGCGAGTTGATGGTCTGCGTTCATGTGATGAATTTTGTCAAAATTAACAATTAACAAGCTTTTTTTTAGTTTACTTAATGTAAAACAAACACTTTTATATTAAGTTTACTTTCATATTTAAAAGATGATGAATTTAGAGACCATAGCCATACATGCAGGCAACAAAGTTGATGAAGCTACTAAAGCAGTTGTACAGCCCTTAATTTTGTCGAGCACTTTTGAAAGAAGCAATGGCGAATATCCTGGTGGATATATCTATTCCAGAGCAGATAATCCTAACCGCAAGTCTTTAGAACGTGTTTTAGCTTTATTGGAAGGCGGTGAAGATGCTTGTGCTTTTGCCACAGGTAATGCAGCTGGCATGTCGGTTTTTCAAGCTTTAGCACCTGGCTCTCATATCATTTGTCCTGATGATATGTATCACGGACTAAGAAATCAGCTTAAAATATTGTTTAAAGGGATTTTAACTTTTGATTTTATTGATTTTACCGATTTATCTTTAATAGAAAGCACCATAAATGATTCTACAAAGTTAATATGGGCCGAAACACCATCTAACCCTTTATTAAAATTAGCCGATATTGCAGCTATAGCGGAAATTTGTAAAAAGTATCAACTCATATTTGCTGTTGATAATACCTTTGCAACGCCTATTTGCCAGCAACCTTTAACCTTAGGTGCACATTTAGTAATGCACTCTACCACCAAATATTTAAATGGCCATAGCGATGTTACGGGTGGTGTCATCATCACTAAAAATAAAGACGAATTTTGGGAGAAGATTAGAACCGTACAAGGTTTTGGCGGTGCAACCCCCTCTCCTTTTGATTGTTATTTGATTACCCGCGGCATTAAAACTTTACCTTACCGGATGCGTGGCCATGTAGAAAACGCTGTTAAATTGGCTGTTTATTTAGAAAGTCATCCTGCTGTTGAAGCTGTTTTTTATCCCGGTTTAGCATCACACCCGCAGCATAATTTAGCAAAAAAACAAATGTTAAGCTATAGTGGTATGCTTTCTTTTACTTTAAAAGGTGGTGAAAAAGCCGCTTTTGATTTGATAAACGGATTGAAAATATTTACTCAAGCTACAAGTTTAGGCGGAGTAGAAAGTTTAATAGAACACCGTTATGCAGTAGAAGGTCCGGATACTAAAACGCCAAAAAATTTACTAAGAGTTTCTGTTGGCTTAGAACATATTGATGATTTAATTGCTGATTTAGCTCAGAATTTAGACCACCTAAACTCTTAATTATCAGTAAAATAAAAATTAGTTCAAAATTTTATTTGGAAAAGCAAAATAAACAAACCTATATTTGAAATATTATTTGGTTTAAATACCAAAATCAATTCCTTTCAAAAGGTCTTGATTTATAAAGAAGTGGTGAGAGAATAGGCTCTAAGACCCACTGGCAACCTCACAAAGATTGTGAAAGGTGCCAAATCCTACCCCGAAAGGGAAATATAAATATTTAAAGACATGAAAAATTTAAAATTCTTCTTACATCAAACTTATTTCCTACTAAAAGGAAATCAAAATTCTTATGTTTTACAATTTGCTGATGCAAGCTGTAGCATGCGTTGTTATATGTGCTAATTCTGGCACTTCTTTATCTCAACTAACAACAATTTTATTTTATTATTCACAATCTTAACATATTACACAATGTCTAGTCAAAATTTAAAATTTGAAACACTACAATTACATGCTGGTCAACAAGTAGACCCAACAACTGGTTCAAGAGCAGTTCCTTTGTACCAAACTACTTCTTATGTATTTAACAGTTCAGAACATGGCGCCAATTTATTCGCTTTAAAAGAGTTCGGGAATATTTACACCCGTTTAATGAACCCTACTACCGATGTTTTTGAGCAAAGAGTAGCAGCTTTAGAGGGTGGTGTAGCAGCTTTAGCGGTAGCATCAGGGCAAGCGGCTCAATTCATCGCCATAGCAAATATTATCCAATCTGGAGAGAACTTTGTTTCAACAAGATATTTATACGGTGGTAGCTATAACCAATTTAAAGTACAATTTAAGAGGTTAGGTATAGAAGCTCGTTTTGTGAACGAGGAAACTCCTGAAGCTTATGAAGCTTTGATAGACGATAAAACTAAAGCTATTTACCTAGAAACTATTGGTAACCCAGCGTTTAACATCCCTGATTTTGAAAAAATATCGGCTTTAGCTAAAAAACACGACCTTCCTTTAATTGTAGATAATACTTTTGGTGCTGGCGGCTATCTTTTTAGACCTATTGAGCATGGCGCTAATGTGGTGGTAGAATCTGCAACAAAATGGATTGGCGGACATGGCACAAGCGTTGGCGGTGTTATTGTTGATGGCGGAAATTACAATTGGGGAAATGGTAAATTCCCTCAATTCTCTGAGCCATCAGAAGGTTACCATGGTTTAGTTTTCTCTGATGTTTTTGGAGTTAACGGTCCTTTTGGCAACATCCAGTTTATCATTAGAGCAAGAGTAGAAGGTTTAAGAGATTTTGGACCTGCCATTTCTCCGTTCAACTCTTTCTTATTGATTCAAGGTTTAGAAACCCTTTCTTTAAGAGTACAAAGACATGTTGATAATGCTTTAGAGCTAGCAAAATGGTTAGAAAACCATGATGCAGTACAAGCAGTTAACTACCCTGGTTTAGAATCATCTCCTTACCATACTTTAGCTAAAAAGTATTTAAAAAATGGTTTTGGCGGAGTATTATCTTTCGAGCTAAAAGGCGATAAAGAAAACGCCATCAAATTTGTTGATGCACTTAAACTAACCAGCCATTTAGCCAATGTGGGCGATGCAAAAACACTTATCATACAGCCTTCTGCAACTACACACCAACAACTAAGTGCTGAAGAGCAATTAAAAGCAGGTGTTACTCCAACTTTATTAAGAGTTTCTGTAGGTATAGAGCATATTGATGACATTAAAGCTGATTTTGCTCAAGCTTTTGATGCCATTAAATAATTTTCAAATCCTTTTTAATTGATGATTGCGATGAGTATAAAGACATTTCAATATAAAAAGCAGTTTAAGCTAGAAAGTGGTAAAAGACTTAAAAAGCTAAACATAGCTTACCATACTTTTGGTAAGCTAAATGCTGATAAAAGCAATGTAGTATGGGTTTGTCATGCTTTAACCGCAAATTCTGATGTATTTGATTGGTGGAAAGGCCTGTTTGGCGAAAAAGATTTATTTAATCGGGAAGAGTATTTTATTGTTTGTGCTAATATTTTAGGTTCTCCTTATGGCACTACAAATCCTTTATCAGTAAATGAAACCACCAAGCAACCTTATTATTTGTCTTTTCCAAAAATCTCTATCAGAGATATGGTGGAGGCGCACAAACTTTTAGCGCAACACTTAGCAATTGAAAACATTGAGGTTTTAATTGGAGGTTCTTTAGGTGGCCAACAAGCTTTAGAGTGGTCTGTTTCTGAAGCTGATAGAATTAAAAACCTAATTGTTTTAGCTACTAATGCACAACACTCTGCTTGGGGAATTGCTTTTAACGAATCGCAAAGATTGGCTATAGAAACCGATAGAACTTTTTATACACAAGAAGCGAAAGGTGGGCAAAAAGGCTTGAAAACAGCTAGAAGCATGGCTTTATTATCTTACAGAACTTACAACTGTTATGCTGATAAACAAGCAGAAGCGTCTAACGAAGTTATAGATTTATTTAAATCTTCATCCTACCAAAATTATCAAGGAGAGAAATTGGTAAAAAGATTTAACGCCTACAGCTATTGGTATTTAACCAAAACTATGGATAGCCACAACTTAGGAAGAGGAAGAACAAGTGTAGAAGCCGCTTTAGCAAGCATAAAAGCAAATACTTTAGTTATAGGTATAGCTTCTGATATTCTTTTCCCTACACATGAGCAAAAATTTATTGCTAAGCATATTGAGGAAGCAGAATATCATGAAATTGATTCTTTATACGGGCATGATGGCTTCTTGCTTGAGGTTGAAAAGCTTGAAAATATTATTTCTAAGTTCTTAAGAGAAAAATCTTTAGAAAAAAAACAAAGCAGCTTACAAGTTGCTTAAATAAAAAAACCGATTAGGAAGAAGCTAATCGGTTTTTTTTATACTAGGAAGTTTAAACTTAAATTTCTCTATGGCTATCCCACTGCTCTAGGTAATCGGCTACTTTTTTCACAAACATACCGCCTAGTGCACCATCAACAACCCTATGGTCATAAGATAATGATAAGTACATCATGTGTCTGATACCTATCATATCGCCATGTTCTGTTTCTATCACAGCTGGTTTCTTTTTAATAACACCAACTGCTAAAATAGCTACTTGTGGTTGGTTGATGATTGGCGTACCCATGATATTACCAAAACCACCAATATTGGTAATGGTAAACGTACCACCTTGAATTTCATCGGGCTGTAGTTTATTAACTCTGGCTCTTGCAGCTAAATCATTAACGGCTTTGGTTAAACCCACCATATTTAGCTGGTCGGCATTTTTAATTACCGGTACAATTAAATTTCCGCTTGGCAAAGCCGTAGCCATTCCTATATTGATATCTTTCTTTTTGATGATTTGAGAACCATTTACAGAGATATTAATCATAGGCATATCTTTAATAGCCTTAGCAACAGCCTCAATAAAAATTGGTGTAAAAGTTATCTTCTCGTTTTCGCGTTTCTCAAAAGCATTTTTTACTTTATTTCTCCATTGCACCAGATTGGTAACATCGGCCTCAACAACAGAACAAACATGAGCAGATGTTTGCTTACTGTTAATCATATGATCTGCAATAAGTTTACGCATTCTGTCCATCTCAATAATCTCATCATGACCACTATAGGCAACTTTAGATGTAGGTTTAGAGGCTGCCGGTTCTTCCTCAACTGCTTTTGGCTGCACAGGCATTTGTCTTTCTTCTACTATGGGTTGAACTTTATTTTCAACTGATGACTGCGGATTATTTCTCTGATTCTTCTCTGCTATATAATTCAGTAAATCATTCTTCGTTACTCGGTTTTCTGCACCTGTGCCTTGTATTTTATCAAGCTCGGCTAAATCTAAACCTTCTTCCTGAGCTATACTTTTAACTAAAGGAGAATAAAACCTTCCTGATTCTGAATTTTGGAAGCTTGGCTCTTCTTTTTCTGCCTGTGCCGGGATAAAGGGAACTTCTTCTTCTTCTTTTTCAATAATCTTTTCTTCTGCTACAACGCTATTCTCCGCAACAGGAACTGATTCTTGTGCTTTTGGTTCGTCTTGCTGAGCTTCTTCACCAGCTCCTTCAATTTCTATAATGGCAATTACATCACCAACTTGTGCCACCTCATTTTCAGCAAAAAACTGTTGTATTAGCTTACCTTTTACTGGTGAAGGTACTTCAGAATCAACCTTATCTGTAGCTACCTCCAATACAATATCATCTATTTCGATGTTATCTCCAGGGTTTTTCTCCCACTTGATAACCGTTGCTTCCGCCACACTTTCGCCCATTTTTGGCAATAGTAATTTGTATTGAGCCATAAGAATTATTTATCGTTTATAACAAAAATAACAATTTGATTGATTTTTATGCTTGATGTTGCTTAAGTAATCGTAATAAAAGATTTAGCGCCGCAATAGCCGACCTCTCTATATTTTGTAAGCGTTTATTACTAAAAGTAAATTTCTTGGCAATAGTTTGCTGTTGATGCGCAACGGCTATCCAAACTGTACCTACAGGTTTTTCTGCTGTGCCGCCATCAGGACCTGCAATGCCACTGATTGCTATAGCGTAATCACTATTAAAATTTTTAATGGCTCCGTTAGCCATTGCTGTAACTGTTTCTTCGCTAACAGCGCCATAGGTATCTAAAGTTTGACTACTTACGCCTAGTTGCTTCACTTTTAAAGCATTAGCATAAACAATTCCTCCGCCTAAAAACACTGAAGAAGAGCCCGAATGTTGGGTAAGTAAATGAGAAAGATAACCTCCAGTACAGCTTTCTGCAACGCTAAGGGTAAGTTTATGCGTATCCATTAAATTTAAAATGGCTTTTTCTAGAGGTATATCCTCATCGGCAACCCAGAAATCTTCTATCTCATTTTTAATGAGTTTGGCAAAATGCGCTACTTCTTGCTGTGTTTCTGGAGTAATACCTGTTACAGTGCTTAATCTTAACCTTACAATACCCAATTTGGGTAAATAAGCCAATTTAATATAAGCCGGTAAACTATCCTCTATGTGTGCTATTTTTTCGGCCAAGAAAGACTCGCCAATTCCCGCTGTTAAAATAGTTTTATGGTATATAGAAGGTAAATTATAGGTGGCTTTAATCAATGGCAATATTTTATCTTGCATTAAAGCCATCATTTCAAAAGGCACACCAGGCATAGAAACAATTATCCTATCCTCATTTCTAAATAACATACAAGGGGCAGTACCATTCTCGTTTAAGATAACTTCGCAATTATCTGGCACCATGGCTTGTAGCTTATTGAGATCGGTTACTGGTGCATTATATTTCGCAAAAATAGAAGCAACTTTATCTAAAGTGGGCTGGTGCAAGACCATCCCTCCGCTTTTATAAAACTCTGCTAATGTCTTCTTGGTAATATCGTCTTTTGTAGGACCTAAACCGCCAGTAATCAAAATAATATTAGCTCTTTTCTCTGCCTCACGAAGTGCTTCTTTAATATGCTCGGCGTCATCAGAAACAGATGTTATTTGTTTTACCTTAACCCCTATTTTATTGAGTTCTACAGCCATCCAGGCCGAGTTTGAATCGATAATTTGGCCTATAAGAATCTCATCGCCAATGGTAATAATTTCTGCAAGCATATGTTTAGAATCTTTGGATTGCGTTGGTTGTACGCTTACTTAATTTTAAGTCTTGAAGTATGGATGCCTTAACTCTTAAATTAACGCTGTAAAATTTATAAATACCAAAAGGACTCCAATTGATAGATAAATCCCAACAGTGTAAATCTCTATAAATAGCAAAAGATGTTGGACTAATAGCATTAGAATTAAAATCGTAACCAGATGAAAATTGAACTTTCCATTTTGGTGTTAAATTAAAATCGCCATTAGCATTAAGGGTTTGTACCACATCTTTATCAAAACCTGTATTGATATAGTTGAAATTATAGAAGAAACTTAAATTCCAAGGGATATTAAAATCAACAAAAGCATTAGCGTTTCTACTTATTTGTTGTAACTGTGCAGCTTGTTGCGGACTGACCCTGTTAAATAAATCGCTGTTTTGGTTTGGCGGATTATTGGTTTTGTTATTTTTGCCTAGAGTGGATGAGTTTAAACTATAATCAAAAGAGAAACTAAAGTTTTGTAAACGTGGTAAACTACCTTCTTGCCAAGTATATCTATCTAATCTTCTACCTCTTAAAACACCATTAAACTCTTCTGTTTCGTAAACGTAAGGATCTAAGACCCCAGTAAAACTAATACCTAATTTCTCGGTAAAAAAGGTTCTTCCTGAAAAAGAAAGCGTTGAAAGTTTAAAGCTATCTGCTAAGAAGTTATAATTACCATTAATATTTAGACCTTGAAGGATTGGAATCTTTTTAACGCCACCATTAGTGGTATCCTTTGAATTCCTCACCTTCATTTCTATATTGTTCTCTAAACCAAATGTCATAGCGGCTTGCCTACCCAAACCTGGCCCTCCGTAAATACTATTCTCGAAAATAGAATAGCGTTGTACATCTCCCGCTTGGTTAGATCTCACATCCTGATAATAGCCATATTTATCCTGACCAAAATCTGGACGGTAGGCAATACCTACGTTAGGTGTCATCACATGTCTAATGGCTGCAACTTTACCTTTTTTAAAATTAACCATACCATAAATTTTGGTTGATATTTGCGTACCAACAGAATATTCGCTAGCTCTTCTAAAACCTTGAATGGTATCTATAGCTAAAGAATCTTTTGTACCGTTAGCTGTTGGAGCCAATATGTAGTTTTTGCGAATGGTTTGTAAATACCAACGCTCATTATAAGATACGTTTTGGCTAAACTGGAAATATTTAAATATCTGTGATGATAAAGAAACCGGAATGCTATGCTGTATACCTGTTCTTACTTTTCTTAATGCTTCTTTGGTAAACAGCAAAGAATCTGTTGTTTCTAATTGGTTATCAAAATTTAAATTGTAACCAACCGCAATTCTTTGATACCATTTTTGCTCGCCTATCCTATCCTTTTTATCAAAAGGATTGATGGTAGACATACTAAAATTTAGAGTTGGTAAGCCTAAACGTATTTGTTTGGTGGTTAAATCTTGACTGTGCGACAAACTTGTACTTAAGTTAAAGGGAGAGTTTGCCCAAGTTTTAGAGTATGAAATACTAGAGTTTAAAGTGTTTTGAGCTATTTGAGCAAAATCTTGAACACCACTTTGTCTAAAGTAAGATGAAGAACCCGCATTTACTGATGCACTAAAATTGGTTCCTGGTCTGGCATTTGGATTTTGTGTATGAGACCATCTGATGTTGAAGTTTTTACTTGGATTTTCATATTCTGGCGTACCTTCTACCCCAGATTTTGTAGAAAAGAACGAGAAGAATAAGTTACCATTATATTTATATCGTTTGGTATAATTACTGGTTGCATTTGTCTCATAAGAGCCTTTTGAGTAAACACCACCTCGTAAAGTTAAATCCCAATAATCATTTAAACCTACATAATATCCAAAGTCTTTTAAGAAAAACCCTAAACGAGCATCTTCACCAACATTAGGAAGTAACACGCCCGAAACTCTTTTATTTGGCTTAGGAAAAAAACCAAATGGTAGAACAAAAGGAAGCGGAACATCTTCTATCACTAAATAAGCCGGGCCGGTAACAATAGTTTTTTCTGTAGCAATACCTTTAGTAATGATGATACCAAAGTGCTGATGAGGATCTGGAAGATTACAGGTGGAATAAGTAACCCTTTTCATATGCACCTCATCATTCTGTTGCTTTTTAATTCTTCCGCCGGTTATAAAACCTCCATCTTGCTCGGTATATACCTGATAAATTTTCCCTTTAGAAGTTTTAAAATTAAAAAAAACAGAATCGGCGGTAAGCGTACCTTGAGATGGATCTTTAAAAATAGGTAAACCAGAAAACTTCCCTACAGAATCTATCGTCCCTTTAGCAAAAATGGTATTATTCTTTTGATCTAGCTTGATAAAGCCCGCATCTACTTCACGTTCACCATAAACAACTTTTGCTTTTCCGTACAAATAAATAATATTGTTTTTAGCATCATAAAAGGTAGAATCTTCTGCTGTAGCTACTATTTTATCATTAATTGCATTTTTATTAGAATTTTTCTTTGCAGAATCCGTTTGGGTAGAATCTGTAGATGTAATGGCGTTAATATTTGTTTTTAACGTGTCCACCTGCCCAATTGCATCATTTGTTAGTAAACAAATGTGTATTATTGCGCCAATACAGGTAAAAATTATATTAGTAAATTTCAAAATTCAATATGAATATTATTTTTGTAAGCAAGGTAAACGAAAAACGTTCAAAATTAATGAAAATTACAACATCCAAAAGGTTTATTAGCTGTATTATTCTTTCTATAACCCTTACCTTCTTCTCCCAAAATTTATTTGCCCGCAAAGATAACTTTTCTGCGGCTAGTAAAGTAAAAGTAATTGTAATAGATGCAGGACATGGCGGTGAAGATGGTGCTACCAGAGGTTTATTCTCTAAAGAAAAAGACGTTGCTTTACAAGTAGCTTTAAAATTAGGAAAAGCTATTGAAGCTAAATTACCTGATGTTAAAGTGGTTTATACCCGTAAAACGGATGTTTTTGTAAAACTTTACGATAGAATTGGAATAGCAAACAGAGAGAAAGCTGATATTTTTATATCTATACATTGTAACTCTATGCCTAGCAATTATAAAAATAGATCTGCGGTTAGAGGAACAGAAACGCTGGTATCAGGTTTTGGTAGAATGGGAGAACAAGAATCTGCATTAAGGGAAAATGCTTCTATTTTATTAGAGAAAGACTATAAAAACAATTATGAAGGTTTTGACCCTAATGACCCAGAGAGCTATATCATCTTCTCTTTAATGAAAAATACTTTTAGAGAGCAAAGCATCAAATTGGCATCATTACTGCAAGACGAGTATAAAAAATCTGGTCGTATAAGCCGTGGTGTTAAAGAACAAAGTTTAGCAGTATTAGCAAAAGCAGGTATGCCAGCAATTCTTACTGAAATTGGCTTTATCAGCAGTCCTGAAGAAGAAAGATATATCAATTCTGATGAAGGTCAGGATGAAATTGTGAGCAATATTTTAAATGCCATTATCACATACAAAAAGCAAATTGAGTCTTAATTTGAAAATTAAAATTTAAAATTTTGAAAATTTCTAACGAAACTAAAGTAGGTATTCTTGCAGCCTTTGCAATTGCCATTTTTATTATAGGTTATAACTTCTTGAAAGGGAATGACATTTTCAGTAGCGAAAATGAATTTTATGCTAAGTACGACAAGGTAGAGGGCTTGGCGATTTCTAAACCTGTTTTAGTAAACGGTTATCAAATTGGGCGTGTTTCTGATCTTACTTTGTTAGAAAACGGACAAATTTTAGCTCAATTTAAAATAGACCCTAAATATGCTATCCCAAAAAACACCATTGCCAGATTAGAAAGTACAGATTTATTAGGCAGTAAAGCCGTAGTTTTTGATTTAGGTAGCAGCATGACTTATGCCTTGGATGGCGATACTTTAAATGCTAACGTACAACAAAATATCTTAGAGCAGGTAGAGCCCGTTCAGAAAAAAGCACAAATGCTCATTTCAAGAATGGATTCTATTTTAACATCGGTTAATCAAATTTTAAACCCTACTTTTCAAGAAAATATCAACAGGAGTTTTAATAGCATAGCCAGAACTTTAGAGACACTAGAATCTACTTCTAAAACTGTTGATGGCATGGTGGGTGTACAATCTAAAAGGATTGATAATATTTTGGCTAATGCCGAGTCTATTTCTGCCAATTTGAAAAATAACAATCAGCAAATTACCAATATCATCACCAATTTCAATACCATGTCTGACCAATTAGCAAAAGCTAATTTTAAACAAACTTTAGATAACGCAGATAAAGCTGTTGCCGATTTACAGGCGGTTATGAATAAAGTAAATTCTGGTAAAGGCTCCGCAGGTTTATTATTGAATGATGAGCAGTTATATAATAACCTCAATAATGCAGCTCAAAATCTTGATAAGCTGATGCTTGATTTAAGAGCTAATCCTAAGCGTTATGTAAGTTTCTCGGTATTTGGAGGAAAGAAAGAATAAAAAGGATATTTCTTATCAATATTTTAATTAAATCTGATTAATCAAAGTCTATTTCAAAATAGTGAAGAATTGCCTTATAATTATCCTGGGCTGTAAGACAAGTATCTAATAAGTACTCTTTTATACGTGTCCATTCTTGTAAACCTCGGTAATAAAAAAGTTTAATATCTTCATTTATGATAAACGGAACGATATTATTTGCTAGGCATTCTTTAAACATAATTAAACGTCCAACTCTCCCATTTCCATCTTGGAAAGGATGTATAATTTCAAATTGGTAATGAAAATCTATAATATCTTTTAAATCTTTTTTTCGATAAGGTGATAATGATTTAATAATGCTTTCATTTTAGCAGCAACTTCCTTTGGATGACAGGTTTCATTTCCACCCACTTCATTAGGCATTTTTTTATACTCTCCAACATTAAACCAATCTTTTCGGCTATCAGAAGTACCTGATTTTAAAAGATAATGCAATTCTTTGATAAAAGATTCTGACAGTTTAGTCTTAGCTTTATCAATTATTAAATCAATACACCTAAAATGATTGGTAGTTTCAATAATATCATCAATATTAATACTCTCCTTAGATACACCTATTGTATTAGTTTCAAAAATATAACGCGTTTGATCATGAGTTAGCTTACTTCCTTCAATGCGGTTAGAGTTATAAGTAAGATCTATCTGCGTACGATGATAAATCCCTCCTTTTAACTTCATTTCTTTTTGCTCTTTTAGATAATTGAGTAAAGGGTTATCACTAAATTTCTTTTTCTTCTCTTTTAAAGGCAAAGTAGCTTCTTCTGGTATATTCCATGTTTTACCGGTTAAAAATGCTCCTTTTATTTTTCCAAGAGCACAATAATTACGAACAGTTCTTTCTGAAACATTCCATTTTTCTGCAAAAACAATAACAGATATATATTTCATTTATTTAAAAGGCTAAAGCCTATCGGCAAAAAAAAGATAAATATAACCTAAAAATATCAAAATATTGCCGATAACGGCAACATTTTATTTGAAGACTTTAAATGTAGACAAGAAAATTATTTGACTTAGCGGCTTATAAAGTTATATCACAAAGGTTTCGCCTTCATTAGCCAGATAAGACTCTGGAAAAACTGAACGAGCTTCTATCAATAAAGGACTTAAATCTCGGTATCTGGCAGAGAAATGACCAATCAATAGTTTTTTAGCTCCTACTTTTTAGCTACCTCCCCTGCTTCTTGGCAAGTAGTATGGAAAGTAGCTTTGGCTCTGTCTACCATATCATGCATAAAAGTAGCTTCGTGGTAAAGCGTATCTACATGATAAATTTGGTTGATATAAGTCCAATCGCAAACTGTATCAGAACAATAAGCATAAGCTTTAGGTTCATCAGCCTCAACAGTTAAGTCTATAGCTTTATGTACTTTACCATTTTTATCCGTAAAATCTATCCCCTTTTTAAGCAAAGGGACATAATTAGCAGGAATTTCTAACTCGGCAATTTTGTCTTTTAAAACCTTTCTTAAACGTTGTTTTTCTTTAAAAATAAAACCAGAACAAGGTATTCTATGATTTAAAGGAATAGTTTCAACAGTAAAATCATTGGTTTCAAAAATAAGTTCTGTACTACCTGGTTTAATGGCTTTAAAAGCTATAGGGAAATTTATATGCGTATCAGAATGTTCAAACTGAACGTTTAAAATATCCATCAATTTTTCTGGTCCAAATAAATGTAAAGGTCTTTTTCTTCCATTTAAATTCATAGATGAAATTAAACCTACCAAACCAAAAAAATGATCACCGTGTAAATGACTGATAAAAATATGCTCTATTTTATGGTATTTAATGCCATAACGTAGCATTTGCTGCTGTGTACCCTCTCCACAATCTATCATTAACAGCCTTTCGTTGATGTTGAGAACTTGTGAAGTTGGGTTTCTGTTGAATATAGGCGTAGCAGAACTACTACCTAAAATGGTAACCTCAAACTTCATAGATATAATTGTAGTAATCCTATTTAATCTCTTTTCTTAATTCTTTCTCAATTTCTTCCATAAAAATCAAATCAATAGCTTCTTCTACTTTAGGAACTATAGTCATGACATTGTTTAACTGAGAAATGGTAATTAATCTAGAAACAGCCTCATTAATACCGGTGATAATGAAAACTCCATCAGAGTTTTTACAAAGCCTGTGGCCAACTAATAAACTGCTTAAACCAGAAGAATCAGCATATTTTACGCCAGACATATCTAAAATAATATTTCTTTGACCTTCTGTATTGCTTAAAATTAATTCTGATTTTAATTGTGGAGAAACTAAAGAGTTCAATTTACTCTCATTAAGTTTTATTAAAACATATTTCTCGTGTTTATCAACTGAAAACTTCATAACGTCTGATATTTCTCGTAATTTAATAGAATTTTATCCAAAAAGAAAGAATTATTTTAAAGTTGAGCTAAAGCCTTAAGGATATTGCTTTCTACTCTGTCGTTAATATCCTCTGTAGCAGCTTTTTTGAATTCTTCGCCCGTAATTTTCTCAAATAACTCTATATATCTTTCAGAAATAGAATTAATTCTGTCTTCATTCATTTCTGGAATAACCTGCCCATCTTTACCTTGAAAGTTATTTTCTATTAACCACTGTCTTACAAACTCTTTAGAAAGCTGTCTTTGTGGTTTACCCGATGCTTGTAATTCTCCATAACCTTCTTTATAAAAATATCTTGAAGAATCAGGTGTATGTATTTCATCAATCAAATGAATTTTACCATCGGCTTTACCAAACTCATACTTGGTATCAACCAATATCAAACCTTGCTCGGCCGCAATCTCTGTACCTCTTTGGTAAAGTTTACGGGTATAATCTTCTAGCTGTAAATAATCTTCTTCAGAAACAATAGCTCTTTTCAAAATATCTTCTTTTGAAATATCTTCATCATGCCCTACCGCAGCTTTGGTTGTTGGGGTAATAATGGGTTCTGGAAGTTTATCGTTTTCTTTTAATCCTTCTGGTAGCTGTACACCACAAATCACCCTTTTACCAGCCGCATATTCTCTGGCTGCATGCCCAGCAAGATAACCTCTGATAACCATTTCTACTTTAAAAGGTTCGCAAATTTTACCTATGGTAACACTTGGGTCTGGAACTGTTATTACCCAATTTGGAACAATATCTTGAGTAGCGGCTAAAAATTTAGCTGCTATCTGGTTTAAAACCTGACCTTTAAAGGGGATAGGCTCTGGCAATACAACATCAAAAGCAGAGATTCTATCGCTTACCACCATCACCAAATATTTATCTTGGATGGTATAAACGTCTCTAACTTTACCTTTATAAAAATTGGTTTGACCCGGAAGATTAAATTTTGTTTCTTTTATTGCTTTCATTCTTTTTTCAAGTATGGGGTAGTTAGTATAGAGACTTTATAAGTTTATCCAAACTACTCACTTTCTACTTTTAACTTTCAACTTTTAACTATAAACGTTCAACTTCTAACTTATTGAATATCCCCGTAAGCTTCTAATATTCTTTTAACCAATTTATGTCTTACCACATCGGCACCGCTTAAATAAATAATTTCTATTCCTTTAATATCGGCTAAAATACGTAGCGCATTATGCAAACCTGATTGTTGCTTTTTAGGTAAGTCTATCTGGGTAACATCTCCGGTAACAATAAATTTAGCCGTTGGCCCCATTCTGGTTAAAAACATCTTTAACTGCATATCAGTAGCATTTTGAGCTTCATCTAAGATAACAAAGCAATTATCTAAGGTTCTACCACGCATAAATGCTAAAGGTGCAATCTCAATGGTTCTGTTTTCTAAATATGTTTTTAGCTTTTCTGCCGGAATCATATCATCCAAGGCATCATAAAGTGGTCTTAAATAGGGGTCTATCTTTTCCTTTAAATCACCAGGTAAAAAGCCTAAGTTCTCTCCTGCCTCCACTGCTGGTCTGGTAAGAATAATTCTTTTGATTTCCTTATTCTTTAAAGCTCTAACTGCTAAAGCTACAGCAGTATAGGTTTTACCTGTACCAGCCGGGCCAATAGCAAACAATACATCGTTGGTATTGATACTGCTTACCATTCTTCTTTGGTTGGCCGTTCTGGCCTTCACCATAATACCGTTAGGCCCAAAAACAATCACTTCAGATGAAGAAGCATTCGCCTCTCCGCCTTCTTTAGTGGCATCTTTTTGTGCCGATGAAGCAACTGCTCCTAAAAGCGATTCGATATCATTGGTAGATAAATTCTGATATTTATCAAGATGATTGATAATGGCCGAAATTTTTTCATTAAAATTTATCAGCTCACTTTCATCACCTAAAGCCTTAAGCTCGTTACCTCTGGCAACAACCTTAATCTTTGGGAATGAGCGTTTTATCAACTCAAAATATTCATTATTTGGCCCCCAAAGCACCGCTGGGTTTACAGATTCTAAGGTAATTTTTAGTTCGTTCAAGTTAGAGATTTTATGTTCCTGATATTTATCTGAATTAAAAATTTAATATTTGTAGCATTGTTCTTGTAATGCAAGATTAAGAATAAATATTCACAAATTTAATGGCAATTATTACATTAACTACTGACTTAGGTTATAAAGATTTTTATCAGGCTGCCCTTAAGGGGAGTATACTGAGTACTTTGCCTGATGTTAATATAATTGATATCACCCATGAAATTCAAGCCTTCAATATTTCGAGGGCTGCTTTTATCCTTAAAAATTGCTTCAACTATTTCCCAAAAGGTACCGTACACCTTATAGGTATTGATACCGTTTACAGTGAAGATAATAAATACCTTGCCATAAAATACAAAGGACATTATTTTGTGGGCTCTGATAATGGAATTTTCTCTTTAATTTTTGATGAAACACCAGAAGAAATTGTAGAGATTAATATCATGCAAGACCTTAAATTTTTACATTTCCCCTTAGCTGATATTTTTGTAAAAGCCGCTTGCCACCTTGCTAAAGGCGGTAAATTAGTTGAAATTGGTATCCCAACGGCTAGTATAGAGCAGAGAATGCACTTACACCCTGTTATTGAAAAAGACATGATTAAAGGAAGTGTCATTTTTATAGATTCTTTCCAAAATGTGGTTACCAATGTGAGTAAAGACCTGTTTACGAAAGTCCAAAAAGGCAGAAATTTTACGCTATCCTTCAAAAGGAATGAAACCATAAACCAATTAAGCTGGCATTATAATGAAGTTCCGGAAGGAGAAAAATTATGCTTATTTGGTATCTCTAACCACTTAGAAATTGCTATCAATAAGGGTAAAGCCAGTGGTTTGTTAGGTTTACATATTAATGATATGATTAGGATTGAGTTCCATTAAAATACACAGCATTTTCTACCGTTATGGATGCTAAAACAAAAAACATGATGAAATACATTTTGGGTTTATTGATTTTATGTGCTACTACCCTTCATGCCAATACGCAAAGCGATAGCTTAGCTTACCAGCTTCAACGCAATAAAATTAATACCATGTTGGATGCCAGGAGCAGCAAATTTGGTTTGTATGCAGAAAGCCTAGCTACTAGAACAGGAATTTTTGGTTTTAAAACCAAAAAAGATATGCAAAAAAGCATCGATATCTTAATAGAAATCATCCAAACTGATAATGAGATTCTTAAAGAAACCAAAACACTGCTAGATTATAAAACTTTTGAGCAAGAAAAAGTACTGAGCCAGTCTAAAGAATCGGAAAGTCGCAATTTGGCTTATATGCGTACCATCAATAAATTAGAAAACGATAGAGAAAGAATTAAAAATGAGCTTGATGCAACAGAAAACAGCCTTCACTCTTATCAAATCTTATTTTACCTACTCTTGATGCTTACTTTAGGACTTGGAGTGTTTATATACCGTAAAATTTACCAGAACAAATAGAATAAAATTTTAAAAGCTTATTTTTGTTGAACGTCGTTACCAATCCTAACGGCGTTTTTCATTTTAAGATGGCAAGAAATAGATTTAACAGCAGTAGTTCACAAGAGGCCGAGTTACCAAAGGCAAAAATAAACAAGGAATCTCTAAACAAAATTTCGGGCTTATTAAAATTTTTAAAACCCTATAGAACTAAATTTTTGGTTGGGATGATTTTTTTATTCTTATCCAGCCTTACCGCATTGGCTTTTCCGGCTTTAATAAAAGTGATGGTTGGTAATGCCCAAGGAAACCCTTCTGATTATAGTTTTTTACCACAAACCGTTAATGAAATTGGTTTTTTAGCTTTCGGGATTTTATTTATACAATCTTTTGTTTCTTTTTTCAGAATCAGGCTATTTGTTGAAGTAGCAGAAAAAGCTCTGGCCGATATCAGAAAAGAAACCTATTTTAAGATGATTACCTTACCTATGAATTTCTTTGCAAACAGAAGAGTAGGCGAGCTAAACAGTAGGATATCGGCAGATTTATCTCAAATACAAGATACCATTACCACTACCCTAGCAGAAATTATTAGACAAGTTATTTTATTGATAGGTGGTATAACCTTATTAATCATCACCTCTGGGAAACTTACTTTATTTAACCTTTCTATACTACCCCTCATTGTTTTAGCGGGAGTTATTTTCGGTAAAAAAATCAGGAAAATATCTAGAGATGCACAAGATAAATTAGCAGAATCTAATACAGTTGTAGAAGAAACTTTACAGGGCATAGGCAATGTAAAAGCTTTCGTTAACGAGGCTTATGAAGCAAACCGATATGACAAAAGCCTGAGAGAGGTTGTTAAAATTGCCATTAGGGGCGCAAATTACCGTGGTGGTTTTGCTGCTTTTATTATCTTTTGCTTGTTTGGAGCTATTTTAGGCGTTATCTGGTATGGTTCTGTTTTGGTGGAAAGTGGAGCGCTTCAGGTAGAAGATTTATTAGCTTATGTGCTTTATTCTATTTTTGTTGGTGCAGCTATGGGTAGTTTCCCAGATTTGTATGCCAATATCCAAAAAGCTATAGGCGCATCAGAAAGAGTTTTAGAAATATTAGATGAGGAGAACGAAGCTATTTCTATTCATGAATCTGAAAACCAAATTAAAGAAAAAATACAAGGTAGTTTAAGCTTTAAGGATATAGAATTTGCTTATCCTTCAAGAAAAGAAATTACCGTTTTAAACGGGATATCATTTGATGCCCAAGCCGGAGAGAAGATTGCTATTGTGGGGCCATCTGGTGCAGGTAAATCTACCATAGCAGGTTTAATTTTAAAATTCTACGAAGCGCAAAAAGGAGAAATACTTTTTGATGGTAAAGCAGCCAACAATTATGCTTTAACAGATATAAGACAACAGGTAGCTATTGTTCCACAAGATGTAATTTTATTTGGTGGAACTATATTAGAAAACATAGCTTATGGTAAGCTAAATGCTACTAAAGACGAAATTATTAAAGCTGCACAACAAGCTAATGCCCACAGGTTTATTATTGGTTTTCCAGAAGGTTATGATACTGTTGTGGGCGAAAGAGGCGTAAAACTATCTGGCGGACAAAGACAAAGAATTGCTATAGCTAGAGCTTTATTAAAAGACCCTGCTATATTAATTTTAGATGAGGCTACTTCTTCTTTAGATTCAGAGTCTGAAAGACTGGTTCAAGAAGCCTTAGAAATATTAATGAAAGGTAGAACATCCATCATTATTGCCCATAGGTTATCAACCATAAGAGAGGCTAATAAAATTATTGTTTTAGACCAAGGCAAAGTTGTAGAAAGTGGTTCTCATGAAGAACTTATTAAGAATGAAGAAGGTTTATACAAGCATTTAAGTGCACTTCAGTTTGAAGTATAAACCCCTTTAAAGCAAGCTATTATTTATGAAATTAACTGTTTGGGGTGCTGCGCAGCAAGTTACCGGGAGCATGCATTTGCTTGAGGTAAATAACTATAAAATCTTGATAGATTGTGGTTTAGATTATGAAAATGATGTTAACCTGCTAGAGAATATAAATTTTCCTTTTTTACCCTCAGAGATAGATTTGGTAGTGCTTACACATGCACATATAGATCATTCTGGTAATTTACCTACTTTAGTGAGGTTAGGCTTTGAAGGGCAAATTTTATGTACACCACCAACAGCAGATTTAACACAATTGCTCTTAGCAGACTCTGTAAATATATTTTTGGGTAAACTAAAGAAAAAACCTTTTAAAAAACGCTCTAAAAAATATCACCACGATAACCAGCAGCAGCAGCCTTTATATCTTCAAAAACATGTCATGGATACGACCGATAGGATGGTAACCATTGGTTTTAATAAACCTTTTCAGATAAGAGAAGATATAGAGATACAATTTATCCCTACCGGGCATTTGTTGGGTGCTGCAGCTGTACATTTTAAAGTAACAGAAGCTGGCCAAACAAAAACCATAGCCTTTACAGGCGATATAGGCCGAAAAAATTATCCGGTACTTATCAATCCAGAAACTTTACCAGAAACAGATTTTCTGGTAACAGAATCAACCTACGGAGGGCGTTTACATACAGCAATAGAAAGTATAGAAGAAACCCTCATTAAGGTAATTAAAGAAACCTGCATTAACCAACCTGGCCGTTTAATTATTCCGGCTTTTAGTGTAGGCAGAACTCAATCTTTGGTTTATACGCTGAATAAAATCTTCTCAAAAAACTTATTACCACCAGTGCCAATTTTTGTGGATAGCCCTATGGCAATTATGGCTACTGATATTTATAGAAAACACCAGCGTTATGTAAATGATGATGCTAAATCTTTTTACCAAAAAAATGGCGATGAGTTTGAATTTGCCAATTTATCTTATGTAAAAGAGCTTAAAGAAAGTAAAGAAATATCTAACCACTTTGAGCCATGTATCATCATTTCATCAGCAGGGATGCTTGAAGGCGGCAGAATACAAGATCACCTGTTCTATAATATCCAGAATTTTTATGCCACCATCTTATTTATAGGTTATTGTGCTAAAAATACTTTAGGTTATCGCTTACTCAGAGGCGATGCTGTTGTAAGGTTAAGAGGAAGAGATTTATCTGTTTTTGCTACCATTAAGAAAACAGACCAACTGAGCGGACATGCAGACCATAAGGGTATTATGGAGTATATCAAAGCGGTTCCAAAGGAAGGACTTAAGAAAATATTCTTGGTACATGGCGAGCAGGAAAGTATGCTAGCCTTGCAAAGCGCTTTAGAAGATGATGGCTATAAAGCTGTAATTCCAGAAAAAGGAATGATATTTGAACTTTAGAAGAAAAATTTGAGATGAAGAAAAGATTGTTTCAAACACTCAACAAATTAAATAAACTTGTTTTACCTAGTTTATATAAAAAAGATCCATCTAAACTAAGCAAGTTTGAACAGGCTCTAACAGGTTACAGGTATTGGGTATTGTTAAAAGCTTTAGATTAAATCCTTTATGTTCATGCCTAGACATAAAAAAGCCAGATATTTCAAAAATATCTGGCTTTTAACTTTATGATAAAAAAGGATTTTATCCTTTTAAAACATCAATAACTAAATTAGCAAGTTCTACCCCTATTCTTTCTTGAGCCTCGTTAGTAGAAGCACCAATATGTGGAGTTAAAGAGATTTTTGCATGTTGTAAAATAGAAGCTCTTGGCGTAGGTTCATTATCAAAAACATCTAAACCAGCAAAAGCAACTTTACCACTATCAAGCGCTTCAATTAAAGCTTCTTCATCTATAGTACCACCTCTAGAGCAGTTTACAATACCTACACCTGTTTTCATTTTCTCAAACTCTTCTTTTCCTAAAAGAGGTTTCTCTATGAAAGGTGTATGGATACTGATGAAATCAGCTTCAGCAATTAAAGCTTCTAAACTTACTTTTTTTACAGGAACTTCAACTTTGATATTTCCAGAAAGCTCTAAAGTTAAAGAGGCAGGCACATCGCTTAAATCATAAGCTAAAACATCCATACCTAAACCTAAAGCAACTTTAGCAGTTTCTCTACCAATTCTACCAAAGCCTATGATACCAATGCTTTTACCTCTTAACTCGCTACCTTTTGCATAAGCTTTTTTAAGGTTATTAAATTGAGTAGCTCCCTCAACAGGCATTTTACGGTTAGCATCGTAAACAAATCTTACACCATTGAAAAGGTGAGTAAATACCAACTCGGCAACAGATAATGATGATGATGCTGGCGTATTCACTACTGCCACACCTTTGCTTCTTGCATATTCTACATCAATATTATCCATACCAACGCCACCACGACCAATAACTTTGATGTTAGGACAAGCATCAATAAGCTCTTTTCTTACTTTGGTTGCACTTCTTACCGTGATACCATCATAAGCATTTAATTTAGCAGCTAATTCTTCTTGTGGGATGTTTTGGGTGTCAACTTCAATTCCGGCTTCTTCCAGTAGTTTTTTTCCTATTGGGTCTATACCATCATTTGCTAAGATTCTCATGTTGTTTTTATTTTGGATTTGAGTTTTAAGATTTGATTATTGAGATGTGAATTAGGATAGCTGAGACCATTTAAGAACCTCAAATACCTTATCTCACATCCCAAATCTATTTTATTTATGCTTTTCAGCAAATTCTTGCATAGCCTCTATCAATACGTGAACGCTAGTAATAGGTAAAGCATTGTAAATGGATGCTCTAAAACCACCAACGCTTCTATGGCCTTTGATACCTATACAACCTTTTTCTTCTGCAAGCTTTAAGAAATCTTTCTCTAATTCTGGATTTTCCATCACAAAGCAAACGTTCATTCTAGAACGGTCTTCAACTGCTGCTGTTCCTTTAAAGAATGGGTTTCTATCAATTTCTTGATATAAGGCATCAGCTTTAGCGATATTTTCTTTTTCTATTGCAGCAATACCACCTTTAGATTTTAACCATTTTAAGTTCAATAAAGAAACATAAATAGAGAAAACGGGCGGCGTGTTGTACATAGACTCTCCTTCAATATGTACTTTATAATCTAACATAGAAGGAATAGTTCTGTTAACTTTACCTAAAATCTCGTCTTTTACAATTACCAAAGTAGCGCCAGCCGGACCAATATTTTTCTGAGCACCAGCATAGATCAAATCAAAATCTGCAACGTTAATATCTCTGCTGAAGATATCAGAAGACATATCGCAAATTACAGGAACATTTGTTTTTGGAATATCAAAAAGCTCTGTACCATAAATGGTATTGTTAGAGGTGATGTGGAAATAAGCCGCATCTTCAGGGATACTGTATCCTTTAGGGATGAAATTAAAGTTAGCGTCTTTAGAAGATGCCACAATTTCTACCTCACCAAATAATTTAGCTTCTTTAATTGCTTTTTTAGCCCAAACTCCAGTCTCTAAATAAGCAGCTTTTTTACCTTCTTGAAGTAAATTCATAGCTACCATGGCAAACTGTAAACTTGCGCCACCTTGTAAGAAAAGAACCGAATAACCTTCCGGTACATTCATTAATTCTTTAACAATTTTAATAGCATCTTCTGATACAGCAATAAACTCTTTACTACGGTGTGATATTTCCAGAATAGACAAGCCTGTATCATTAAAATTTAATACTGCTTGTGAAGCTTGTTTAAATACTTCTTGTGGTAAAATACATGGACCAGCGCCAAAGTTATGTTTCATTTGTTTGAGTTGTTTGTTTGGTTTTTATATCGGATTCTAAAATTAAACACCGCTTTAAGCAATGTGTTTAGAATTAAGTTTCATTTTTATTCTTAACGTTTTAAGGCTCAAATTTAAAACAATAAAACGTTTCTGCGGTGTAAATTTAAAATTTTGCAATAATCTTAAAATTTAGCTGTCTAGATGTTAAAAAATTAGGAATTGCGTAACGGTTATTATTCACATCTGTTAACCATAAGTAAGAAACTGTATTATTGATATTGAGTAAGTTAAATACCTCTGCATAAACGATGAAAGAATTGAAATAGGTATCAAACCATTTAAATCTTTTAATACTTTCTTTATCTAAAATATCCTTAGAAAAACCTATGTCTACCCTTCTGTATGGTGGTATGGTAAAATTTGTGGTAAAATTATTGGTTCTTGGTGGCCAGCTTGGTAATCTGGAACCATAAAGTAAGCTTAAATGTACTTTATAAGTTGGGCTGTTGAATAGCCTATCCTGAAAAAATATAGAGAAATTTACGCGTTGATCTGTTGGTCTTTTGATAAAGCCCGGAAAAACAACTTGCTGATTTCCATTGGCATCTGTTTTGGTGAAAGAATCGCCATTGATATCCTCTTCTGTTTTCATTAAAGAAAGTCTAAAAGAGGATTCTAAATCTCTCACAAACTCGCCGCTGATTGAGAAATCTAAGCCCGCAGCATAACCTTTTGAGGTTAAACCGGCATTGTATCTTACGCGAAGATTTTCTAATTCGTATGGGGTAAGCTGCAATAAAGCTTTATAATACACCTCGGTATTAAACCTCAGATTGGTTCCCATAGACTTAAATTTATAATCTGAAGAAGCTATAAAATGTAAAGATTTTTGAGATTTAACATCGGGATTTATCTGACCATTAAAACCTCTTAACTCCCTGTAAAAGGGCGTTTGAGCATAATAACCACTGGCAAACCTATAAAGGATGTCTTTTTCTTTTTTAGGGTTATAAGTTAACACTAACCTTGGGCTAGGTAATAACTCTTTAGTAAAACTGTTATAATTAAACCTTAAGCCACTTGCTAAAGTAAAATGCGCACCAATATCAGAGGTATTTAAGATATAACCAGAAATTCTGTTGGTAGTTAAGGTATTACTTGCGTTACGATAGTCTAATATCGGAAAGCCATTTGCCTGATTATTGGGTAAGGTATAGCCGGCAGAATCTAAGTAATTGAATTCTAAAAGTTCATCCTTAATAAAATCTTGCTGAAATCTTAAACTGGTTTCCCAATGCGAATTGTTTTTAGAAAAATAGTATTTAATATCACTAGCTATAACACGGGCATCCATTTGGTTTCTGCCATAATCTTGAAAGGCACCTATACCGCGGTTTGCTACCACGTTACCAAAGCCTCCTCCTAAAAAATCAGTTTCTACTTCATCAAATAAATAAGAACCAGTTATATCAAAATTTTCTCTTTCAGACATGATAAAAGCAGAGTTTATCCATTTTAACTTAGCTTTATCATTAAGCTTATAATTAAAAGTAAGTGCCCCAACCAGATTGGTATATTGGTCTATTTCCTGACCTTCGTAGTTTACCCTTAACCTTAAAGTTTGCTGTAAAGTACCAAAAGTAGTTTCTCTAGATTGTGGAAATAAACTAAACTCGCTGCTGTTGGCAATACCTAAAAACTCTACATTTAAACGCGTACTTGCTTTATAGTTGATGAGGGTTTGCAAATCATAAAAACGTGGATCATAACTTCCCCTAACAGGCTGGGCATTAAGTACAAACCTATTTCTCTTATTTCTAAAACTAACCGCTACATTAAACTTTTTCTGCGCAAAAAAAGTACTTGCAGATACGCCATTGGTACCTACGCTAATCACACTTGCAGCCGTATCTCTTGTTTTATAATTTACGTCTAAAACGGATGATAATTTATCACCATATCTAGCAGAGAAACCTCCTGCGGAAAATTTTACATTAGCTATTAAATCTGGATTAATTAAGCTTAAACCTTCTTGTTGGCCATTTCTAACCAGATAAGGTTTAAAAATTTCTACATCATTGATATAAATGAGGTTTTCATCAAAATTACCCCCACGTACAGAGTATTGCGAGCTTAATTCATTATTGGTAGAAACGCCGGGTAATTGTTTTAACATGGCCTCAAAACTTTGGGCTACATTTGGCGAAAGCTCAAAATTACGGGCATTAATGCTGGTCATCCCTTCTACCCTAGCGCTTTGGTCGTTCACTACAACAAGATCTAGCATTTGCTTATCTTTTACCAAAACAACGTTAAGAACCGTATTTTTATCTAATTTAAGATAAGAAACATTTGGATTATATCCTGATAATGAAAAAGTTAAGGTATAAGTTCCGGGTTTTAGATTGATGGTATATTCTCCTTTAATGTTAGATACCTTTTTGATATCTGCATCTTTTACGCTAATCTCTACACCGCTTAAAGATTCTGATTGTGCATTACTTATTTTTCCAGAAAGCCTTAAGGTTTGCTGTGCAAAGACATTTACAGAAAACCCTAAAAGTATAGCTAGAAGAAAACTACGCATGGAAAGTATCAGGAGATATATGCTTTAATTCTGCTATAGCATGTAATGGATCTTCGGCTGCAAAAATAGCATTACCTGCTACCAGAACATTGGCACCAGCCTTTAATAAGGCTAAAGAGTTGTGATTGCTTACGCCACCATCTACCTCTATGTATAAGTCAGGATTTTTCTCATCGGCCATAGCCCTTAACTGCTGTATTTTATGATAACTGTTAGCAATAAATTTTTGTCCGCCAAAACCCGGATTAACCGTCATGATTAAAGCTAAATCTAATTCCTCAATGACATTCTCAAGCAAAGAAACTGGCGTATGTGGATTGATAGCAACACCCGCTTTACAACCCAATTCTTTAATTTTATGGATGGTTCTATCCAGATGATCACAAGCTTCATAATGTACAGTAATCACATTGGCGCCTGCTTTTTGAAAATCTTCCAGATAACGGTCTGGATTGGTAATCATCAAATGCACATCTAAAGGTTTTAATGCATAGTTTTTAACCGCTGCAATAACTGGGAAACCGAAAGAAATATTGGGCACAAAAACGCCATCCATAACATCTACATGTATCCAATCTGCATCGCTATTGTTAAGCATTAAGATGTCTTGTTTTAGATGAGCAAAATCTGCTGATAAAATAGATGGTGCAATTAAATGATTCATGATTCAAATATAATAAATATGCTTTCTTATAAAACTTTAATCATGAGCTAAACGTATTTATAAAAGGAAAAAACATCCAATCATGAAATATCTTGCTATCACCCTTAGCTTTCTTTTTTCACCCTTCTTGCTTAAAGCACAAAGCTTCAAGACAGATAAATTATCAGTACATTTTTTTGCCGCCGCCCCTGTTGCAGATATTGATGCCCTTACAAATTCTGCAAATGCCATTTTAGATATAAAACGTAAAGAAATAAAAGTGAACATACCTATAAGCGCTTTCAGTTTTAAGAAAGCTTTAATGCAACAGCACTTTAATGAAAAATATATAGAAAGCGACAAATATCCCTCAGCAAGCTTCAAAGGTAATTTTAAAGATGATTTAACCCATAAACCTGACGGAACCTATCTTATTTACGTAGAAGGTAAATTTAACCTTCATGGCGTAGATGTTCTGCAGGTTATTCCATGCAAAATTACCATTCAAAAAAATGTACTAACTGTAAATAGTAGCTTCGTATTAAATACCAAAGATTTTAAAATTGAACCACCTAAAATCTTAACCAAACCTATTGGTGAGAAAATAGAAGTTACAGTTAACGGAAATTTAAATAAAGCTATAAACTAGTTTAGCTTAATTTAAAACCCTTTTTTAAATCTCTGCCTCTTAATTGATTTGCTTCTTGGTCATTAGTAAATAATTCCTTTTCGGGATTCCATTTAAGAGGTCTTTTTAGCTCATAAGCGATATTGGCGATATTACAAACACTTGCCGTTCTATGTCCAATTTCAACATCACAAATAGGTTTACTTCTATTTTTAATGGCCTCTAAGAAATCTTGATAATGATTGGTACTATGATAAATACCTAGGCTTTTGGCATCAATTACCGTATTTTGCAAAGAAGCAGGATTCACTTCTAATTTTTTTCGCTGCACCATAATGCTACCTTCTTTACCATTAAACTGAATGGCATTACCTATTCCGAAGTTTTCATGCGTCATTTTTAACCCATTGGCATACTCAAAGGTTAAAAATTTATGATTTTCATCTGGTGGAGTTACAGCTACAGGTCCGCTATGATCCATATTTAAAGCCCATTGTACAATATCAAACATGTGCGCACCCCAATCTGAAACCATACCGCCTCCAAACTCTTTATAATCTCTCCATTTTGCCCAAAAAGAGTTGATATCTGGATTTAATTTATCATTGAAATGGCTATAATTTTTATTAGGTCCTAACCATTTCTCCCAATTTAAATCTGCTGGTACTTCTTCTTTAGGTAAATTATAAGCTAGTGGTGGCGGACCAACACTTACTTTAATGTTATCAAGTTCGCCAATATAACCTCCTCTAATTAAAGCAACTGCCTGTCTAAACTCGTCCCAAGAACGCTGCATGCTTCCTGTTTGAAAAACACGATTGTATTTTCGGGTTGCATTAACCATGGCTCTTCCCTCTTCAATAGTGAGCGATAATGGTTTTTCGCAATAAATATCTTTACCTGCTTTAGCTGCTGCAACTGCTTGTACAGCATGCCAATGGTCTGGGGTGATGATGACTACAGCATCAATATCTTTTCTTTCAAGGATTTGCTGGTAATCTTCATAAACATCGCAGCCTTTATATTGGCTTGCACCCTTTTTATCAGCATAAAACTTATTTGTTTCTTGTGCAAAAAAATCAAGTTTTCTTTTGTAAACATCACTTGCCGCTACGATTTGTGCTTGTTCCTGACCAGCGAATGCTCGTCTCAATGTAATCGATTGCTTTCCGGTACCAATAAAACCTAAATTAATCTTATCACTGGGTGCTACAAATCCTTTACCTAATACAAAACGAGGCACAATCATAAAGGCTGATAAGGTAGCTGCGCTGGCTAGAAACTTACGTCTAGAAACGTTTGAAACTTCTTTTTCTTGATCTTTCATTTAATCTTTTTTTAGGTTTGATGATGCTGATATCAATGATGAAGCTTCGCTTTTTTGATATTTATAGTCATCAAACGTAATGGTTTAATAATGGCTGATGTCTAATATATAAATTATTAAAATAAATTCAACCCACTTATTACAAGATTATTAAAATAAAAAAACCCGCTCTATTAAAACAGAGCGGGTAAAAAATCAAAAAAAATATATTTTTATTAAGCCTGCGGCGCTTCTTCTGCTGGTGCAGCGTCTGGCTTAGGCGGACGAGGTAATAAAGCTTTTCTAGAAAGTTTTAATTTACCTTGCTTATCAATGTCTAGTAATTTAACCCTTACTTCATCTCCTACTTGGAAAATTCCGTCCATAGTTTCGTAACGTTTCCAATCAATCTCAGAAATGTGCAATAAGCCATCTTTACCTGGCATAATTTCTACGAAAGCACCAAATGGCATAATAGACTTCACTTTCCCTTCGTAAACTTCACCAACTTCTGGCTTAGCTACGATGTTTTTGATTCTTCTAACGGCTTGGTCTATAGCGTCTTTATTATCAGCAAAAATCTGGATAACCCCTTTATTGTCTTTTTCTTCAATAGAGATGGTAGCACCAGTTTCACGTTGCATTTCTTGGATGATTTTACCACCGGGACCAATTACAGCGCCAATAAACTCTTTGTCTATCGTCATGCTGATGATACGTGGAGCATGTGGTTTAAAATCTTCACGAGGAGCAGACATGGTTTTTTCCATCTCGCCAAGGATATGTAAACGACCTTCTTTAGCTTGGTTTAACGCTTCTGTTAAAACCTCATAAGATAAACCATTAACTTTTAAATCCATTTGGCAAGCGGTAATACCATTTCTTGAACCTGTAACTTTAAAGTCCATATCTCCTAAGTGATCTTCATCTCCTAAGATATCAGATAAGATAGCGTATTTACCAGTTTTATCATCAGAAATTAAACCCATAGCGATACCAGAAACTGGTGCTTTAAGTTTAATACCAGCATCCATTAAGGCTAAAGTACCAGCACAAACAGTTGCCATTGAAGAAGAACCATTAGATTCTAAAATATCAGAAACTACACGGATGGTGTAAGGATTTTCCTCATCACCAGGTAATACTTTCTTAATAGCCCTCATGGCTAAGTTACCATGACCAATTTCTCTTCTACCTACACCACGGTTAGGACGAGCCTCACCTGTAGAGAAAGCAGGGAAATTATAGTGTAATAAGAATTTGTTATAACCGTTGATGAAAGCACCATCAATTAACTGCTCATCATCTTTAGCACCTAAAGTAACGGTAGTTAAAGATTGTGTTTCGCCACGTGTAAATACAGCCGAACCATGAGCAGAAGGCAAATAACCAACTTCGCTCCAGATAGGACGAATTTGTTTTGTATGACGTCCGTCTAAACGGATACCTTCATTCAATAATAAAGCTCTTACAGCATCATACTGAACATCATGGAAATATTTCTTAGCTAAAAACTTAGTAGTTTCTGTAGCATCTTCACCTAAAGCTGCTAAAACTTCGTCTTGTAATGCCTTAAAAGCAGCAGAACGATCGTCTTTACCTGCACCAGATTTTGCTACAGCATAAACTTTATCATAAGTATCAGCAGTAATTTTAGCTTTTAAGTCTAAGTCGCTATTCTCGTGAGAATAAGTTCTTTTTACAGTTTTACCAACTAGCTCTCCCAACTCTACCTGAGCCTGAACTTGAACTTTAATAGCAGCATGTGCAAATTGTATCGCTTCTACCAATTCAGCTTCCTGAATTTCGTCTGCTTCACCTTCTACCATGTTAATATCCTGAGCAGAACCGGCAACAATAAATTCTAAAGTTGCTCTTTCTAAATCAGAACGAGAAGGATTAATAACCAATTCGCCATCAATTTTAGCTACACGAACTTCTGAAATTGGGCCATTGAAAGGGATATCAGAAACTGCAAGAGCTGCAGAAGCTGCTAAACCTACCAATGCATCAGGCATGATATTTTTGTCTGATGAAATTAAGGAAATCATTACCTGCGTATCTGCATGGTAATCTTCAGGGAATAATGGGCGTAAAGCTCTGTCTACCAATCTAGAAATTAAAACTTCATAATCAGATAATCTAGCCTCGCGACGTAAAAAACCTCCAGGGATACGACCAGCTGCCGCATATTTCTCCTGGTAATCAACGGATAAAGGAAGGAAGTCGACACCTTCTTTTGCATCTTTATTTGAAACAACAGTGGCTAAAAGCATGGTATCACCTTGTTTCACGACTACTGAACCATCAGCTTGTTTAGCTAATTTACCAGTTTCGATCTCAATGATACGGCCGTCGCCTAAATCAATCGACTTTTTAAAAACATTTAAACTCATATGTATTATTTAATCGGCACAAAAATAGTCTTTTATATCTGTTATTCAGTGAGGTGTAAGTTTTTTTTATGTTACAAGATGTTATTTCAATTTTCAGAATCTGTTATACTCTTTTAATATTCATCAGGTTAATCCTATTTGAGGGTTAATCTTGCTTTTTCAGACTCTACTGTTATCCTATCAGGATGACTCAGGTTGCCGCACATATCTTTCTCAAGTATTTTCATGGCAACCAAATTATAAACACATGAAAAAAACTTTACTTTCTTTAGGACGACTTGTCCTTTTATCTTCTTTAACTATACTACCTTTTATATCTCAGGCTCAGGTTGAGGGAGAATTTAGGACAAGATCTACTTACAATGCTAGTTATACAAGCACTTCTGGTTGGCAAATATTTAATGCTGCAACAGGCTGGACAAATACATCAAGCGTACCTGGAACTGGATCTATAGTTACCATTAGAGATGGAGTTGTAATGACTTCTAACTTTGGTTCTACTAACATTTCAACCACTCCCCCAGGTATCTTAGGGAGTATTTTAAATATTGGGGAAGGTAATGCGGCAGCTATTACTTCTACTATTGATGGTGCTGGAGCTGTTACAGGTTTAACTATAGTAAATCCTGGTCGTTTATCTAGCAAGCCTAACACAAGCGCTACAGCTCACTCAGGCTTAGTTTTTGCCGGCTCCACACCTACAACCCCAGCCGCAGCAATAATAACAAGTTATACCATAACAGGGTCAGCTATTAATTTCGGAGGTAGCGGTTATACTAATGCAACAACGGTCACCTTTGCTCCACCAGCTGCAATTGCAGGGCAACAAACTTCTGCATCTCCACTAGTAACTGCTACTGGGGAAGCTATAATTTCAGGAGGAGTTATTACTGGCATTAACATTACTAATCCAGGTTCGGGATATACAAATTTCCCCGCCATTACAATAACTGATACTGGTGGTGGAACAGGAGCATCTTTTAGCGCTCAATTAGGTGTACAAGAAGTGTTTATTTCTACTGCAGGCTCTGGTTATGCTACAGCACCAGAAGTTATTGCGGGCAGTTCCTTTATGGTAGGTGGTGGTTCAAATAGATTTTTATTGGTTGAGAATCAATTAAATTTTAGAGCAGGTGCAAAATCTATAACTAATAATCCAGTAGGCACATCTCAAACACTATTTATAGGTGGAAATTTAACAGCTGTTACACCTATCAGTTTTAGAACTGTGAATGCAACTTTTACAGGCAATACCAATGTTACTTTCAATAAAGCGGGTACTTCTACTGCAACTGGAAATTTTACTTTTAATAATTTAAGCGTAAGTGCTAATACAACTGTTAATGTGGTAGGCAGCTATACTGTTCTAGGTACCACCAATTTAAATGGAAGCGGAGTATTACCTGTAGATTTAATTTCTTTCGATGCTAAAAAAGAGATCAATAAAGTAAATATTAATTGGCTTACTGCTTCTGAAGTTAATAATGATAAGTTTGAGATTTTAAAATCAAGCAACGGTAAGGACTTTACCTTATTAGCTACTGTTAAAGCTAAAGGGGCTTCTAGTTATACTGTTGTAGATAATTTCCCTTTTAATGGTAGCAACTATTATAAATTATTGCAATATGATTTAAATGGCAAAGTAAATGAAAAAGGGATAAAAGCTGTTAATTTTGATTTAGGAAATCAAAAAGATGCTTCAACAATTTATCCTAACCCAATTGCAGCATCTGGTACAGCTACAATTAAATTTAGAACAGATTTAAAGCCTAAAAAATTAAGTTTAATATCCTCTCAAGGTCAGGTTGTTTATGCTGAAACGCTTAAGCAAGAAAGCGGAGCATCTACATCATTGCAATTAAAAGACCAGCTAACACCTGGTGTTTATTTCTTAAATATGGAGGGAGATTTTTCAAAAGAAGTTTTAAAATTAATCGTACAATAACTACGGATAAATAAAAGCTATAAACAAGTAGAGGCTGTCTCAAAAATAGTATCTGTCACATTGAGCGGAGTCGAAATGTTCTCTGATATGCTTAGAAAAGGCTTCGGCTCCGCTCAGCCTGACACGAAATGGTAATTTGAGACAGCCTCTACTTGTTTATTAAAAACGCTCTTAATTATGCGTAATTTGTCTTACAGTTATACTTTGCGTTGAAGAACCAGTAACGTAAACCGTATAAATTCTACCTTCAGCAAAAGAGCTTAAATCAAAACTACCTAAGTTTTGAGTGCCTCCAGCAGCATAAACTTGTAAAGAAAGTATTCCGGGTTCTATATTCATAAAGTTACTCGCATTATCTTTAGCTAAATTGGCTGCTAAATTAGCACCTGAAGAACGTCTGATATCGACATTTGCAGGAGCTGCATCACTTAAATGAACAAATCTTACTTTTGCTTGTCCGCCAGAAGGGGCAGCTAAATCATCCTTATAAAGTTTAACTCTGGCTTGTTGCCCATCCCCTGCTAAGAAAGCCGTATATGAACTCCCATTATCAACATCAAATCTTCCACTTGCGTAGGCTGTGCTAGCGCCTTCATTTCTAAATTCTAATTGCAGATTATTTCCAGAATTTGTGGTGATGTAATCAGAAGAATTGTTAAAGGCTAAATCGCCTTGAACGATAGCGCTATTGGCTAAAAATACACTCTGTGGTGTTGAAGTAGAAGAAGCATTAACCACTTTAATTCTTGCTGAACCGGTTTCATCTACATCGTCTTTTTTACAAGAAGTAAAACCTGCGGCAACTGCTAAAAGCAATGCTCCGCTTAAAATCTGTTTTAAAAAATTGTTCTTTTTCATGTTCGTTAATTTATTTGTTACAAAGCATTGCCAAACAAATAACGAACCCCTATTCAAATTAAGACTTGATATTAACCTAAGGATGAATGTTTAAATTGATAATTAGCTTAATGATTAGTGTTATAGAAATTTAAGCTAAGCTAAAAAACAGGTGTTTCCTTTTTTAGACAACTACAACCAAGTTATAAGTTTTTGATAAAGTTCTATAGGCTTAAAAGGTTTAGATAAATAATCGTTCATACCTGCCGCTTGTATATCTGCTAATAAATTTTCTGAAACCGTTGCCGTAAAAGCTAAGATAGGAATTTGCGATTTTCGGCTATCTTGCATCGCTCTTATATGCTTTGCCGTTGCATAGCCATCTAGCTCTGGCATGTATAAATCCATCAAAACAATATCAAAACTGTCTTCTCTAAGCTTTTCTAAAGCTTCTCTTCCATTTTCTGCAAATACTGGCGTATTATTCCATTTATTTAAAACCTTTTGTAAAAGTAACCTATTCATGACATGATCTTCTGCTACAAGAATCCTGATTTCACTTAAATCTTTATCTAGCAAATCAAGCTCTATGCTCAAATCATCAGTACTTTGGTCTATCAATAAGTTTAAATTAAAATAAAAATTAGAGCCTTTATAGGGTATACTTTCTAAATGTATATCGCTATCAAAAAGGCTGAGTAATTTTCTTACAATGGCAAGGCCTAGTCCTGTTCCTCCATAATTTCTAGAAATACTTGTGGTTGCTTGCCTAAACGGTTCAAAAACCACTTGCTGTTGTTCTTTACTGATTCCAATTCCTGTATCCGCTACAGAAAAAACAACGCCAATTTGCTCAGTATCCTGATGAACTACTTTAAGACTAACAGTGACGCTACCTTTTGCAGTAAATTTAAGTGCATTTCCAATTAAGTTATATAAGATTTGTGTTATTCTGGTAGCGTCTGATAGTACAGGCAAGTTCTGTAATTGCTCATCTATAGAAACCTTTAAATCTATATGCTTTTGCTCAAACTGAAACTTCATGGTAGAACAAACATCACTTACCAATTCGTAGAGGTTGACTTTTTGTAGGTCAAGATTGAGTTTATCCGAGCTTAATTTATTAAAGTCTAAAATATCATTAATTAAGGCATGTAGGCTCATGGAAGAAAATTTCAAAATTCGAAGATTTTCTTCGTTGTCATCACTCTTAGGGTTAGCCAAGAATAAATCTGTTATACCAATAACTGCATTAAGTGGAGTTCTTAGTTCATGAGACATGGCAGATAAAAAGTCTGATTTAGATTGTGCTGCTTGATTGGCCTCTTTTGCCGTAATCTCTAACTTTCTATTGAGTTCTATTTGTTTGGCAATATTAGCCGAAAATGCCTGATTGAAAAAATAATGAGCTACAATAACAGTGAGGAAATTTAAAGCCACCAAAATTTCATAGCCTGGAGAAGCTAAAGGAGCAGAAACGTATTCATTTAAGACCCATTTAATATCATAAACCAGATTAATCATGATGGGTAGACAAGCTAATATAGAAGCTATAATAGCTACTCTAGAGCCTATCAAATAAAAACTGCTCATGATAAGCATAAAAGTAAACTGTATGGCTACCAAATTTAAGCTCCCAGATACCATCAATACATTAGACCAAATAACGATTAAGCCCATCCAAACCATCATATGACTTATTCTAGATAAACTAGTTTTTCTGGATAGTAGCAGTTTAAGAAGTAAAAAATAAATAATACCAAAAAAAACAGACCTGTTTAACTGAAAATCTTGTTGATAATACCAAGCGGTAAAGAGTACCACAAGTACCTTACTTAAAGATAGTACGAGTAAGGAAAATAAAATTTTTATTTTAACTCTTTCTAAGGAATCTGATTCCGTAGATAGTAGTTTTTTTAAGGACAGGTTTAAAATTGAGAGATTGTTCATGAGCGCTACCCACGAATATAAGTATTTCTCAAATTAAGAAAATAACATTTTAGAAATATAGTTAATCATTTAACTAAAAAGCGAGAGCGAAAATTTCATTCCAAAAAAAAGAAACCAAATAAATTTGATTCCTTTTTCTTTAATCCCTAAAACGTGATCTTTTTTTATTTTACTGTATCAACAATAGCTTTGAAAGCTTCTGGATGATTCATTGCTAAATCAGCTAAAACTTTTCTGTTTAAACCTATGTTTTTTGCAGCTAATTTCCCAATTAATTGAGAATAAGAGATACCGTACTGACGGGCTCCAGCGTTGATACGCTGAATCCATAAAGCTCTGAACTCTCTCTTTTTAACTTTTCTGTCGCGGAAAGCATATTGCAAACCTTTTTCAACAGTATTCTTCGCAACGGTGTAAACCTTGCTTCTTGAACCCCAGTAGCCTTTGGCTAAACCTAAGATTTTTTTCTTCTTCTTCTTGACGCTACTGCGTTAACCGAACGTGGCATATTTTAAATGATTTTGATAAACGGCGATTCGTGTCTCAGAATTCTTACTACCGGATACCTGGTTAATAAATTAATTACTTTCCGATACAAAGCATACGTTTAACATTTCCCATATCTCCATCATTTACATATGTAGTTTGAGTTAAGTTACGTTTTTGCTTTGTAGTCTTCTTAGTTAAGATGTGACTTTTGTAAGCACTCTTTCTTTTGATTTTACCTGTTCCAGTAAGCGAAAAACGCTTTTTTGCACTAGAATTGGTTTTCATTTTTGGCATAATTATGCTTTTTAATTTAACCTGTGGATATTTATTTTTTTAACGTTTTAGGCGCAACTGTTAAGAACATTCTCTTCCCTTCTAATTTAGGAAGTAGTTCTACTTTTCCACAATCTTCTAAAGCCTGAGCAAATTTCAATAATAAAATTTCTCCCTGCTCTTTGTAAACTATAGCTCTACCTTTAAAGTGAACGTAAGCTCTTACTTTTTCACCAGCTTCTAAAAAGCTAACGGCATGCTTTAATTTAAATTGAAAATCATGATCACTGGTATTAGGACCGAAACGAATCTCCTTAATAACAGTTTGTTTTGCATTTGCTTTGATTTCTTTAAGTTTCTTCTTTTGCTCGTAAACAAACTTATTGTAATCAACAATTTTACATACTGGCGGATTTGCATTAGGTGAAATCTCAACTAAGTCGAGTTCCAACTCTTCTGCCATCTGCAATGCTTTTTCTATAGGGTACACGCCCTGTTCAATATCCTCGCCTACTACCCTAACTTCCCTGGCTCTAATACGTCTGTTGATATTATGAGCCGGCTCTGTGGTTCTTCTGCTTCTGTTATTCGGATTCAATTTTGGTCTAATAATAGTCCTCCAGTTATTTATTTAAATAATGATTTCTTGTTGAAGATGATTTTGGAACTCTTCTAAAGTCATACTTCCTTTATCTCCCTCGCCATGCTTACGTACAGAAACCATGCCTTCTTGCATTTCTTTCTCACCTATAATAAGCATATAAGGTAGTTTTTTGATTTCAGCATCCCTAATCTTCCTTCCAATTTTCTCATCCCGCAAATCAATCAAACCGCGAATATCGGAATTATTTAAAGATTCTAAAACTTTTTTACCATAATCTTCAAATTTTTCTGAAATAGGCAAAACTATAAATTGCTCTGGTGTAAGCCATAATGGGAAGTTTCCGGCACAGTGTTCTATCAAAACAGCCACAAACCTTTCTAATGAGCCAAAAGGTGCTCTGTGAATCATCACTGGGCGGTGTTTTTGATTGTCGCTTCCGGTATACTCTAACTCAAACCTTTCAGGTAAATTATAATCTACCTGTATGGTTCCTAGCTGCCATTTTCTACCCAAAGCATCTTTCACCATAAAGTCTAGTTTTGGTCCATAAAATGCAGCCTCGCCTAGCTCTACCACGGTTGGTAAGCCTTTTTCTTCCGCAGCCTCAATAATAGCTTGCTCTGCCAAGTGCCAATTTTCATCAGAACCTATGTACTTGGTTTTATTTTCTGGATCTCTTAAAGATACCTGTGCGGTATAATTCTCAAAACCCAAAGCTTTAAAAACATATAAAACTAAGTCGATAACCTTTTTAAACTCTTCTTTAACCTGGTCTGGTCTGCAAAATAAGTGCGCATCATCTTGTGTAAAGCCCCTTACCCTAGTTAAACCATGTAACTCGCCGCTTTGCTCATAACGATAAACGGTTCCAAACTCGGCCAATCTTACTGGTAAATCTTTGTAAGATCTAGGTTTAGATTTATAAATTTCGCAATGGTGTGGGCAGTTCATCGGTTTCAAGAAGAACTCTTCACCCTCTTGTGGGGTTTTGATGGGCTGGAAAGAATCTGCCCCGTATTTATCATAATGCCCAGAGGTTATGTATAAGTTTTTATGCCCAATATGTGGGGTAATCACTTGGTCATACCCTGCTTTTTGCTGCGCCTTTTGCAAGAAATTAACCAATCTTTCTCTTAAAGCAGTTCCTTTTGGCAACCATAATGGTAAGCCCATCCCTACTTTTTCTGAGAAAGTAAACAGCTCTAATTCCTTACCTAACTTACGGTGATCTCTTTTCTTGGCTTCCTCAATCATATGCAGATACTCGGTAAGCTCGCTTTGCTTAGGAAAAGTTACGCCATAAATACGGGTTAGCTGCTTTCTGCTTTCATCACCTCTCCAATAAGCGCCTGCAACGTTCATCAGCTTTACAGCTTTGATGAAACCGGTATTAGGTATGTGTGGACCACGACATAAATCGGTAAAATTACCCTGTGTATAGAAAGTGATTTTACCATCCTCAAGGTCTTTGATTAAATCTAATTTATATTCATCGCCTTTTTCTTCAAAATACTTTAAAGCATCTGCTTTAGAAACAGCTGTTCTGCTATACTCCGACTTTGTTTTGGCAAGTTCAATAATTTTATCTTCTATTTTCTTAAAGTCGTCAGAAGAAATCTGATGATCTCCGAAATCAACATCATAATAAAAACCTGTTTCTATAGCCGGGCCAATACCAAATTTTGTTCCTGGATATAAAGCTTCTAAGGCCTCTGCCAACAAGTGAGCAGATGAATGCCAAAAGGTAGATTTTCCATCAGTATCATTCCAGGTTAATAATTTAAGAGACGCATCTTGCTCGATAGGTCTTGAAGCATCCCAAACTTCGCCGTCTACCACGGCAGCTAATACATTTCTGGCTAAGCCTTCTGAAATAGATAAGGCAATTTGATGAGCACTGGTTCCTTTTTCATATTCCCTTACAGAACCATCGGGAAGTGTAATTTTAATCATGTACAACTATGATTGATGTTTGTTAAAAATAATATGCAAAACACTTATACAATGAAGTGTTATAAGGCCGGCAAAATTATTGTTTTTTATTGATAAAAGATTGATTTTTTTGAGGTAAAATAAAGTTAAAAAACTAAGTATAGAATTGAAAACCGAAACATCAACTAAGAGTATATAGAGAGTTTTTAGGATTTGCAATTTAAAATCTTATTTGGTTTTCATTAACATGGGATACGCAATTTGCCGAACTTTGCGGGCTTTTGCGGGCATTTACGAGCTTTTGCGAGAAAAACAAGAGACCGCTTCGAGGCTTCTTCGAGAGTTGTTCGAGAAATACCCCTATTTTATCGAAGGATTGTCGAACGAGTCTCGAAGAAGGTTGGGTGTATTGTCCTGAAAATACTGCTCTTACAATTAATTTTTCTACCTCCTCTATAAGGAGGATACCTCGCAAATAAATTAGGATTACAATTTTAGAAAGTATTAATATTACTATCTAGAAACAGAAATAAAAAAATTATTTCTCCGCCAACACCTTTATCAGTAACTCGGGTTCATCTGTAGTGATAAAGGCTACTTTTTGTGCTATCAAGTTTTTCATATCCATGGGATTATTCACCGTCCAAGCGTTAATGGTTAAACCTAACTGATGAGCATCATTTATCCAAGTAGGGTTCTTTTTATATTCTGAGAAGTGATAATCTAAACCATCAATACCATCTTGCTTTAGTTGTTGTGGAGCTATGCCTCCATTTAAATAGGCTACTTTTGCTTTAGGAAGTAGATCTTTTATCTTCGTAAGGGCATCGTAACTAAAAGAAATATACTCCACCATGTTTTCTGCTTTTAGCTTTTTTATCAATTTCACCACTCGCTCTGCCGCTTCTAGCGTTCTCTCCTTTCCTAATTTGGATGGTTTTAGTTCTAAGATAAGCTTTGTTTGTTTTTGCTTTAAACCTGCTTTTAAATAAGCTTCTGCTGTGGGTATAGACTCGCCGTTACTTAATTTTTTCGTTAGTAATTCTTCATAAGTGACTTGTTCTATGTTGATACCAAAAAAGTCATGATCATGGTTAACCACTAAAATATTGTCTTTGGTGAGATGCACATCAAACTCAGACCCATAACATTTTAAGGCGATGGCTTGGTTTAAAGATGCTATGGAGTTTTGCGGTAATTGTAAAGCTTTCCATGCTCCGCGATGAGCGATTACAGGGTTGTAAACCGATGATTGAATTTCTGAATTACGGTTTAACATAGCACAAGAAGTCATGGTAAAAACGATAATGCCTAAAATTAAAGTAGATATGATTGATTTTTTCATGGAAACAAAGGCTTTTAATGATGGCAAGTTCGGGATATTTTACAAGAATTAGGAAAAGCTTCTCGAAAAAATAATATAAGACGATGAATAGTGGATTTATAAACAAAAAAAGCAGCCTTTACAGCTGCTTTTCGATAACATAATTTATAGCATTACCTACCAAAATCATCTTGTAGTCTCACGATATCATCTTCATCAGAAGGTACGTCTTTATCTGTATGTTGCCATATTTCGGCTATGATTCCCCAATCATTTAAACCTACTAAACGGTGTCTTTCTCCTTTTTTAAGGGTAATTGTTTCTCCTGGATGATAGCTTTTTAATTCGCCTTCTTCATCTGTATCGCTGGTAACCACACCTACGGTTCCGCTTACTACTCTCCAAATTTCTGCTCTGCGGAAATGGTATTGCCATGATAAGCGTTTTTGTGGCTCTACAACTAAGATTTTAGGACTTAATTTACCTGCAATTTGAAGTTGCCCTACCTGCTGACCGTTAAAATAAGTATCAGCAAATTTTTGTGCTTGTGCTTCGTTGATTACAAAAAAACCTCCCCAAGGGCGGGTAGCATCGTAATTTGCAATTTCAAAACCTTGTTCTGTTAAATCTTGTTCTATGTTCTTAAATATTTCTGTTTTCATCTATTAACTCTTCGTTTTTTTATAATTAATGACCGCCTTCTGCTTCAATTTTATTCACGTCAAAGCCTTGTTTTTGTAGCTCTTTACTTACTTTCCATGCAAAAAACAATAAGTAAGCAAAGCAAATTACCGGGATGATATAAGATAAATGGATGCCGCTGTTATCGGCAAAAATACCTTGTACTGGCGGAATAATAGCGCCTCCTAATATCATCATGATTAAAAATGAGGAACCCTGACTGGTGTATTTACCTAATCCTGTGATGGATAAAGAAAAAATACAAGGCCACATGATAGAACAACATAAACCGCCGCTAATGAAAGCATAGGTAGCCGTTTGCCCGGTGGTTAATAAACCTATCAGCATAGCTACAACACCTAATACGGAAAAGGTAGCCAAGGTTTTGGCTGGTTTTTCCTGACTGTAGAAGAAGCCTGCTATCAATACCACAATGCAAACTGCATAGATATATAAATTGCCAATATCTGTACCGCTGATGTGGTTAAAACCTAATATCACCGCAAAGGCAATAAAAGGCACTACAATAGTTAAGATATTTTTTACTGATTTACTCAGGTTAAAAGCCGATATAGCACCTGTCCAACGGCCTATCATTAAACTTCCCCAGTATAATGATATAAAAGGCGCTATTTCTGCCTCTGGATAAGAACCAAATTCTGGTGTATTTAACAAGGCTCCAAAATTACTTTGTATACTTACCTCTACCCCTACATAAGTGAAGATGGCTAGCATCCCTAAAATCAATTGAGGATATCTCATAGCTCCCCAGCCTTCGGGCTTTTTGCTTGCTGCTGTGCTTGATAAGAATAAGGTTAATACCACAATAAGTAAAGATGCATAAACATAAATAGCTGCTGATATACCTGTCATACTTGCTAGCGGGTCTGCAGCTAAAATCAATAAAAATGCGACCAACATAATGAGTAATGGACCATTGGTTTTTTTACTGGCTTCTATATGTTCATCGCTGGTTACTTTTGGCAGTTTAGAGATGGCAAAGAAAATTGCTACTCCAATAAACAAAGCTCCCAAAATATAATACAAGGTATTGATAGAGGTAATTTCTACCGCTTTTGGCTCAGCACCTGCCGCAGTTCCAAATAAAATTATACTTACAATAATAGGCCCTAATAAAGAACCAAAGTTATTTACTCCACCGGCTAGGTTTAACCTATCGGCACCGGTTTCTGGTGTACCTAAAGCTACTGCAAAAGGATTGGCTGCCGTTTGTTGTAGGGAGAAACCTATAGCAATCACAAAAAATGCAGTTAGGATTAATCCGAAAGAACCTATATTAACCGAAGGAACCATCATGAAAGCTCCTAAAGCAGAAATTACCAAACCTACGATAATCCCATTCTTAAAGCCCATCTTATTTAGAATATCTACTTTAATGAGTTGTGAAGCAAAATATAAAATTAATGAGCCTATAAAATAACCTCCGTAAAAGGTAAAATCTATCAGTTGTGATTCAAACTGAGTTAAGTTAAAATGAGTTTTACAAAATGGAATAAAAATACCGTTAGAGGCGGCCACAAAGCCCCAGAAAAAGAAAACGGTTACTAAAGTATACAATGCTGATGTATAACTTTTTTGTGTTGTTGATGTCATGTATATAGTTTAATTTAATTTGGTTTAATATTATTCATTCCAGTTATCTGTACGAAATGGTACAGCCGGCAAATTACTTTTATTTTGGAAATTAGTTACAGAATAATTGTGAAAAGCATAACGTACTGCTACAGGATGTTTAACCTCGGCTGCAAAAACCACAACTTTATCTCCTTGAATACGAGCTTCTGCAGGGTAAAACTTTTTATCCTCGTCGGCAATTAAAAAAACAATATTTTTAGCTTTCAGCTGCATTTGATGTAAGTTATCTAAATTAGTATGAGGTAGCTTAAACGAAAATTCTCCGTTTTTATGGTCTTCCATTTCATAGGTTCTACCCTTAACTGTAAAGAACTTTCTTTCGGTGGCATCAGCCCAATACAAAATATGAATAGGTTTATTTCTTTATAAAATCATTCCTTTACTTAAACAGCAGGCTTTCAACATCAGCGAAAAAAGAAAAAATAGTTTATAAAAAAATGGATAATAAACTCTATACATTAATTTTCTATAAAATTTTTGTATTAATCATAAACATCTACGTAAACTAACACTGCTTCTTCTTTTATAATTTCACAATAATACGCGTTTAGAAGATTATCTATTTTATACTTTAGTTTCTATAGGGTGTACAGGAGTCTCAATTATTCAATACATCGGTATTAAAAAGACCTAACAAGAGAAATTTTGCTTATTCTTTTTGAAAAATAATGAAGTACCCTATGATAAGATAGTTAGGATATAGAACAAGATAGAAACAAAAAAAGCAGCTTTAAAAGCTGCTATAATGAGGTTTGCGGAGAGAGCGGGATTCGAACCCGCGGTACCGTTTCCAGTACGACAGTTTAGCAAACTGTTCCTTTCGGCCTCTCAGGCACCTCTCCGTTTTTATTAAATGATATTATTTTGTTTCAACCAAATGTAACCATCTATTGATTTAAAATAATACTCTCTTTTTTGAGTTTCTGACCTCGTCTCATATTCCTCTTTAGAGATGAGTTCAAATGGTATTCTGCTCTTTGTAGACTTGACTTTGCCACTATTGTGAATAGTTAATCTTTTGTCCATATCTCCACAACTACCATAATAATATCTACCGTCTTTAATAGATTTTAAAATGTAAGTGATATACATATCTTATCACAATTTTTGTTTAGCTCCGAAGGAGTACCTTTGAGACAAACTGTTCCTTTCGGCCTCTTTCCGAGGGAATCCCTTCGGGACAGGCACCTCTCCTTCCCTATTGGGTCTGCAAATATAACAATCCGTATATATCTACAAAAAGAAATTTTAATTCTATTGTGGGTAATCTATCCTAACATGGTAGATACCCATCAGCATTGTTTTGAAAATCAGCTTAATAGTCTCAATTTCCTTCAATGTAATATTACTATCATTTAATTGATCTTGCTCTAATTTATAATCAATAATGCGTTCTACCAGGTTATTGATGCTCTCTGCATCGGGTTCTTTCAAACTTCTTGATGCTGCTTCAACAGAATCTGCTAACATCAATACCGCAGTTTCTTTACTAAAAGGAATTGGGCCAGGGTAACGGAAAGTATTTTCATCTACAATCTTCTCTGGAAAATTTTTCAAGAAAGACTGGTAAAAATAATCTACCCTAGTATTGCCATGATGCGTTCTGATAAAATCTATAATCACTTCTGGCAGATTATGTCTACGAGCAAGTTCAACACCGTTTACCACATGTCTGATGATGATTTGGGCACTTTCCTCATAAGGTAATTTATCATGCGGATTTAAGCCTTTATTTTGGTTCTCAATGAAAAACTGTGGATTTTCCATCTTTCCAATATCATGATAAAGCGCTCCTGCCCTTACCAACAGGGCATTTCCTCCTATTTTAAAAATGGCAGATTCTGCCAAATTAGCTACTTGCAAAGAGTGCTGAAACGTACCAGGCACTTTATAAGCTAACTCTCTTAATAAAGTAGAGTTGGTATTGGTAAGTTCCATTAAAGTAATGTCTGAGGTGATGCCAAACATCTTCTCGAACAAATAAATTAAAGGATAAGCCAATAAAGACAGTAATACACTAAAAATAAAAGGCAAGAATTTGAGCCATTCTACAGATGCCAAAGCTCCTTCTCTAATTAAAGATATACCTAAATAAGAAATAAAATAGGTAAGTAATATCAACAAGGCGCTAATTAAAAATTGCTCTCTACGTACCAGATTTTTAATACTATAAATAGAAACCATACCAGCCGAAATTTGCAAGAAAGCAAACTCGAAGCTATTAGGTACAAAAAAACTTGCTATCAACACCACTAATAAATGGATATTCATAGCTAAACGGGTATCAAATAATATCCTGATGATGATAGGAACAATACAATAAGGAATGTAATACAAACTTGGCAACTTCATCCGGATAGACCAAGAAAGGAAAAACAGCATCCCGGTTACAACCAATAAAATTAAAGAGATTTGCCTATTATCCTGAAAAATATCTTTCCTAAACAAATAAAGAAAAACCATTAGTAAAGAAACGATAAGCGCAACCAGTAAAAACTGACCTAAAAGCACCAAATTTCTATCTCCGGTAACGCGGGCATTCTCTTCATAAGCCAAACGTAAGGATTCTAATTTTTGGTAAACTTCATCATTAATGGTAGAACCATTTTCAATAATAACCTCACCTTTTTGTACCATGCCTCTGGTAGAGGAAACATTTTCTATAGCTTGTTTTTGTAGGCTCTCTGTAAAGCGTTCGTCTAGTAAAATATTGGGTGTTATCCTGTCTTTTAAAACATTTACCAGAATATCAGTCCTCACTTTTTTATTTTCTACAACACGTTCGCTAGCCAAAGAAAAAGCTGAGGTTGTGGTTAATAAAGTTGCCGTACTTACCTCTGTTTTGATATTGTTTTTCAACAACATCATTAAATAATTGGCATTATCTTTTTCTTTCTGATAGCTCTTATTTAAGCCTATAACGCCTTTTTGATAAATATTTTTGAGTAGCTCGAAACCAAATTCAAACGTTCTTTCTTTGTAATCATCATCAGGTAATCCTGCCGAACGCCATTTGGCTTCAAAATCTGCCTGATACTCACTTAACTGAACTTCTAAAACTTTTTCATCTAAACGGTAAACAGGTAAAATAGACTTTAAAATATTGTCTTTATCAGATTTTATTTCTTGTGTAGTTTTTCTAATTGCAAAATTATAGGGAGATATTAAATCATCATGCATCCAAACTATACCCTTTTCAAATTCATATTTGAATCTAGCTTGTTTGGGTAGTATAGCAGTGATAAACAGGATGCTAAGCACCATTAAAACATATTTAAGGGCATAAGCATATTTCCTGTAAATAATTTTATGCGAATCTCTGTTGATAGTAGCCACTTGTATAATTTGTTCAAAAATAGGATATTAATTATAAAATACCGATTTACATTTTAGAAGAATATCAGCATTATTGATGCTTTGATGCTAACAAATGCCAAGCCTGTTTTTCTTAAGCATAAAAAAACCCGCATTTGCGGGCTTCTGATTATATTTTTTCTCCTTTGGCTAATTTCTCTTTTCTGTGGTCTTGCCATAAGTAATGCATCAGGGTATTCAAAACTACTGCATTCCAATCGTGGTGTAAGCTTAATTTCACTTTTTTACGCTTATCGCTGACGCTATCCACATGTAAAATACCTTTATTTAGGTAGTATTTAATATCGTCCCAATGCACCAACTCGGTTTTAACTTTACCCCAAAACCAAGTTTTGTAAGTCATCATAAAACCTTGATTACTTATGGTTGTATTCCCGATATCAAAAGTTTCACCCTCATTTAAAACTTCAATAAAATGGCTCACCAAATACTTTTTAACGTATTGCCACAAGCCAGACATGATATAATAATAAGTATGGTCTTCTTCTAAAAGCTCTTCAACCTTACTACTACTAAATTTTATACTGATGTTTTTTCCATCTTTAGCCTGCACATCAATGGTGTACTCCTTTTTTTCGGGCTTTTTTGCAGAGCCAATTAAAGAAACGCCATAACGTATAGCCGAAACATCTGCGCAAGCTATAGTACTTTGGTTAACCTCAATAAATTCTTTATTGATTTTTACTTTTTGTTTAGATGAAGGGATGACGATATCAACGTCAAAATTGTGTTGCTGCATGCCTCGAATATAATAATTATGAATTAAAAAAGCGTTCCGGTGCCTCCGGATTTTAATTTACCTAAATGATGATAAGCAGCTTCTGTAGCTTCTCTTCCTCTTGCAGTACGCATTAAATAGCCTTCTTGTATCAAAAAAGGCTCGTAAACCTCTTCTATCGTACCTTCATCTTCGCCTACCGCAGTTGCAATTGTTTTTAAACCTACCGGCCCACCCTTAAACTTATCTATAATGGTTGATAAAATTTTATTATCCATCTCATCTAAACCATGCTCATCCACGTTAAGTGCATTTAACGCATAACGGGCTATTTCGGTTTCAATTTCTCCATTTCCTTTTATCTGCGCAAAATCTCTGGTTCTTCTTAACAAAGCATTGGCTATACGTGGCGTACCTCTACTCCTTCTGGCTATTTCGAAAGCACCCTCTTCTGTTATAGGTGTTTTTAAAATATCGGCAGAGCGCATCACAATAGAGGTTAATAATTTAGCATCGTAGTATTGTAATCTAGAATTGATACCAAATCTTGCCCTTAAAGGCGATGTTAACAAGCCAGACCTTGTAGTGGCCCCAACCAAGGTAAAAGGGTTTAAAGATATTTGTACCGACCGAGCATTGGGCCCAGTTTCTAGCATGATATCTATTTTAAAATCCTCCATGGCCGAGTATAAATACTCTTCTACCAAGGGACTTAAACGGTGTATCTCATCAATAAATAAAATATCGCCGGTTTCTAAATTGGTAAGTAAACCAGCTAAATCGCCAGGTTTATCTAATACTGGGCCACTGGTTATTTTTATGCCCACGCCCATTTCATTAGCTATGATGTGTGAAAGCGTGGTTTTACCCAAACCCGGAGGGCCATGCAACAATACATGGTCTAAAGCTTCGCCTCTTAAGCGAGCAGCTTTCACAAATATTTTAAGGTTTTCTAGAATTTTATCTTGTCCGGCAAAATCTTCAAACTCCTGCGGACGTAACACTTTCTCAACCTCTTTATCTGTAGGATTTAATCGATCTTTATTAGGATCAAGATTTTCATTCATGGGGTTGAAGTTAATAAAAACACTTCTGGTTTAGAATAAGTGTAGAAGATTTTTTAGAAAGCAAATGAAATACAGTTATTTACCGCTAGTCCTGCTAAACGCTCATACGCCTACAAGGCATTAAGCTCGAGGCCGGTATCCGCTTATATCAGGTTTAGGATGGCAAAGCCTGTAGAAATATTAAAGTTTTATTTTCAATAATTCTTCATAAACATTTACCAGCTCAACTCTTTTTCCAAAAATTCAATCAAACTATTGGCTAAATCTTGCTGCTCTTTGATACTAGGATGCCCACCCGAATTCTTGTAAGGAATAAAATGTGTATAAATCTTTTCGTCTTTTAAACCAGCTACCGCTTTTTTAACATAAGCAGGCCAAGGCGAGCCCTCTCTGGTGATATCCATATTACCTAAAATACAAACCAGCTTAGCTTTAGGATATTTATTTCTGATGGATGTTAAGAAATTCTGATAGGATTTGATGATGAAATCTTCTGTAGGTGCTTGCGTTCCAAAAGTAGTTTTAAAGCCCTCGGTATTGGTTTTCTTTACTAGCCAAGAATCGTTCTGAAACAAATTAACCACCACAGCCTCTGGAGTATACTGCTTAAAATCCCATTTACTTGAAGCATTGTTAGGATTTAAACGGTCATACATCTGTGGCATAATCAAAGGAAACCAGCTGATCATGATACCTATACCACTTCTACAAATACTATGATATTGTGCATCAAAATGCTTTGCTGTTAAATGAGCATAACTCAAATAAGCATTGGTAAAAGTACTATCAGGAGAATCTTTACCAGAAAAATCTTCAACCGCATAACCAGCAGTGATAGAATTTCCATAAAACTCAATTTTCCTACTTTTAGGCTTATCAGCAGGTAAAAATTTAGCATTCTGAGGCAACTCAAAACCATAGAATATGGTTTTACCCCTTGTCCATTCTGTTCTTTTAAAAATTTCTATTTGATGTTTACCCGGCTTTAAATTTTGAGCAAGGATATAAGTCTTCTTTACTTTTTCTGGTCTAAAAATATAGCTGCTATCACCATCTATGATGATGTTATAGTAATTGTTCCCTGTTTCGTCTTGAAAGGTTGCTGAGATTCCACTCCCTTTAAAATTAAGCTTTACACTTGTAGCCGACCAATACAAATCAGCCATAGCTTTATCTTTTTTAATTCTTCCTTGGTAAGTAATAGCTTTATGCTGAGGATTTAATTTTTGTTGCGCAAAAGAGGTATAGCTAACCAGCCAAAAGATGAAGAACAGAAAGTGTTTTTTCATGCTGATTTCTTCTTATAGGTTCTAAACCAGCTTCTTATTTTCATTTCGATAACTCCTAAAAAAGCTTCTCTGAAGATTTTAGTCGACATTTTAGACGTTCCTTCTGTTCTATCCGTAAAAATGATAGGAATCTCTATCACATTAAAACCGTGTTTAATGGCCGTAAATTTCATTTCTATTTGAAAGGCATAACCCACAAATTTTATCTTATGAAATTCTATAGTTGCTAAAACCTGCTTACGGTAACATTTAAAACCAGCGGTAGCATCTTGTATATCAATACCTGTAATTAAACGCACATATACTGATGCAAAGTAAGACATCAAAACCCTGCCCATAGGCCAATTTACCACATTTACACCTTTGATATATCTTGAGCCTATAGCAACATCAGCCCCAGCTAGGCAAGCTTCTCTTAGTCTAATTAAATCATCAGGGTTATGAGAGAAATCGGCATCCATCTCAAAAATAAATTCATAATGATGGTTTAAAGCCCACTTAAAGCCATGAATATAGGCAGTACCTAAACCTTGCTTTCCGCTGCGTTCTTCAATAAAAAGCCTTTCGGGATATATGCTTTGCAAATGTTTTACGATAGAGGCTGTACCATCTGGCGAGCCATCATCAATAATTAAAACATGAAAAGGCTGAGCTAATGAAAAAACCTTGTGAATAATTTTTTCAATATTCTCTTTTTCATTATAGGTAGGAATTATAACTAAGCTATCAGACAATTTGTAAATTTTTAGCTTCCAAAAATACATTTTTTGGAAGCTTATACATACATCAATTCTTATTCTCTTTTTATCGCATTAATGCGCTGTTGGTGCAAGACCTTCTTCTGCACCATGTGTAAGTCTTTTTAAAGGTTTAATGATTAAGAAAACCAATAAACCAAAGAGCATACAAAAGATGGCAATACCTGTAAATATGGTAAGTTCGCCAGCCTCAGCAGATGCTTCTGATAAAATACCAGCAACTTTATTTCCTAAACCGGTAGCGGCAAAATAAGCTCCCATCATAAAAGCTACATACCTTTCTGGCGATAGCTTGGTGATGAAAGAAAGTGCCACCGGAGATGCGCAAAGCTCGCCAATGGTATGAAATAAATAAGCTAAAATGAGCCAATGCATAGCAGATTTACCAACTTCTTGATATTCTAAAGCGGCAGCTGTCATAAACAAAAAGCCCGAGCCCATGATGATCACCCCAACGGCCATTTTAAAAATGGAAGAGGCTTCTTTACCTGCTTTAGCCCATTTTATCCAAAAAGTACCCACTAGGGTAGCAAAAAGTAAAATAAAAATAGCATTCACACTTTGGAACCAAGATGCTGGAATTTCTGGCAAGAAACTTAAACCTATCATACGGTTGGTTTTTGGTCGGCATAAACATTCATTAAACCACCTGCTTGTTCAAAAGCTCCCCAAAAAACAATAATGATTAAAAAGGATAGAAAAACAACTTTCATCCTATCTTTTTCTATTGCATTACACTCGTTATACATCACCATAGCAACACCTACGGCAAAGCTTAAACCCATAATTAACAAACCATATTGCCAGCTAGAAGTTGCAAAAACAATTAATCCTAAAGCTAAAACTGCTAGGGTTGAGAACAGGGAGTTTTTCTTTTTAAAGATGTCTAAAAACAAATTTTGTTGAGGCTCGCCAGAAGTTTTATCTACCACAACCAAATCCCCCACATGGGTTAAATATTTTTGTCCGTACAGGTATACCATTTGCCCTAAAGCCATACCCACACCTGCCATCCCAAAGCCATAATGCCAGCCATAAGTTTCGCCAACATAACCAACGGCCAAAGCAGAAATAGCAGCACCAAGATTTATCCCCATATAAAAAATATAGAAACCCATATCTTTTCTTCTATCACCATTGGCATATAAACCGCCTACCATGGTAGAAATATTTGGTTTTAAGCATCCTACACCGGCAACAATTAAAATTAAACCTGTATAAAAAGCCCACATTTGCTCTATAGCTAAAATACCATGCCCCGCTACCAGCAACCAACCGCCCAGCATGACCGATTTCTTTTGCCCTAAATATTTATCAGCTATGATACCACCGGGAATAGAGGCTACATAAACAAACATGGTATACCAGCCATAAAGGGCATAAGCTTCGCCTTCTGTCCATCCTAAACCTGCATTTAAATCGCTTGTTTTAGCTACTAAATAAAGTACCAAAATGGCCCTCATGCCGTAGTAACTGAAGCGTTCCCACATTTCTGTAAGAAACAAGATATATAGCCCTATGGGGTGGCCAAATAATTCTTTTTGCTTTTCCATTCAATTTGTTTTGTTAGTGTGTTTTGAAAGATATTGAATTTAGCTGGATTTTTACAAATATTAAAAGCCAATTACTTTACGCCATGCATTAATTTCTTCAATAATGGTGTTAGTAAAATGATAAATACCCCTAAAGCAACCGGAATAATGGTAAAGATTAAGAAGAATGCCGACATAGAATAGTTTGCTGTAATCTGGTCTATCATGCCTCCCATGGTACCTGCTATTTTATTACCAATAGCAATAGCTAAATACCAGATACCAAACATAATGGCTATCATTCTGCCCGGTACCAGTTTACTTACGTAAGATAAACCTACTGGTGATATACAAAGCTCGCCCATGGTATGGAAAAAGTATGCTAACACTAACCACATCATGCTTACCGCTGCTGTTTGTGCCCCTTGCGGGATATCACTAGCACCATAAGCTAAAACAGCAAAACCGGTTCCTAATAACATCATCCCTACACCGTTTTTAACGGTTGCAGGCGGGTTATACTTACTTTCCCAAACCTTAGAAACCAAAGGTGCGCAACTGATGATGAATAAAGAGTTTAAAACGCCAAACCAAGTTGCCGGAACTTCAGATTTTACATCGCTATACTGCTGAGATAACATGTAAATAACAATTACCCAAATGATGATAAAACCTGTAGCCAAGATGATATTTCCTAAAGCATATTTTTTAAAGGTATTAGCAAAAAGCTTAAATAAAACATAAGATATGATGATTAAAGGCACTACCGTAATGAGGGTATTGGCAATATTAAAAATCAATTTATAATCGCCTGTTAAAACACGAGCAGTATAATCACTAGCAAAAATAGTCATAGAACCACCAGCCTGCTCAAAAGAAGCCCAAAAGAAAATGGTGATGAAAGCTAAAATGATAACAGCAATCATTTTATCTCTTAATACAGGTGTGTATTGTGATATTCTTTTGATGAGGATGAATAAGAACAACACCAAGGCTGTTATAATCATGAAATTGCTACCGCTTAAACCAGCAAACTCAAAATTAAAAGCATTTACACTGGTAATTTTTGATACCGGATCATTGATAACCCACGTTAGGCCGATGATAGATATCAAGCCTATAATCGCTAAATCAAATTTAGAGAATGGATTCAGTTTTTCATCATCATTTACCACTGCACCAGCTATATTTGAGGCGTCTTCTTTTATCGGCTTTAAGCCAATATCACCAAAAATATTTTGTGTAAAGTAAAATTGCAGCATACCAATCAGCATGAAAATTCCGGCTAAGCCGAAACCATAGCTCCAACCCCAATCCGGACTTTCGCCTATATAACCGCATAAAAGCATCCCTAAAAAGGCTCCAGAATTTACACCCATATAGAAAATGGTATAAGCACCATCTTTCTTTTCAGGATGATTTTTATACATCTGCGCTACAATAGAAGTCATATTAGGTTTAAAGAAACCATTACCAAACACCAATAAAGCTAAGCCCAAGTACATAAAAATTGGGTCTACCTCTATCGCCATAGACAAATGGCCTAAAGTCATTAGTAAAGCGCCAACAACTACGGCCCAGCGATAACCAATAATTCTATCGGCAATATAACCACCTAAAATGGGTGTGAGGTAAGCAAAAGAAGTATATGAACCATAAATGGCTAAAGCATGTTCACGTGGCCAGCCCCAACCTGGGTTATCACCCATGATAGACGAGGTTAGAAATAGTACCAATAAGGCTCGCATTCCGTAATAAGAAAAGCGCTCCCACATTTCGGTAAAAAAGAGTACAAAAAGCCCTGCCGGATGCCCTAAAACTTTAGATTTAAAAAAATCTTCTTCTGAAGATTGAAGATGCGTACTAGCCATAAATATCTAAGGATAATTTGAAAAAGATGATATCTCAAAATTGCTTTTGTCACATTGAGCGGCGGAGGAATGTATCCTAAGCTCCTCAAAAAAGGCTTCGACTCCGCTCAGCCTGACAATATAGTTGCTTTGAGACAACCTCTATGAATTCAATATTAATTAATTGCTATGTAATTGTATAACTTGTATTCTTGAGAAACGAAAATATTACAAATTTGACTTACTTCTGCTGATTAACAGGCGGAGCCAATTTTGTAGGGTCTATAAACAGTTCATCACTAATATCAGGGCTATTTTGCAACTTCACATTTTCCTGCAATTGCCATTTACCATTTTTAAAACGGTATGCATCGTAACTTAAATCGGGCCCATACATAGAGGCTATGCCAGAGGCCTCTTCATTTGGTGCTGCCAAATGGTCTAAAACAATCAATTTATCGTCTTTTACATAACGTAATAGCATAGAAACGCTACTGCTATAATCAAATACTTTACGGTTTAAGAAAAGTTTACTTTTCGCATCATCCTGTAAAACAGGCTTTCCAAAAACAGCATCTTTTCCACTGAAAGATAGTATCTCTATTACTTTAGATGAAGTGGTTAAAGATTTCCCCTTCCATCCTAACAAAATATAATAAGGGTCTTTGATACCCAAAACCGGTATAATTTGATAATAAACCGCTCCGTACCATTGCTTATTAGATAAAATCAGACTGTTATCAAGTATTTCCGAAGTGTTATCTGTTAGCGGGATAAGTTCTAACTGATTAGGATTATTCAGTTGTATAGCGCCATAATACCTAAAAGAACCATCATCTAACATCAAAAACCAAGTGAAGAGCTTAAACTTTTTATCATCAGCAGTTTTTACTGTGATGTAGGTGGATAGACTATCAAATGGATAAGAAAAAGAATTTTTTTCTTTTAAAGCGCTAATTAACGTTCTTACAAATTGGTAATTCGCTTTGATGCGATTTTGCTCTAGCGAATCGTTAGTCATCACTTCCCCTAACTTTTGAAGGCTAAGCTCGTAACTCTGCATCGTTTCTGGCTTAAGCTGAGCAAAAAGGCTATGAAGCCCTAAAAATAAGACAGTTAAAATACTGTAAAACTTCATTTATGTATGATTTTGAATAACTATAGCACTTGCACCACCACCGCCGTTGCATATACCAGCAACACCATAACAAGCATTATTTTGTTTTAATATATGGATAAGCGTTACCAAGATACGAGCGCCCGACGCCCCCAGTGGATGCCCCAAAGATACTGCCCCACCTTTAATATTTACTTTATTTTCTGCTAAGCTTAAAGCCTGATTATTTGCTAAAGCCACCACAGAAAAAGCTTCGTTAATTTCAAAAAAATCAATATCTGCTATTGTTAAATTTGCCTTTTGTAATGCTAAAGGAATTGCTTTTGCCGGAGCTGTGGTAAACCATTCTGGACTTTGCTGCGCATCTGCAAAAGAAACAATCTGTGCTAAAGGTGTTAAACCTAATGCTAATGCTTTTTCTTTGCTCATTAAAATAAGGGCTGCTGCACCATCATTTAAGGTAGAGGCGTTGGCAGCTGTAACCGTACCATCTTTTTTAAATACTGGTTTTAGGTTAGGGATTTTATCAAAAAATACTTGAGAAATTTCTTCATCTGTAGCTATAGCTATTTCATTCCCTTTTTTATCTGTTAGCTTTATCGGGATGATTTCATCAGTAAACAAACCATCAGCAGTGGCTTGTTGAGACCTTTTATAAGATTGTATGGCATAAGCATCCTGCTCTTCCCTACTGATGTTACATTCGCTAGCGCAAAGTTCTGCTGCGCTACCCATGTGGTAATTGTTATAAACATCCCACAAACCATCTTTTACCAAACCATCTGTCAACTGGCCATGCCCCAGTCGATAACCATTTCTTGCTTTATCTAAGTAATACGGCACATTACTCATGCTCTCCATACCGCCTGCCACAACAATATCTTTATCTCCTGAGGCTATGGCTTGTGCAGCCAACATCACCGCTTTCATACCCGATGCACATACTTTATTGATGGTAGTTGCCGGAATATCTGGCAAGCCTGCAAATTTTGCCGCTTGTGTAGCCGGTGCTTGCCCAATATTGGCAGAAAGCACATTGCCCATATAAACTTCTTCTACCTTATTGGCCTCTAAACCTATTTGGTCTAAAGCGCCTTTAATGGCAAAACCACCTAACTGGGTAGCGGTAAAGCTTGCTAAACTCCCTCCGAAACTTCCTATTGGCGTTCTTACTGCCGAAACGATGACTACTTCTCTCATGCTTATAAATTGGTTGAAGCAATTTAGTGATATTATTATTGATTTTGAATGATGTGTGGAGAATTAGAGGAGGAAGAAAAATTCAAAAAGAAAAATTAAAAATACATTAGCAAACCCAATTCAGGATTAAAATGATTTGTAAACCAAGAGTAGGATTAATCAATTAAACTGTAAACTTTTTTTAGGACGAGTCAATCTTTGATAGAAGCACAAAGCTTGATTTACCCACTGAACCGCCACTTTTGGGTAGGTGCTGTTGGTGGCTGGCATTCTTGTCTTCCTTTTCATTGTTGGTCTTCTTTTTTAGGTAATTCCATACCTGCGTTAATCAAAATTAGTCTTTTTTGGTCGTCCCATTTCTTACTTCTGTATCTTGCTTGTGAAACCCTGTCTTGATATTTTTTTCTTTCGTCTGCTGTCAGTTTTTCAAATTCTTTTGGGTCTTGATATTTTTTAAATTCTTCAGCTAAATTCTCAAGTGCTTCACGTTCTTTTTGTTTTTGCCATTCCCATTCAACTCCATTTTTAGATAAAACTTCACCTAAAAGTTCTTCTCGTAGTGGGTTGAGATATTTTTTTACCTTACCACGACTTCCGGTCAGTTTTAAAGTGATGTTTTCATTTAACCACTTTCCTAATTTAGTATTTTGATGTGGTATCGTCTTGAAATTATTTTTGTCCTTGTAGTAACTCTCTAATTCAAGTAACTTTTCATACCATCTTTCATCATCAGGTTCACTACCAAGATTTGGAACGTCCCACAAAAAGTTAATGGCTTGCATTTTTTCTTCTTCGTAATCTGTCCAAATTGGTGGTTGATTTCCTTTTCTTCTTTGTTTTTGTTGGGCACACCAAGTACCAAGCGAATAATAAGGATGATTTTTTTCTTTGAACTGAGGAACGTGAGTAACTTCACTTTCAGCGTTGAACATTTTTTTATACTCAAGTAGCTGTTTATACTTGCTGTCCCATATCATTATTCGAGTTCGTTCCCATCCGTCACCGATTGGAAAATCGACATCAATAAGTCGTAAAAGTAAGTCATCAGGCATTGCTTCGTGTCTGATAAGCTCTTTCATTCTCATATACCAACGAAGCAATTCCTTGTCGTCCGTTGTTTTAGTTACTACACCCGATGAACGTACATCACGTTTGTAGACAATGTATCGCTGTAGAAAGTATTCAAAATTGTCATAGTCATTTTGGGTTGCTTCGACAATCTTATCATAATCAGGCGTTTCTGTTGGGTCAAAACCGTCAGTCAAATCAACTTCTGGCAGTTTTACTCTCTTTGTTTTTTTCTTTCCGTTCTCTCCGTCTGTCGGTTGTGTTTCGTCTTTGTTGTTGGAATAAAACTGGTTGTAAAGCAAGTCAGCTTCTTCGTATTCATCAATTAGTTCTCTTGTTAATTTTCGAGTATGTAAGTCTGTGTTTTCTATTAACTTCTTGTAGTATTCTTTGATTTCCCGAATGAGTTTTATTCCTTGCTTGTCGGTCTTTGTATTAAAGTCAAGTTGTATTGATGCTTCGATATTGGTTAAAAAGCCTGAACTTGTCAGGTTTGATGAGCCAATAATTACCCTCGAAAATTTCTCACCTTCAAAAAGAAAAAGTTTTGGATGATAAGTGACATATTCTTCGTCACGGTGATAGATGTATGTTTCTATTTCATTTTCAAGTAGTTTTTCAAGTGCTTCTTTAGATGTTCCTTTATTGTCTACACCAACATAAAACTTTAATGTCTTGAATTTTTCTTTAGAAACTTTAATTGAAGGCAGAATTTTGTCTACACCTGTCAATGCGACAAATGCAACAAACCCAAAAAAATTGTCGAAATACTTGTTCTCAAAAGAGTTCACTAATTGTTTTCCAACATTGTATTGGTTGTTTTCAAGTCCGTGTCCTAAAAATGTTACTTGCATTCTCTATCGTGTCTGTTCGTTATGCTTGCCACCAACGTTACGTTTTGGCGCTTGGCGCAGTGGCGGATTTCGGAGCACAAAACTGTCAATACACCACAAAAGTTGATGCGAGGTAGAATGTTCAATTAACCACTTCACCCGCCATTGAGCCAAACGCCTGTTACCGGCTGGCGTTCTATCATTGCACATATTTCAGAAGTTCTCTAACTAGTCTGAACACAGTCGTTGATGATTCTTCTCTAGCTGGATTTGTATTGTCAAAATGATTGTAATTTCTCTCTGCTCTATCGATTGCAAGTTCAGCTCTTTTTCTGCTCGTTTTGTCGTCTATGCCGTCAAGTAATTCAAAAAAATCTTCTTCAATTAATTTAGTCCCATTGCCATCATAAATTACTTTGAATGGTTTGAGGTGTTCGTTTATTTTATCGTTATAGCTATCTCTGTGCATTCCACCACCTTGATGGTCATTAAAGTGTAATATCAGCCAATATTCGAACGATTGATTTGAATAAGCGACTCCAAAGTTATTGGCTTCTGCTATTTGAATTGCAGAGTTGAAATCATTGTCGTTAAAATCGTCTTTGTCAAAAACACACCAAACTTGGTCATAGTTTCCTTGTTGGGATAAAGCAAGAGCTCTATTCACTAACGAAACGGTATTATAACCTTCACCAACTGATTTGACTTTTGCTGAAGTAATTCTGAATTGATTGAAATATGAGGGTTCGGTATTTTCACCTTCACAAACAATAAGAATAGAAGGTTTTTCTGTTAATTCAGCAATAGGTCTTTCTAGGCTCGGTTCTTTTCTTCGTTGAGCCTTTAATTGTTCTAGGTGCTTTTGCTTAGCTGCTTTTTGTTCAGCTTTTTTGTCCTTCATTTTCATTTTCTGTCAATAAAAATTTTAGGTTATCAAAAAAGCCAAGAAATGGAACTGCACCATATTTTCCCCTGATGTAGTTTTCTTCAAAAGGCTCTGTTTTTCTTACTTCATCTGATTTAAAGTCAGCTAAGGAATAAAGTTTTGCTTCTCCGTATTTATTTTTGTTTGTAAACCAAATTTGGTCTCTTCTGAATAGACCTGAACTTAATAAGTTTGTGTCGTGTGTATTGAAAATCAATTGTGCGTTTTTCCTGTTAAACTCTTTAGAGTTAAAAAGCGAAACGATTTTACAAACCAAATTTGGATGAAGTTTTGAGTCTAGCTCATCAACGACTAGAGTGTAACCGTTCTCAATAACATCGAGAATTGGTCCTGTAAGAGCGAAAAACTTTCTAGTTCCTGACGATTCATCATCTTCTAATGAAAAGCTAATGTTTCCTACTGCTTTTAAATCTTCGTTATATTTTTTATGCTTTGTCAACACGTCAGATACATATTCCTTTTTTTCTTCTCGCACTTCTCTAATTAACTTATCCTTGAGTTCCTTGGGCATTCCCTTTGGAAGGCTTTCAATGTCAAGTTTTTGTAGTTCAATATCTTGAATTCCTAAATCAGCGGCTTTCAATAATTCAAGAATTTTCACTTTGTGTTTAGGGTCTTCTGTTTTACCCATAGTAAAACCTTGGTAGCCTGATTCTTTTAATCCTGATAAGGTTTTAAGTCGTTTGAACCAATCTAAAACATTGATTGCAGTCTTTTCATTGAATTGAGCAGCTACAGAAATTAATAAAGCATTATCTCTAACAAGTCCTTCCTTAACAACAGTATTGCCTTTGGTGAAACTTCGTTCGTGAGTATTGAAGGTGCTTCCTTCTCTGTAAAATAGTTCAACTTCTTTTGTTTTTGGTTTATGATAAAGCCATTCAGATACAATTCTTTCAGTTGTCGCTTCAAAGCCATACCGATAAAGCACATTTTTGTAAACGAAAATGATTTCAAATTCAGATGGTTCGTTTTCTGTCTGTGTACTTAGTTTAAATGGCTCAACTTCAATAATCTCACCTTTTTGGCTCTCCTTAGAACTATTGATTACGAAATATCGCATAAATGCAAATGCATCAAGCAACTTGCTTTTACCACTCGCATTTGCACCATAGATAACTGCACCTTTGAGAAGTCTCAGTCCAAAGTTTTCATTGATTACGATATTTTCGTGTTCTCTGGTGTCTTTGTCATAGTTAGAAGCAATAAGGCTCAAAGTCGCTTTGTCCTTAAATGTCCTAAAGTTTTTAATTGAAAATTGCAGAAGCATCTTTCTGTCTGTTTTTGATTAATTGTCTGCAAAGGTAGTCTTTATTTTGTAATTAAAAGCAAAATAAAAGTTGTTTTTGTTTGTTTTGGCTCGAAAATATGGTTTATATTGCGTTTTTTACGCTTGCCGGTAACTTATATATATGTATGGTTTTACTTCCGTAATACACCCAAAACTGGTTGTATTACGGAAGTTTTGTTTATTTTTCATACAAAGAATAACTTATGAAATAGCTTAAAAACAATTATCTCCAATATCCAATTCCACAGGCATTTTCATATTTAGATTTTAATTCTAAGTAAGTAAATATTTATTGAAAGTCAAAAATTAAAAATGTTTCAATACAAAACAATCATTTGTTTTATATTTAAACAATATTTATATTTATCCCGCTAAACAGCGAAACATAAATTGATATGAACATACAATTGTCACAAAAGCAAATAGGTCAGAGGATAACCGAACTTCGTAAAATGAAAGGGTTGTCTCAGGAAGATTTGGCTAAAAGTGTCAAAATTTCCCGACCGTCTTTGGCTCAAATTGAGTTAGGAAATAGAAGTGTTGATATACTCGAATTGCAAAAACTATCATTGGTTTTAGGGTTTTCATTAGACGATTTTATGTCTAAGGATTTTTCTACAAGTAAAGATGTTGATGTAAAAGAAGAAAAAAAGGTAAAGAAAGAACAAGAGCGTATCTCAGTACCAACCTTACAAGTCAATAAATTTAAAAATGTATTGTTATACATACTTGAACGCTGTGCAGGTAAGCCAAATGTTGGCGAAACGGTTCTTTATAAATTACTCTATTTCTCGGACTTCAACTACTATGAATTGTATGAAGAACATTTAACAGGCGCAAAATATCGCAAGTTACCTTATGGGCCAGTTCCGCAAAAATTAGATATAATCATTGGTCAAATGATTGAAAAAGGTCTGTTGCAAAGAATAAAAACCGAATATCACGGTTATCCTCAAACTCGCTATCTACCTTTAGAAAAAGCAGATTTAACTGAATTAAAGGCAAGTGAAAAAGAAATCATTGACAGGGTAATAGAACAGATGAGTGATTGGTCTGCTGCAATGCTTAGTAACTATTCTCACGGTGATAAACCTTGGAAAGCATCAAAAGATGGTGAGGAAATAAATTATGAATTGGCTTTTTACAGAAGGCCACCTTATTCAATTAGAGTTTATGAAGATGATGAACCATATTGAATTTGATGAACTTTCAGAGTTTAAAAAGGATTTGAAGAATCTTTTAAAAAAATACAGAACACTCAAAGAAGACTTGGAAGTAGTTAAATTGGATTTGAATGACGAACCGGGAGAAAGTCCTCCTTTTAGTTATCGTATTGACAATTTGGGCTTAAAAACATGTATCATAAAGGTTAAAAAAATTGCCTGCAAAGCATTAAAAGGAAGAGGAGTAAATTCAGGTTTGAGATTAATTTATGCTCACTTTCCTGAAGAACAAAAAATTACCTTTATTGAATTGTACCATAAGAATGACAAGGAAAATGAAGACAAAAAAAGAATAACAGATAATTTCAAATAGGTAAATAATGGCAAAAAGGTAAAAATCAATATGTTGTGCCAACCAAAGATGATTTGGGCGTAAAAGGTCAAAGAAACAAGAAGTTTGACTGTAAAAACCAACACTAAAGTAGATGCTTTGAAAATTGGAAAAAAGATTGCAAAAAATCAACAATCTGAATTAACCATTCTGGGTAAAGATGGTAAAATTCAAAATAAAAATAGTTAAGGAAATGACCCATTTCCGCCAAGGATAATAAACATTAAGCTATATACAATTAGCTTTTCATATTTCCATCTCTTTTTGTTTTATAATACCTTCTATATTTATTATGTTTGTTTAACCTTTTCTACAGCAATCTATATCATCAAGAAAATTTATTAACACAAGTCCACGTATAGCCCACCTATACCCCACCTTTTATCCACGTTTTATCCATACTTCCTTCGGTACTTCTCCAAGACTTCTTCGTAACACCTTCGGAAAAATGGGGCTATTTCCCGAACAAGTCTCGAACATGGTACGGAGAAGGTTTAAAGCGGAAGGCTTGTCTTGTCCTGAAAAAACTTTACTTTATTTGGTTAATACTGTTCTGGCTTTACACTGTTTTTTTTATTCCTGCCATCACTTTACATGTTTTACAATCATCATACAGAGCTTGATTTTTATTCTTTTATTTTACCGATTCTTCATACCAGAAGCTTATAATTATTTTAACCACGGAAAGGTCAAAGTTCACAGAGAGCTTATATAAGTCTCCACCCAGCTTTGTGTCCTCTGCGTACTCTGTGGTTGATTTTAAATTCAAAAGGTAAAATTAAAAACTCAAAAACAGGAAAGTCATCACCCAGAACTGGAAACTCAAAACTGGAAACCGACAACTGATTCAAAATTCAAAAGGTAAAATTAAAAACTCAAAAACAGGGAACTCTCCACCCAGAACTGGAAACTCAAAACTGGAAACCGGCAACTGATTCAAAATTCAAAAGGAAAAATTAAAAACTCAAAAACAGGGAACTCTCCACCCAGAACTGGAAACTCAAAACTGGAAACCGGCAACTGATTCAAAATTCAAAAGGAAAAATTAAAAACTCAAAAACAGGAAAGTCATCACCCAGAACTGGAAACTCAAAACTGGAAACCGACAACTGATTCAAAATTCAAAAGGTAAAATTAAAAATTCAAAAACAGGGAACTCTCCACCCAGAACTGGAAACTCAAAACTGGAAACCGGCAACTGATTCAAAATTCAAAAGGAAAAATTAAAAACTCAAAAACAGGAAAGTCATCACCCAGAACTGGAAACTCAAAACTGGAAACCGACAACTGATTCAAAATTCAAAAGGTAAAATTAAAAATTCAAAAACAGGGAACTCTCCACCCAGAACTGGAAACTCAAAACTGGAAACCGACAACTGATTCAAAATTCAAAAGGAAAAATTAAAAATTAAAAAATAAGAAACTAATCAAAATCTATCAATCTCTCATTCAAAAATCAATCAATCAAAAAAGCTAAACGCGGAAAGCTTCAATCAATTATTCTCTGATTCAAAATTCAAAATTCAAAAGGAAAAATTAAAAATTAAAAAATAAGAAACTAATCAAAATCTATCAATCTCTCATTCAAAAATCAATTAATAACACTAACCACCCAGAACTGGAAACCGGCAACTAACAACTAACAAACCAACAAACTAACCACCTAACCAACAAACTAACAAACCAACCACCTAACCAACTAACCACCCAACCACCTACATATTTACATCCTCCTGACTACACACATTCTGCTCATCAAAAAATAAAAAATTATCTTTGCAGCCAGAAATAATTAAAAATGAGTAAACACGGAAGAATATTAGTAGCCATGAGTGGTGGTGTGGATAGTTCTGTTGCCGCAGTAATGCTACATGAACAAGGGTATGAGGTGATTGGCTTAACCATGAAAACGTGGGACTATGCTTCTTCTGGTGCTAATTCTAAGGAAACCGGCTGTTGCAGCTTAGATTCTATCAATGATGCCCGCTCTTTAGCCGTAGGATATGGTTTTCCGCATTATATTTTAGATATCAGAAACGAGTTTGGCGATTTCGTGATTGATAATTTTGTGGATGAATACCTGGCTGGCCGTACACCAAACCCTTGTGTACTTTGCAATACGCACATCAAATGGGAAGCTTTACTTAAAAGAGCAGATAAACTAGATTGCGAATTTATTGCCACAGGTCATTATGCTAATATCCGTCTGCAAGACAATGGCAGGTATGTTATTTCTAAAGGTAAAGACGAAAATAAAGATCAATCTTATGTTTTATGGGGCGTTTCTCAAGAAAATTTAGCTCGTACTAAATTCCCATTAGGTTCTTTTACCAAAGCAGAAATTAGACAAATGGCTTTAGATATGGGCCAAGAGGAATTAGCAAAAAAAGGCGAAAGCTATGAGATTTGCTTTGTTCCGGATAACGATTACAGAGCCTTTTTAAAACACCGTGTACCAGCTCTAGAGCAAGATGTTGATGGTGGCGATTTTGTTTTAACCAATGGCACCAAAGTGGGTAAACACAAAGGCTATCCTTTTTACACCATAGGGCAAAGAAAAGGTTTGGGCGTTGCTTTTGGTAAACCTATGTACGTTACCCAAATTTTACCAGAGAGTAATACTGTTGTTTTAGGCGAGGAAGAAGAACTACAAAAACAGAAGCCAGCGTAAGAAATTTAAACTTGGTGAAATATGCGGCTATTCCTGAACCTTTAGAAGCGATTACCAAAATCAGATATAAAGATGCTGGTACTTTTAGTCATATCCACCAAGAAGGTAATATCATGAAAGTAAACTTTCACCATGCTGTTTCTGGTATTGCACCGGGGCAATCGGCAGTTTTTTATGAAGGTAATGATTTGCTAGGCGGTGGTTTTTTAATGTAATTCTATTAAATTAGATGCATGAAAAAATTAGGCTATGCAGTTTTAATATTTGTGGTGATGCTTGCTTCAAGCTGTACCAAAGAAAAAAATGCTGCTCCTAAATCTTTTCAGTACGAGTATTACCCCCTAGCTAAAACTAAAGTATGGGTTTACGATGTAGACTCTACCCATATTGACAAATTCAATAATTCGAGGGTGACCAATTTCAAGTTTCAAATAAAAGATTCTATTGCCGATTTTTTCATTGGCCTTAGTGGAGATACTATTTTTAGGGTAGAGCGTTACAAAAAACAAAATAACAGCAATATTTGGGTTTTCCAGAAAAGCATAGCCAGAAGCAAAAGCATCAGAGCGGCAGAAGAAACCTTAGATAACCAAACTTTTGTAAGACTTATTTTTCCACCAGAATTTGGAGCACAATGGAACGGCAATAGCCGAAATAATATAGGCGAACAAAGCTATACCATTACAGATTTTGAAGTAGCAAAAGAAGTAAATGGCATAAATTATCCCACAACACTTTCAATAACTCAAATAGACGTAAACAACCTCATAGAAGAAGATTTTGCTACAGAGACTTATGCTAAAGACATTGGCTTGATTTACAAAGAAGTTAAGAATATAGAGAAAGATATTTCCTCTGGAAGAATTTTAGATGGCTTTATATATTCTTTTAAATTGAGAGCCAACAATTAGTCAAAAATCCTGTTTCTATAAATAATTTAATGTGTTTTTAATCCTTTTTTTTGGGATAAAACATATATTATCCTTTATTTGCGGTAAAATCAATTTTTAATGGCGAAAAACTTACTGATTGTAGAGTCTCCGGCGAAAGCCAAAACTATAGAAGGATATTTAGGTAAAGACTTCCTGGTGAAATCCAGTTATGGCCATATCCGTGATTTGAAGAAAGATGATGGAGCAATTGAAGTTGATAACGATTTTAAACAGCACTATGAAATTCCTGCCGATAAAAAACAGGTCGTAGCCGAGTTGAAGAAGTTAGCAAAAGAAGCAGAAATGATTTGGCTAGCATCCGATGAGGACCGCGAGGGAGAAGCTATTGCATGGCATTTGTATGATTCATTAGGATTAAAAGAAAGCAATACCAAACGTATTGTCTTTCATGAGATTACCAAACCTGCTATTTTAAAAGCTATAGAAAACCCAAGAACTATTGATTATAATTTAGTAAATGCCCAACAGGCCAGACGTGTTTTAGACCGTTTAGTTGGTTTTGAGCTTTCTCCGGTACTTTGGAAAAAAGTGAAGCCTTCCCTTTCGGCTGGTAGGGTGCAATCTGTAGCGGTAAGATTAATTGTTGATAGAGAAAGAGAAATCAACCATTTCACGGCAGAATCTGCTTATAAGATTATCGCTATCTTCTCTACAGGTAAAGCAAAAGAAATTTTTAAGGCAGAACTGCCTCAACGATATGCCAATAAAGACGAGGCAGAGCAGTTTTTAAAAGATTGTATTGGTGCTGGTTTTAAAGTTAATTCTTTAGATACCAAGCCAACCAAAAGAAATCCGGCTCCGCCTTTTACCACCTCTACCCTACAACAAGAGGCTAGTAGAAAGCTAGGTTTTTCGGTTTCAAGAACTATGACAGTGGCTCAGAAACTATATGAAACCGGAAAAATCACTTATATGAGAACCGATTCTGTTAACCTTTCTGATACTGCTATTGAAGCTGCAGAAAGAGAAATTAACAGCGCATACGGTAATAAATATCATTTTAAAAGAACGTTTAAGACAAAATCTGCCGGAGCGCAGGAAGCTCACGAAGCTATCAGACCTACCCATTTTGAATGGCATAGTATTGATGGTGATGCCAGCGAAAAACGTTTGTACGAATTGATTTGGAAAAGAGCCATTGCCTCTCAAATGAGTGAAGCTCAGTTTGAAAAAACTACAGCTAAAATCAATATCTCCTCACGTAAAGAAGATTTAACAGCCAATGGCGAGGTGATGAAATTTGACGGTTTCTTAAAAGTATACCTAGAATCTGAAGATGAGGAAAGTGATGCCCATTTAGAGGATGAAAATAATGCTATTTTACCTCCGCTAAGCGTTAACCAAAGCTTAGAATTGGTAGAAATGAACGCTACAGAGCGCTTTAGCAGACCTCCTGCAAGGTATACCGAAGCTTCTTTAGTAAAGAAACTAGAAGAATTGGGTATTGGCAGACCATCTACTTATGCCCCAACCATTTCTACCATACAAAACCGTGGTTATGTAGTAAGAGAAGACCGCGAAGGAAAAAGTAGAAGTTATGGTGTTTACACCCTTAAAAACGATAAAATTGTTAATGCTACCAAATCTGAAGTTACCGGAACTGAAAAAGGGAAGCTTTTCCCTACAGATATTGGTGCAGTAGTAAACGACTTTTTAGTAGAACACTTTAAAGATATTGTTGACTTTAACTTTACTGCTTCTGTTGAGAAACAATTTGATGAAATTGCTAATGGCTTAAAAGAGTGGACTAAAATGCTTCACAATTTTTACAAGCCTTTCCATACAGAAGTTGAGGATACTTTAAAAAATGCCGAGAGAGCTAGCGGTGAGCGCCTTTTAGGAACAGACCCTGCTACAGGTAAAAATGTTTATACCCGTATTGGTAAGTTTGGCCCTATGGTGCAAATTGGCGAAGCAGAGGATGAAGAAAAACCTCGTTACGCCAGCTTGTTAAAAGCACAATCTGTAGAAACGCTTACTTTAAAAGACGCTTTAGAACTCTTTAAACTACCTTTTTCTTTAGAAGATTATGATGGTAAAGAAGTTGCCGTTGGTGTTGGCAGATTTGGGCCTTATGTTAAATGGGGAGAAACTTTTATCTCTCTACCTAAAAATGAAGATCCGTTAACGGTAAACCAAGAAAGAGCTATTGCCATTATTCAGGAAAAACTACATACAGATGCCCCTGTAGCGCAATACAGAAATCTGCCTGTAACCAAAGGTAAAGGCAGATTTGGACCATTCATCAAATGGAATGATTTATATATCAATATCCCGGTAAGGTATAATTTTGATAACTTAAGTCAGCAAGATATTGAAGAGCTGATTGGTGCTAAAATGGAGAAAGAAGCTAACCGTTACATACAGCAATGGGAAAGCGAGAAAATTGCCATTGAAAACGGCCGTTGGGGACCATTCATCCGCTTTGGCAAACAAATGTTAAAGTTAGGAAAAAACGCAGCTACCAACCAGAAATTTACGGCAGAAGATTTAGCAGCTATCTCTTTAGAAGATGTTAAAAAACTTATTACCGAGCAAATACCTGATGCTTTTGAGCCTAAAACAAAAAAAGCTACCAAAAAAGCTCCTGCAAAGAAGGCGGTAGCGAAGAAAAAGTAATATGAAAAAAGATTTACCAGAAAATCTGGTTGAAGATATTTTTATTGCAGTAGTGCTAGAAAATGAAACTCCTCATGCAAAATCATGGGGAGTTTATTTGATTAACCTCAAAGAAACAGCTATAGAAACCATTTTAGTAACTTCTAAAGGTTACGGTGAGCGTAATGGCGAAGAAGTTAAAACTTCTGTTTTAAGACATATGATTCCTACTTTAGAAGCCAAAAGCTTTGCTAAAATTGAAATGATAGACGAAGAAGTTTTTGGTTTAAGTAATGAATATTGGCTTTCTTACTATTTAGGTAAAGATATTTACGACAAGAAATTCATTTTCTTACCAGAAAGTATTGTGGAGTCTAACTTTATCAAAATCCCATTGGTTAATATGCCAGGGGTAATGATTGGGGCATAACCTTGCTCCTTTCCTACCATTTTATCTTCTCAAAAAAAATAACAATTAAGCTGAATAGATTAACTATTGAGCTTAATTGTCTTAACTAAATTTCTTGTTACTTGCAGGTATCAATGATGAATTGATGACATCGGGCTAAACCGATACTCTCTCCTCTTTATTTAATTGGCTACATCCCGGTTTAGTTCTTAACCCGGGATTTTTTTATTTTAGTAAAATCGATAAACAAGAAAACCTATGTTAGCTCAATTAGATTTACAAAACCTTTTAGTTTTAGATATAGAAACGGCTCCTCAGTACCCAAATTTTCATGAATTACCAGAAAACTTACAGTTACTTTGGGATAAAAAGACCCAATTTCAGCGTAAGCAAGATGAAAGTCCGGCTGAGTTTTACCCAAGAGCAGGTATCTGGGCCGAGTTTGGTAAAATCATTTGCATATCTGTAGGTGTTTTTAAATCTGATAGGCAATTACGTGTTAAATCTTTTTGTTGTGATGATGAAGTAGAAATTTTAAGAGATTTTATTCATCTTTTAAACAACCAGCCTAGCAACTTAATCCTTGGCGCTCATAATGGTAAAGAGTTTGATTTCCCATATCTATGCAGAAGAATGCTCATAAACGGTCTTTCTATACCCACTCAGCTTCAAATTGCGGGTAAAAAGCCTTGGGAAATTAACCATTTAGACACCCTAGAACTATGGAAATTTGGTGATTATAAGAACTATACTTCTTTAGCTCTTTTAGCTGCTATATTCAACATCCCAACACCTAAAGACGATATAGATGGCAGCATGGTTGGTGATGTTTATTGGAAAGAGAAAAACTTAGAAAGGATAAGTACTTACTGCCAAAAAGATGTAATCACCACAGCTCGTTTAATCCAAAAATTTAAAGGAATGGACATGGTAAAAGACGAGCAGATCACTATTGTAGCATAGAATTTTAAATTGCTAGCCCCATAAGGTTTAGAAATTCGGAAAAAATTATAACCTTTAGGCAGAAAAATCATTATGGCATTAAATTACGTTTGGATAGCATTCTTCCTGATTTCTTTTGTGGTTGCTTGTATAAAGCTTTTTTTCTTTGGCGATACCACCATTTTTACCAATGTGATGAACGGAATGTTTGAGAGTGCTAAAACCGGCGGAGAAATATCTTTAGGTTTAATTGGTATCATGACGTTTTGGTTGGGTATCATGAAAATTGGAGAAAAAGCAGGTATGATTACCTTATTTGCTAAAGGGGTAAATCCTTTCTTCAGCAAATTATTTCCTGGTGTACCTAAAAATCATCCGGCCAACGGCTCCATCATCATGAATTTTTCTGCCAATATGCTCGGCTTAGACAATGCTGCTACGCCAGTAGGCCTTAAAGCCATGCAAGAACTGCAAGAAATTAACCCTGATAAAAACACAGCTACCAATGCCCAAATTATGTTTTTGGTATTAAATACAGCTGGTATCACTTTAATTCCTACCTCAGTTATCGCCTTAAGGTTGGCCAATGGTGCTGCTAACCCAGCAGATATTTTTATCCCTTCTTTAATAGGTACTTTTATTTCTTTTATCTCGGGGATGATAGCCGTAGCCATTTATCAGAAAATAAACCTCTTTAAACTACCCGTATTATTATTTTTAGGCTTTTTTGTTGGCTTAATGGCTGCTTTATATTTTGGCTTAAACGGCTTGCCTCCTAAAGAAATAGAAAGTATTGCTGGCTTAATTGGCGGCTTGTTAATTTTCTCTATCATCATGCTTTTTATTGGTTATGGGGCTGTTAAAAAATTAATGTTTACGATGCTTTTATAGACGGCGCTAAAGAAGGTTTTTCTACTGCCGTGATGATTATCCCTTTCTTGATAGCCATTTTAGTAGCCATTAGCGCTTTTAGAAATACGGGTTGTATGGATTATCTGGTAAACGGAATTGGAAGCTTAGTTGCCCTTGCTGGCCTAGATACTTCTTTTGTACCTGCATTGCCTGTAGGCTTAATGAAAACCCTAAGTGGTGGCGGTGCCAGAGGCTTAATGGTAGATGTGATGACTACCTACGGCGCTGATTCTTTTCAAGGAAGATTAGCCAGTATTATACAAGGTTCATCAGAAACTACTTTTTATGTGTTAGCGGTATATTTTGGCTCGGTTGGGATAAAAAATACCAGACATGCTCTTGTTTGCGGCCTAATTGCAGATTTGGTAGGTCTTATTGCCGCTATATTTTTAGCTTACATATTTTTCGGATCATAAATTATACATATAAATGAAAAAACGTCTCGCTCTTATTGCCCATGATGGAAGAAAAGCAGAAATGGTAGCTTTTGTAAAAGATTTTAAAGAAATTTTAGCAGAAATGGATTTGGTTGCAACCGGTACTACCGGCGGACATATAGAAAGAACTGGTCTTACGGTAACTAAAAAGCTAAGCGGCCCCAATGGTGGCGATGCTCAAATTGCTGCTATGGCTGCCGAAGGTATGTTAGACTGTATTTTATTCTTTAGAGACCCGCTAGGCAAGCATCCACATGAACCAGATGTACAAATGCTTTTGAGAATTTGCGATGTACACAATGTGCCTTTGGCTACTAACCCTGCAACAGCAAAGTTCTTGCTTTTAGGTATTCAATAAACTTAAAAAGCTTTTTATTCTTTATATCCTGTGAAAGCCAAAAGCTTTGGAACAGTAATTGCAAACCTTGGTAAACATCTAATTTAAAATACCATGGAAACAATTGCAATGACAACAGAAATTCTGAATGATTTAGTACAAATCAATAACGACAGAATTGTGGGCTATGAAAGAGCCATTAAAGAATTAAAAGACGAAGATGCCGATTTAAAAATTTTATTTGCTGACATGATTAGAGAAAGTCATCGTTATAAAATGGCTTTAGCTACAGAATTAAGCGTATTAGGCGCTGATGTAGAAAGCGATACCACCACAAGTGGTAAAATTTACAGAGCTTGGATGGATGTTAAAGCTGCCTTTACCGGGCATGATAGAAAATCTATTTTAGCTAGCTGTGAGTTTGGTGAAGATGCTGCCCAGAAAGCTTATGAAACTGCTATCAACGAAGAGGATTTACCTAGTCATATCATGACCATGATTTCTGAGCAAAAGCAATCTCTAAGGTTATCTCATGATCAAATTAAAGCTTTAAGAAATCAACAAATTGATTAGTATTTGCTGATTAAAAGAAAGAGGCTGTCTCAAAAATCTTATTTGTCAAATCGACCATAGTCGACATGTTCTCTGATATATTCAGAAAAAGCATTGACTCAGCCTGGCAAAGAGCGATGATTTGAGACAACCTCTCTTGTTTTTAATCTATTTCAAAAACAATTCTATAACAGGAATTTCTGTATTTGGAGCTTGTACCGGTAATTCTAAAATAACATCATTTTCGCTAACCATTTCTGTTGTATGGCCTCCTGGTTTTATATCTTGCTTAAATTTGATTTCGGAACCATCATTTAATAACTGTGCATAAGAGAATTTATCTTTAAAATTCTTAAGATGTAAAGATTTGAAAGGCCATTGCAACACGTGAATGTATAATCGTTTAGTTTTTTCATTATAAGTTAACAAGCAATTAGCAGGCTTCTCAAAAGTTTCTGGTGCTTGCGTACAACCATAAATGGCTCTGCTATTGTATTTCATCCATTTGCCTATACCTTCTAAACGCTCATCTGCCCTATCATCAAACATTCCTCTGGCAGTTGGACCAACATTTAATAACAAATTGCCTCCTTTACTTACGGTTTCTATCAGCATGGCTATAAGCTGTCTGTTAGATTTCCATGAATATTCATCTCTGAAATATCCCCATGAACCAGAAAAAGTTTGGCAAGTTTCCCAAGGAACTTGTACACCATTTACGGTAGGCCATTTGGTTGGCATAAATTGTTCTGGCGTTTTATAATCCCATCCTGTTGGCGTATTGTTTAAATCTAAACGGTCATTAACAATAATATTTGGTTGTAATTTTCTGGTAAGCGCTAGTAATGCTTGCGAATCCCAATCATCTTTTCCTTTTCCGTTAACACCAGGGTATGAATAATCATAAAATATCAAATCTATTTTACCGTAATTGGTTAAAAGCTCAGTTACTTGATTTTTAAGATATTGTTGGTATTTTTTGATGTCTCTTTTCTGGTTAAGCTCTTCTATATTTTTTGCTTGACTTAATGGATGAATCCTGTCTATAGGAAAATCCGGATGATGCCAATCTATCAAAGAATAATAAAAACCAACTTTTAAACCTTGAGAGCGCAACTCTTCTACAAAAGGCTTTAGTAAATCTTTACCAATAGGTGTATTGGTAGCTTTATAATCGGTATATTTTGAATCCCAAAGGCAAAATCCTTCATGGTGTTTGGTGGTAATAACCACATATTTCATTCCGGCTTCTTTAGCTTTCCTCACCCACTCTTTAGGGTCATACATATCAGGATTAAACACTTCAAAATACTTCCTGTATTGCTCGGCATCCATTTTTTCTCGGCTCTGCACCCATTCATGTCTAGCAGCAGAAGCATATAAACCCCAATGAATAAACATCCCAAAACGGGCATTTGTCCACCATTTTAATCGTTCTTCTTTTGCTTGTGGTGTTTCTGTTGCAGTAATTGCCTTTGCAGATTGGGCTTGAAGTGCACCCATATTAAGGCTAAATAAAAAAACTGCACCTAAGCAGTAATTGATAAAAGTTCTTTTCATTATTTAAAATTGGTTTGGTTGAGTTTTACTTTGGTTGTTAAAACTGATGTAATTTATGGAAATAATTTTATTAATGATAGGATTTAAATGCAACAGTAATTATTAAACTGGCTATAAATAGGTATCAAAATTAAGAGGTTTTTTAGGCGTTTTGATATTAAAACATAGCCAAATTCTTTCTTATAGGAAGTAAGTTTTTAGGGTATAAACATTTTAATCCCTTAAAGTTCAATAGCTTCTAAAAAAAGGTAAAAATCATTTGCATGGTATAGCTTAGAAAGCTATCTTTGCACAACTTTCAAGAAAACGGTAAAACGAAGAAGAAAGTATGATTCCGTAGCTCAGCTGGTAGAGCATTACACTTTTAATGTAGTGGTCCTGGGTTCGAATCCCAGCGGGATCACCAGAAAATACACAAGCCTCAGCAAGTGAGGCTTTTTTTAATAAATCAAGAAACTGATTCCGTAGCTCAGCTGGTAGAGCATTACACTTTTAATGTAGTGGTCCTGGGTTCGAATCCCAGCGGGATCACCAAAATTAAAGCTTCTCTTATAGGGAAGCTTTTTTGGTTTATAGGCGGTTTATCATCCCTATCAAAATCACTTACAATTTCCTTCTTTTAAACCCTTAGCAGCCTCAATCTTAAATAATAAAACAAGCCTAAGCCAGCAAAAAGTACAGATATTATAAAAAGTAAATCCTGATAATAAGGAATAACAACTGCGTAAAGACCTAAAAAAGGCTGCAAAAAAAGTAGAAATACATAAGCAAAGCTCAATAGCAGATAAAACCTATTGAGTAATTCTGTCTGTATAGTTTTTAAGATTAATTGATGAAAGAGCACCGGAGTTATACATCCTAAAGTTATAAGGTGTAAATAACCAATAATTAAGTTTCTTTGAGACGCTACCCAAGAGGAAACCTCTGGCAAACAAATGATCACTTGAAAAAGTACTTTGAGAGATATCGCCAACACTACAAAATTGATGGAATAAGGTAATTTAGCTGTTCTTTTACGCAGCTTAAATAGCATAACAAACCAACTTATAGCATGCAATAAGGCGCTTAAAAAAGCGATGATATAAACATACTGAAGGGGCTTTGCCCATAATGTAAAAATGAAAAACAAAGGCAACGTAGAGCCTATAAATAACTTTAACCAGGTAGAAATGGGCTGATGGTTTTGATCTTTCAAAAACTCAAGAGCAATTAATCCTAATGCGGCTAACAACATCCAGCCGTTAAGCTGAAAGTGCAAATAAAAATAGATAGCGTTTTGATAAACAACTCCGCTATAGCCTAATACTTTTAAAAAACCTAAAGCAAAAGGACCAACAGAAGATAATATCAAGAACCAAATACTAGCTTTAATTAATTGTTTTGATACCAGCTGACCCATTTGCCGCAGCCGCCCTAATACCACATAAGCAAACCAATAAGTAACAAATAAGAATAAGGTAGACAAAATGATAGAAATAAGCTTATAGCCTTGTATGGAGAAACTAACAAGCATCCCGTAAGAAGAAAGAATAGTTAAAAGTGCTATCCAAGAAAAAGATTTTTGATGCTGTACAGGTAGTTTATTGGCGAAGATTAAAACAAAAGCTAGAAAAACCCATCCAGCGAAAGCGAAATGAGAATGTGCATGTAAAATATTCATGTAGTTTAGCTGGGGTATAGAGAAACTAATCATGTACCTCAGAACGACACCAAATAATGCCAAAACCACAAAATTGAGAAACACCCAATGCACAAAATTTATCTTAGCTATCCGTTTCATTTAGATACCCAATAAACGTTTTCCTTCTTCCGATATATTTTTATGAGACCATGCTGGCTCCCAAACTAAATTAACGGTGGTTTTATAATCAGGATAATGCTGCTCTAGGCAATTTTGCACTCCACCTACTATACTAGATCCCATTGGACAATGTGATGAAGATAAAGTCATCTCTATTTCAATTTGATTTTCTTTTACATAAACCGCATAAACCAAACCTAAATCTATGATATTTATTTCTAGCTCTGGGTCTATAACTAAACGTAGGGTTTCCATAATTTCCATCTTCAAGAAATTATCTTTTTCTGTAATATCAAACTGTTTCATGACTTATTCTTTTGGGTTTATGAAAAACAACCACCAATACATTAGCAACATACAGTAGCGCAGTTGATAAAAAACATATCAATCCTATTTTAACGAGTAAAGTAGATTTCACCATTAAGCCCACATAAAATATCAAGCAGAAAAGCGAAAAAACAACAAGTTGCACTTTAAGCAAACCATTGTTGTATAAGTTTGCGGGCAAAGGGATATTGCCTTTTCCTGTTAAGTGCTCATAATGTTTTACCCAAGCTATATAAGGTAAGGTTTTAAAGGTTTGCCCCAAAATAAGCGCTGTTATCCATCCCATTAATAATAAAGTACCATATAAATTAGAATTTCTGATGGCTAAGGGATTCTCTTTTAACTGATGATAAATGATAAATGGCAATACAATAAGTGCCACTACAAGCAAAATAAAAGATAAAAGCGTATGCCAAATAGGTAAATCTACAGTTTTACGCATTCTACTAAACACACATTCTAAAACATAGGCTAACCAAGCTGTAATTCCACAAGCAGCAATTAAAGCAATAAAATATGTTTTAAAGTTAATTCCGGCATAATAAGTATCTATCAAAAACAAAAGCAAACTAATATTGATGAGATAATAAGCCACATTTAGATATTTAACAGGTTGTTTGGTTGATACTAAAAACATAGGAATAAGTTTAGCACTAGCCCCCATAATGAGTAATAAAAACCAACCACCTATACCCATATGAGCATGCATTTTTAGAAATTGAAGATGGTCCTTAGGCAAAAACGGATATCGGAAATTAAATACCATTAGCAGTCCTAAAATAGCCGTTGCTAAAAGCCAAATGCTTGCTGTAACCATAAACTCTTGATATATATTTTGGTTTTTAACTTGTTTAGCTGTTAAAACCATGTTTAGCACAAAAAACACAATGCCTACTAAAAGAAAAACACTAGCGATTTGCATGATGATGCCGGGCTCAAAAATCCAAAAGGAGAACACTAAAAAAATTAAACCTATAAAGAATAAGCCTAAACTTAACCAGCTTAGTTTTATACTATACAAAGTGGTTTCTAAAATTACCGGGAGCAGTTGATAACAAGCACCAAAAATAATTAAAGTAGCCCATCCTAAAGCTGCTGTGTGGGTGATAGCCAATAATTTGGGATGAAAATAATGTCCGTTTAAATCCTCAGAAGCTATCCATAACATGACAGCCATAGCTAAAAAAGAACAAGCGGCTAGGAGATAATGCGTAACCACTAATTGATATAAGGATGATTGGCTTTGGTTAGTCATGATGGAAAATCAAAAGGTTTATATTTTTATCATCTACTCTTTGCATCAAGCATGTAAAACCACGTTCTTTTAGCTGCTCTAGAAGAATTAATGGAACCTTCTTGTGTTTAACATATAAAGCTTTAGCCTGAGGTAGTTTTTCTAGGCTTTGCAAAATGCTTACCATGGGTAAAGGCATTTCTAAATGCCTAACATCTTGTGTTATTATATCGTCACCAAAAACTTGCAGCTGTTGGTTAAACTCATCATGAGCGCTTTCAAACACATCATTTGTTTTTATTTTCTCTTTTAGCTGATCCTGTTCTTGCTTGGCAAACCATGTGATAACCAAATTGGGGTTTTGTCTTTCTACATGATGTTTAAAACCTTTTTTGGCTAGTAAATGAATTAAAGGTATGGGTTCAAAAGTATTGATAAGCTTTAAACACTGCTGCTGCTGGAGGTTTTCAATAGCATGAAGGATTTGCTTTAAAGGATCTTCCTGACGATTGATAAACGCTCTTACATCTAATGTTACCGGTTCTAAATCCTGAAAAGAAAAATCTTTAAGGCTTAATACTGTATTATCTTCTAAACGCTTAGCATCATCAATCTCAAAACCTATTTCAGACATTTTCTGCATAAAATCTTCTGGCTTGGTACCTGCAATTTTACAGGCATCGGCAATGCTAACTCTGCCTGCAAAAAGTTTCCTTAAAAGCGGATTTCTGAGTTTATTAAAATGAGGATTTAAATCTGCTAAAGCCTCTATCACAGCAGAATTATGCTTTATTAATACAGAAATTTTGGTTTGTAAATTAATTTGCCCAGAATTCATGAGGATAATTTTCTATGTAAGGAACATGTAAATGATCAATCTCTTTACCTATAATTTCTAACTCTTCTGCAGCTAAAGTAGACTCTAGATAAGGAAAAAATTCTCTTTCCTCGTAACGGATATGAGCCTCTAATACCTCAGCTAGACGCATAAGACCCGCTGAATCTTTCGGCTTTGAAGAAATAAGTTGCTGAATTAATGTTCTAATTTCTGTATGCTCTTTCATTACTCTTTTACCATACTCATCATCAGGAAGCAAGTAAACAAGAATCTGATTTTCTTCTGCCTCAAAGTGTTTAAACAATGCTTCCTGAGCAAAATAAGCCACATACTTTATGATTTCTATTACAGCCACTTGCTTTTTTAAGCCTTGCTTAATTTTCCATCCTAATAATAAACCATGATGATGGTCTCTGGATAACTCAATCAGATTCTTGTTACGTTTCATATGCTTTTTGGTGGATTTAAACTGATAAATCTTTCTCTAGACGAATGGCTTTAGGGAAAAGAATGTTGTTTTCTAGATGAACATGATTAAACAAATCGTTTTCAAACTCTTGTAATTTCTTAAAGAGAATAGTGTAAGATGTGCAGGCATCCTGAGGCAACAAATAATTCTGCGTAAGCTCACGAATTTCAGCTAAATCTTCTCCGGCATGTTCATGTTCTACCTCCATAATTTGTGTAGGATTACTTACGCTACCAAAAGGTGCTTCAATAAATTTGGTTTTATTTTTAGCTGCCGATGCTAAAGCTTTAACATGAGGAAAAAGAATTTTTTCTTCTTTTTCAAGATGTAAGCTTAAATCATGAGCTATCCTGTTGAAGATATAAGCAACTTTTATAAGCTCTGGATGTCTATCGCCATGTACACGAGCAACTTTATTTGCGAGTTCAAGAATGAAAGGAATATTTTCTTTTACGTATTGATGATGGGTATTTTCAATATAATCACTTAAAAAACCTAAATCCCATGAATCAAAAGGTAATGCATTTGCCTGCTCTATATCGTTAATTTCAGAAAGTTGTGCTTTTACGACTTCAACATCAATTCCCTTTTTATCGCAAACTTCGGCTAGTGTTTTTTTACCTCCACAGCAAAAATCTATACCTAACTTTTTAAAAACCTGTGCTTTTCTGTAATCTTTTACAACCATTTCACCAATGGTTTCTTGCGGCTGATTTGCATCTATTTTACCAATTTTTACTTCCCAAATTTCTGGACCATTGGCTAAATACTCCCATGTAAAAACATGGCCACGCTCTCCTATCAATTGGTAATAAAGCGGTTTTGGATCGTGGTCGTTATGAATAATAAATGCCTCATTTGGATTTAAATCGTCAAATTTTTCAAAAATTTGTGGATGCTTAAATCGAGGTTCAATCTTGGTTACATCAAGTGTTAGAATAGTTTCCATAAAATTTCTTGCTTTACATAATAAAAGATAAACTTATCTTCTATTACAAAAGAGCTAAGAAATTCAGTAGTAAAAAATGATGACCATCACGTTTGAACGATTTTTAGGAGAATAATTGAAGTAATTAGAGGTCTTTCTTTTTGAAGATTTTAAGTGCCAATATCATAGGAATTACAATCCACAAAAGTTGGAGTATTAAAGAAAAAGCTATGCCTAAACCGCTACCAAAAAACTGCTGATATAAGGCCCCGGTATAACCCATAAGGGCAGAAATATCTAATTGCAAGAGAATCAATATCCTAGCTAAATCAATAGGATTAAGAGAGATAATAGCTATCATGGCTTTTTCTAAAGGATAATCGCCAAAAAGGAAAAGAAAAAGCAGTACCAAGCCATCAAAAATAATAGCGAAATAAAACCAAATCATTAAAGCCAGACCTATCCCTTTAGCTTTATCTCTGGTAATGGTTGATGCCCAAAAAGCAAGAGAAATAAAACTTAGTGTAAGTAAAGCGCCGGTAGCCATCATGGTTAAACCTGTGGTAGAAAAAGCAAATACCGCTATGGGCACACAAACACCCAATACAAAAGCAAGAAGAATAGATGTACTGATACCTATATATTTCCCCATCAGAATATGCAGCCTACTTATTGGCTGTGATACCAAAAGTTCTGTAAACTCGTAAGCATTAAAATAATATGTAGTTGCATAAACAATACTTACCAAGGGCACAATAATGAGCATGACTGTTGTAATACTTACCAAACCTTTAGTAACATCGGCATCAGCCATAAAAATGCTGGTACAAATAATGGCAAGAAGTAAGGTATAAGCAAGTAAAACCTTACTTTTAAGAATATCAAAAATGATATATTTAGCTATTTTAAACATCATGATGCTAAAATTTTAGTTAAGGCTTTGCCTAATTTTTCTTCGCCTGTGCTAGATTTAATTTGGCTAAGTGGCATAAAGAATTTTACTTGTCCTTCAAATAAATACATCACTTCATCTGCAATTTCATCAACCTCGCTCATGATATGTGAAGTAATAAGAATTAATTTCCCTTTCGCCTTTTGCTCCTGTATTTTTTCTTTCAGGATTTCTGCTGCTAAAGGATCTAAACCTGCTGTTGGTTCGTCAAGTATTAAAACATCCGGATTAAATAAACAAGCTAGGGCAGCGCTTACTTTTTGTCGCGTTCCGCCAGATAAGGTATGCATGGCTTTGTTAAACATGCTTTGAAGCTGAAAAGCTGCTATCAAACTTTCATCTAAACCGCTATGCTTTTTCCTGATATCCTGCATCATTTTCAAAAGCTGGCCTATTCGCATATGATCTGGATAACGCCCAATTTGAGGCATATACCCAATATTTTCTTTGTATTGATAGGTGTTCACAACAGGAGAACCTTTAAAAAATATCTCGCCACTATCTGGTATAACCATACCTAAAATAGATTTGATTAAAGTGGTTTTACCTGAAGCATTTGGACCTAAAATAGATACTACCCTACCGCCATTAAAACTACAGTTTAAGCCTTTTAAGACATTGAGTTTGCCAAAAGACTTTTTAAGATTGGAAATTTTTATAAGTTCTTCCATGGTTTCATTTTTGGTTGTACATCTTTAACAGATTCTGGCGTTACCGATGGTATAGAGCGCTCTACTTTATCCATCAGATTAATGATAAAACTCCTCATCAGCATAACACTTTGTGGTATTTGCTCCATAATTTGTGCATATAAACTGATGGGGCGGTATGGAATATCGCCAATGCCGTTTTTATTTAAATCATAACCTTCGTATTTATCCCAATAATTATATTCAAAATGGTTGAGGTTAAGGGTTCCGTTGGTACTTACATCAAAAGAATTGGCAATGAAATTATTAGCTATAAACTTGCTATTTATGCAATTGGCTAATACTCTTATGGCCCATCCGTTATTATTGAAATTGTTTTTACTGATGCTTATTTCCTCGCAAGCTTCCATATAAACACCCGTGGTATTTCTTATGAAATTGTTATTACTTATTTGACTGTAAGAAATATCTTTTAGCAACAAACCGTAAATAGAACTCCCCCAGTTTTCTTTAAAGACATTGTTTGTCATTTTTATGCGTTTAGAATACATCACCGCAACACCAGAACCATTGTTTTTAAAGGTATTGTATTGATAAACATCATCATCAGAAAACATAAAATGTAAGCCGTATCTAAAATTTTCCTCGCTTAAATTGTGGTGTATTAAACTGGCTTTCACAAACTCGAAATAAATCCCATCCCGGTGGCCGGTTACATAATTATTTTTGATGGTGATGTGGTTAGATTTCCAAAGGTGAATGCCATTGCCAGATTCCATTTGTATGGCACTACCTTTACACTCGTTATTTAAGATTTCGATATTTCTAGAATCTGAAACATATATCCCAAAAAAATTATGGAGTAATTTATTGTTACTGATGGTTACATAAGCCGTATGATGCAAACGTATACCTGCATAATCTCTCATGGCTCCGGTTTTAGAGTTTTTAACAATAAAACCATCCACTTTAACGTGGTGTGCGGTAATGGTTAAGCACTCTTCTTTAAAACCAGCATCTAAAACCGGATAACCTTGCCCTAAAATAGTAAGCTGTTTATTAATGAGGGTATTGAAAGAATTGTATTTACCCGCTTTAACTATAATTGTATCTCCGTCTTTTGCTAAGGCAACCGCATTTTTTAACGACGTTATCTTACCTGCTGGAGCAACAACAATAGTCCTAGAAATAAGCATTTCTGGAATAAACAAACATAAGACGAGCAGTAATACCCTCATTTTAAAACAGTTGAAATTTGCTGATTTTCTAAAAGTTCATCCCATGAGAAAATTTCCCAATCTGGATTTTGCCTATTGTTTTCTGCCAATTGTTTTAATTCAAAAGCCGCTAAATTACCACCCATGGGAGATTTAAAAGCTTTGTCTTTTAAGAAATAGGCTTTTTTAGCATCAATAAAATTTCCTGGTTGTGCCACATTCATTGCTAAGAAAGAAGCTTCAGGAACATTAATTTCCTGGTTCTCTTGGATAAAATCTGTCATGCATTCTATAGCATCAAACTTGTAAATTTTGCCTTTAGCGGTTATAATTTCTGCTGCAAACTTATCATCCATAATACTCATTTTACAATGAGCGCAAGCATCTTTACCGTAGCTTATAGGTTCTGGCCCTTGGTTGCAAGCACTTAAGCTTAAGCATATCCATAAAAAACAAATTAGTATTTTCATGATGTTAAAGGTTTAATATTTCTTTCCATAAATAATGTAAGCCCTACCAGTATCACTGCAATTGCGATAAATACACCGCCTATATCTGGAAAAGAACCCGCAAGAAAATTCAATAGTTGTTTGTAGCCAATAAGTGGCGGTTGGTAAGACATCCCCGGCACTTTTATAGCCGCTTTAGGGTCTAGGTTATGGCCGTAATCATACTCCCATAAATAAAAATCTACTAAACCCACTACAGAAAAAGACATCAGTAAAATAAATAGAAACCATAAAAGCTTTTTATTGCCTATTGTGGCCGTTAAAAAAGCAGTTAACACAATTGCAGCAAAAATATAGGGTACAATTTTAAACTCTATAAAATCTTCTACAAAAATATGTTTCATACCGATGTAGTGGTTTAAGCCATTTATTTGGTCAACATTTCCGGTTATATTATTTAGCCAGATTTTTAAGCCTAAACCTTCTGGGTATTGTGGTGCCTCTAAAATGATTTGCCACAAAGGCAAGAAATAAGCACTTAATAAGAGTAACCCGCTTATGGCAATGATAATTCTGGATTTCTTTTTCATGACTCAATTTTAAAAAACCGGGGGAATTTCTCCCCCGACTTGTTGGTTATTTTTTGGCTATTGGATTCTCCCCTATTTTATAGGAAATAGGAAGTGTAGAGCTTTTTGGAGATACCCTGATATAGCCAGACATTTCTTGGTGTAAGGCAGAGCAAAAATCTGTACAATAGAAAGGGAACATCGCTACGCGGTCTGGCACCCATTTTAATGTTGCTGTTTCACCTGGCATCACTAAAAGCTCGGCTGTATTGGCACCTTTTACGGCAAAACCATGCGGCACATCCCAATCTTGCTCTAAATTTGTTAAATGGAAATAAACTTCATCGCCTAGTTTAATGCCTTCAATATTGTCTGGCGCTAAGTGAGAGCGAATGGCTGTCATGTAAACATCAACACGGTTTCCTTTTCTTACCACTCTTGCGTCTTTTTCTGATTTAGCAACGTAAGGATGGTGGTTATCTTCTAATTTGAAAAACTTAACTTGATTTTTGGTTACAAGCGCTGCAGGGATAGATTGAGCATAATGCGGCTCGCCAATGGTAGGAAAATCTAACAATAGCTTCATTTTATTACCAGTAATATCTATCAATTGAGCTGATTGTGTAAGCTCTGGCCCGGTTGATAAATACCTGTCTTTGGTAATTTTGTTAAGCGCTACTACATATTTTCCGTAAGGTTTTTTATTATCACCACCCGGAACAGATAAGTGACCAATAGAATAATAAGTAGGAATTCTGTCTATAATCTCTCTGGTAGATAATTTCCATTTCACAATTTCTGAAGAAACAAACATAGAAGTATAAGCATAACCTTCGCTATCAAACTCGGTATGTAATGGGCCTAAACCTGGTTTTTCTACTTCGCCTTCTAAAACGGCGGCATATTTAAGAACTGGTATGCCTGTTTCTAAACCTTGGTCTTCAAACTGTTTGCTTTCTATAGCTTTTAACATTTTTTTGAAAGAAAATACCGGAATAACAGCTGCTAGTTTACCACTGGCCACAATATATTCACCACTTGGGTCTACATCTGCACCATGCGGAGATTTTGGACAAGGGATATAGTAAACAATACCCGGATAATCTTTAACATCTAACATTAATACATCTTTTTTGATGGTTGATGTTGCAGAGTGTGTTTCTTCATTCCATACGTTATGTGCGTATCTGGCAGGTACTTTTTTACCTTTCCCTTGTGCTATAAGCTGCTCTGCTTTTCTCCAATTTACAGCCATCACAAAATCTTTATCACGCTGACTGGCATTTACTTCTAACATGGTATTGGCTTGCTCTGTATTGTAAGTAGAAAAGAAAATCCAATCTTTAGAAACGCCTTTTCCGGCTCTGGCTAAATCATAATTGAAACCAGGAATTACCAATTGAAAAGCTAAATTCATGGTACCTTTATCTTTATCTACTTTTATAAAAGATGCAGCACCTTTAAAGTTTTGTTTGTAAGAATCTATAGATACATCACTATTGGCATCTAAAGGAACACTAAAACGGGTGTTACCTACAATATACTCGGTATTTTCTGTGCAAAACGGCGATGCGTGATTTCCGCCAACATTAGGAAGTTCAATAATCTCTTCTGTTTTAAAAGTAGCAAGGTTAATTCTGGCAATTCTTGGTGTATTATTACCATTAATGAATAACCAGCGACCATCATCCTGTCCATTAGTTTTTGATAATTGTGGATGGTGGGTATCATCCCAAGGGACAAAACCATGCGATGTATTGAGCATGGGTTTGGTTTCTTCTGAATAGCCATAACCATTTTCTGGATTTTGAGAAAATACCGGAATCACTTTTAACAATCGGCCAGAAGGTAAACCGTAAGCAGCAATTTGCCCGCTAAAACCTCCGGAAGCAAACATATAAAGTTCATCATACTTCCCTGGCGCTACATAAACCTTTTCGGCGGCATCTCCATCTGCCTCTTGGCTTACTTTCCCTGGTTTACAACCAGAAAAACCCATAGCTGTTACAACAGTAATACCTGCTGCAACCCATAAACAATTAAATTTCATTTTCATGTCTTTATATTTTAAATTTTATTGTGAGTCGTTTTTGCGAAGAAATTCCAGAATCTGTCTGGCTTCATCATCAGATACATTCTGAAAAGTCATTTGAACTAAATGTTCTTCAAATAAGGCTTTAGCAACAGGGTCCTTTTTGGTCATTTCTTCTGGATTGGTAATCATATTCATGATCCATTCTGGTTCTCTGATATTGGTGATATTTTTAAGACCTGGCCCAACTACCTTATCTGCTGTGGTTTTGTGGCAAGCAGCACATTTAGAAGTAAAAACAGCTTCTCCTTTGGCTGCCAAATCATGATCTATAGGCCCAATCTCTACTGATGTAAAACGCCCTACTCCCTTGCTGTTACTTTTGGCTTTGGTATCTGTAACGGTTGCTTGCTCTGCTGGCGCTTCTGTTTGCTCTTGTGTTGATGTAGGCTTATCGCTACCACCACATGCGTAAATGAAGGTTACTATTACCATCCATAATGCAATTGATACTTTTGTTAAATTTTTCATTTTACCTGTTTTATGAGTTAATAATATTCTTGTTAAATCTGCTCCGCTGTTTTTAATTGATGCAAATTCTATTACCATTATAATTAAAGACAAAATTATCTTTTATTATTTTCTGATAAATGATTTACATCACATTCTTAGATTTATAAAGAAAAAGAGACGTAATTATAATTTTTGCTTTATCATAACATGTTTAACTTAGCCATGATTTTTATTCAGAATGATACTTTCAAAATCTTGCGAATATGCTGTTAGGGCAGCTATTTATATCGCTTTAAAAACACAACAAGGTGAAAAAACCGGGATAATTGCTATTTCTGAAGCTATTGGCTCGCCTACACATTTTACTGGAAAAATTTTACAAGCTTTAGCTCGTAAAAAAGTAATCTCTTCTATTAAAGGACCACACGGAGGCTTTTTCATAGAAAACCCAAAAGATATTTATTTAGTAGATATTATAAAAGCAATTGATGGTTCTGGCCTGTTTAGCTCTTGTGTAATGGGTTTAAAAACTTGCTCTGATACCAAACCCTGCCCAATGCATGAACAAATTAAACCCATAAGAACACAATTACTTACAGAGTTTAGTAAAAAATCTGTTGATGAACTGGTAAAAGACTTTGATAAAACAGGTTACTTTCTGAGATAAAATTCATTTTCTTCTTTTTTTTTCCTGAATAAGCCTTTTGTTTATCTAATTCAGTGTTAAGAAAATAAAAATCGATTTCCATTTTTGTTAGACATTCATTTACAATACTTTACAAAATTTATTTTTTCTTAGATTTTAAAAAAAATAGCTACATTTAAAATTCCTAAAAACCAATTTTAAAAGATAATTTAGAATCTATTATGACCAGATTAAACTGTAGAATTACAGGAATACTAGCTTCGCTATTTTTTCTTGTGTCTTTTTCTAGTACGCTTAAAGCTCAAAAATTTGAAGCCAATCTTGAATCGTTTAAACAATACGAATACCCAGCATGGTTTAGAGATGCTAAGTTTGGTATATGGTCTCATTGGGGGCCACAAGCTGTACCCAGACAAGGCGACTGGTATGCCAGAGACATGTACCAAAGCGATTATTATGATAGAAAAAAGAATGAATATACCGGCAAACCTCATCCTGCTTACCTCTATCATGTAAAAACTTATGGTCATCCGTCAAAATTTGGCTATAAAGATTTATTACCTCTTTGGAAAGCAGAAAGATGGAATCCAGAGCAATTAATGGCTCTATTTAAAAGAGTTGGAGCTAAATATTTTGTGAGTATGGCTGTGCATCATGATAATTTCTTTTTATGGAATTCTAAAATCCACAAATGGAACTCGGTGAACATAGGTCCTAAAAAAGATGTTGTTGCACTATGGCAACAAGCGGCTAAAAAAGAAGGCTTAAGGTTTGGCGTTTCTGAACATTTAGGAGCTAGTTATAACTGGTTTCAAACTAATAAGGGTGCTGATAAAACTGGGCCTTTAGCTGGTGTCCCTTATGATGGAAACGACCCTCAGTATGAAGATTTATATTATGCTAAATCTGATGAAAAGGCATGGTTAACTACAGACCCTAAAAACCATGCTCATTGGTTAAAAAGCGTTAAAGAATTGATAGACCTTTACCAACCAGATTTATTATATTCTGATAGTGAATTACCTTTTGGTGAAACTGGCCATAAAATGCTAGCTCATTTTTATAATCAGGATATTGCAAAAAACAACGGGAAATTAGAAGCCGTTTACAATAGCAAAAGAAGACCATCTGAAGGACGTTGGGTACAAGACATAGAACGTGGCGTAATGGACTCTATCAGTCCGTTTCCTTGGCAAACAGATACTTCTATTGGAGATTGGTTTTACCGTACCGGCCAAAAATACCGTAGTGGAACAGAAATTTTGCAAATGTTGGTTGATATAGTAAGTAAGAACGGAAACTTATTAATTAACGTAGTACAAACCCCTGAAGGAGATTTAGAACCTGATGTTTTAAACATCTTAGAAGAAATTGCCGCTTGGACGCCAGTAAACGGAGAAGCTATTTATGGCTCTAGACCTTGGAAAATTTATGGCGAAGGACCATCAACCAGCTCTAACAAGCCAGAAGGTAAATTTGGTGGTGTTAGCGATGAGCGTTCTTTTGAATCAACTGATATCCGTTTCACAACAAAAGGCGAAACATTATATGCTTTCTGTATGAAAAATCCTCAAAATGAGATTAGCATACAAGCATTAGGTAAAAACACAAAATACAATAATAAAACTATTGCTTCTATAGAGTTATTGGGAAGCAAAGAAAAACTAAATTGGAAACAAGAAAATGGCAAGTTGGTTATCCAGAAACCAACAAAACTTCCAAATTCGCAGGTAACCACTTACAAAATACAGTTTAAAAACTAAATTAAAAAAAGCCCGAAGTTGATGAAATTTCGGGCTTTTTTTTTATGATTAACCTGCTTATTACAACAATTTATCTATAGAGTTCCATATAATCCGGATACTAGAAATTAGGACAATTAAACCTACTCCAATAAACATTTTCTTTACAGGGAGTTTTCCTACCAATCTGGCTGCTATAGGTGCAGCTAAAAGCCCTCCTAAAATTAAACCTATAATGGTTTCTATATGGCTTGTACCCAACATGATAAAGAAGGTTAACGCACTGGCCATAGTAACAAAAAACTCGGTTAAACTAACAGAACCAATAACATATTTTGGACTTCTACCTTTAGATATTAAGGTACTGGTAACTAAAGGGCCCCAGCCACCGCCACCAAAAGAATCCAAAAAGCCACCTGCACCCGCTAACCAACCTGCTCTCTTTACTTTTTTGGGTTTGATATCTGTTTTGAAGGCATTAGTTAAAATTCTAACTCCTAAAATAAAGGTGTAAACAGAAAGTACCGGACGCACCCATTTAGAATTCTCTTCGCCCAGAGTTGTTAATAATAAAGCACCTACTATAGCACCAATAACACCCGGAATTAAAAGTGTTTTAAACAGCTTCATATTCACATTACCAAACCTGTAATGGCTAAAGCCTGATGCACCGCTTGAAAACATCTCTGCCGTATGTATACTTCCAGAAATAACAGCCGGATTTAATCCGCCAGATAGCAATAAAGTAGTAGAAATTACACCATAGCCCATACCCAATGCACCATCTACCATCTGGGCAAAAAATCCAACAGCCACCATAAACAAAAATTGCTTATCTACCTGCTTAATTATATAGTCTTTAACCTCATTAAAAGTAAAATACTCTACCACACTTACACCTATTATCACTAAAGCTAATAGGGCTAAACTGAGTGTAGCAATGTTCTTCCATTTTCTTTCTTCTGTTTTAGGTAAATTTGTTTTTGTCTGCGTTGTTTTTTGCTCTGTCATTCTGAATTGTATAAATGGAAAAAATCTGGCCCTGTCTTTATTCAAAAACAGGAACCAGATTAACCAGCGTGTTAATTAAATTTTAGTTTAAAAGTCCATCAAATGTAAGTGCTAAATAATACAAACCACCTAGGGTTGGTCCGCCTGCATATTGCACATAATTTCTATTTAAGATATTAGTACCTCCTAATTTTATATTAGCTTTTGCCTGAGGAACTTTATAAGTAACCTGCGCATCAAAAGAGTGAAATGCTGGCACAGTACCATTTACAAGCGGACTTTCCCACAAGAAAGATTCTTGCCATCTCCAACCCACATTAAAGCCTAGGTTTTTAACAATTTCTCTGTTGCCAAAAGATAAATTTGTTGCCCAATTAGGCGTATTAAAACCAGTTACAAAAATATCTCTGTTTTTATTTTCTGTGATATCGTTATAGTTGATATTCCCGGCAATGGTAAATTTCTGATAGAAGTTATAAGTTAAACCCAAAGCAGAACCATAATTGGTATATCTATTTTTTGCATTTGTATAAACTCTATAACGTATCTGCTGATTGTTACGATTAGTTTGCACAGAGGCTAAAACAGCTTCATCTGTACCAACCGTTACTTGTTGTGTTAAATTGGTACCTGCTCTGTAAGGTACAGCAACCTCAACCTGGCCTAAGAAACCATCATATTCATTCATATAAGCATCAATATCCACAACTAATTTATTTTCTAATAAAACGCTTTTATAACCTATCTCAAAAGAGTTAATACGCTCTGGACGAGTTTCTCCTAAATTGGTAACCTCTAAAAGGTCTCTGTTTTGAAGTGCCGCTGCATTTGTAGTAGCCCCACCTGCTACGCTTCTGTTTACCGCAGCATTAAATGCATTTATAGATGCTAAAGTGTAAGAATTATCTAAATAATTTAAACCATTATTGATGTAAGATAAACCGCCTACCCTTCTGATATTTCCATTATTCACATAAGAAATAGCTTCAAACAAGGCAGGGAAACGGTACCCATTTTGGAAAGATGCTCTGAAATTATGCTTTTGCGCTAAGGTATAAACAGCCGCTATACGAGGGTTTAATTTAGGATCAAATTCTGGGTTATAATCTAATCTTACCGAACCAAATAACTTTAATTTATCACCAAAAAGGTTTTTGTTACTTGCGCAAATGAACCAAATTTCTTGTAATAAACATTATTTCCGAAGCTCCCATCGGCTAAAGGAGTAGTTCTATCTGCTATAGGTCTAGAGAAGTCTACGAAGTTATTACCATCAGGGATAACCTCATAAACACGAGCATCAGCACCTATCAATAAATCAAATATTTTAACTTTTTCTGATAAATCCCACTGCGCATCGGTATGGTAAGTACGACTCCTCTGCGTTAAAAATGCTCCTCCGGTTGCTGGCGCACCCGGGATAACAGCGCCATGATCCCAATTATTGATTTTGATAATTTGGCTTTTTAACGCATTAAAAGCTGCTGTACCTGGCTCTACTCTACTAGCATCTGCTGCTGCCCTACCTACACGTAATGCTTCGGCTAATGGTGTACCGTTGTTTAGCGCATTTTGTAGAGCTGTTCTATATTTTGCGCCCCATACAGCATTAGTTCCTCCACTGGTGATATCTAAATTATCAACCAAAGGTTTGATATTGTAAGAATCGCCTGTGTTTTCTACAGATAAGTAAGATTTGATAAAATAGTTAGCCCCTTTAAGCTCTAGCTTGTGGTTTTGTACATTTACATTATCCATTTGTATTTTGTTACCACGTTGAAATAAACCATCTAGTTTACCAAAACGGTAGCCATAAGAAAGCTCGGCATGATCACCAAATCTGTAATGTAAAGCAGCATCAAATTTTAAGTTATCTACTGTAGGTTGTACCACATCTTTTTCAAAATATCCTGTTCTTCTTACGATGATACTTTGGTTTCCTGTTCTACCTGGGATGCTTAAACCAGTAAGCGTTACAGCATTGCTACCATTATCATCTCCATATTTATTCCAAGCATCATAAGCTGGGTTATCCGCATCAGCGTTAAGCTCTGGAAAAGAAGGATTTGCGGTATTTAAATTGTTAGGATTTTGATTTGTACGCGTATCAGAAACCCAATCTGTACCTCTCATGTAGCTTAAATTAACCTTGAAGGCAAATTTGTTATTAAAAGCTTTAGCATAACGGATAGCCGTTTCAGATAAATTGCTAAGCTCTCTTCCTGTGCCTCCCAAATGATTTAAACCACTTTTTTGGTAAACACTTAACCCTTGATATAGAAAAGGACTTTTAGTTATTAAGTTGGCCATACCATTGATAGCATTCATCCCATAAAGGGCAGAAGCCGCACCCGGAGTAATCTCAACACTGGCAATATCTAATTCGGTTGGCCCGATAGCATTACCCAGCGGTACGCCTAAAGTACCCGCTTGCATATCCACACCATCTACCAATTGTACAAAACGAAAGTTATTAGGAATATTAAATCCCCTGGTGTTTGGAACTTTAAAAGTGATGCTTGAGGTGGTCATTTGTACACCTTTAACATTTTCTAAAGCATCGTAAAAACTTGGAGCCGGAGATTCTCTTATAGCTCTGATATCTAATTTCTCAATAGCTACCGGAGATTTCAAAATACTCTCTTCTACCCTAGATGCAGTTACCACAACCTCTCTACCTAGTTGAGTTTGCGTAACAAGCTCTATATTAAGCTTAGAATCTGCATTTTCTATAAGAAATTCCTGAGTTTGAAATCCAACACTAGAAATAACTAAAGTAAAAGGAAATTTGGCTCTGGTTCTTAGCTCAAACAGGCCGGCAGAATTTGTGGATGTTCCAGAAACAGTATTTTTTATAGTTACAGTTACGCCCGGAAGAGGTAATTTATCATCTTGCCCAAGTACAGTACCGGATATAACAATAAAGTTATTTCCTTGAGCTGAAGTTGTTTTGGTACTGCCAATAAGTAGCAGTATAAGTAAGATAGTGGTATATAGTTTATTCATGATTTCTTTTTAATTCTTATTCATATTTCATTCTTCTTTTTGCGGAGGTTAGCTCTTCTAACAACAACACATTTTCAACATCATCATAGTCGACATAATTTACATAAACAATAAATCCTACTGATTTAGTCGACAATATTAAAACAAACTTTTAAACTATACAAATAAAATCAATAGATTTTGTAGATTTTATTTTTACTTTAGTGATTTCTAAGCAAAACATATGAAATGGATTACCAGAAAAAGGCCTAAAATTGATAGAATAGCTTGCCCTTGGCTTATTAAAAGATTTATTGATGCTGATGCAGAAATAATTTATGTAGCAGAGCAAGATGTTATAAGAAAAGCTCGAGAGTTGGGCGCAATTCCGTTTGATGTCCCTCATGTAGAGTTTACCCATTATCAAGATAAATGTACTTTCGATTATTTTATTGAGAAATACAAGCTAGAAGACGAGGCGCTTACTACCCTATCTTTAATTGTTAGAGGTGCCGATACAGATGCCCATCATTTAGCCCCACAAGCATCTGGTTTATGGGCAATCTCCGCTGGTTTGGCTTATAATTATAAAGATGATGATGAACTTTTAGAGATAGGACTTACTATTTACGATGCTTTATACAGTTGGGCAAAACATTTAAAGCATGTTAAACATACCCAAAACACTACCGATAGTTTGTTTCTTGATGTTTATCATAAATATCTGAAACATCAAAAAGAGCAGGGTAAAAAAACGCCATCCTGGGCAAAAGAACTCAAGGAAATTATACAAGACCAAATAGACATTAATATAAATGTTAGTTTAAAAGATGTTTCCGAAGAGTTAAACGTTAACCCAGCTTATATATCCCGAGAGTTTGCTAAACATTTTGATAATCTTTCTTTTGGAGATTATATTAGAAAACTACGCATAGAAAAAGCTATATCTTTAATAGAAAGCACTGATTATAAATTATCAGAAATAGCTTTTCTTACGGGATTTTCAGATCAAAGTCATTTCACCAGAATCTTCAAAAAAATTTATGATGTTAGCCCTGCTCAATATAAAAAAGCTTTAAAAAGTAAAATACATCCAAAAGGTAAAATCTCTTCTAAATAGTTTGTGCATCAGCCTTTATTCTTGTACAAAAAAGAAATTATGAAATACTGTATTTATTTAAAATCGGCTTTAAGCCTGATATTAATTAGCATTTGCTTTATTTTGGATGGCTATGCGCAAGAAAACCCAACTACATTTCCTAAAATCACAGGTTATGTAGGCATTCTACACCCAATAGCTACTTTAAATAATGATGGTTTACATACCAATTTTACTGATTATTATGTAGTTGGGATGCCAACGGGTATTAATATCTGGAAAACAGAAAAAATAGGCTTTTCTTTTGAAATCGTTCCGTTTATTAGAACAGAAAACGGCCTAAGTAGAGCTAACAATATCCTCATTCACCCTGGTATATTGCTAAAACTTAAACATGGCTTTACTTTGGTTAACCGGATAGCTTTTGAAACTTCTGGTAGGTACGGTTTTACACCCATCCTTAATAAAGTAATTAAGAAAAATAAACACAGCAATTATTTTATAGCCATGCCATTACCTGTAAGATTTGGTAACAATAATCCGGCTTCTGCTACTGTAGCTTTTCAATTTGGAATTGGTTTTTAAATACATAGAATGCAAAAAAAATACACACTTAAAGATATTGTTATTTATTTCCTCAAACTTGGCACTTGGGGCTTTGGCGGACCTGTAGCTTTGGTAGAATACATGCAAAGAGATTTAGTGGAAGACAAAAAATGGATTTCTCAGGAAGAATATAAAGAAGGCTTGGCCTTAGCACAGTTAGCCCCAGGACCACTAGCAGCACAGCTAGGTATTTATTTAGGCTTTGTACATTACAGAATATTAGGTGCAACATTAGTAGGTTTGGCCTTTGTACTACCCTCCTTTTTAATGGTACTCACTTTAGGTGTTGCCTATAAGCTTTACAGTGGTTTAGCTTGGATGCAAGCTGTTTTTTATGGCGTTAGCGCTGCTGTTATAGGTATTATTGCATTAAGTGCTTATAAATTAACCATCAAATCTATTAGCAAAATCAACCTTAAAGGTTTACAGGATAACTGGCTTTTATGGGTGTTTTACTTAGTTGGCGCTGTTAGTACAATTGTCTTACAGCGAGAAGAAATTCTATTATTCATATTAACAGGGTTGATTTATATGTTGGTAAAAGCTAAGCCCAAAAAGCTACAAAACACAGCAAATTTACCCGTTATTGCGTTTTACTTTTTACCTATAATTACCTATGCAAAAGGCACTTTACCTAAAATGGCCTTATTTTTCTTAAAAGCCGGAGCTTTTGTTTTTGGTAGTGGTTTAGCCATTGTACCTTTTTTACATGCCGGTGTAGTGCAAGAGTATAAATGGTTAACAGAAAATGAATTTGTTGATGCCGTTGCCGTTGCTATGATTACCCCAGGACCAGTAGTTATTACCGTAGGTTTTATAGGTTATTTGGTTGCTGGTTTCTCGGGAGCTTCAATTGCTGCGGGAGCAACCTTTTTACCTTGCTATTTGTTCACCATCTTACTAGCACCCTCTTTCAAAAAGATTTCTCAAAATCAGCAAATTAAACTTTTTGTTGATGGCATTACTGCAACAGTTATTGGTGCCTTGGTAGGTTCGGTTATTGTAATTGCTAGTCGCTCTATAATAGATTTAACTACTGTGATAATAGCCTTAGCATCCGTTTTAGGATTAATGTATTTCAAAAAACTAAAGGAACCCCATATCATTTTAATAGCGGCACTTATTGGTCTTATCCTTAAAAACTTACTTTGATAGACGCCGGGAGCGGATTCGAACCGCTGTACAAGGTTTTGCAGACCTCTACCTCACCACTCGGCCACCCGGCTTTATTAAATTTATCCAAACAAAAAGTAAGCAATCACTAGCGTTACCACTACATTAAATACTTGTGCTATTAAAAAAGCATAAAATGGTTGTTTACTATTTTCGGCAAATAAATCTTTAAAATTTGTTTCTAAGCCAATACTGGTAAAAGCTAAGGCAAACCATAATCCCTGAAGATTTTTTAAACTCCCTTTCACGGTAGACACCGTTTCTGTAGGTACTAAAAAGGAGAAAATTAAAGATGCAGCTATAAAACCAATAACAAACTTAGGAAACCTATCCCAAATAATTTTTAAGGTTGGCTTTTCTGGTCTTCCTGCTTCATTATTTTTGGTTTGTGTAAAAGACCAATAAATACTGATGGCAAAAGCGGCTAAACCTAGCAGTACATTCTGAGAGAACTTCACTATGGTACTTATTTTTAAGGCTTCCTCGCCCACCAAAGAACCCGATGCAACAACCGCCCCTGTGGTATCAATACTTCCACCAAGCCAAGCCCCTGTTACTTCTTGAGATAAACCGAAATATTGAGCTAAGTAAGGCATGAAAATCATCATCGGGATAGCTGTGATTAATACCATAGAAATTACATAAGACAATTTCTTAGAATTACCCTGAATAGCGCCAGATGTTGCAATAGCTGCTGAAACCCCGCAAATGGATACCGCACTAGAAATCATCATGGTTAATTCCTGATCTATTTTAAGCTTTTTACACAGCCAGAAAGCAAAATACCAAACCGATAATACCACCAATAAAGCTTGTACTAATCCTAAAGAACCAGCTTTTAGGATATCAGAAAAAATAACGCTGGTACCTAATAAAACTAAGCCAATTTTCACATAAAGCTCGGTAGATAAGGCTGCCCTAAACCAAGCCGGTATTTTAAAAAAATTACCGATAAGCAATCCAATAGATAAACTAAAAATAACAGCCTCTAAATTGATAGATTTTACAAAATCATTTCCTGCCAATAAAAGAGCAAGAATTGTTAACAAATACACCACAGGAAAAACAATAAGTAAATGTTTAATAGATTTCCCGGTAAGAAAAGCTCCTAGGATAGCAACCGCTATTACCAATACAAACTGCATAAGTAGTATTTCTAAATTTTTGATATTAAAGATATCTGTATTTAATACGGATAAAGATTCCCAATTGAAATTAGGAACTGGTAATAAAAAACCAAGAAGCGAAATAACAATGATGCTTGCTCCTAAAATAACAACAGCCCAATCTTCATGAACCCATTCTTTTTTAATTGTCGACATATTTTATAATAAATTGATTTTATAAATATCACTTAACACAGTTTTTGCTGCATGATAACCACACATACCATGCACACCTCCGCCAGGCGGTGTTGATGAAGAACATATATAAATTCTTTTAGATGATGTACGATAAGGCGAAATTTTTACCGCTGGCCTCGTATACAACTGAGCCAAATCAATGATTCCACCATTAATATCACCACCAATATAATTAGGATTATAAGCTTCCATTTGTACAGTATTCATACGATGTTTTGCTAAAATAGTATCCTTAAAACCAGGTGCAAAACGCTCTATCTGATTTTCTATAGCATCAGTCATATCCATAACAGAGCCATGCGGAACGTGGCAATAAGCCCATGCGGTATGCTTCCCTTCTGGTGCTCTACTTTTATCAAATAAACTTTGCTGAGAGAATAAAACAAACGGCTTTTCTGGGTGGATACCTTGAGACGAGCTTAATTCTGAACTTTCTATCTCTTGATAAGTATTACCTAAATGTACGGTTGCTGCTTTTTTACAAGCATCGGCAGTAAATGGTGTAGGATCGCTTAAAGCCCAGTCTACTTTAAAAACTCCCATACCATGTCGATAGCGTTCTAATTGCCATTTGTAAAGACTAGAAAATTCTTCGCCTGCAATGCTTAAAAGTTGCTTAGGCGTTACATCAAACAATACAACCTGATGCGGTGGCAACTCTTTAATATTTTTAACCATAATGCCTGTTTCTATTTTACCTCCTAAAGAAATAAAATAAGATGCTAACGCATTTGCAATAGCTTGCGAGCCACCTTTAGGAATAGGCCAACCATGTTTATGCCCTACGGCAGATAAAATTAAACCAATAGCTGCCGAAGCCCAGTTACTTAAAGGTTGTATGGCATGAGCAGACATTCCGCCCCATAAACCCTTAGCCTCTTTTGTTTTAAATTTAGCCGCTATAGCATTGGCAGACCTAATAGCATTTAAACCAAACTGAGCCAACAAAAAAGGATGCGATGGAAAGCTTAAAGGCCCCATGGTATCTTCTGCTATTTCATCCCAGTGGTTAACAACTGGCTGAATAAGTTTTAAGTAGGTTTCTTTATCCTTACCTAAATAAGATGCGGTCTCCTCAATAGATTTTGATAAAAAAGCGGCCTTTCCATCATCAAAAGGATGGGCTGCTGCTAGCGGAGCTTGAATAAACTCCAGTCCGTGTTTTGCTAAAGGTAATTTCGAAAAAAAAGGTGAACCCATTGCCATGGGATGAATAGCCGAACACACATCATGTTTAAACCCTGGCAAAGTTAATTCTTGTGTACGCATGCCACCGCCAATGGTATCTTTACCTTCTAACAACAAAACAGAAACCCCGGCTTGCTGCAGCGTTATTGCTGCAGCTAAACCATTGGGTCCCGAACCAACTATAATAGCATCGTATTTCATCTCACAGATTAAGGTGTTACAACCAAATTTTCTTTTCTGCCAGCATATAGCGGATAAACTTTGTCTCTTTTATCTAAAACAACATAAATAGAGTCTTTATACTGGTTTTTACCCCATAATATGATTCTGTTAGCTGATGGTCTTTGGTAATGAAGCGTAAAATTTTCATCCTTATAAACTTTATTCTTACTTTGGAAAGTAATCGTCTTTTTAATGGTATCAGCTTCATAATAAAATGTCTTCTGCCGCCACCTGTCCCGGCAGATTCATAGGTTCTATCAATATCTTTAAATTGTTTTCCTCTGCCTGCTTCTCCATGAATTAAGAAGATATTAAAAACAGTATAAGACATGGTAGACCATTTTTCAAAAGTTACATTTTGCCATCTTACTGAATCAACCGGAGAATATGGGACAATTTTATTATTCACTTTAAACTCTGTAACATCATACAAACCTCTTGAGTCCGCTAAACCGGGTCTTGATGGTACTTTATAAGAGTCGTATTTATAATTATGCCAATGTAAATAAGCACTCAACACAAAAAAGAACAGGAATACAAAGCTTTTAAAAGTTATTCTAAAGTACTTTTGTAGAGGTGTTTTAAAATCGTGGTAATATAAATTAGGCTTAACATCTTTTTGGAGAACAAGTAAAGTCCAGATATTTTTAAGATAAGGCCATAGTACAAATGCACCACCTAAAGTAAAAAAAGCAGCAGCCAAGTGTATGCCACCATCATAAGCATGATTAGCAAAAGTTATATTACCAATCATTGCTAAAGATAAAGCCGCCCCAACTGCTCTGGTAGGCTTAAAAAGTAGAAAAAGCATAATCAGAAGCTCGGCTAAGCCCGCAAAAACTTCGTAACCATGAACAAAGCTAAATTGTATCCAATACAGCTTTTGAGCAGTAAAATCGCCAAAAGGTGTATTCAACTGCGTTAAGGCTAAATCTGGCATTTGTGTAGGAAAGACCTTGGAAAAAGTTAAACCTTGCAGTTTAATCAGCATGGCATAACTTACACCTACCAATAAGAAATAGTATAAATTTCTGTAATGCTTACGCTTTTGATCTAAGAAGCCCCAAATAAAGGCCCCAATTATCCCAATACCTAAAGCTAAAAACCAGTTGATATAGCTTGCTAATCCATAAATTCCTTCTTTAGCAGTTATCGTTAAAAAAGAAGTATTGGCATCTTTTAAAGAGCCTTTATCAGCCGCTCCGTCAAAAAGAGGTTTAATTTTAATGGGATTAAAGGAAGAACCGCTCAACCTCCCAATATCTCTAATATGTAAATTGGCCCAATCCGTAGTGAACCATCCTTTATAGTAATCTAGCTCTAAAGGCACTATGAGCAGGAAGAAAAAAATAAATGACACCCTAAAAGCCCATTTTTCAAAGGCTGACCAAACAGGTTCTTTGTTTTCTAAAAATATATCTGTTGTATTCATTTTGATTGATGTTGGGGTTATAGTTTAACAGATTTTCTTCTGCCTTCTAATAACATATACTTCTTGTTTATTTTATCTAAAACAGCATAAACAGAATCTTTCTTCTCATTTACACCGCTTAAAACCAAAGTAGAATCATTTAAAAAGCGATAACTTAACTGGAATTTTTCTGAAGCATGGTTTTTGTTTTTATTTTGTAGAGAGAGCTTTTTAGAAACAGTATCTGCCTGATAGGCAAAATAATGTCTGCCTCCAACACCAGCCGATTCGAAATTTCTATCTATATCATTTGTATGATAAACATCCCCGAAAGAAGTATCTATTTTTACTGGTTTAGCAATTTTAATACTTATGGTAGCCCATTTTTCAAAAACAACATTTTGCCATCTATTTGTATCTGAGGTAGTGTAAGGAATAACTACGCCATTGTACTTAAACTCTCTTACATTATAAAAGCCATAAGTTCCTTCTAAACCTGTTTTTTTAGGCAATTTATATGGCTCTTTAATATAATTAGCATAAGTGCTTACTCCCAAGACTATGAGAAATATAAATACAGATCCTTTTAATGTTGTTCTTAATCTTTTAAGCCCAAGAGTAGTATAAATAGGCTCAAACTTGCTAGCTATGGTGTATTGCTCTAAAACCAATAAGCTGTAAAGTCGCTTAGCATCATAAATCAATAAAAATAATGCTATCACAACTAGATATAAACTATAAACCTCTTCGCTAGCATCGTAAGCTATATTAGCTGCAAAAACATTTCCTGTAAAACCGGCAATAATACCTGCGCCAAAAGTGGTAGTTCTTCTAAATAATAAGAGTGTACCAGCTACTACTTCTATAGCACCTAGAAAAATTTCATAGCCTTGAGTGATACCTAACGTATGAAAATAAATCTTCCACGCTAAGAAATCACCATAATTGGTATGCATATTACTTAGCGAAGGAAATGGCATTTGTAGCGGAAAAACCTTTAAAAAACCATAAGCGATGATACCAATAGCTAAACGATAGCGCAAAATTACCCTTAACCAATAGTACAGACTATCGTAATTGCAATTAGTATTGCTAAAAGTCCAAATTATAGTAGCTAGAGTAGCTATGAAGCCAGCGAAAAGCCAATTCTGATAACCTACTAATCCAAAAAATTGTGGAGCATATTTGGTTAAACTAAATAGACTATAAAAGTTAAAAGTTGCCCAATTTATATTAAAAAGTTCTTGATAAAACTTCCAATCTATGGGTACAACCAAGATAAAGAAGTAAATAAAGAAAAATCTAAGTAGTATTTTTTCATAACCTTTCCAGTCGGACGAATCATGATTTGAAATATTTAGAAAACTCATAGGTTTTATAATTAATAATCAGGGTTTTGTTCAAGATTTTTATCTAATTGAATCTGAGCCACAGGAATAGGAAAAATATATTCATGCTCTTCCACTTCAATATTGCTATCTAAAGCTTCTAAAACTGTTTTAGCCCTGCCTGTTCTGGCTAAATCAAACCAACGGTGTGGTTCAAAAGCAAACTCATACCTTCGCTCTTCTTCTATTGCTTGTAATATTTCTTGCTGCGTAACCGCTATTGAAACGGGAAGTTCTGCCCTGTCTCTTACCAGATTTAAATCTGCTAAAGCACCATTAGTAATACTTAAATTATTTTGTTGAGCTCTTGCCTCTGCTCTTATTAAATACATTTCTGAAATTCTAAAGATATAAGCAGGATCTGTAGCTGGTAACCTATAATATAAATTACCAAACCAAATACGGGTATTATTTTGTACAACACTACTGATTAAAGCACTTCTTCCACCGCTAATAGCTGGATTATTAAGAAGTGAAACAAATCTATCATTTGGTGCATACCTGTAAGTACCACCTCTGGTAGGATGTTGCATTTGTGCTCTGGTTGCATTAGGGTTAATAGCGCTATATTGCAGTTCAAAAATAGACTCTCTGGTACCCACAACATTATTGGCAAACCAAGCACTATAAGGCTTAACCAAGGTATAATCTGCTGATTTTTCTATCAGCTTGGTGGCATATTCCTCGGCTAAAGCCCATTCTTTTTTGTAGAGGTGTAATCTCGCTCTTAAAGCCCAAACTGTTCTTTTTGTGGCTCTTATTCTATTAACCGCATCAGGTAATAATGCTTCCGCATCTTGTAAATCTGCTAGTACTTGCGCATAGGTTTGGGCTAAAGTACTTCTTCTAATATTTGGCCTTTCTTGTAAAGATACCGTAGGCTCTAAAAATAATTGTACACCACCCCAAGCTCTAGCCAAATCAAAATAGGCTAATGCTCTTATAAACTTGGCTTCTCCTATAATCTGATTTTTTAGGTTTGTGGTAAGCGTAGGGTCTTGTACTGAAGGTACTTTAGTAATAACATGATTAGCTCTGTTGATGGTATTGTAAATAGCAGACCAAGCTGTATTAAACAATACTTCATCTGTACGGAAATTAATGTTCACCAAATTTGCTGCCCCACCAGTAGTTAAATTTCTAATATCAGCACTAGGGAAAAAACCTAAAGTAACATAAGTCTCGCCGTAATAACCGGATGAACTTAATTGCCTATAAACACCTCTTAACGCTGTTTCACTAGATCCTTTATCATAAATAGGATCTAAATCTGATACGGCATTTAAGGGCTCTGTCTCTAAAAACTTCTCGCAAGAGGAAAATAAAATAGAAAAGAGAATAATATATATTTTAAATGTTTCATGATACTCATATTTAAAGGGTGAGATTTAAACCAAACTGAACTGTACGTGGTTGTGGAGGTGTACCATAATCGTAACCTTGGATATTTCCTGTTCCTAGATTAGATTCAGGATCAGCCCCAGTATACTTCGTAAACAGAAGCAGATTATTACCCGTTACATAGAATCTTAGCTTATCTATTTTAGCTCTTGCTGTAAGTGTTTTGGGTAGCGTATATCCTAAGGTTAAGGAACGCAACCTTAGAAAAGATGCATCCTCAAAAAACCTACTGTTTTCTTGTCTGGCGTAATTAGCTGCTGTTAATTTAGGTACATCAGTAACTTGGCCAGGGCTTGTCCAACGGTTTAGCTGACTTGCTAACAAAACACGGTTAGCATCTAACGTACCACCTGTTTCTCCCAACATTCTATTATGGTTCCATAGATTATTTCCATAAGAGAAAGTAAAGAACACGCCTAAATCAAAGGTTTTATAATTGAAATTATTCGTAATCCCTCCAAATAATTTAGGCCAAGTACTTCCTAATATTTGTCTGTCATCAGCAGTAATTCTACCATCCTTATTAAAATCATCAAATACAGCATCACCAGTATTAGGGTCTACATAAAGCTGTTTATACAACCAATATGAGTATAACTCTTTTCCTTGTTGTAGTCTTATTAAATCTCTTCCTGCAAAAGGGATATCAGCCGGTATTCTTTCTATCGTATTTTTATTTTGAGCCAGATTTAAATCGGTTTTCCAAGTAAAGTTTTTAATCTTGACATTGGTAGCATTTATACCTAACTCGAAACCTTTATTGCTAATTTCTCCAAAATTGGTAATGTAAGATGAAAAGCCAGATGTAGCAGGAGTGGCAACCAGTAACAAGGCATCTCTGGTATATTTATTATAGTAGTTAAACTCTATGTTAATTCTGTCATTTAACAACCCTATATCTAAACCTGTACTAAACTGACTTGTTGTTTCCCACTTTAAATTAGGGTTAGCAATTTGTAAAGGAGCAGTTCCGGGTAATTCTGCGCCTCCTAAAGCATCGGCATAGCCAAAACCGCCTGTCCATAAACCATTAGATGCAAAATCATTTATCCCACCTTGGTTACCAGTTGTACCGTAACTTACCCTTAGTTTTAGATTAGAAATTGTACTTAAATCTTTTAAGAAATTCTCTTCATGAATACGCCAAGCCCCACCAACAGAAGGGAAATATCCCCATCTATTATTTTCTCCAAACCTTGATGAACCATCTGCCCTGATGGTAAATTCGAAATAATACTTTCTTTTAAAATTATAATCTGCCCTCGAGAAAAACGATGCTAAAGTACTATTAGTCGTAAACTGAGATGCAGTTTGTATAGCTGCTGATGATATTTGTGTATAAGAGTTATTAGGGAAATTTGTTCCCGTAGCCGATACGTTTTTAATCTCAGCGCTTTGCAAAGTATTACCAATCAATACACCAAAACTGTGTTCTTTTGATTGATTACGATAAGATAGGGTTTGCTCATTAATAACAGTGGTAGATTGAGTAATACTTTGTGTACCTCTGCCTCCACTGGCTCCTAAAATTGTTCGAGTATCCCAATATTCGTTCTCTTCATAATTATTATAATCAGCACCAAAAGTAGAACGAAACTTAATTTTGGGTGTGATATCATAATCCAGATAAACATTACCAACATAATGGTAGCTGTTAGACCAAAGATTAACTGTATTGGTTAATACAGCAATGTTATCAAAATTTACCCACCTTAATGGCGAACCATCTGCAGCAAAAATTGGTAAGTAGGTTGGGATATTTAGAGATGCTTGTAATAGCGTTCCGTTACCACCGTTTGCAGGTCTTGCTTGGTCTCGATAGCTTTTAGACAAGCTATTACTTGTACCAATGGTAATTTTATCATTTACTTTTTGATCTAGATTTACTTTAAAACTTGCTCTATCAAAACCCATAGGTTTCCAAATAGATTCTTGATCTGTAAACCCAGCACCTAAATAATATCGTGTTTTTTCTGAACCACCGTTAATAGATAAATCATAGTTACGTAAATTAGCTGTACGATTTAAATAAGCCATCCTATCAAAAGTGGGTTGCTCCTGAGGTAAACCTCTTCCCGGTACATTATTGATAATTTGATTAACAGGCCTGAATGGTTCTGGTAAACCTGCATTTCTGCTGTACTCATTCACTAAAATTGCATGTTGCTCGCCTGTAGTTGTTTTCCAAACCCTATCAGCCGGAGCCCAACCCAAACCTTCGGAAGCGTTAAAAGAGATACTTGGTTTTTGCCTGTAATTACCTCGTTTTGTAGTAACAATAACTACCCCATTAGCCCCTCTAGAACCATAAATAGCTGTTGCTGTGGCATCCTTTAAAATCTCTATACTTTCTATATCAGCCGGATTTAGATCTGCCAAAGGCGATGTTCCTCTATCTTGTGATATGTTTTGAAGACTTACATTATTAACAAATACACCATCTATTACATAAAGAGGGTCGTTACTGGCATTAATAGAAGTTGCTCCTCTCACCCTGATGAAAATATCAGAACCAGGAACCCCCGTGTTACTGCTGATTTGTACGCCCGCAGCTTTACCTTGCAACTGGGCATCAAAACTTACTTCTGGTATGGTTTTAACATCAGCAGGATTAATTTTAGAAACAGAACCTATTAAGTCTTTTCTATTTTGCGTAGCATATCCAACAACCACAACATCACTTAATTGTCTTCTATCTTCTTGTAATTCTATGGTTATAGGGGTTGTGGTTGCAACAATCCTAAGTTTTTGATAACCTAAATAGCTTATGATTAAAGTTACTGGAAGCTTCTGACCCGTAACAAAATTGAACCTACCTGCTGCATCTGTTTGTGCATTATGGGTAACACCTTCTAATTGAACTAGCGCACCCGGTAGCGGTTCTTTAGTTTGTGCATCTATTACTTTACCACTTAAGGTTGCATTAATGAGCGGTTTGGTTTGTACTTGAGCTTGTAAATAGCTCGATGTAAATATTATAAAAAGAAATAATAGGAATTTCTTGGACAAAGCTATAGCGCAAAAAGACTTTATAGCTTTTTCATAATTTTGCATACTTTTACTAAGGTTTAATTGAACATTTATGCAGGCGACAACGCCAATTGAGGACCTGCATGATTAAAGTTTTAGCCAGGGGGAATATGCTATCATGTTCCCCTTTTATTTTTTCAGTATCAACACATCATTTTTAATCCTCCCGTGTTTTGTTTTAAAATCTTTTTCTGATGCAAATATAGAATTAAAATAATAATCTACAAATTTTATAGATTATATAGTCTTTATATACTTTATAAGTTAAACAAGATTTAAGATTTCAGTATAAAACCTTAAAAAACAATCAAATAAGAATTATACACAAAATCTATTGAAACAAATCTTATTAATTAATGGGTTATTTTAGTAGATTTAAAGTTCTATTACTTTTAATTCTTACCCATAATAAAGAATAAGTTTTGTTAACCAAAAAAACTAAATACGCAGTAAAAGCACTAATTGCACTCGCTAGAAGTGAGGATAATAAACCCATGTTAATTGCAGAAATTGCAAAAAATGAAGGTTTACCCAAAAGATTTTTAGAAGCTATTTTATTGGATTTAAAACGTGGACAAATTTTAGGTAGCAGAATGGGAGCTGGTGGTGGTTACTTTTTAATGAAGCCAGCATCAGAAATTATGGTGTCTTCTATTATTAGGATTTTAGATGGTCCAATTGCCCTATTACCTTGCGTAAGCTTAAATTTTTATCAGCGTTGTGAGGAATGTAAAGATGAGGTTACTTGCAGTATACGCGAAATGATGCAAAAAGTAAGAGAAGCTACCGTAGGCATCATGGATAATACCAGTGTTGCCGATTTGGTAAGAAGAGAAAAAGAAATGTTAGGAAGTTTATAAAAAGTCCATGGACCATAGTCAATAGTCCATGGACTAAAAAATTACCTACTATAATTAGGCGCTTCTTTCGTAATGGTAATATCATGAGGGTGAGATTCTCTGATACCTGAAGCTGTTATTTTCACAAATTGTGCTTTTTGTAAAGTCTCTATATCTTTAGCACCGCAATAACCCATACTTGCTCTTAAACCACCTACGTATTGATGCATCACTTCCATTAAAGTTCCTTTATAAGGCACACGCCCCACTATACCTTCTGGAACTAATTTTTTGATGTCATCTTCTACATCTTGGAAATACCTGTCTTTAGAACCTTGCTCCATAGCCTCAACAGAGCCCATACCACGGTAAGATTTAAACTTACGTCCTTCGTAAATGATGGTTTCGCCTGGTGATTCCTCTACCCCTGCAAATAAAGACCCGGCCATAATAGAACCCGCTCCTGCTGCAATGGCTTTGGCTATGTCTCCAGTATGTTTAATACCGCCATCAGCAATAACAGGTACTCCGGTTCCTGCTAAACCTTTTGCTGCTTCGTAAACAGCATATAATTGAGGTACACCCACACCAGCAATAATTCTGGTGGTACAAATAGAACCCGGTCCAATACCAACTTTTACAGCATCGGCACCAGCATCAGCTAAAGCTTTAGCACCTTCTGCGGTAGCCACATTACCAGCTATAATTTGTAAATCAGGGAAAACCGCTTTAACTTCTTTTAATTTATCTATAACGCCTTTAGAGTGACCATGGGCTGTATCAATAGCAATAACATCAACACCAGATTTCACAAGGGCTTTAACACGATCTAAAGCATCAGGCGTAACACCAACTGCTGCACCAACACGTAAACGACCATGCTCGTCTTTACAAGCTTTAGGGAAATTTTTGAATTTTTGGATGTCTTTGAAAGTGATTAATCCGCTTAGTTTACCATCTTTACTAATAACCGGCAGCTTCTCAATTTTATAATCTTGTAAGATGATTTCGGCCTGACCCAAAGTTGTACCTTCTGGCGCTGTAACTAAGTTGTCTTTAGTCATCACTTCTGTGATGTTACGATCCATGTCTTTTTGGAAGCGTAAATCGCGATTGGTGATGATACCTACCAAAACATTATCAACAGAAACTACCGGAATACCGCCAATTTGGTATTCTTTCATAATTTTAAAAGCATCAGCAACTTTAGCATCTTCTTGTAAAGTAACAGGGTCTTGTATCATCCCACTTTCTGATCTTTTTACTTTACGTACTTCATCAGCCTGAGCTTCAATACTCATGTTTTTGTGTAGAATACCAATTCCCCCAGCCTGTGCTATAGCAATAGCAAGGTTAGCGTCTGTAACGGTATCCATAGCCGCAGAAACAATAGGAACGTTAAGCTTTATTTTCTTGGTAAGATAAGTTGAGGTATCAACTTCACGTGGTAAAACTTCTGAATAAGCCGGTACTAAAAGTACATCATCATAGGTTAAACCTTCGGCTAAAAATTTATGTGGATCTAATTGCATAGCAAATAAATTAGGGTGCTTTATTTGCCGCACAAAGGTAGATTATTTTTTTGGGATTGGAAGAATTTCTTTTTGATGAACTAAAAATTATACCTAATTAAAATTTTAAAAAGAAATGCTGATAAGAAGAACTTATTTAATATATTGAATTCAACAAAACCTACCCCAAAATGAGAAACAAAGAAAATACTACGAAATTCAAATGTATAATTTTATCTATTGAAAAGTCATCTTATACCTCTTGGATATTCATCCTTATAATCTTTTTATCAGTTCAACAATCAGTTGCTGTGACGCAATACCACCCTATCATAGTAGCAGGTAAATCAAAAATAACAGGAGTAATAAAAAATCTTAGTCCTTCTGCAAGAGATAGCATTTTCGTACATATTGCAGTTCCAAATCCTATTTCAGGTGAGACTGTCAAATATAAAGCAATAGTTGACCAGTCTGGAAAATTCGCTATTGATGCTGAAGTAGAAACAAATAATACACTCATTTCTCTGTATACCAATATAAATCCAAGTAAGTATTTTTTTCTTAAACTAACAAATGGTGGTATTACTCATGTTGATATTACCTATAATTCCAAAAATCAGATTGATAGCATAAATACTAATCTTGACATGAATCAAAATGATATAGTTAATGGAATGGAAGTATTAGGTAAAATAATAAGTCATAAATCTGGTAGAAAACCTCAATCTCTATATAATGAAACGCCTGATTATTTTCTTAATTACGCCAAAACTATCTTATTAGGAAGATTAGAGATTTTAAAGAGTAACACAGATATTTCGGAAGAATACAAAGAAATTTTAGCTAAAGATTTCCACTTATTCTTGTATAAATCTCATGTATTTAATTACGAAGATGAGATGATGTTGAATTATCGAAACACTAATGGAGGTAAAAGCGATAAGACTGACTTTATTAAGATTGATAGAACATATTATCGTTTTCTAAAAGACTTCAATCTTAATGACCCACAATATCTAAATACTCCAACTTTCTTAGAATTTCAAAAAGAAATTTTAAGAAATGAAATCTTAAATCTCCCTCTAATAGAAGAACTTGACATCCCCTCTTGGTTAAGTAAAGTAAAAGCTACCTTATCTGATTTAGTTGGATTTAACGATGGTCAATATTATGATATTTTAGCTGCTAATGCCTATGCCAGACAGCTAAATGAAGAATTAAGACCTCTTAGCAAAAAGCAGAAAGAAAACATCTCAAACTATTGGGGAAATGGAGAAATTGCAAAGATACTCTTTAGAAAAAACCAGCAAGTTGTTGAATTAGATAAATTCAAAGCTCCTGTTGTTTTAAATGATGTCTCATCGGTTACCAATGAAAAGTTAATAGCAACAATTCTTTCTAAGTACAAAAATAAAGCCGTTTTTATTGACCTCTGGGCTACTTGGTGTGGGCCTTGTCTGGATGCTATGCAAAGATTTAGAAATACCAAAAATCAGTTTAGAGATAAAGATATTGTGTTTGTTTATTTAACAAATGCCTCTTCACCAAAAAAATTATGGGAAGAAAAAATTAAAGGAATAGGAAATGAACATTATTACCTTACGAATAGTCAATGGGAATACATCATGAATATGTTTAAGTTTGAGGGTATTCCATCCTATCTATTATATGATAAAAAAGGAATACTTGTCAATAAATTTACCGCTTTCCCTGAAAGTGAAGAAGTAAAAGAAATGATTGATAATTTATTGTAAGAAATCCATGTCTAAAATCATTCTCATAACCTTATTTTACGTTTTATTTTTTGGACTTAACTCCTTATCACAACCTAAAACCTATAATTTCACAATTGAAGGAACTTCAAATATTGAAAAAGGAACCATAATTTTAGAATTGGCAGCAGACTCTAGTCTTTATCCAGAAGAATTAAGAAATATCAAAGCTGATGTAATTAATGGTAAATTTGAAATAAAAGGTAATATACCCCATCCTCTCGCCTATCGTATATCTTATGGTGATAGAGCTTATTTATCTGGACTATTTGTTATTGATAAAGGTTATCAAAAAATAGTACTTGATACACTTTTAAACAAAAAAGTCCCACAGATTTCTAACAAAATCATGAGTCATGATTATCAAAATTACCTAAATCATTTTCAAGAATTAACACAGCAGTATAACGCTTTAAATAGTAAATGGGATAGTATTAAAACGCAAACAAACAATAAAATTCCTACAGAAATTAACACGCATCTAAATCAAGAATTAAAAAGACTATACCGCTTAACAGATAGCACCTTACTAACTTATGTAATCAAAAATCCTGATTCTTATTATGCTTTTTGGAGATTAGCCGAACTTCATCAATTTGGCTTCGAAAGCACATTCTTCACTATCTTTAACAGCTTTGATAAAACCATCCAAAATTCTTTTTCTGGGAAAAATCTCTATCAAAATCTCTTAAAAGGGAATGAATTATCCATAGGGAAAAAGATACCAAAATTTATAGCATTAAACCAACAAAACGATGCCCTTTCTTCCAACTTTTACCAAGAGTACAAATACACTTTAGTAGATTTTTGGTATAGCAACTGTGGACCATGCATCGCTCAATTTAAAGAGCTAAATGAAATTTACACCAAGTACCACCAACAAGGCTTCGAAATAATAGGCATATCTACAGACCGTCAAAAAGAAAAATCTAAATGGATAGCTGCCATTCATAAACATAAACTCTTATGGCCGCAATATTGGGATATTGATGGAAAAGAAAGCTCGATGTTTTCTATTCAAGCTTTCCCAACCAATTTATTAATTGATTCTACTGGAAAAATCATAGCAAAAAACATCAAGCCTTCAGAATTATATATTTTCTTAAATAAGTCACTTTAGATACAGCTCATATAAAATTAAATCTCTTCCTAAACCTTCCCTACAATTACCTTATAAAATTGGTCAAAATCCCAATATTTATTAGCTAATTCTAATAATTGTGGCGCATTAATGGTTTTAATGGTATTGATATAATTTGTATAATATTCATAATCCTGATTAAAGAAATAAATATTCTTAAACTTATCGGCATGTGAAAAAGCATTCTCTAAGCTGCCTAATAGACTTCCTAAAAGATAATTTTTAACCAAGGCTAGTTCTTCATCACCAATTAATTGGGTTTTAAGGATATAAACTTCCTTTTCTATTTGTACCAAAGTGTCAGCACAAACATCGGTACCTACCTCAGAAGCAATAAAAAAGTATCCGGCTTGTTCTAAAGATACATTTGCAGAACCTATACCATAAGTATAACCTTTATCTTCTCTGATATTAGCCATCAATCTGCTACCAAAATATCCGCCTAAAATTGTATTTAGCACTTGTAAAGCAGGAAAATCCTGATGTTTCCTATTGATAGAAGGCATCCCGATTCTTATAGCTGATTGTAAAGCCTGTGCTTTTTCTATGTAATGATATTTCTCATCCGCAGCTTTAAATTCAACCGTGTTAGGTTTAAAAGCAACATCGCTTTTCCATGCACCAAAAAGGCTATTTAAAAGCGTTAAAATATCTTCATTTACCTTCCCAGAAACCACTATGGTGCAATTTTCTGGATGATAAGTTTGCTCAAAATGCTGTCTTAAATCTGCTTGATTTAAAGCATCATAATCTTCCAAACTTGATGAAAAACCATAAATGGTATCACCAAAAATAGCCTTGCTAAACTGTCTTCTTGCTAAAAAATCGTTCTTTTCTAAGCTTACTTTTAACTTTTGTTTTTGATTATTGATAAATGTATCAACTTCCTTTTCAGGATAAACAGAATCTGTTAAAACTTCTTTGATAATAGGTAAGGTATTTGGCAAATGCTTATTTAAAGAGTAAAGCACAACCGCAGATCGGTCTAAACCATATTCGGTTTGAAAAAATGCGCCATAATAATCTATTTTATTAGCAATCTCTGCTCCGCTTAAATTACTAGTACCATCGTTTAACATGGTATTGGCCGCTAATGATAATAGTGGCTTTTGAATATCCCAATTAACATTTTTGAAGATAAACTCTATCCTTACCAATTCTTGATCACCAGCATTGATGATGAAAACCGGAATCTCATTAGCTAATTGATGCTTGCTGGCTTGTATAAAATGTATATCCTCAATATTTTTAAACTGAGGCGCTGTGTTTCTATCTAACATGGTGCTTTATTTAGCTAAATAATATAATGTAGTGGCTTGTTCTTTGGTAAACAATTGCTGTGCTTGCTCTTGAATATGAGCCGCTGTAACACTTAAATATTTGTCAACTTCAGTATTAAAAAGTGAAGCATCTCCCATTAACTCATAAAAAGCAATATTCATGGCTCTGTCTAGCAAACTCATTTCAGAAAAAGTTAAGGTAGACTCAAACTTATTCTTCACTTTAGTTAATTCATCATCAGCAACCCATTCTTTTTTAAGCTGTTCTAGCTCGGCCCAAATAGCTGCTTCTGCGGTTTCTACACTTATACCTGGGTTTAACCTGCCTTCAACAATGAACATACCTTTATCTAAACTGCCAAAATTATAAGCATTAATATCACTAAATAACTGTTGCTCTTTAACTAGGTTACGGTATAACCTTGATGATTTCCCTTGAGACAAAATATCCGAAATTAAATCTATAGCCGGATATTCCTGCTCCATTTTCCCTGGCATTTTAAAAGCTTTATAAATTGCATTTAAAGGAACATCAGCATATACAGTTTCTTTAACTTCTGCCACTTGCTTAGGTTCTTCAGGTAAGTTTCTATGGTATTTTTCCCCTGCCGGGATGGGCCCAAACCATTTCTCTGCCAGCTCTTTAACTTTTGCTTTATCAACCGCTCCGCCTACTACCATAATAGCATTTTGTGGGTTATAGTGCTTTTTGAAAAAAGCTTTTACATCAGCCATTTCGGCATTTTCTATATGCGATAACTCTTTACCTATGGTTGCCCATTGGTAAGAGTGCTTTTTGTAAACTAAAGGACGTAGTTTTAACCAAACATCGCCGTAAGGCTGATTAAGGTAACGCTGCTTAAATTCTTCGCAAACAACATTTTTTTGTACCTCTAAGCTTTTTTCAGAGAAAGCTAAACTCAGCATCCTATCAGATTCTAGCCAAAAAGCAGTCTCTAAATTTACCGCAGGTAAAGTGATATAATAGTTGGTGATATCGTTACTGGTAAAAGCATTATTTTCGCCTCCAACACGCTGTAAAGGCTCATCATAAGAAGGTATATTTATAGAGCCCCCAAACATTAAATGTTCAAATAAATGGGCAAAACCCGTTTTGTCCGGATGTTCATCTCTAGCCCCTACATCATATAAAATATTTAAAACAGCCATGGGCGTAGTATGGTCTTCATGTACCAAAACTTTTAAACCGTTTTCTAAAGTAAATCGCTCAAAATGAATCATAAAAGAATTTATAAACAAACAGTAAAATTGTATATATCTGGTGGATTTGTTGTCAAGACATAGTCAACAAAGTTTAAACTTAATGATTTCTAAAACAAATCAAACTGAATAAAGTATTTTTGTATATGAATGTTGCTGAATTATTAAGCAGAGCGTTAAACTTTGAGTTTTTATCGCTAGAGGAAGGAGTTTACTTATATCATGAAGCCAGCACTCCAGAGCTCATGTACGTTGCTAACGAATTAAGAAAAAAACAAGTTCCACATGGCAAAGTTACCTGGCAAATAGACCGTAATGTAAACACCACCAATGTTTGTATTGCCAATTGTAAGTTTTGCAATTTCTTTAGAAGACCGGGGCATGATGAAAGTTATATCACAGATATAGCAACTTATAAACAAAAAATTGAAGAAACTTTTCGCTTAGGCGGAGATCAATTACTCCTTCAAGGTGGGCATCACCCAGATTTAGGTCTACAATTTTATGCCGATTTATTTAAACAGCTTAAAGAGCTATATCCTACTTTAAGACTACATGCTTTAGGCCCCCAGAAATTGCCCATGTTTCTAAGCTAGAGGGTATGAGCCATTATGATGTACTTAAAGCTTTAAAAGAAGCTGGTTTAGACTCTTTACCGGGTGCTGGAGCAGAAATTTTAAATGATAGAGTAAGACGCTTAATTTCTAAAGGTAAATGCGGCGGACAAGAATGGCTTGATGTGATGCGAGCAGCTCATAAACTTAATATTGCAACTTCTGCAACCATGATGTTTGGCCATATAGAAACCATAGAAGAACGTTTTGAGCATTTGGTTTGGATAAGAGAAGTGCAGGCAGAAAAACTCGAGGGAAATTATGGTTTTACCGCTTTTATTCCTTGGCCTTTCCAGGATGATGGTACGCTACTTAAAAAAATAAGAGGCATCACCAATGATGTTACAGGCGATGAATACATCAGAATGATAGCTTTATGCAGAATCATGCTTCCTAACGTCAAAAACATTCAAGCATCATGGTTAACCGTTGGTAAACAAGTTGCCCAATTATGTTTACATGCAGGTGCTAATGATTTTGGCTCTATCATGATAGAAGAAAACGTTGTAAGTGCTGCTGGCGCTCCGCATAGGTTTACATCAAACGGTATAAAAGAAGCTATTAAAGAGGCTGGTTTTGAGCCACAGCTAAGAAATCAGTTGTACGAGTGGAGAACCGAGGAAAAAGACATCCTTCAACAAGAAATTAACTATTAATTTTATTTTTCTTTGTAGCACATGAGCATGACAGAAAAATATATTGAGGCGCTTATTTTTGCTTCTGATACCAGCATACGCTTAGAAGAGATTGTAGCTTGTTTGCAAATAACGCTACAAGAAGATATCAGCGATGCAGAAGTGCTTACGCATATAAACAACATCCAAAGTAGATATGCTCAAGAAGAATCTGCTATAGCGCTGGCTAAAACGGGTGGAGGCTATCAGTTTCTCACTAAAAAAGAAACTCAACCCATATTACAACAGCTTTATATACAACGTTCTAAGAAAAAATTGAGTCAGGCATCTTTAGAAACCTTAGCTATTATTGCTTACAGACAACCTATAACCAAACTAGAAATAGAACAAATTAGGGGCGTAAGCTGCGATTATACCATTCAAAAATTATTAGAAAAAGATTTTATCACCATTGCTGGCAAGGCTAATAGCCCTGGCAGGCCAATCTTATATAACTTAAGTGCTTATTTCTTAGACTATTTCGGTATAAACTCAGTATTAGACCTTCCTCAGTTAAAAGATTTAGAGAGTACAGAGTCATCAGAAATAGGTGAAAAAAATGAATAATTTATGCTTTTGATTTTTTGAAATTAGAATTTCCTTCTATTTTTGAGACATAATTTCACAACAAAAACAAAAAAATTGTTGTTTAAATATTTATAAAATCTTATTAACTTTAATAGAGCTAAGAGTAAAATTTAAATTCATGAAAACTCCTAAAAAACCAGTATCGAAGAACAGTGAGAACTCGGGGATAGAACAACCTGAAGACTCTAAAGCAAACAACAAATTCATGGATGAAGAAGAAGATGAGTTTGATCTCCCTATAGATGATTTGGGAGCTATAGATGATTTTAACGATTTTGATGACGATGATGATTTCTAAACATCACTGATAAAATATATTTATAAGCATTTCAATATGGAATGCTTTTTTATTTCTGCTTAATATTTCATAATGCTGATAAAAGAGGTAAGCTCTACAAAAGACAAAAAACAGTTTTTAGACATTGCAAAGGCTATTTATAAAGACGACGAACATTGGGTTTGCCCATTAGACCAAGATATTGAAGCTGTATTTGACCCTAAGAAGAACAATTTCCATAACCACGGCAAGGTAACCCGCTGGCTTTTGTTTGATGGCGATAGATGCATTGGTAGAATTGCAGCCTTTATAAATGATAAAAAAGCTTACACTTTTGAACAAGCAACAGGCGGCATAGGTTTTGTAGAGTGTATTGATGATCAAGAAGCTTTTAAATTATTATTTGATACCGCCCAAAGCTGGCTAAAAAGCCACGGCATGGAAGCTATGGATGGCCCTATTAATTTTGGTGAAAACGATAACTTTTGGGGTTTATTGATAGATGGTTATACGCATCCTTCTTACGGAATGAATTACCATATGCCCTACTATAAAAAACACTTCGAAGATTATGGCTTTAAAACCATGTATGAGCAAATTACCAATCATTTAGAGCTAAAAACACCTTTTCCAGAGCGTTTTACCAAGATTGCCAATTGGGTTTCTAAAAAAGATGGTTATAGTTTCAAATTTCTTGATACAAAGCAATTTGAAAAATTTGCTGCAGATTTTATGGAGATATATAACGATGCATGGAAAAGCTTTCCAAACTTCTCTCCTATTAAACACCAAACAGTATTAGAAAGCTTTAATAAAATGAAGCTAATCATGGATCCAAAGCTTATTTGGTTTGCTTATGTTAATGATGAACCTGCATCTTTTGTGGTTATTTTACCAGACGCTAACCTCATGATTAAGCCTCTTAAGGGTAAATTAGGATTAATAGAAAAACTAAGGTTCCTTTATTATAAAATGAAAGGTGTAAACAGAATGCGAGCTATTGTAATGGGAACTAAAGAAAAATTCCAGAAACATGGGTTAGAATCTGCACTTTTCATCAAATTAAAAGAATATGTCATCCCGATGAACCAATACGAAGAGCTAGAACTTTCTTGGGTAGGAGATTTTAATGATAAAATGCTATCACTTCATGAAGCAACAGGTGCCAAATTTGGCAAGAAGCATGCTACCATGCGCTATATATTCAAATAAAAAAAGAGGCTGTCTCAAAAATAGTATCTGTCACATTGAGCGGAGTCGAAATGTTCTCTGATATGCTTAGAAAAGGCTTCGACTCCGCTCAGCCTGACACAAAATGGTAATTTGAGACAGCCTCTTGTTTTATGTCTTACTTATGCAAAAGATTTCATGTTTCTAATCTCTTCATAAAGCTCAATTACTTTTTTCTGAAGATCAATAACTTCTGTTTCTCTTTCTTGCAACTTCTTAGTAATCACCTCTAGATCAGATGCATACTTTAACTCCTGTTCAGGATCGTTGTAAGTTAACAATTGTACTACTGTCATATCAAATAAAGCAGAAATTTGCTCTAATCTTGATAAATTAACATCTGTAATTCCTGTTTCAATTTTTGAAAACGCAGGAATAGAAATATCCAATTGTTTAGAAACATCTTCCTGGCTCCACCCTTTTTGGTGTCTTAATAATCTGATTTTTTTACCTAATAACTTCATCTTTAACCTTACTAAAAAACTTTTTTAACTTCTAAATTTATAAAAAATTTAATAAGCATCAAAAATAAAATGAAAATTAATTGAGTAGCAATTTATTTGCCAATGTAACTAAATCAATACCTCCAAAATTACCTGAGCTCATTAATAACAGATTAACATCTCTTAACTGAAACGTTAATAAGTGTTCTTTTATTTTTTCAGGCTGATTAAAAAATTTTATCTCCTTTGATTTAAAAGCATTCAAGATTTCTTCTTCTGTAAAAGCTTGCATCCCTTTCTGTTTTAATGTTTTATCATCAATAAAGACAATAGCATAATCAGCTTGGTTTAATGTATACGCATATTCATTTAAAAAGTTTCTATTTAAACTAGAAAAAGTATGCAATTCTATACAAGCAATTAATTTTCTTTCTGAATATTGTTCTTTAACAGCTCCAACTGTAGCTTTAAGTTTAGATGGCGAGTGTGCAAAGTCTTTATAAATAACGGTATTATCATTTTCTGCCAGCTTTTCTAATCTTCTAGCAGCACCTTTAAAAGACTGAATGGCTTCATAAAACTCATCATTTGAAATACCAGCCTCTAAACATGCTAACCTAGCCGCGTTTAAATTCATGAGATTATGCGCACCAAATATTTCTAAAGGCAATTTTTTATTTTCATTTACTAAAAGAAAAGTCTTACCCGATTTTATAACAGCCTCATGTGCTTGGTATGGATAAACTTTTAAAGATTTATCACCCTTATAATCGCTTACTAAAGTTTTAAGTGCTACATCATCTTCACAATAAATTAATGTTCCGTTTGGTTCTATCGTATCAATAAACTTTGTAAACTGTTCTTTGTAATTTTCAAAAGTTGGAAAAACGTTAATATGATCCCATGCTACTCCACTTATGATACCTACATGTGCTTTATATAAGTGAAACTTAGGCCTTCTATCAATTGGCGATGCTAAGTACTCATCTCCTTCGATAATAATTAATGGAGCATCAGATAAGCCAACCATATTATCAAAACCTTCTATTTGTGCACCTACCAAGTAATCAAAGTCCTTTTTATGATATTTTAAAACATGAAGAATCATGGAAGTAATGGTTGTTTTACCATGACTACCTCCAATGACAATCCTTTTTTTCTGTTTTGATTGCTCATAAATATACTCCGGATAAGAAAAAATAGGAATATTCAATTCCTGAGCTTTTAAAAGTTCAGGATTGTCTGCTTTAGCATGCATACCAAGAATAACTGCATCAAGTTTGTCACTTATATTTGCTTCATTCCAGCCCTCTTCTGCTGGTAGCAAACCATGTTTTGCTAACCTAGATTTTGATGGTTCAAAAACAACATCATCAGAACCTGTAACCTTAAATCCTTTTAAATGTAGTGCTATTGCTAAATTATGCATAGCCGCACCACCAACGGCAATAAAATGTACTCTCAAAATTTTTTACTTTATAAATTTAGCAGAAACCCAATTGTTTAACTCTTTATGCGATATAAATTTCAAATCATGCTTTCTAGCTTCATCAATAATGATTTCTAAATCTGGCTCTTTGTAGAAACCACTCATAAAAAGCTCGCCACCTTCTTTTAGCGCTGTAGCATAACGGTCTATTTGTTCTAACAGAATATTTCTATTGATATTAGCCAAAATAACATCATAAATTTTATTTGGGATAGCTTCTTTAGAACCACAAATAGCAGTAAGATTTTGTATATCATTTAATGCTGCATTTTCCAATGCGCTATCATAACTCAATTCATCATAATCTATAGCGTCTACTTCTTTTGCACCTAATTTAGAAGCCAGAATAGCCAAAATACCTGTACCGCATCCCATATCTAAGATATTTTTATCCTTTAGTTCTGTTTCTAACAACCATTCTAACATTAAAACAGTTGTTTGATGATGCCCTGTGCCGAAAGCCATTTTAGGGTCTATCACAATTTCATAAGGGAAGTGTGGCTTAGACTCATGAAAAGTTGCTCTGATGTAAACTTGATTAGCCAATTCTATTGGAGAAAAATTACTTTCCCACACTTCATTCCAATTTTTTTGTGGAATCAAATTAACATCATACTTAAAAGTAAACATTTCATGGTATGCGCTTAAAGCTTGATCTACATGATCTTTATTAAAATCTACCGATTTGATATAGGCTTTAAAACCTAAATCTGTTTCTTCAAAAGTATCAAAACCTATTCCTGCAAGCTCATTAATTAATAAGTCTTGATGAAAATCTTCGGCAGAAATAAGGGTAAATACCAGTTCGTAATAGTTCATGATGTTGAATTTATGGCAAAAAAAAACTTACAGCTATTAATAAATATACTGTAAGTTTTGAAATAATAAGATTAAGATTATGAATTGAAAACTTTTACGATATCTAAAAAGTCTCTTGATTTTAATGATGCGCCGCCAATTAAGCCACCATCAATATCTGCTTGTGAGAATAACTCGGCAGCGTTTTTTGGATTACAGCTACCACCATATAAAATAGTTGTCGCCTCTGCAACAGTTTCACCATATTTTGATGCTATTTCTTTTCTGATAAAAGCATGTACTTCCTGAGCCTGCTCTGAAGAAGCTGTAACCCCTGTACCAATAGCCCAAACAGGCTCATAAGCAATTACTAATTTTGAAAAATCTGCTGCTGATAAATGGAAAGTTGCCTCTGCTAATTGAGATTTAATGATATCGAAATGCTTACCACTCTCGCGTTCTTGCAAAGTTTCACCAATACAAAATATAGGCTTTAGGTTGTTCTTTAAAGCTACATCGGTTTTCTTTGCTAATAGCGCATTATCTTCACCAAAATACTGGCGACGTTCTGAGTGACCTAAAATCACATACTGAACACCAATAGATGTTAGCATACCAGCAGAAATTTCACCTGTATAGGCACCAGCTTCTTCCTGATGACAGTTTTGTGCACCAACAGAAACCTTTTGGTTACCTTTACCTAAAGCTACTAAGCTATGTAAATGAACAAAAGGAGCACAAACCACAACTTCTTGTTGGCCTTGTACCTCATCATTTACCATATTTACTACCTCAGAAAATAAGCTCATTCCTTCGGTATAATCTTTATTCATTTTCCAGTTTCCTGCAACTATTTTTTTTCTCATTTTAAAATCTTCTGTATGCTTCTGTATTATTAAAAATATGTGTTAAAATATCTTTTTCAACATCGTTAAAAACGCTGCCTCTTCTTTTGTAAACTTCTTCTGCGGTGGTAAACATTTTCTTTAACTGGTAAACCTCAAACCCATGCGAACCTCCCCAAGCAAAATCAGGCACAAAATTTCTAGGGAAACCAGCACCAAATATATTAGCACTTACTCCAACTACAGTTCCGGTATTAAACATGGTATTGATACCGCATTTAGCATGGTCTGCCATAATTAAGCCGCAAAATTGCAAGCCTGTTTTTCTAAATCTCTGGCTATTATAATTCCATAATTTCACCTCGTCATAATTATTTTTGAGGTTAGAATTGTTAGAATCTGCACCTATATTACACCACTCTCCTAAAACTGAATTTCCTAAATAACCATCATGTCCTTTAGACGAACGTCCCCAGATAACGGCATTATTAATCTCTCCTCCTACTCTAGAATAAGGGCCAATAGTTGTACCTCCATATATTTTTCCTCCCATTTTCACTTGGGAATCATGACAAAGTGCAAAACTGCCTCTTATATGTGTACCTTCCCATACCTGAGCATTTTTACCCAAGTAAATAGGCCCATTTTTGGTATTAAACGACGAACACTCTGCTTCAACACCTTCCTCAACAAAAATATGCTCGCCTATTATGGTATTGGTACTACTTAAGGTAGCTGATGTTCTGTTTTTGGTTAACAAATCAAAATCTGCTCTTATCTCTTGGTCGTTATATTTAAAAATATCTTCTGGATAAACCAATTTAGTAAAAGTACCATCAAAATTTGCCCGAGCGTATTTGCCTAAATCTTGAAGATTAAAAGCATTTGCATCTGTATCAGCTAATTTAATAGCTAGGACAACATCATCTTTCACTAAAAGCTCCGCATCTTTTAAAGCATCAATAGCTTCTAGTAGGGGCTGATTAGGAAGAACAGAACCATTAATAAAAATATTCTGTTTTTGAATAAGGATTGGATATTTTACCTGAAGGTAGTCTGTAGTTAAGTAGGATGATTCCTGTTGCAGATAGTGCTCCCATTTTTTTGATATGGTGAGTATACCAATTCTAAGATCTGCAACTGGGCGGGTAAATGTCAAAGGGAATAAACTTTCCCTGGATTGATCATCAAAGAGAATGATTGCCATGCTGCAAAAAAACAAAAAAGTCCCGACAAATTAGTCGAGACTTTATAAAAAATATCTTTTTTATAAAATTATTTTTTTGCGTAACGATTTTTGAATTTATCGATACGTCCTGCAGTATCTACTAACTTCATTTTACCAGTATAAAAAGGGTGCGAAGTATGAGAAATCTCTAATTTAACTAGAGGGTACTCATTACCGTCTTCCCATTTAACTGTTTCGTTGGTATTGATACAAGATTTAGTTATAAAAGCATATTCGTTAGACATGTCTTTAAAAACAACTAATCTGTAGTTTGATGGATGCAAATCTTTTTTCATTATATTTCAGTTCCTTTCAGTCCCATTTTTAAGAGGGGCAAATATATTAATTTATTATCTGAATTATCAAATGAATTCTACTTTTTTTTGAATTACCTTATTTCTTGGCAAATTTCTATTAAAACACCATTTGTATTTTTAGGATGTAAGAAGGCAATCCATTTATCATCAGCCCCTTTTCTAGGCTCGGGATTAATAAGTTCATACCCTAAAGCTTGCAATCTTTTTATCTCTTCAAAAATATCATCAACCTCAAAAGCTAAATGATGTACGCCCTCACCTCTTTTATTTAAGAATTTTGCAATAGCACTTTCATCACTTAACGCTGCTAAGAGTTCAACTTTACTTTCTCCCGCTTGTAAGAACACTGTTTTTACTTGTTGTTCTACCACATCTTCCTCTTTATAAACTTTTGTGTTCATGATAGCCTCAAAAACCGGAATAGCATCTTTTAAACTCTTAACTGCAATACCTACATGGTCTAATTTCTTCATACTCAAAATTGCATTTTTATGACCAATTTACCTATATCTAGATAGACAATATATATAACCTCTCCAAAACTTTTTTCTTATCTTTGTTGTTGATTTAAAATAATTCTAAATAATACATAAGATGTTAACTACACCTATATATCTAGATAATAATGCAACAACGCCTATGGACCCAAGGGTTCTTGAAGCGATGCTACCTTATTTCACTCAAAAATTTGGAAATGCTGCTAGCAGAAACCATCCATTTGGTTGGGTTGCAGAAGAGGCTGTTGATTATGCTCGTGAACAAGTTGCAAAATTAATTGGTGCTTCAGAAAAAGAAATTATTTTCACTTCTGGCGCTACAGAATCTGACAACTTAGCTATCAAAGGCGTTTTTGAAATGTATAAAGACAAAGGTAATCATATCATTACCTTAACTACAGAACACAAAGCCGTTTTAGACACTTGTAAACACTTAGAAAAATTGGGCGCTCAGGTTACTTACCTTGAGGTTGAGTCTGATGGTTTGCTAGATTTACAAAAATTAGAGGCTGCTATGACTCCTCAAACCATCTTAGTTTCTGTGATGTACGGAAATAATGAGATTGGGGTTATCCAACCTATCAAAGAAATTTCTGCTATAGCACATAAACATGGTGCGTTATTTTTCTCTGATGCTACACAAGCAGTAGGTAAAATACCTGTAAATGTAAACGAAGATGGTATTGACTTAATGGCCTTTACTGGTCATAAAATGTACGGACCAAAAGGTGTTGGTGCACTTTATGTAAGAAGAAAAAACCCAAGAGTAAAAGTAACATCTCAAATGGATGGTGGTGGCCACGAAAGAGGCATGCGTTCTGGTACATTAAATGTTCCTGGTATTGTAGGCTTTGGTAAAGCCTGTGAACTTTGCCACTTAGAAATGGAACAAGACGCTAAAAGACTTTCTGCTTTAAGAGATAAATTAGAAAATAGCTTACTTACGCTAGAAGAGTCTTACGTTAATGGTAATAAAGAAAGTAGATTGCCACATACTACAAATATCTCTTTTAAATATGTTGAAGGAGAAGGTTTAATGATGGCCATGAAAGATATGGCAGTTTCTTCTGGTTCTGCTTGTACATCAGCTTCTTTAGAACCTTCTTATGTTTTAAAAAATCTTGGTTTATCTGATGATTTAGCACATTCTTCTATCAGATTTGGATTAGGACGTTTCTCAACAGAAGAAGAAGTTGATTTTGCAATAGAAAACACTAAAAAAGCAGTTAATCACTTAAGAGAACTATCTCCTCTTTGGGAAATGTTTAAAGAAGGAATAGACTTAGATTCTATTGAGTGGGCAGAACACTAGTTAAATTACAATTTAGAGATTTACGATTTTAGATTAGACCTGCGTACTAAAAAGCTAAAATCAAAAATTTGAAAATAAAAATAGAATTATAAATTGATTTACGATAAAAAGGCTTAAGTCTAAAATCGTAAATCTTAAATCTTAAATAAAATGGCATATTCAGATAAAGTAATTGACCACTACAGTAACCCAAGAAACGTGGGTACTTTAGATAAAAGCAAAAAAAATGTAGGTACAGGCTTAGTTGGTGCACCAGAGTGTGGCGACGTTATGCGCTTACAAATTGAAGTTGATGACAACAATATCATTACCGATGCAAAATTCAAAACTTTTGGTTGCGGTTCTGCAATTGCTTCTTCTTCTTTAGCTACAGAATGGTTAAAAGGCAAGTCTATTGATGATGCAATTACCATTGATAATATGGATATCGTAGAAGAGTTAGCTTTACCTCCTGTAAAAATTCACTGTTCTGTTTTAGCAGAAGATGCAATTAAATCTGCAATCAATGATTACAGAGTTAAAAATGGTTTACCAGCTTTAGAGTTGGAAAAATCACATCATTAATTTGTATTGCGTATAGCGTAGTGAGACTTCGCAATACTCATTATTTAATACCCAATACTAAAAAATATGGTTACAATAACAGATAAAGCAAAGCAAAAAGTAGAGGAGCTGATGTCAGAAGCTAGCCTCGACAGCTCTTATTTTTTAAGAGTTTCTGTTAAGGGTGGTGGTTGTTCTGGTTTATCTTATAATATGGATTTTGATAACGAATCTCAAACTGGAGACCAAGCTTTTGAAGATAAAGGAGTTAAAATTGTTTTAGACATGAAATCTTTCCTTTATTTGGCTGGCACCGAACTTGATTTTTCTGATGGTTTAAATGGTAAAGGATTTAACTTTATCAATCCAAACGCTAGCAGAACCTGCGGATGCGGTGAAAGCTTCTCTGTATAAAGTATTATTGATATTACAATTTTAAAAGGCATTCTATAAAGGATGCCTTTTGTTGTTTTATTACTTTAAATAACATAATATTGTCTTTAAACAACCAGTTATAAAAAGTCTTTATTAAAATGAGTTTAATAACAGAGAAAACTACCATACCACATTTATTAAGAAATGTGGTAGATAAGATTCACCCAGCTGAGCGTACTTTCCTAAAAAGAAAGGTTAATGATATTTGGGAAGAAATATCTTACCAAAAAACACTAGATAACGCCGATGCAGCATCCTCCTATTTCTTAGAAATGGGAATAAAAAAGGGAGATAGACTTGGCTTTATCTTAGAGAACTGTCCAGAATATGTTTTTTTTGATCAAGGCCTACAACAATTAGGTGCTATAAATACGTCTATCTATCCTACCCTTACAGAACATGAAATAGAATATATCATTAATGATTCTGGCATAAAAATTCTCTTGGTAGGAACTCATTTCTTATTAAAAAAGATTATTAAAATTGCGAATAACTGCCCTTCTTTAATTAGAATAGTAGCCAATTTTGATGATTATCATAAAATAATAGATAAAGCTAATTTGAATGCCGGCGTTATCAGTTTTAACGAACTTTTAAACGAAGGTTTTGCTACAGTAGAAAAAAACAAAGAAGCAATAACGATTGCTAGAGATACTGTTGTACCTACAGATTTATCAGCATTAATTTATACATCAGGTACAACCGGAACACCTAAAGGCGTTATGCTTAGCCACTCTAACTTTGTAGAAAATGTTAAAGTTTGTTTAGAGCAGATTCCTGTTATAGATAAGAATGATTTATTCTTATCCTTCTTACCCCTATCGCATGTTTTTGAAAGAACAGCAACATATCATGTTTGTTGTACTGTAGGTTGCCAAATAGCTTTTGCCCAAAGTTTAGAGCTTTTGGCAAGCAATATGGGCGAAGTTAAGCCAACGGTTATGTCTTGCGTACCCAGATTATTAGAAAAAATACATGATAAGGCTATTAAAGGCGGTACAGCGGCTGGAGGGATGAAAGCCAAAATATTCTTATGGGCTTTAGAAGTTGGACAGGCACATCGTATGGTATTAGAAGCAGGAAAAACACCGGGATTACTATTATCACTTAAACAAAATATTGCAGAGAAGCTTGTTTTTAGTAAAATAAAAGAAAAAACAGGCGGACGTTTAAAATTTATGATTTCTGGTGGCGCTGCTTTACCAAAAAATGTTGGCGAGTTTTTCGGGAACCTAGGTATCAAAATTTTAGAAGGCTTTGGTTTAACAGAAACTTCACCGGTAATGTCTGTAACAGAATATCATCGTCAGGTTTATGGTACTGTAGGTAGGGTAATTCCAGGAATAGAAGTTGGTATACAAGATGTAGAATCAAAAGAATTTGTTACCATACAAACACATAACACCTTTAAGGAGGATAATACCAGTGAAGAAGGAGAAATTTGTGTAAGAGGACATTGCGTGATGCAGGGCTATTGGAATAAGCCTCTAGAAACCGCATCTGTTATTGATACTGATGGCTGGTTCCATACCGGAGATATAGGTAGGTTTTATAAAGGAAACCTGCAAATTACAGACAGGTTAAAGAATATGTTGGTGAATGCCTTTGGGAAAAACATTTATCCAACCCCAGTTGAAAACACTTATTTAAAAAGCCCTAAAATTGAAAGCGTTTTCTTAATTGGAGATAAAAAAGAATACGTTACAGCTATCATCACCCCCGCAAGAGAAACGATGCAGGAAACCTTCAACTTAGCTAACAACTTTTTTGAGCAAGCAGATGTGTTTATTGAAGATGAAGCTATTAATAAATGGATTGAAGATGACATTAAACGCTTCTCTAACGAATTAGCCAAGTTTGAGCGTATCAAAAACTTTAAAATTAAAAGAAACCCCTTTAGTATTGAAGAAGGTGAGATGACACCAACCATGAAAGCAAAGCGTAAGGTGATTGAGAAAAAATACGCTGATGCTATTGAGGATATGTATTTAGAAAAAGCAGACATGGATTAAATCCAGTCTGCTTTTTATTTTTGATTATTTTTCCATGATTTCCATCTTTTCTGCAAAATGGGCACAGTAATCTCTTAAATCTTCAACAATATTTTTTTCTCCTGTAGCTCTTAAAAAGCTATCGGCCATGGTTTGTAAAGTCTCATAAAAGAATCTTTTCATTTCATCTACAGGCATATCTTTAGTCCATAAATCTATTCTTAAACTATTTTTGAAATTATGATCCCAAAGGGCTAGCATCATTGATTTTACTGCTAAAGCTTCTTTGTTTTCTGCATCACTAGATTCCCAAGTAATATTTTCAGGAACATTATTATCGTCTAGCTCTATCGTTAGTTTTATTTCTGCTTTCTTCATATCGTTTGAAAAATTAAAATCATTAAAGTTATGAGTATTATAAAGGAGCCTTGTATTAACCAAAGCCATCTTTTATCAAGAACAAATCTTCTAAAAAGTAAATCGGTAAGCCAAAGAATAACGGCAAGTAATAGTGTAAAAAAAACTTTTGAATTTACGCCTATTCCAGCATTTTTAGAGGCATCAAAACCTAAAAGCATATAACATGCATAAGTTATGCAGCAAGCAACTACTAAGGTTAAAGGTGTAAACTTTAAATTCTTCATCTTTTCTTTCTCTTGCTTGATGAAACAGGTCTTTTACCAGTGGCTTTAGCTCTTTGTGCTTTAAATTTAGCCTTCTGGTTTTGGGTTTTCTTTTCATGAAAAGCACCTTTAAAATCAGGGTTTTCTCGCTTCTTTTGGTCGTCTATTTCCCTTGCTAGGCTTTGGCGCTCTTCGTAAGGAGTTTCTTCAATATAAACCTTCTCTGGAATATTGTAGACAGGTATGGTTTGTCTAATGAGTTGCTCTACTTTACGGATATAAAGCTCTTCTGCCGGGTTACAAAAAGTAATGGCTTTACCAGCATTTAATGCTCTACCTGTTCTACCAATACGGTGTACATAATCTTCTATCACCACGGGTACATCAAAGTTTATGACATGGGTAACATTGCTAACATCAATACCTCTGGCGGCAACATCTGTAGCTACTAAAATTCTAACTTCCTCGTTTTTAAACGCATTAATAGAATTTATACGTGTATTTTGACCTTTATTGGCATGTAACACCTTTACATGGCTCTCGTTAAACCTTCTTAAAAGAAACTTATAAACGTTTTCTGCATTAACCCTGCTTTTACAAAACACAATTAACTTTTCTACACTAGGGTCATCCTCAACAAAAACCTTTAATAAGTTAATTTTGGTTTTAAAATTAGGCACAAAATAAAGCTCTTGTGTAACAGTTTCTGCTGGTGTTGCTTGTAAGCTTACCTCTACTTTAGTAGGCCAAAGCAAAAAGTTTTCTGAAAGTTTCTCAACTTTAGCACTCATGGTGGCAGAAAAAAGCAGATTTTGTCTTTTCTGAGGCACTACTTCTAAGATTTTATTGATTTGTGGCATAAAGCCCATATCCATCATCTTATCTGCTTCATCTAAAACTAATATTTGTAGCTTCTTTGTTGCAATATGCCCTTCTAAGTATAAATCTGTAAACCTACCAGGAGTAGTGATGAGTATATCTAAGCCCTTTTTTAGCTGTTCTATTTGGGTTTTAGGCCCTAATCCGCCGTAAAGTGCAACAATTCTTAAGTCGGTATATTTTGCATAAAGCCTAACATTTTCTTCAATTTGTATAGCCAGTTCTCTGGTAGGCGCTACTATTAAAGCTCGTATATCATTATCTTGTGCATATTTTAGTTTCATGATAATAGGCAAGACATAAGCAGCTGTTTTACCAGTACCCGTTTGGGCTATACCTAAAACATCTTGTCCGTTTAAAATAGACGGCATTGCTTTAACTTGTATGGGTGTTGGTGTTTCGTAGCCTGCATCAGCAATAGCGCTCAGAACCTGTTTATTGAAATTAAAATCCTCGAATGTTTTGGACATAGCGGCAAAGATACGAAATACAATACTAGCTACGATTTTTAGAACACGATTTTAGATTTTATTTATATTCGCAACATGGCAAATTCAATCCTTATCAAAGCAGCAACACTTGTAAACGAAGGCAAACAAACCGTTGCCGATGTTCTCATTAAAGATGGTAAAATAGCAAAAATCGGGACTCAGCTGAGCGCTCCGGAAGCTAAAGAAATTAATGCCGAAGGTAAATATTTATTACCAGGCTGTATTGATGACCAAGTCCATTTTAGAGAGCCTGGTTTAACCCATAAAGGAGAAATTTATACAGAAGCAAAAGCGGCTGTTGCCGGAGGTATCACCACCTATATGGAGATGCCAAACACCGTACCTAATGCTTTAACCCAAGAATTATTGGCAGATAAATATCAAATTGCCCAGCATAAATCATTAGCCAATTACTCTTTTTATATGGGCGCTGGTAATACCAATTTAGATGAGGTTTTAAAAACTGATCCTAAAAATATCTGTGGAATTAAAGTTTTTATGGGCTCTTCTACTGGTAACATGTTGGTAGATGATGAGAAAACTTTAGAAGGGATATTTAAAAACGCTCCTATTTTAGTTGCCACACACTGCGAGGACGAATCTACCGTAAGACACAACTTACAATTATTTAAAGAAAAATATGGCGATGCTATTACTCCAGAAATGCATCCTATCATTAGAAATGAAGAGGCTTGTTATTTATCTTCTTCTTTTGCTGTTGATTTAGCTAAAAAACACCAAACTAGGTTACATATTTTACATATTTCTACAGGGAAAGAAACCTTCTTATTTGATAATAAAACAGCTTTAGCCGATAAAAAAATAACTTCTGAAGCTTGTATACACCATTTGTGGTTTCATGATGAAGACTATAAAACCAAAGGAAATTGGATCAAATGGAATCCTGCTGTTAAAACTATTGAAGATAGAGATGAAATCTTAAAAGCTTTGTTAGACGACAGAATAGACGTAATAGCAACCGACCATGCTCCGCATACAAAAGAAGAAAAACAACAAACTTATTTAAACGCTCCTTCCGGCGGCCCATTAGTTCAGCATGCATTAAATGCGATGTTAGAAATGTACAAACAAGGCAAAATAAGCTTAGAGAAAATAGTTGAGAAAATGGCTCATAACGTGGCCATTTGTTTCCAACTCGCTGATAGAGGTTTTATTAGAGAAGGTTACTGGGCAGATTTAGTTTTGGTAGATTTAAATGCTTCATACACTGTTAAAGAGGATAATATTTTAGCAAAATGTAAATGGTCTCCTTTTGAGGGTACAACTTTCCACTCAGAAATTACCCACACTTTTGTAAGCGGACATTTAGCTTATGAAGATGGTAAATTTGATGAATCTGTAAAAGGTCAACGACTTACTTTTAGTAGGTAATTAGACTCAAGTCTATATTATTATGCAAGTATTTCGATAATTTAGCCTAAGCATTAACAACCGTTTACGCTTTATTCCGCCTTGGCGGTTGCGGCAGATTCAGAACTAGCCTTAGCAGATCCTTTAGAAGCAAGCGGCGCAGCGGAGAGTTTTTGGGTACTTTTTGCGGAAAAAAGTACCTAGGGCTGGCCGCCTATGAGGCCGGAAAGTCTTGTGTGTAAATGCTTAATCTCTTCAAAAAATTAATAACTTAAGATAAATAATATAATTATATAAAACACTCATTCACAAAAAGCCTCTTGAATGACATTTTAATAACATACCCTAATTTAAAACTAATTACCTTTGCAGCCTGTTAATTTATTATGGCTAAAGTTTCAATTAACCTGGCAACGGGCTCTTTACAAAAAGAGGATATTATTGTAGGAATAGATTTAGGTACAACAAATTCTTTGGTAGCCTTTATTAATCCTGATGGAAATGCACAAGTTATTAACGATATGGGCAGGGGCGTTTTGGTTCCGTCTATTGTACACTTCCAAAATAACCAGACCATTGTAGGTAATGAAGCTAAAGAATACTTAATCAGCGACCCACAAAACACCATATTTTCAGTTAAAAGACTTCTAGGGCGTTCTTATAAGGACATCCAAAAACACGAAAATTATTTCTCTTATAAAGTTATTGATGATGATAATGATGAATCTTTAGTTAAAATTAAAGTTGGCGAACAATTTTTTACTCCTATAGAGCTTTCATCACTCATCTTAAAAGAATTAAAAGAAAGAGCAGAACATACCCTTAAAACAAAAGTTACCAGAGCAGTTATTACCGTTCCGGCTTATTTTAACGATTCGCAAAGGCAAGCAACCAGAGATGCGGGTAAACTAGCAGGTTTGGATGTTTTACGTATTGTGAACGAGCCAACAGCCGCTTCTTTGGCTTACGGTATCGGGTTAAACCCTGATGAATCTAAAACCATTGCTGTTTATGACCTTGGCGGAGGAACTTTTGACGTATCTATACTTAAAATACAAAATGGCATTTTTGAAGTTTTAGCCACTAACGGAGATACATTTTTAGGTGGCGATGATTTTGACCGAGCTATTATAGATTATTGGATTACACAAAATAATCTTTCAGGAGATGTCATTCCTATGCAAGCCTTACGTCTAAAAGCCGAGGAAGCTAAAAAAGCCTTAAGCCATCAAAACTTGTTTAATGAGAAAATTGGTGATATAGCCTGTGCCTTAGATAAACAAACATTTGAAAACTTAATTGCCGATAGAGTTGATTTAACCATTAAAGCTTGCCAAAATGCTTTACAGGACGCTGGCTTAAGCATTACTGATATTGATGAGGTAGTGATGGTTGGCGGTTCTACCAGAACAGCTTTAGTTAAACAAAAAGTTGCTACTTTCTTTAATAAAACCGTTAATGATAGCATAAACCCCGATGAAGTTGTGGCTTTAGGTGCTGCCATACAAGCTGATGTTTTAGCGGGCAATAGAAAAGATATTTTGTTATTAGATGTAACACCACTTTCCTTAGGAATAGAAACCATGGGTGGTTTAATGGATGTTATTATTCCGCGTAACTCTAAAGTACCTACAAAAGCAGGCAGACAGTATACGACTTCTATAGATGGACAGGTAAACATGAAAATATCTGTTTATCAAGGAGAGAGAGATTTGGTAAAAGAGAACAGGAAACTTGCCGAGTTTGATTTAAAAGGTATCCCGGCTATGCCAGCTGGTTTCCCTAAAGTAGATATTAACTTTTTGCTTAACGCCGATGGTATCTTAAAAATACAAGCTATTGAGTTAAGGTCTGGTGTTAAACAAGAGATTGATGTAGTACCAACTTATGGTTTAAAAGATGAAGAAGTAGAAAAAATGCTTTTAGATTCTGTAACTCATGCAAAAGATGATGTTGCCCAACGTATGGTGATAGAAGCCAGAACAGAAGGCGAACAAATGGTTTACACCGCAGAAAGATTTATAACTAAAAATAGCGCTTACTTAAATACAGCAGAAATTGCTGAAACCCAAAAACTCATTGAAGCTTTAAAAGAAAGTTTAGGCAAAGCAGATAAAGACGCTATCCTAAATAATATTGACACTTTAAATGAATATACCAGACCATTTGCTGAAAGACTAATGGACCAAGCCATTGCCCAAGCTATGAAAGGTAAAAACATATAAAACCTATAAAACAGAAAGAGCCGTTTCATAAAACGACTCTTTCTGTTTTCACTGCAATTCAAAGTATACTCCTAAACATCCGACTTTTAAGAGTCTTTATACTCTATACTTTCTACTTTGTAATTTAAAACCTGTACTTTCTACTTTACACTATTCACTAATTCTTGCTCTTTTAAAGCATCTATATTGTTTTTACTCTCGTAAGAAGATTTAATATTTTCAAAATCGCCTAGTATTTCCTGAATACTATCAACCATATCGGCGGCACTTTGGTGCATATTTGGTAATTTATCTTCAAGCTTTTTATTATTAAGCTCCATATTGTCAATCTCAATTTTAGCCATCTTATTTAAAACAGCTATTTGGCTATTTTTAAGATCCTCTAGCTCATGTGAGATCTTCTCCATTAATGCAAATTTTTTCAACTTATCCATAATGATCTTAATTTTAGTTCATCATGAATAAACCATAAATGATGCCAAAATACAACAACTCAATTATCTACTTAACTCAACAAAATTATCTTTAACATCATACCAAAAATCATCCAGCGCTATCAAACGTGGCTTAAAAAAAGATATGATAGCTGGCCAATCTTGTTTATTAAAAACATTTACTTCATGAATTTCTAAACCAATGCGAGATATTGTTCTGCCGTAATCATCTTGGGTATGTAATTGCCAATCCCATTCTTCTTGGCAGGCTTGCTCCAAAATCAATTTAAACTCTTGAAATTGCTCGAAAAATATTTCTTGAAGACCTAAATCTGCATGGGTAATGGCGATACAAATGGATGCAGTTCTTTTATCAGCTTGCATCCTAAAATAAATATCCTTTACCCCGGTTTTATAATTAACCCAATTTACTTTAGTACCAAAAACAGATTGATGGGGCGCTAGGTACTTACCAAAGCTAGTCCAAAATTCTTCCTTTATTCTTGAGGCTTCTTCTCTTGTATACATGAAGGCACAAAAATAGCTTATTTTAGATTTAAAGCCAGTTGATAATATGCCCAATAAGTGTGATGAGAAAAAACTTTACCATCTTTTAAAGGGCGTTCTTTTAAATACTTTTCATCTGGTATTAAAATAATAGGCGTTCCTACTCTGGTATAAGCATTAGAAGACTCGTACTTTGGTTCTTCCATCTCTGGGAAAGTTTTCTTTAGAATTTTAAACACCTGAGTTCCCATATAATGCTCAAACCTCTGCTGGGCTTTACTGGTACTTTTATCTATCCTATTAAATAATCTTTTAGCATACAGGCGTACCAATAAAGGTTGCTTTTTTAAAGCTTTATCTAAATTTACAAAAGGATTGGTTGGATTAAAATCTCTTAAAGTTTGTATAGAAAATGGCGTTTCAGGCACCCAATCGGCCGTATTGATAACAGAAAAAGCCCAGCCACCATAATTAATCGCTTCAAAATCATAAGCGTAATATAAGTTACCAGGTTTGGGTGGCGCACTACAAAAAGTCTTGAATTGGAAAGCTTTGTTAAGCTTGCCCTGTTGCTGTAAATAATGTAAATGAGAACGTAATAAATAAGACAAAGAAGCACCTTGGCTATGCCCCATAATAAAGATTTGATGTTTTCCGGCTTTATCTAAAGAATCTAATTTTGGCAAAATATCTCTTTGTAAATAAGCCAAACCTAGCAACCAACCTACATGAACTTTAGCCTCTTCGCTTTTGGCTAATTGATAATTAAAAGTAAAATTGTTTTCTAATTTTATACTTCCTGTAGCGGGCACCATAGCAGCGTAGAAATTCTCCATCCAACTAGGCAAATCAGCAGTAGTGCCTCTTATACTAATTACAGCAGTTGTAGCATCTTCCCATAACTCCCATCTGTTTAAAAGACCTATCTCTTTAGAGCGATACAATTTCTTAAATCTTGTTGAGGCTGGAGTTTTATCTCCAGGAATAAGAGAATCTATATGACCTCTTGAAACGCTTAACATTTCCAAATATTCATCAACCATGAAACCTGGCTTTAACTGTGCAAAAGAAGAAAATCCGAAAAGGATAAGAAAAACAAAGACAAATATATTTTTCATATTTAAATATTTAACTCAGAATACGTACAAACCTAGCATTTAGTTTATTTTATTTAAAAATAACCTGAGTAGCGCCATAACCAAACTTTTCCTTTTGGGCATCCATAAAGGTTTTTACTTGCGGATGCTTACTTATTGTCTTATGAATAAAATCTCTTAAAACACCATTGCCTACCCCGTGTATAAAAATCATTTGAGGATATTTATGTGCAATTGCTGCATCTAAACTCTTTGTGAAAATATCTTGTTGAATGGTTAAAATCTCGTTTTTGTTTAAAAACTGATGATCGTCTCTTAACTTTTCAATGTGTAAGTCTAGCTCTTTGGCCGGTCTTTCTAGCGTTAATTTTTCTGTGCTAGGTTTAAAAAAGCTTTCTTTTAGTTTATCAACATCTATTTTGAGCTCATCTTCATCAACTCTTAATAACCAGCCATTTTGCTTTATTTGCGGCACATTTACCTTAGCACCAGAAAAATCCTTAGCCTTAAATTTAAAACTCGTGTTTAAAGGCTCTAAAGATTTAACATCCTGCGTAGCATAAGTTAAAAGTTGAATATGTAAAGTAGGCCAAACATCTAATTCTGGCAAAGCTGCTGAATAAATTTTTCTGTTTTGATGAGGCTCTATCAAACCTGCAAATTCTCCCTTTATTTTATTGTTTTTATCTGCTTGCACAGCTGTTAAAAGCTGAAAAGAAGTTTCATTAACAATATAAAAATGTACAATAGAACCCTTGTTAGCATCAGGAATAACCGCTAAATGTATTCCTCTCTTAGTAAAATTATCTTTCACCATTTGAGGAGTGTCTTTTGCAGTTAAATCTTCCACATCTTGGTATTGATACCCATGTACACGTGTAATATGAGTTACCAAAACCGGAATCTCAAAATCATCTTCACCTGTTACACCTACCAATTGCTCATCAATAATTTTAGTGATATAACCTTCTCTATTTTCATCAACAAACCTTACAAATTCGCCCAGCTTAAAATTCATCTTTTTTAATTTTTGTACAATATAAGTTTAATATCTGCCCTCTGCCCAGTTTGGTACAAAAATAGCATGATTATGAAAAACATCACGACTATGGAAAACGAACAAACACTGCCTGCACAAGAGCAAAACCATCAACCGGGTATAGAATCAGAAATGAATCCCCAACCAGAATTTGAAAGTGTTATACAAACCGGGCAACGTTTAAAAGGAAAAGTAGCCATCATTACCGGTGGAGACAGCGGTATAGGACGAGCCGTTGCCGTTGCCTATGCTAAAGAAGGCGCTCATGTTGCTGTTTCTTTTTTAAATGAATTTGAGGATGCAGAACTTACAAAAAAAGAAGTTGAAGCATGTGGTAAAGAATGCCTGCTTATTGCCGGAGATATTTCTGAAGAAAAACATTGCCAATTGATTATCGATAAAACCATTGAGAAATTTGGCAAAATTGATATTCTGGTGAATAATGCCGCTGTACAATTTCCGCAAGAAAGTATCGAGGATATTAGCTCATCGCAATTAGAACAAACTTTTAGAACTAATATTTTCTCTCAATTTTACATTGTAAAAGCTGCATTAGCACATCTTAAAGAGGGTTCTTCCATCATCAATACAGCATCTGTTACGGCTTATAAAGGCAATCCTCAATTACTAGATTATTCATCAACAAAAGGAGCTATTGTGGCTTTTACCCGCTCTTTATCTATGTCTTTAGTAGAAAAAGGCATTCGTGTAAATGGTGTAGCACCGGGACCTATTTGGACACCCTTAATTCCTGCTACTTTTGATGCAGAAAAGGTTTCTAAATTTGGGTCTAATGTACCTATGAAACGCCCAGGGCAACCTAACGAAGTAGCCTATTGCTACGTCTTTTTAGCTTCTGATGAATCTTCTTATATATCCGGACAAATGATGCACCCTAACGGTGGCGAAGTAGTAAATGGTTAATATGGAAAATCACAAAGAGATTATACCTAAACAACAAGAAGGTATAGCAACAGATATTAAGGAAAGCATTACTTTATCTGGTTCAGAAGAAGCTATTCAGTTTTATGATATAGCCGTTAACCGTTTAAAAGATGTAAACCATTGGCATTTACTTACCAAACATACTGGAACCAAATTTACCTTACGTGATAAAAACGGCTTTGAGGTAAAACGCCAAGTTGTTTTAGGAGATTATTTCCAAATAAATATCCCTTTCCCTGGTTTAGACAGTGGAAAGGGATATGATTGGGTACAAGTAAAAGAGCTAAAAGAAGAAAATAACCAACAGCAAGATGAACAAACGTTTTCTATGTTAGTAAAACCCGCTCATCCTCCTTTTGAAAAAGAAACCGCTCATTTTTTTGATGCTGAGGCAAGTTCTACCTTTTCTGTGTTACGTAATGGCACTAAAATTACAGCTTTGGTGCATGGCAGAAATGAAAAGCCAAATACTTTTGTACATAGTTTAGCAGGAAAAATCAGAAACATCATAGTTGCCCTAGGCTCTTTTTTGGGTTTTTCTTACTTCCAATGGAAATCTTTAGTTAAAGGCTTATTGTCTGATAATGAATAAGTAACAAGACCACATAAGTAACAACATCATCACCAAAAACAACTATATCAGAAATTATAAGCACCTTTGTGAAAATTTAAAAAGAAGGTTTGCCTATTTTGATATCAATAATGGGATTTTGCCTTAACCCCATATATGATTTCATTTGATGAATTGGATTTAATAAATCCGATAAAAAAAGCCTTACAAACAGAAGGCTATACCAAACCCACTCCTATTCAGGCTCAAGCAATTCCATTAGTTTTAGACGGAAATGATTTATTAGGTTGTGCACAAACAGGTACAGGTAAAACTGCTGCGTTTGCCATACCTATTATTCAATTATTACATAACTCATCGCACCAACAAGCTAAAGGTACAAGAGCTATTAGAGCTTTAATTGTAACCCCAACTAGAGAACTAGCCATACAAATTGCAGATAGTTTTGCTGCTTATGGTAAAAATACGCCTTTAAAATATGCTGTTATTTTTGGTGGTGTTGGACAAAAAGCACAAACAGATGCTTTAGCAAAAGGTGTAGACATTTTAATTGCAACACCAGGAAGGTTATTAGATTTGATGAACCAGCGTTACATCAGTTTAAAAAGTATCAATCTTTTTGTTTTAGATGAGGCAGACCGTATGTTAGATATGGGCTTTATTCATGATGTTAAAAAACTGATAGCAGCTTTACCAGCAAAAAGACAATCCTTATTTTTCTCTGCTACTATGCCTCCAGTTATTCAGAAGCTAGCATCAGAAATATTAAAAAACCCTGTAAAAGTTGAAGTAACACCAGAATCTTCTACGGCAGATACCATTAACCAATTTGTTTATATGGTAGATCGGGATAATAAGAATAAATTGTTAATCCATATCCTAGAAGATAAAAATATAAAAACGGCTTTGGTATTTACCAAAACTAAACATGGGGCAGATAAAGTGGTGAAAATGCTACTTAACCACGGGATTAAAGCTGCTGCCATACATGGTAATAAATCGCAAAATGCAAGACAAAGAGCTTTAGAAGAATTTAAATCTCATAAAATAAGGGTTTTAGTTGCTACAGATATAGCTGCCAGAGGTATTGATGTGGATGATTTAGCTTATGTGGTAAACTATGAAATCCCTAACATCCCAGAAACTTATGTACACCGTATTGGTAGAACAGGCAGAGCTGGGGCAAACGGAACGGCTTTTTCTTTTTGCGAAATAGATGAGAAAGAGTTTTTACAGGATATCCAAAAAATAATAGGTAAAACTATACCTAAAGCAGAGGAAAACCCCTTCCCTATGACTAAGTTTACTGCCGCACCAAGTACTAAAAAAGGCGGTAAATCTGGAAGAAGTAAATCTGCTGCACCGCATAAAGCGGCACAAGGGAACGCTAAAAATAATACTGCTCAAACTGGTAAAAAGAAGTTCTTTAGAAAAAGAAAAGAAACCAATTCGTAGTAAAATAATGAGCTACTTCTTTTTGGCAAAATTATAGCTACAGTGCTTCATAAACACTAGGCTATGAACCAAACAACAGAAACTTTGATGACCGCTATTGAGGAAAATACCGGTCATCCTTTAGAACATTGGATAGAAATTATCAGAAAAAGTGGGAAACCAGATTGCCAAGCCATCACCAACTTTTTAATTGAAGAACATCAGTTAAACCCTGTATTGGCCGAATTGATAGCTCAAAAAGCAAAAGGCAGCCATTAATTTCTCCTATATTTCCTGCTCATTAAAATAATAGGCTTTTCGGTGTTGTATTTAAGCTATAAATAAACAAAGAAAAGCTTATTTTTGTCCGAAATTTTCAAATTAATGAGTATACTTTCAGAACAGGAAATACAGAGACGCCAGTCTTTACAAGAACTTAGAAATTTAGGTATCAATCCCTATCCTGCAGAGGCATTTGAGATTAATGCAAATGCCTTAGATATTACTTCAAATTACGAAAGAGATAAAACTTCTTATAAAAATATCAGCTTAGCTGGCAGAATCATGACCCGTAGAATCATGGGAAATGCTTCTTTTGTAGAATTACAAGATGCTACTGGCAGAATACAAGCTTATATCAGAAGAGATGATGTTTGCCCAGAAGAAGATAAAACTTTATACAATACCGTATTTAAAAAATTATTAGATATTGGCGATTATATTGGTGTAACAGGTTTTGTTTTTACTACACAAACCGGAGAAATTTCTATACACGTTACAGAGTTTAAGGTTTTAAGCAAATCTTTAAAACCATTGCCTATTGTTAAACGCGATGATGATGGTAATGTTTATGATGGCTTTACAGACCCAGAAATGCGTTACCGTATGCGTTATGTAGATTTAACGGTTAACCCGGAGTTTAAAGAAATCTTCAAAACACGTTCTAAAGTCATTAGCACCATGCGTAATTATTTTGATTCGCAAGGCTGGATGGAAGTAGAAACACCTATTTTACAAGCCATACATGGTGGTGCAGCAGCAAGACCATTTAACACCTACCACAATACCTTAGACATGCCGCTTTTCTTACGTATTGCTAACGAGCTTTACCTAAAAAGACTTATTGTTGCAGGTTTTGATGGCGTTTACGAGTTTGGTAAAATGTTCAGAAACGAAGGTATGGACCGTACCCATAACCCAGAGTTTACATCCATGGAAATTTATGTAGCATATAAAGACTATATCTGGATGATGAGCATGGTAGAAGAATGTTTAGAAAAAGTTACCACAGCCATACATGGCAAAACAACTATAAAAGTTGGGAACGATGAAATTGACTTTGCGGGCCCTTACGAGAAACTATCTATGTATGATTCTATTAAGAAATATACAGGTATAGATGTTTCTCAGATGAACGAGCAGCAATTGATAGATACTTGTAAAAGCTTAAATATTGAGGTTGATGCTAGTATGGGTAAAGGTAAATTGGTTGATGCTATTTTTGGTGAAAAAGTAGAACACAACTTAATTCAACCTACTTTCATTACCGATTACCCTATAGAAATGACTCCTCTAGCTAAAAAACACCGCACCACAGAAGGTTTGGTAGAGCGTTTTGAGCTATTTGTGCAAGGTAAAGAAATTGCTAACGCTTATTCTGAGTTAAACGATGCCATTGATCAAAAAGAGCGTTTTGAAGATCAATTAACTTTAGCAGCTCGTGGTGATGATGAAGCTATGGCTATGGATGATGACTTCATTAGAGCTTTAGAATATGGCATGCCACCAACCGCAGGTTTGGGTATTGGTATAGACCGTTTGGTGATGTTGATGACTAACCAATCATCTATCCAAGAAGTACTATTCTTCCCGCAAATGCGCCCAGAGAAAAAAGCCAAAGTAACCACCGATGAGGATTTTGTAACAGCAGGTATTCCGGCTGCATGGGTACAAGTTATCCGTAAAATGGGTATCAATACCATAGAAGATTTAAAAGCTGCAAACCCTAATAAAGTATTTAACGATTTAGGTGGGATGCGCAAAAAGTTAAAATTAGATTTAACCATGCCTCAAAAAGAAGAGGTTATGGAGTGGTTTAAATAAGCTAAAACTTAACAAAAGCTTAAAGGCCGGTTAACGATAAGTTATTCGGCCTTTTTTATTTTAGGAGAAATTAAGATGAATAGCTATGCAAAACTCCGTTTTAGAAATCACAGAACAGGAATACCTGATAAAACTCAATAAACAAGAGTTCGATTTATCTTTTATCCATGCGCTTTTAAAGAGGATACAATCAGAAAAAGCTTTTTTCTCTAAAATTTGGGATGATGATGACATCATTGCAAAAGGACGGTTTTTAGAGGAACGCGATATAGATTATCTAAGCGAAAAATAAATCATTTATTCCTCAAAGGCTTTAATAAATACTCTAAGCCGTTAATTTTAATCTCGTAAATGGTTGCTAGCTGCTGTCCCAATTTACCAGCTGGCCAACCTTTGGTATACATCCACTCTAAATAACTTACTGGTAAATCGCACAAAATGCGGTCTTTATATTTACCAAAAGGCATACGCACTTTAACTAAATCTAACAGTATCTCGGGGTTCATAGCTCAAATTAAGCAATTTAATATCGAAGATGAGGAATAGATTTTACCTTTGTGTTTATGAATGATGTTTATGGCGATTTTTTGAAAGATTACCTCGATAAAGGAAAAACTTCTACCATTTGGCTACATAACAATTACGCCGAGGCAGAAGAAATGCCTGCCGAAGTTTTCTTCCGTAAAGACTATGAAATTACCGATTTGGAAGCTTTCGCCCTTAGGCAATGTAAAGGCAAAGTGCTAGATATTGGCGCAGGTGCTGGCGCTATAACGCTTATTTTACAAAAACGAGGTTTTGATGTTACAGCTTTAGAAATATCGCCCGGCGCAGCAGAGGTAATGCAAAAAAGAGGTGTTCAAAAAATCATCAATACCAATATTTTTGATTATCAGGATGAGCAGTACGACACCTTATTGTTAATGATGAATGGTATTGGTTTTTGCCAGTATCTAGACGAGATTGAGCGCTTTTTACATCATGCTAAAAAACTACTAAAACCAGAGGGACAAATTTTATTCGATTCCTCGGATGTTTTATATCTGTACGAAAATAAAAAGTACGAAGACGATGGTTATTATGGTGAGATAGATTATCAATACGAATATAAAGGCAAAAAAGGAGATTGGTTCACCTGGATTTACGTTGCCCGAGATATCATGAAAGAAATTGCTACCAAATGCGGTTTCCAAATGGAAGTTCTATTTGACGATGGTAGCGACCAGTATTTGGCAAGGTTAAGTTTAAAATCGTGATAATTTGTATTTTTAAAGAACAAAAAGCAAGTGTAAATGTTCAGTATTTAGTATTTTCAAGACATATTTTAGAAGAAAAAAACATAAAAAATGGCAAAGGCATCAATTTCTGTAATTCAAGCGCTGCTGAAAACGGTTGAAAACCTAGAAAAAGGCGCTGCATACCAGTGGGGACACATGGGGAGCTGCAACTGTGGCAATTTGGCTCAAGTAATTACCAATAGAGACAAAGCTGAAATTCATAAATCTGCAATGCGTAGCAGGCATGGCGACTGGAACGAACAACTGATAGACTACTGCCCTACCAGCGGCTTACCTATAGACCATATTATTGATGAAATGGTTGCCTTCGGTTTCACCAGAGCAGATTTAGCACATTTAGAAAAATTATCAGACCCGCAAGTACTACGTCAGCTACCTGCAAGTCATAAGTACCTGAAGCATAATCAAAAAGCAGATGTCATTTTATATCTAAAAACTTGGGTAAAAGTTTTAGAAAATGAACTTATTGATACAATCAGTTTAGAGGATGTAAATAAGGGGAAAGAATTGGTGACGGTGTAAAACTAAAATCACGAAGTTTTATAAAGAAATAGCACTATTTGGCAGCGTAGGATCTACGCTGTCTTTTTTTTATCTCTTCTTTAGGGATTACCAGAGAATATATTCTTCGCTATTTGTTCGCACCTTGTTCGTAACACCTTCGCAAAACACCCCATTTTTGCGAACAAGTAGCGAAGATGGTACGAAGATGCTAGCTAAATATCAAGCACAATTCTTAGGTTAGCTTTTAGTTTTTCTTTTTGGTTTTGAGTTAATTCCCCAAGTTTGCTCATAAGCCTTTTGTTGTCAATCGCCCGGATTTGGTCTACCAAGATATCACTTAATTTATCCAGTTGATTTTCATTCAAATGAACCCTTAATATTTGTATATCTTGCTGTACATTGGTAGTGATAGGACAAATAATGGTAGATGGATGAATATCATTCAATAAATCAGTTTGAATAACCACTACCGGTCTTATTTTGCCCGGCTCTGTGCCCCTACTCGGATTAAGGTCTGCTAGCCAAATGTCGAATTGTTTAATTTTCATCTAGCAAGCGTTCAAATTCATGAAGAACATCCATAGATTCTTTACTTGTTAATGCAGATTCTTTAGCAAGTTGCTTCTTCAATAATCTCTTTTTTTGAACAAGATTATAAATTCTAACAGCCTCGTTGATATAACGATTTCTAGCTATATGTAGCTCATGAGTAATCTCCTCAGCCTCATTGAAGATTTCATCATCTAATTTTAATGATAACACTTTCATACTACAAAAGTATATGTTTTTAGTATATACTAGAGCTTCTTTGGTTAATAATTTTCAAAATATAAACAATTAAATCAAGACAATTCCAGAAAACTAACCAACTAAAATCTAACTCCCAATAGCTATCTAACTAATAACTAACAACCTAACCATCTAACCAACTAACACCAACAACCTAACTAACTAACTAACTAACTAACTAACTAACTAACTAACAACCTAACCAACTAACCATCTAATCAACTAACAACCTAACCAACTAAACACTATTCGCAATTACAAAACCACTAGCCCAAGCCCACTGGAAATTATAGCCGCCTAACCATCCGGTAACATCCACACACTCGCCACCAAAGTACAAGCCGGGTACTTTTTTAGCTTCCAATGTTTTAGATGATAATTCGTTTGTGTCTACACCTCCACGCATGACCTCGGCTTTATCGTAACCTTTATCTCCTGCTGGTTTAACTTTAAAATGATGGATAAACTCGTTTATAGCGGTAAAATCATCTTTTGTTAAAGAGGCTAGATTCTTATGAGTAGGTAAAATATCACTTAAAGCATCAATAAATTTACGGGTATAAAACAAGGCTAAATAATTAGCCAGCAGCTTTTTACCATTAGCACTTCGCTCCTGCTCTATTAGCTCTTGTATGTTTTGGTGGGGTAATAAATCAATAACAATACTTTGACCCGGACGCCAGTAAGAAGAAATTTGCAAAATAGCTGGACCACTTAAACCCCAATGAGTAAATAAAATATTCTCCTCAAAGCTTATCTCATCATTACTCACAACGGCAGGCATACTATTGCCAGATAAATGGGCGAACCAATCTGCATCTTTACCTGTAATGGTTAAAGGAACCAAAGCTGGCGCTGTTTGCACTACTTGTAATCCAAATTGTTTGGCAATTTTCAAAGAAAAATCTGTAGCACCCATTTTAGCAATAGGCAAACCACCGCTAGCCATCACCACTTTGAAGCTATATAAAGTTTCTGTTTTTCCGTTTCTTTCAAAAGTGATTTTAAAAAGCTCGTCTAGCTTTTCAACAGCTAAAACATGGCTATTTAAGTAAATATCTTGTCCAAAATCATCACAAATTTGTTTAAAAACCTCAACAATATCTTTCGCTTTATTACTGGTAGGAAAAAGTTGTCCTAATGTTTTTTCTTGCCCCGTGATGCCGTAAGTTTCAAAAAAACTAATGGTATCATCAACCGTCCATTGTGATAACGCAGACTTACAGAAGTGCTCATTCTCTGAAATAAAGTTCTGTGCCGTTGTATAATAATTGGTATAATTACACCTACCACCACCAGAAATTAATATTTTAGCCCCTACTTGAGCATTTTTTTCTAAGATTAAAGTTTTCTTACCTAAATATCCGGCTTGTACTGCACACATGAGACCACAAGCCCCACCTCCAATAATAATGGCATCGTATTTAGTTTCTAGCATGCAGCAAAAATGAGATTTTTATGAAGCATCACCAAAGAATATCCTGCTTAAGTTTGCAGCATTTGGCTTAATAATCTTATTTTTGTATCGAATCATGGAAGAATACTCCCAAATTTCGGCATTCGGTAAAGTTCTCATTTTCCTAATTATGGGAATTGTATTCGTGATGCTGGCTTTTATCACCAGTAAAATTATTGCTCCAAACAAGCCAAATCCAGAAAAAAACAGCTCTTACGAGTGTGGCGAGGAAGTTATAGGTAGTTCATGGATTCAATTTAACAGCCGCTTTTACGTTATAGCCCTTATTTTCCTATTATTTGATGTAGAAATGGTGTTTATTTTCCCTTGGGCTATAGTTTTTAGTGATGCTACGCTTATTGCACAAGACCAACGTTGGGGATGGTTAAGTTTCACTGAAATGTTGATTTTCATCAGTATCTTATTATTAGGCTTGGTTTATGTTTGGAGAAAAAAAGATTTAGATTGGATAAAACCTGTTTTAAAACTACCAACGGTTGATACTAAAATTCCATTAAGCGCCTATCAAGCTATTAATGAGGCAAAATATCAACCCGGCTTAAAAAATAAACAGCAAGAAAATAGCTCTGTTGTAAAGGAAAACAACATCGAAACAGAAAATATAAAACCAAAATTTGTCCCAAGATTTAAAAAATCATGAGCTTAGAACAGCAATTAGAAAATGGTGGTGTTGTAGTTACCAAATTAGATGATTTGCTAAATTGGGCAAGGTTGTCATCTTTATGGCCTTTAAGTTTTGGTATTGCATGTTGCGCTATAGAAATGATGGGTTCTATGGCTTCTAATTACGATTTAGATAGATTTGGGGTTTTCCCTAGACCTAGCCCACGCCAAGCAGATGTGATTATTATTGCTGGTACAGTAACGTTTAAAATGGCCGAAAGAATAAAACGCCTTTACGAACAAATGCCAGAACCTAAATATGTAATTTCTATGGGTTCTTGTTCTAATTGTGGCGGCCCTTATTGGGAACACGGCTACCACGTAGTAAAAGGTGTTGATAGAATTATTCCGGTAGATATTTATGTACAAGGCTGCCCACCAAGGCCAGAAGCTTTAATAGGTGGTATTTTAGAGTTACAAAAGAAAATAAGCACACAATCTTTAAGTACAATTTAAGTTTTGTTAAAACAAGGCTTTTGAATATATAAATGAAATCAAATATTACACAAACCCGTTTGGGTATTTTAGGTGGCGGTCAGTTAGGCCGAATGCTCATTCAGGAAGCCATTAATTTTAATCTTTCTATTAGTATTTTAGATCCTGATGCAAACGCCCCTTGTAAAAATATATGCGACTATTTTGAAGTTGGCTCTATCAGCGACTATGAAACTGTATATAACTTCGGTAAAAACCTTGATTTACTGACAATAGAGATAGAAAAAGTAAATATCGAGGCTTTAGAAGATTTAGAAAAAGAAGGCGTTACAGTTTTTCCTCAGCCCAGAATCATCAGGTTGATACAAGATAAAGGTCTTCAAAAGCAATTCTTTAAAGAAAATGATATTCCAACATCAGAGTTTCAACTTATTGCTAACAAAGAGCAGTTGCTAACTGATAAAATACCTTTTCCTTATATCCAAAAGCTAAGAAAAGATGGTTATGATGGCAAAGGTGTGGTTAAAATTGTTGATGAATCTGATTTAAATAAAGCTTTTGAGCAAGCTTCTATTGTTGAGAAATGGATTGATTTTGAAAAGGAAATAGCTGTTATTATTGCTAGAAATGAAAACGGCCAAACAAAAACTTTCCCTTTAGTAGAAATGGATTTTAACAAAGAAGCTAATTTGGTAGAGTTTCTAATCAGCCCATCAACCTACAACTTTGAAATCCAGCAGAAAGCCGATAAAATTGCCAGAGACATTGCTGATTGCCTAAACATTGTAGGCTTATTAGCAGTAGAAATGTTTGTAACCAAAAATGGCGAAATTTTAGTAAACGAGTTAGCTCCTCGCCCGCATAACAGTGGTCACCATACCATAGAAGGAAACGTAACCTCTCAATTTCAGCAACATTTAAGGGCTATACTAAATTTACCTTTAGGTAGTACTGCAAGTATCGCCAATGCTGTGATGATTAATCTTTTAGGTGAAGCTGGTTATGAAGGCCCGGCAGAATATGAAGGTTTAAAAGAGGTGCTACAAAAAGAAGGGGTTTATGTGCATTTATATGGTAAAGTTTTCACTAAACCTTTCCGTAAAATGGGCCATGTTACCATTGTAGATCAAGATAGAAACGCTGCTATAGAAAAAGCACAATTTGTTAAAGAAAAACTAAAAGTTAAATCATAATGTATAAGCCAAAAGTTGGTATCATCATGGGTAGCCGGTCTGATCTTCCTATTATGGAAGAGGCTGCAAATGTTTTAAAAGAATTAGGTGTAGCATACGAATTAACCGTTGTATCTGCACACCGTACCCCAGAAAGAATGTTTGAATATGCTAATAAAGCAGCAGAGAGAGGCTTAAAAGTTATCATAGCTGGTGCAGGTGGCGCAGCTCATTTACCTGGCATGGTAGCTTCTATTACTACACTTCCTGTTATTGGTGTTCCGGTAAAATCAAGCAATTCTATTGATGGCTGGGATTCTGTTTTATCTATCTTACAAATGCCAAATGGTATTCCTGTAGCTACAGTAGCGCTTAATGCCGCTAAAAATGCAGGTATATTGGCCGCACAAATTTTAGCTACCGCTGATGATCATTTAGCACAACAAGTAGCAAAATTTAAAAACGATTTAAAAGCAAAAATTGAAGAATCGGCAGAGCTTTTAAAATCAGAAGGATACCCTTCTGCGTTTTAATTCCATTCTGGGTTTTCAGGAAAATTAGCTACATGGGCATATTTAACGCCCAAATTTAAGATGGCTTCTTTCCAGATATTTTTATCAGAATATTCAAAAATCATAGCTGGGTTGTATTGATCAGATACTATCCAGCTATTTTCATTTATCTCGGCTACTAATTGTCCTTTATCCCAACCAGAATAGCCTATAAAGAACTTAATCTCAGACTCTGTAATGTTGTAACTGTTAATTTGGAGCTTTAGCGTTTCAAAATCGCCACCCCAAAATAAATCTTTCCCTATAGGTGTACCACCTGGAATTTTATCCGGACAACAATGTATAAAATTTAAGGTACCATTAGCTACAGGCCCGCCAATATGAATCAAAAAATTAGCATCCCAACAATCTGCAACAACATCTTTCAGTAATAAATTACTTTTATGATTTAGTACATAGCCAACATCGCCTTCATCACCTCGTTCGGTTAATAAAACTACAGAACGCTTGAAATTTTCATCAAGCATAAAAGGCTCTGATATTAATAAATCTCCAACTTTAGGTAAAACTTTACTCAGCATATTGATATAAACGAAGATGTATGGATTTAGATTTTAAAAATCGTAATAAATACTGATTCATGTCATTTATTTTAAATTATTTTTATCCCAATTTGCAATTCGTAAGTTTGTATAAAATGAGTGAGCAAAAATTAAATTTAAAAGATTTAAGACAAGATTATCGTTCTGCTTTTCTTCTGGAAGAAGATATAGAAAAAACGCCTTTAAAACAGTTTGAAAAATGGTTTAAAGATGCTTTAAAAGCAGAAATTCTAGAACCTAATGCCATGACCTTGGCTACTGCATCTAGAGAAGGTATACCATCGGCAAGAATTGTTCTTTTAAAAGATTACGATGAAGATGGCTTCACTTTTTTCACCAATTATAGCAGCAATAAAGGGCAACAATTAACAGAAAATCCTTTCGCAGCACTGGTATTTTTTTGGGGAGATTTAGAAAGACAAATTCGCATTGAAGGTGTGATAGAGAAGATAAGTATACACGAATCAACATCTTACTATCACTCTAGGCCAAAAGGAAGTCAGCTTGGCGCCTGGGCATCTCCACAAAGCAGTGTAATCCCAAATAGGGAGTTTTTAGAACTAAACTTGAAAAAACTAGAAGAACAGTATAAAGATAAAGAAGTTGTACCGAAACCAGACTTTTGGGGAGGTTACAGGCTTATCCCTAATTTGATAGAATTTTGGCAAGGAAGATCTAACCGTTTACACGATAGAATTACCTATAAAAGACAAAAAGATGAATCTTGGACTATAGAAAGGCTTGCTCCATGACATTTGTAGAGATAAAAGAACTCCTAATACAAAAATTTGGCACTGATAGTATTGAGGCAGAGGAAACACAAGGCCTGCAACCTGCTTTAGTAATCAAAAAAGACCATATCGTTGAGGTTTGTTTGGCATTAAGAGATAATGAAAAAACCTGGTTTGATTTTTTATCAAGCCTTAGCGGTATTGATTATGGTGTAGAAGCACAAAAATTTGGTGTGGTTTATCACCTTACATCTATCCTTAAAAAGCATCAACTGGTTTTAAAAGTCTATCAAGAGAATGATAGAGATGAGCAAAACTTACCTGTATTTAAATCTGTTACCAGCGTTTGGAAAACAGCCGATTGGCATGAAAGAGAAGCTTTTGATCTTTTGGGTATTTATTTTGAAGGTCATCCAGATTTAAGAAGAATTTTATTACCAGATGATTGGGAAGGCTATCCTTTAAGGAAAGATTATAAAACAGCAGAGCAATATCACAACATTAAAATAGACCTTTAAATTGAAGTATACAGAAGCATTAGAAAGGTATCAGCATAAAATTAATAGCGTTTCATCAGAAGAAATGGTACTTAATTTAGGTCCACAGCACCCTAGTACGCATGGTGTTTTACGTTTAGAATTAATTACGGATGGGGAAATTGTAAAAGAAGTAATCCCCCATTTAGGATATCTACACAGGTGTTTTGAAAAACATGCTGAAGCACTCAATTACGGTCAGATTATTCCTTTTACAGATAGGATGGATTATATGGCCTCTATGAATAACAATCATGCTTTTGTAATGGGTGTTGAGAAGATGCTGGGTATTGAAGATAAAATACCAAAAAGAGTGGAATACATTAGAGTGTTGGTTTGCGAGCTTAACCGCATTGCATCACACCTCATTGCAATTGGTACTTATGGTATTGATATTGGTGCTTTCACTCCGTTTTTATGGTGTTTTAGAGATCGTGAACATATCATGAATATGTTAGAGTGGACTTCTGGCGCCAGAATGCTGTATAACTATATTTGGGTTGGAGGTTTATTTTACGATGTTCCTGTAGGCTTTGAAGAACGTTGCGTAGAATTTGTAAAATACTTCAAACCTAAAATGAAAGAGCTGAATGAGCTGCTTACAGAAAATCAAATCTTTATTTCTAGAACAGCAAACGTAGGTGTTTTACCTTTAGATGTTGCCATTAATTATGGATGCTCTGGTCCTATGCTACGTGGCTCTGGCTTAAAATACGATTTGAGACGTGAGGATGAATACTCTGTTTACCCAGAACTAGATTTTGAAATCCCTTATGCTAAAGGAGAAATTGGTACTGTTGGAGATTGCTGGAACCGCTACAAAGTTAGAATTGATGAAATTGCCGAGTCTTTAAAAATTATTGAGCAATGCGCAGTAAAACTACAGCATGAACATAAACGAACACCAGACTTTGACCCCAGAGCTTTAGTACCTAAAAAAGTAGTGCCAAAGCAACAAGATTTTTATTGCAGAGCAGAAAATCCTAAAGGAGAAATTGGTTTTTATTTTATTGCCGATGGCAAATCCGATAAACCTTTCAGGGTAAAATCAAGAGGACCAAGTTTTAATAACCTATCAGTTATATCAGAGATTTCTAAAGGTGTTTTAATAGCAGATTTAGTTGCCATTATTGGCTCAATAGATATTGTTCTTGGAGAAGTAGATAGATAACCCTAGCTTGAGTTGGATAGATAAAACAAAAAAAGCTTCGACAAAGATCGAAGCTTTTTAATTTGTTTAAAGGTTAATCTTAATTATATACTTTCACCATAAAAATATAATCCTGCATCTTTTTAATTTGTTGAGTTCTATTAAATGATGCTAAACTGTTTTTATGATTGATTTTAAGTTTCTTCTTTAAAGAATCTTGAGGAATATTGTCTATAGCTTTTAATAAATAATCTGATTTTATGGCAAAAGCAGCACCATCAACCTGAGTTTGTTTACCACTTATAACACCAATTACGTTTCCTCTATTATCCATTAAAGGACCACCAGAGTTTCCTGGGTTAACGGGTATAGAAACTTGGTAAGCGATAGAATCTCCACCAAAACCAGTTTGTGCGCTTAAATAGCCCTTACCATAAACGACTTCGTCTCTAGGATATCCAATAGTATAAACATCTTCACCTAAATCTGAAGATGACTTTTTAAAGGTGTATGGTAATGGAGATAAAGACTCAAACAAAGGGTCTACAATTTGCAAAATAGCAATATCATAAGATGGGTCTATATAAATGGTTTGCACTTTAAAAGATTCGCCTTTGTTGTTTTGGATATAAACAGAATCTGCACCTTGTACAACATGATAATTGGTAACCAAATAACCATTTGATGATAATGCGAAACCTGTACCTCCAAACTGACTAGGTGCTATTTCTTTATTCGGAGATTTAGAATTGATATCTCTGATTAAAGCATTTTGAGACTTTTTGATAGATTCCATATCTCTTTTTAAGGCATTGTAGGTAGAAGAGTTGGTAGCTTTTCTAAACTGCCCTGTAGAAATTAGCGTAATTAAAGTAGCTAAAATAGCTACTGATGCAGCAACAGCCAGATTTCTCTTATATTTTCTAAAGAATAATACAACAGCGGGTTCCTTTTCTTCTAGTTCTTCTTTTAAAGCAATTACATTTAATTCTTGATGAAAATCTTCCATAGATGCTTTCAAATCTTGAACTTCACCATAGTTTTTTAATGATTTCAAAAAATCTATATGTGCTATTACTTTAGCATCTAAAGCCGGATTTTCTGCTCTCTCTTGTTCAAATTGCATCATCTCTTCATCAGACATTTCCTGATACAGATAGGCTTCAATTCTTTTAATCAATACTAACTCACTACTCATTTTTCATTTTTTTGATTAAAAAATAATTTTTTCAATCGCTGTAAACACTTATACTTTTGCGTTTTAGCATTATCTGCGTTGGTATAACCAAATTTTTCGCAGATTTCTTGCATAGAACGGTTATGTATATAAAAATCTTCAATAATAGTTTTACACGGCTCACCTAAATCCTTTAGCGCAGAGTGCATCATCGTAAATTGTCTATCCTTCTCTTGATGATGTTCTATTTCTTGCTCTACCGGAATATGATCTTCATAATCTTTAATATCGCCGCTAAATCTACTTTTCTGATGAAGCTTCTTTAACCATAATCTTCTGCAAACAGAATAAATAAAGGTTTTTAGTTTACTGCTTAATTCAAAATCTCCACTTTTAATTTTACCATGCAATACAATAATTGCTTCTTGGTAAATATCTTTAGCATCATCCTCATTACCGTTGTTATTAATAACAAGTTGTAGTATCATAGGAAAATAAGCTAGATACAAATGCTTTAAAATGGAAGATGAATTATTCAGAATACCTAAAATAATCTCACTATCTGTTGGCTTCGAATGATTTATCTTTTTATTCAATGTTAATACGATTTAAACGGAATTGTAACCCAAAGTTGGTAAAAAAAAACTTTAAGCCAATTAAAATATGAAGAACTATGCAACAATAATTTTAAGAGTATAACTCATGGTAAGAAAATCTCTAAAAATCTAAAGATTATTTCATGACTTATACAAAATATCTGTATAAACAATTAGACTTAAAGCATTTTAAAATATTTCTAAAAATTATTTTCGCAATAAAAACCCTGATTTATTAGCAGTTAGCAGGTTTTTTCTTTTTTTATTAAAAAAATATTTAAAAATCGGGTTACCTTTTTACCTTTGCAGTATTAACGATTAAATTATCAAAAATTAAAAAAGAAATTAACATGAAAAATTTATTAAAATTCGGATTTTTTGCTTTAGCTATCTCTTTATCAGTAGTTGCTTGTAACTCTAACAAACCAGCTGAAGAAGCAACTGATTCAGTTGTTACTGATTCTGTAGTTGTTGATACTGCTGCTGTTGATACTGCTGCTGTTGATACTGCTGCTGTTGATACTGCTGCTGCTATGTAAGCAAAAATCTTTTTAAGATTTTAAGAAAAAGCCCTTGCTATTAGCGAGGGCTTTTTTACGTTAAATACATTTTGATTTACCTCAATATCCTAAACAAAAAAAGGTTGTCTTTTTCAAGACAACCTTTCAAATAAGGGCGGACGATGGGGCTCGAACCCACGACCCTCGGCACCACAAACCAATGCTCTAACCAACTGAGCTACGACCGCCGTTTCGTGTTGCAAAAGTAGAATCTTTTATGATATATGCCAAATTTTGCTGAAACATTTTTTTATAATAAAACTAAATTATTGATTGTTAGCCTGATTATTTTATTTCCTTTAGGTATTTAGTCTTTTCTTTATCTTCGTTGGATGATTGAAATTTTTACTGATGGTGCTTCTAGTGGTAACCCCGGACCAGGTGGGTATGGTGTGATTCTGCGTTCTGGTAATCATTATAAAGAACTTGCAGATGGCTTTAGACTCACTACCAACAATAGAATGGAGCTATTAGCTGTTTGCGCTGGCTTAGAAGCTTTAAAAAGCTTAAACCAACAAGTGACTATTTTTTCAGACTCTAAATACGTAATTGATGCTGTAGAAAAAAAATGGGTATTTGGCTGGCTAAAAAAGGGCTTTGCTGGTAAAAAAAACAAAGATTTATGGCTGAGATTTTTAAACGCCTACAAGCTTCATCAAGTAAAATTTGTTTGGGTAAAAGGACATGCCGGACATCCAGAAAATGAACGGTGCGACCAATTAGCTGTTTTAGCAGCAAAAGGAAAGGAATTAAAAATAGACACTGTTTTTGAAATGGAAAATAAAATCAATAAGACCATTTTATAACAGTCTTATTGATATTTTTTAAGCTATTGCTATTGGCGAGTATTCACGCATCATTTCTTCGGCCTCTAAAACCATTGTGGTAGACCCAATAAAAATAGCTGCCCTTTGGTGAATCTCTGTCACTTCCATATCTAAAATTCTTTCGTAACCATTGGTAGCCCTCCCTCCTGCTTGTTCTATAATAAAAGCTAAAGGATTACATTCATAAACCAACCTTAATTTACCATTAGGTGCACTTGCTGTAGAAGGGTAAATATAAATTCCTCCCTTAATTAAATTACGATGCAAATCGGCCACCATAGAACCTATATATCTTGATGTATATGGCCTTGAAGTAGCTGCATCTTCAACTTGGCAATACTTAATATATTTCTTTACACCTTCTGGAAAATGAACATAATTACCCTCATTAATACTATAAATAGAGCCCCTTTCCGGGATTCTCATTTCTGGGTGTGATAAACAAAACTCTCCGATAGAAGGATCTAAGGTAAAACCGTTTACGCCTTTACCAGTAGTATAAACCAACATGGTAGAAGAACCATAAATGATATAACCTGCCGCAACTTGTTCTGTTCCTTTCTGCAGAATATCTTCTAAAACACCAGGACCTTCTTTACTTTTTCTTCTATAAATAGAAAATGTGGTACCTACAGCAACATTTACGTCAATATTAGATGAGCCGTCTAAAGGATCTATAGCAACTACATACTTAGCATTTTTAGACACTTCTTTATTTAATAATACAACCTCTTCGTTTTCTTCTGAAGCTACCAAACAACACTCGCCCCCACTACTCAAAGCAGAAATAAATTGTTCATTAGCATAAACATCCAATTTTTTTTGTGTTTCGCCTTGTACATTTACGATACCCGATTCTCCTAATATATCTGCTAAACCAGCTTTATTAATTTCTCGGTTAACAATTTTTGCTGCAATACCAATATCTCTCAAAAGACGAGAAAGTTCTCCTTTCGCATAAGGAAAATCTGCTTGTTTCTCTATTATAAATTGGCCTAGTGTTGTAACTCCTATCATAAATACCTTAGTGTATAATTTACATTATCTTGCGCCTAATTCGACGACTTCTAAAGTATGAATTTTTTCTTCGGAAATGCAAAATCTAATTAAAGTTCTCTGCTTATGCCATCCTATTTTTCCGGCAGCACCCGGATTTATATGCAAGCATTGTATTTTTTTATCAAACATTACTTTTAAGATATGTGAATGACCAGAAATAAACAACTTTGGCGGCTTAGTGTAAATTTCTTTTTTCACAGATGGGCTATACCTATCTGGATAACCTCCTATATGTGTCATCCAAACATTAACTTTTTCGCAAGTAAATTTCAAATGCTCTGGATAAACTGCTCTTAAAGCATGATCATCTATATTTCCATAAACGCCTCTTAGAGGTTTAAAAGCAGCTAATTCATCAGCTAGTGCTAAAGTACCAAAATCTCCGGCATGCCAAATCTCATCGCAGGTATCGAAATATTTAAAAACAGCATCGTCTAAATAACTGTGTGTATCTGATAACAATCCAATTTTAACCATATAATATGCTAAAAAATAGTAAAGAAGTTTTTAAGTGCGCTTTTGTATTGCAAAGAATGCTCGCCCTCTCTTTCGTAAATTGTAAAAACCTCTATTTGCTCTTCTAATGAAGGATTTTTTTGAAACTTTAAGATATGCCTGAAACCTTCTTTATCCTGAAAAGATTTAACAACTATTTTTCTTTCGAGATGTAAATAATAATCATTTGCTAAATGTTGTAATAAAAGTGAAATTTCTAAAGGAACAATAATTTCTAAGCTACCATGTTCATGTAAATGGGTTGATGCTATTCTTAGCAAATCAATAAAAAAGCCTCATCTGTATGTTTGGCTAAGTTTGTTTGATGATGTGGAGATTTTAAAGCATTGAGAAAAAAAGGTGGGTTAGAAATAATTAAATCGTACTTTTTTGTTGGATGCATCTCGAAAAACTCAATAAAGCTATGATGATGTGCTGCCAAACGCTCGTGAAATAAAGAGTTCTGAAAATTTAAACTTGCGGTATCAACAGCTCGATAATCTATATCTAAAGCATCTATTTTACTTTGATGATTTCTTTGCGCCAACATTAAAGCTATCACTCCTGTACCGGTTCCGATATCGCAAATACTTTTTGCCTTTTGAACATCGCATAAGGCGCCCAATAATACTCCATCGGTATTAATTTTCATAGGGCAATTTTCCTGATTGACAATAAACTCTTTAAAATGAAATACCGACATATAACAAATTTAGGTTTTTGATTGGCTACAAAAGCATCAAAGCTTAAACAAAAAATGCTCTTTCAACTTTAACGTTAAAAGAGCATTTATTCTGATAGGATAATAAATTTATTCTCCTAAAATATGGTGTAATACATTATCGTAAGTTGATTTAGCATCTTGAACAGAACCGAAATTTTCATCATCTACCAATAATGAACCTGTGGTTACATGACCTAACAAGCTAAATTCTATTTCTGTAGTTGCCATAAACTCTACAAAAGCTTCTTGCTCTTCTGGTTTAACGCTAACTACAATACGTCCTTGCGCTTCACCAAATAAGAAAGCATCTTTTCTGATTTCTGAATCTGAATTGATATTGAAACCCAATTTGTTTGGCATAGAAGCCTCTAATAAGGCAATATACAAACCTCCATCAGCAACATCATGAGCAGATTGGACAAGCTTATTGCTGATTAATTGTTTGATTACTTGGTGTGTATCGTACTCTTTATCTAAATCAAAATAAGGCGCAGGAGACGCCGAAATCTTATGATAAGATGCCAAATATTGTGAAGATGCGATATCGTTTACAGACTCGCCAACTAGATAGATTAAATCTCCTTCTTGTTTGAAGTCTAGTGTCATCATGTTATTGATATCATCCATAACACCTAACATACCAATAGTTGGTGTTGGGAAAACCGGACCTTCATCTGATGATTGATTATAGAAAGAAACATTACCACCTGTTACCGGAGTTTCAAATTTGGTACAAGCTTCGCCCATACCTTTGATAGCTCCTACAAATTGCCAGTAAACTTCTGGCACATAAGGATTACCAAAGTTAAGACAGTTGGTGATAGCTACAGGCTCTCCTCCAGCACAAGTAATATTTCTTGCAGCTTCTGCTACAGCTATAGCACAACCTTTTTGAGGGTCTGCATTTACATATCTTGAATTACAGTCTACCGTAAGTACGATAGCTTTATCAGTATCTTTAACGGAAACTACTGCTGCATCGCTTGGTTTATTGGTAACCATATTGGCGGTACCAACCATAGAATCGTACTGACTAGTTACCCATCTTTTAGATGCGATATTTGGATGATTGGTTAAATGCTGAGCTACAGCTTTTAAGTCTTCTGGCTCTTTAACATCATTGATATTAAATTTCTGGAATTCTTGATAATAAGTAGGCTCTTTGTATTCGCGTTGGTAAACCGGAGCACCACCACCTAGAACTAAATCATCGGCAGGAACATCGGCAACTAACTCGCCATTCATGAAATATTGTAGTCGTTTGGTATCTGTAACCTCACCTATAATAGCGCAATTTAAATCCCATTTCTCGAAAACAGCTTCTACTAAAGCTTCTTTTCCTTTTTCTACTACAATAAGCATACGCTCTTGAGACTCTGATAATAAAATCTCGAAAGGAAGCATATTTTGTTGACGGGTAGGTACTTTATCTAAATCTATACGCATACCATGCTCGCCTTTGGCAGACATTTCTGAGTTAGAACAGATGATACCTGCCGCACCCATATCTTGCATACCTACAACGGCACCAGTTTTTATTACTTCTAATGAAGCTTCTAACAATAATTTTTCTTGGAAAGGATCACCAACCTGAACTGCTGGTAAATCATTAACAGAATCTTCGGTGATATCTTTTGAAGCAAAAGCAGCACCATTGATACCGTCTTTACCTGTAGCAGAACCTACTATGTAAACCGGATTACCTACACCGTGTGATGTTGCAGAAACTGTTTCTCCTACTTTCACAATACCGGCAGACATGGCATTTACAAGTGGATTAACATGGTAACACTCATCAAAAAACACTTCACCACCTACAGTAGGAATACCAAAGGCATTTCCATAATCACCAATACCTTTTACAACGCCTTTAATTAACCATTGTGTTTTAGGGTGATTGGGATCTCCAAATCTCAATGAATTTAGTTGAGCAATAGGTCTTGCTCCCATCGTAAAAATATCACGATTAATACCACCCACACCAGTTGCGGCACCTTGATAAGGCTCTAAAGCTGAAGGGTGGTTATGAGATTCTATTTTAAATACACAAGCTATACCATCGCCAAGATCTACCATTCCTGCATTTTCTTCACCAGCTTTGGCTAGCATTCTAGGCCCATCTTTAGGTAAGGTTTTTAACCAAGTGATAGAGTTTTTGTAAGAACAGTGCTCGCTCCACATGACAGAGAATATAGATAATTCTGTGAAATTTGGTGTTCTGCCTAAAATTTCTTTTATTTTTTCGAACTCTTCGGGACGTAAACCTAAATCTTTTGCGGTTTCTTGTGTGGTAAGGTTATTATTTTCCAATTTGATACGTATATTTGAATTAGGCCTCAAAGGTATGAATTCAAATCAGTTACTAAAAGAGATTTTAACATCTTCTTTCTAAAATTGTATGCTAAAAATTAAGTTTCTTAAAGTATTTCTATTATTTGGCTGTTTATTATTTTGCAATCTCTTGCAGGCACAACCGTTCGGTAACGAGTGGATAATTCCTTCACAAAAATATGTCAAAATTAAAGTTTCTGAAGAAGGACTATTTGGAATAGACTTAAACCAAATTATACAATCTGGTTTAGTTACGCAAAACATTGACCCCAAAAAATTTCAACTTTTTAATAAAGGGAAAGAAGTTGCAATTTTGGTAACAGGTGATGCTGACAATGTCTTTGATGCTAATGATAAAATAGTTTTTTATGGTAAACCCAATGATGCATCACTAGATAAAGTTTTATATAACAACCAGGCCGATTTACCAAATGAGGAAGTAAGCATCTATGAAAATGACAATTACTACTTTTTAACCTACAGCAATAACACAACTGGATTAAGATTAAAAGAATTTCAACAAAACAACACTGGATTATCTGAAGAAAACTGGATTATTGCTAAAAGTAGAGTTAACCTTACGGACAGCTATTATCCTGGTGAATTTATCCTTTCTGCCATGAGTTTATCTGAATATATTGAAGGAGAAGGTTTCATGAGTAATACTTTTGGTAAAGGCCAAACTTCTAATCTGAATCTAAACACTCCAGATATTATATCAAGCAGTTTTCAACCGCAATTATCATTTTATGTAGCTGGTAGGTCTAACGCTTCTTCTACCAATGCTAATGGCTTTAATCATCATTTAAGAGTTTCATTAAATAATGTTACTGTGTTTGATACTTTATTTAGAGGATATAAAACTGTTAGAAAAACTTTGCCAATCACACTCAATACAAATAATAATCAAATAAGCTTTACGTCTATTGATGATTTAGGTGCTCTTACAGATTTTCAGGCTATTTCTTATGCGGAAATAACTTATGCGAGAGGCACAAATATCAATAACCTTACTAGCTTAAAATTCATCATAAATAACAGTAAGGCTATAAGCTTTTTAAGATTTAGAAATTCTGGTCTTGCTAACCCCGTTTTATGGGATTTGACTACTGATTTTATGATCAGAGGAGTAAAAAATTCTACAAATGCAGATTTTGTTATCAATACTACAAGTCAACAAAAAAGTTTTTTTTTAGCTGATTTGGATAATTTGAAATCAACAAACCTTACACCAGTAACATTTAGAAATTTCTTAACCACAGATGTGAAGTCGTTTTTGATGATATCAAATAAGCTACTTACAACAGGAGCTAATAATTACAAAACTTATAACGATACAAGAAATATTGAAACTACGATTGCTTATACGGATGATTTATATAATGAGTTTTACTATGGGTTTCATCATCCATTGGCATTAAAAAATTTTGTGCATGGGCAATAGCAAGAGGGAATACAAAACCAGAATATCTTTTACTTTTAGGTAAAGGAATGGAGATTTCTAAAGGTAATTTTAATAATAATTTAGTCCCTACAATAGGATTCCCAGCATCTGATAATATGCTCACATCGGGCTTAAATGGCAGCAATTTAGAACCTGGTTTGGCAACAGGAAGAGTACCTGCAAAAACCAATGAAGAGGTTGAAAATTATTTGAATAAACTTAAAGTTTATGAACAATTACCTAATGAGAATTGGAGGAAGAAGCTTTTACATATATCTGGGGGCAATAGTAGCTCTGAAAATACTTCCTTTTTTAATTATCAAAATTTATTATTCGAGAGTGCAAGGAGGGAATTTTTTGGTGCAGGATTGGTTAGGGTCAGAAAAAATGTTGTTAATCCGGTGACGGACATACTTACTGATAAAATAATGTCTGAAACGCAATTAGGCACCGGCCTTATTTCATATTTAGGGCATGGAAGCTCTAATACGACTGAAATTATATTAGCTGATTTAAATAAATTAAACAATGAAAACAAACCAGCAATTTACTTAGTAAACGGATGTAGTACAGGTGCTGCATTTAGTACTCAATCATCATCCTTAAGTGAACAATTTATCTTACAAAAGAGATCTGGTGCTGTTTTATGGATTGGAACAACAAGTGAAGGAGTTGCTTCTTATTTGAATGGGGCCTCTTTAAATTACTATAATAATTGGTTTAAAAATTCTTACGGAGAATCAGTTTCAAAAGGATTATTTAGAGGGCTCAAGACTTATCAAAACCCCAATGACAGACTTAATGTTGCGCATACCAGACAATATATTGTTCTAGGAGATCCTTTTTTAAAGTTTTATTCTCCTGACAAACCTGATTATGATATTGAATCTATAATAATCTCTCCCGGCCAAACAGCAGCAAATCCTAATTTAAATATTCAAATTATCATAAAAAATCTTGCAAAAGCCCTAAATAATAAAGTAACATTAAAAATATCAAGAAGACTATCAGATAATTCAGAGGTTAATTTACCTGATACAAGTATCAATATCTTCAATACAGACACTATTAATGTTAATTTCAATAATACAAATATTATAAGTTCTGGAAATAACAGAATAATGATTCAAATTAATCCTCAAAGATTAGTCGAAGAAACCAATTATTTTAATAATACAGCGATTAAAGACTTCTTTTTGCCAGGAAATGGTTTAAAAATTATTTCACCATTTAATAAAAGTATAGTTAAAAATCAGACCTTAAAACTTCAAGTTCAATCTGAAAATTTACTTACTAATTCTGCTGAGTATTTTTTTGAAATTGATACTACTCCGGATTTTAACTCAGTATTCCGAAAAGAGTCTGGATTAATAAGCTCAAGTTCAATAGCATCATGGAATCCCAACATTAATATGGAAAACAACAAAATCTATTATTGGAGGACTAGGCTTAATCTGGACCCATTAAGAGGTGGAGCATGGATATACTCAAGCTTTACATATGTTCAAGATTTTCAAGGAGAAGGCTATAATATCGGACATGAAGGACAATTAGGTGATTTTACTTTTGACAACATCAATGCCGTAAGACCATTCTTAATGAGCTTCAACACATCTAACATGCTCACCAACATAAAAACAAGAGGAGATGATGCACCTACTAATGTTGAAAAAAGAATAAGAATAGATGGTTTAGCAATATCATATGCTTCAATTGAGTTTAATGGAATAACTATGCTTGCGTTTAATCCTATCAATTATGCTGAGAGATTTCAATATCCAAGTCCTTATAATTATATAAATCCTCCTGGTAGTGGTTTCTATGCCGGTCCATCTGGTCAATATAGATATGATATAAGGAATTCAACAGACTTGGATTCATTAGTAAGATACTTAAATCAAATACCTAAAGGACACCACATTATAGGTTTCAATGGATCAAATGCGGCGTTTAATCTGTTACCTCAATATGTGTTAGATGAATTCAGAAAACTTGGATTAACAAAATTAGAAACTATAAAAAAAGGTGAACCTTATGGCTTTTGGGTTACTAAAGGTAATCTTGGAAGCGTGAAAGAAATTACAGCAGATTATTCATCTTCTATCCCACCGGCTCTTCAGTTAATTTCTGGAGACAATCCAATATCATATCCCGGAAAAAACGGCAGCTTATCAACTGGTATTATAGGACCTGCTAAGAGTTGGAATAAACTAGAATTTAATTTAGAAAATTCAATTAATGACAATTTTAATATTACTGTAGTAGGTGTAGATACTTTAAATAATCAGATAAACTTATTTAATAGCATTAATAATAAAATAGTTGATATTTCTCAAATAAATGCAAAGAATTACCCCTATCTAAAATTTAATTACCAGTTCAACAACAATGTAGAAGCAAAACTTCCTAAAACAAACTTTTTACGAGTTACCTATCAACCCGTTTCAGATATATCTTTCTATCCTGAGTTAAAAAATGAACAATATAAAATATCCTTAGATGAAGGTGACTCCATTAAATGGAATATTGGTCTTAAAAATTTCGGACCAGTTATTTCAGACTCTTTAAAAGTTAAATATGAACTTATTAGTTCGAATAGAACGATTACAAAAAACTTTAAATTACCGTTTTTACTTAATGTGAATGAAACCAATAATATTATTATACATGTTCCTACAATTGGTTTCTCTGGAGAGTGTTTACTTAAAGTATCTATTTCACAAATAGGATTAAAGGAAGAAAATATATTTAATAATGTTATATCTTCTAATTACACTATAAATAAAGACAAAATTCCTCCGGTGGTTAATGTTACATTCGATGGTAAACATATAATAAATGGCGAATTAGTTTCTCCAAATCCTCACATCAAAATCATGAGTTATGATGATAATAAGTTTTTGCTAATGAGAGATACGAGTTTGATAGAATTATCCATTAGAAATATAAATGATAACAATTTTAAGAGAATATATTTTAGTGGACCTCAATTATCATTCTCGAATTTAAATGGAGCTAATCAGATAAATATTGATTATCTCCCAGAAAAATTTGTCGACGGCAATTATACTCTAAAAATCACGTCTAAAGATGTAAGTGGGAACAAGCAACTAAACAACGATTTTGAAATTGATTTCGAAGTTGTTAACAAACAGTCTATTACTAATTTTTATCCTTATCCTAACCCAGTCAGTGATAAAATGAAATTCGTCTTTACACTTACTGGAGATAAAATACCTGAAAATATTAAAATTCAAATATTAACGGTAAGTGGTAGAGTTATCAAAGAAATATCAAAAGAAGAACTTGGCAGTATTAGAATTGGTAATAATATTTCTGACTATACTTGGGATTGTACAGATGACTTTGGAAACAGATTAGCTAATGGAGTTTATTTCTATAAAGTTGATATTTCAGATAGCAGTAATATAAAACATAGAGAATCTGAAGGTGATAAATACTTCAAAAACAAGATGGGTAAAATTTATATCATTAAATAATTTTTTTATCTGCATAAAAAGAAAAGAGCAAAGAAGATACTTGCGAAATACTCCCGGCGATAGCTGCTCCCATTATCCCGAATTTATAAGTGAGTATTATGCCAAAGAGAGCTATAGTTAATAAACCAATCAAGAAAGATATTGTGTTTAAATGTCTTTTATTTATAACCCCGAAGTATTCCATATAAATCGTATTTAATGATTTGGCAAGTATCCCAGGTAAAAAATATAATAAAAACATTTTTATTTGTATAAAATCCTTTCCTAGAACTTTCACATATAAAAAGTTTGGAACGCAAAAAACAATGATTATTATAAGAATTGTGCCTAAAAAACTAAGAGTTAACATTTTATTGCGAATTTTCTTTATATCACCATGATTATCATATTTAATGACTTCTGAAAAAAATATTGTAGCTACACTTTTTGAGAAAATCCAGATAGATTCTGCTATTAAAGTGATGACAGAAAAAACTCCTAGTAATGATAAACCTAAAAACTTATTGATGATAAAATAATTAGTCCTTGAATTAAAAAGGAGTACTAGATTATTTAATTGATTTATAGAACCAATTTTAAAGGAATTATTAAAAGTATCTTCAAAATTTCTGATGCTTTTAAAGCTAAATAACTTTATAAACCACCATACAGAAAGAAATAATATGATTATCAATACACCTAACAATAAATCAATATAAATTACTTCATTAAATGAATTAAAAAGTTTAATAAAAAGAAAGATAAAAAGCAAATGTAATATTGGCTGGCTAATTCTGAGGAAATTATATTTTTCGTATAACTTATTCACCAGAAAAACCTCCATAACATTTTGAATTAGAGTAAATAGTACTGCGGCTATTATTGTTTCATAAAGCTGATCTTGAGGAATGATCCCTAACCAAAACATAATGAAACTTACAATAGGCGCAACTAGGAAACACCATAATGTTGTTAAGATGACTAAAGAAGACAAAGAAGTTTTATTATAAACAAACCCTATGGAACTTGTCCCAATAATAGCTGTGAATATTTGAACTAACGAAGTATTTAGTAAGAATAAACTTAAACTACCTCTACCATCAAGACCTACATATTGTAATGTATAAATAACTATAAAAGCATTTAAAATTGTATATCCAACAGAACTTTGGAAATTATAAAAATACTTTTAATCATTTCATCTTCTTTCTAAGCGTTTTAACAAAACTATCGAATTTACGTTTAGTTAATACTGCCTTCCATCTCCAACTATTAAATTTTACTCGATAAAATGGAGTTAGTTCACCCTTAAATTGCCTCTTAAAGTTACTTATACCTTTAGTATTTGCACCACATAAATCAAAGGATAAATATCCGTGAGATTTCAAATAATAATAATTCTCTGCATAAATAGCGCTATGTACACCAGTATGATATGAGGTTTTATTAGAAGTAACAAGGAAATTATTAGCTATCAAGGAGCTATCGTCCAGAAGTATTATTGATGAGCAAATCAATTCATCATTGACTGTATACTTGGCATTCATAGAATAACAGAAATTTACATCAAAAAGCTTCGCAATAAATTCAACCATTTTCTCGCTGTAAATACTAGAATAGCCTAAACTAATGAAACTTTTATAATGATATTGAAGTATTTCTTCACTAATTGAGTTATTAGCCTCAAATTTTATGTCATACTTTTTACTCTTATTTATTATATTATTTACTTTGGAGTTAAAATTTAAATCTTGAGATAAATCACTAATATAAGTATAATAAACATCCGCTTTAAACCCACTCCAATAAAAAGCTCTTATGTCTTTAATATTAGGCGGTAAATTAAATTCAATTCTGTTAAATTTTTGCGTTAATAAAGATATCCAATAGAGAATGCCTTCTTGTATGATTAAATCAGATTTCGAATTTAACCAAATTGCAGTGTAAAAATACTCATTAGGTTGAATAATCTGATTTGCTTTTTGATATAATATGGATCCTAAAATCGGAACTTTATCATTAAAAATTATACTTAAAAAAGGCTTTAAATTAAACGTCTCACAATTAATCTTAATAAACTTAGAACTATTTAATACAGATTGTCTGCCTAAACTTTGTGTTATTGCACACCATTCATCTAAATCATCATATATAACAACTTTCATTATTCGTTTTAATCTAAATACTTATTTAATTTAGAAAATTAAATATAATCATCATTAAAGAAAAAATATTATCTTATATCAATATGGCATTTTTTAACCAACTAAAAAAAGAGAATAAAGTTCTTTATTATGGGATATTGATATTTATGTTCTTCACACTTTTAGCAAATTCTTTAAGATTAGAAATTGTTCCATTTTTTGTCTTTAAAATGTATTCTTATCCTTTGCCTACAACTAAAGAAGTTCCATTTTATGTTTTAGAATACAATAATAAAGAATTTAATGTTCCTGAAATCTGGAATCATCATAAAAGAATGCTCTTTTATTATTCTATTGAACATCAACAAGATATACAAAAAAATAATGGTTATGATAAATTTCAAACAAGACTCAAATCTTATTTTTCTAATATTGCTTTTTTAAAAGAGCACTCTCTTTATCCATATCAGTATCAGAAGCACACAGACTATGCGCAATGGCTTTCTTCTTATTTAGAGGAAGTGACTAAAGAAAAAATAAAATATATAAAAATATTTAAAGTCGTAGTTGTTTTTGATAAATACAAGATAAAAGTAAAAAACAGGAAGCAAATCATAGAGTATGTCAACCGCAGAAATTAGAAATGTAGCACCTTACAGAGCTTATATAATTAGGATTAGCTTTATTTTTTTCTTAGTTATACTTATTTGGAAGTATTATTCACATGTATTACCTCATCAATTAAATAATCCAGTTTTATTTAGTTTAGGCTTAGATCCTTTGTATATTTTATATTACTTATCAAGTATTAGTGAAGTTCTAACAAGAGAAAATTATTCACATGTATTTTCTACTTTATTGTTTTTATCAACTATATATCCCATTATAAATCCCAATAACCATAGATTTTTAATTATTTATGCTATACTATATTTAACCTATTTTATAGTATTTAATACTTTTCTAACATTTCATGCGCATTACATGAGCTGTATTTTACTACTTAATTTGTGTTTTACAATTAAGGAGAATATAAATTTTAATCTGATATGGGAATTAATGAGGTACTTTATATGCTGGGTTTATTCTTCAGCATTTATTTGGAAAATTATAAACGGCTCATTCTTTCAAAGTTCTTTCGGATTAGAAATTATCAAAACTAGCCAAGCTTCATTTATATACTCAAATCCAAACAATTTCTGGAGTTCATTGTACTTTTTCTTTTTATCAAACCCTGTATTAACTAATTTAGGAACTGTATTTATTTTTTTACTGGAAGCTCTTTTTCTGATAGGATTCTTTACAAAAAAAATAGACGGATTATTGATTTTATCAATTTTTATAATTCATCTAATTATATATTTATTTGTAGATACATTATTTGTAGAGCAATGTATATTATCTATTGCACTAATTTCAACTAGAACTTGGCAAAAAATAGTGAAGAAACAGAATCGATTTTTAAAAATTTCAAGTCGTAAAAATCCACCTAATATTAATTAATAGTTATACTAAAAATATAGGTTTTTGATATTATAAAAAGATTAGAAACTATCTTTTATAAAATTTAACACCATAATTAGCTATTTAGACAAGATTTAATTATATTTTTTAATGTCAATTTGAATTTATTTAATTTGGCATTAGCTCGATTATATTTTAAAATATAGTAGGGTTTAAGTTCTGGTAGAAAATTTTGCTTAAATTCAGCTATGTTAGAATAATTAGCTCCTAAATAATCAAAATATGATATTTGATTTTCAAAAAGCCACTTTTGACTCTCAATATACATAAATGCATTAACCGCAGATTTATTTTCTGTTTTTAAACTTGAGCAAAATAAAAAATATCCACAGTCAACATCTCTATTTATTAATACAATACCAGAAGCTAACCTTTTCCCTTCTAAATTATTAACAGAAAAACACGAGATTAATTTTTCATCATAAAGAGTCTTTAAGTAATTAAATAAAAATGTCTTAGATTTCATCCTGATTTCTTTTTTACTTAAGAAATCATATTGTTCTTGAAAAATTTGTTTAAAATCAAATTCTTCCCTAAACTTTAAATTATAAATTGAAGTTGCTCTTTTATAATGTTTGACAACGTTATAAGAATAATTAATATCTTCAGTTCTTTTTACGTATGTATATCTTAATTGTATAAAAAAATTATATCTTGAAAACGTTCTTAAATCTTTGATATCAATTAAACGGAACTCTATTTTTTTATATTGTTTGATTAGCAGCTCAATCGCGTTGTTTAAATCCTCTCTGGAGTTCTTAGTATTGAGGTTATCTTTAATCCAAATAAAAGAATAGTGATAAATATTTGGATGAACTATTGAATTACCATCGATATACAAGAAGAATCTAATAGAATATTCTCCATCCCTATTTTTATAAGCTAGATATTTAGGTATTAAACCATAATGAATTGTTGTTTTATTTTGAATAAGAAGTCTAAAATTTTTCTTTTCAAATAGATTCAAAAACTCATATTCACTTAATTCCTCTAACATTTCATCATTATGGATTTAAGTGTAAATATACCATCAATCCAACCTAAAAACAATAGGAATAACATAAGAAACCCTTACCGTTTTACCATTTTGTTTTCCTGGTTTCCATAATGGAGATTTTTTTATCACTCTTATAGCTTCTTCATCGCAGCCAGCACCTATACCTCTTAAAACTTTTATATTAGTGATTTCGCCGTTTCTTTCTACCACAAAAGATACGGTTACACGACCTTGAATTTCATTTTCTCTAGCTATAGCAGGATATTGTAAGTTCTTATTTAAATATTTAGCCCATGCTGTCATCCCTCCAGGAAATTCTGGCATTTCTTCTGCAGAAACTAAATACTCATTTCCGGATTCAGTATTTGAACCTGCTTCTAAAATTCCATTCGCCCCTTCATGATGAGTAGCATTAAGTCCGCCAGTTTCGCCTGCTTTATCTGTAGAACTTATAATTCCTGTTTCTAATTCCTTTAAGGTTGGAGCCTCCTTAGTCACCAAATCATCGGTTGTTGGTTTAAAATTAGTGTATTTAATTTCTTTTTGCGCTGTTTGCTTTGGAATAGCTATCTCAGAACCTGCTTTTACCTTATTGAGTTGTTTTGGAGGTAGTTCTATTTCTATAATCTTATGTATCTTCTGGTCATCTTCCTTAGAATTATCAATTGGTATAACATCTACTACTTTTTGCTTATAGAGATAATAAGCAGATGGACCAATAATAAGCAGCGCAAAGCCAAATGAAGCTATAAACAATGCCTTAGCTAGATAGTTACCAGAATTTTTTCTCAGCTCGTAAGCTCCGTAAACTTGGTTTCTGCCATCAAAAATAAGATTAAGCCACTCAATCTTATTTAAATTAAATTTTGAGTATAACATAAGAAGTAGAATTGTTTTACTAAAAATATAAAATTTTAATGTCAGTATCCAATTTTTTCTTGAAATAAAATTATATATCCCGGTACTCTACAAACAAGCTTTAAACAAAAAAACAGCCGAGGATTTTAGTCTCGACTGCTTTTTTTCTCTCTATGATGTGTGTATTTAAACGTATTTGTTAGAAGTTGAAAAAGAAAGACATTTTATAGAAATCAGGACCAGTAGTACCGTCTTCTAAATTAGCCCCACCTGCAAATCTTAATCCAGCGTTACCTTTTGAAAATTGAACATAAGGACCTAACCAAGTATAAACAGTGCTACCTTCAACACTTGCTCCTGTAGCGCTTGTACCACCGGTAAAATCTAAAGTCTCATAATGAGCCCCTAAAGATAACCAAGAACTTGCTTTAACACCAGCATTTAACCAGTAGTGTAAATAGTTGTTTTTATTAGGTTTTTCGTCTCTTAAAGCTCCGTAGTAACCTACATAAAGTTGACCTTCATATTTATCGCTACTGTGGTTGATAGTTAAGTTTGGTACTATACCATCACCAGCTACTGGTCTACCAGCTACACCTGAAGATAATAAGTTACCCATAGTGAAACCTAATTGAGGATTGATACTGAAAGTTCCTGCTGTAAAGTTAAGACCAGCACCAAACTCTGTCCAGTTACCCCATGCTTGAGCTGTACCAGCTCCCCATTGGATACCATAAAAGGTAAAAGCAGTTTTATCATTAAAAGCATACGCACCTGTTAACATTGGGTTAACTCCAAAAAAAGCATCCGTATTTAAAGATAAACCAAATGATAGCTTGCTTTTTTCTTCTTGAGCTGTTGCTTTTGAAATACTCAAGATAGTTAAACCTAATACCAGTGCTAAAGGAAAAATAAATAATTTTTTCATAATTTTTGTTTTTGTGTTTATTATTTAGTTAAGTTTAATTTATGGAGCCAGGTTAATAAAGAGAGAATAAAAACCCGACTCCAATATTTTTATGTTATAATTCTTCTTGATGTTGAGTTAAATCTAAACCATGAATTTCTTCTTCATCAGAAACCCTTAAAGGCATAATGAAATTGGTTATGCGTAGAAGAATATAAGAACCTACAAATGCAAATATTGAAACTCCAATTAGTGTTAGAATATGCAGTACAAATAATTTAGTTTCGCCATAGAATAAGCCATTGCCTGTGGTATTAGCAGCGTTAACACTTTGCGAAGCAAAAACACCAGTTAAAATCATCCCAACCATACCGCCAACACCATGACAAGGGAATACATCTAATGTATCATCGATATCAGTTTTTGTTCTCCACAATACAACCAGATTACTAATAATTGCAGCGACAAAACCTATTATAAATGAACTTGTAATAGTTACAAAGCCAGCAGCTGGAGTGATAGCAACTAAGCCAACAACTGCCCCAATACAAGCGCCTATTGCGGTTGGCTTTTTCCCTCTCATCATATCAAAGAAAACCCAAGCCATTGCAGCCGCTGCAGAAGCGGTTGTAGTTGTGGCAAGAGCGGTTGCTGCTAGTACACCAGCACCACCTGCAGATCCTGCATTAAAACCAAACCAACCAAACCATAGTAAGCTGGTTCCAAGAATAACATAGCTTATTCTTGCCGGAGTGTGATCTATTTGATTTCTCTTCTTTAAGAATAATGCTGCAGCAAGTGCTGCCCAACCTGCAGACATGTGCACTACAGTACCTCCGGCAAAATCTAGAACTCCTAATCCGAATAATAATCCTTCTGGATGCCAAGTTGCATGTGCTAAAGGAGTATATATAAATACCATAAATAAACACAAGAACAATAAATAAGAGTTAAATTTTATACGCTCAGCGAAGGCCCCTGTTATAAGTGCAGGAGTAATTACCGCAAACTTTAATTGGAACATAGCGAATAAGATTAAAGGCACCGTAGGCATTAAAGACCATGAAGCAGTACCTAAAGTATCTTTCATCATGAAAAAAGTACGAGGATCTCCAATGATACCACCAATGTCTTCACCAAATGCTAAACTGAACCCGAAAACCATCCATAAGATTGTAATCAACCCCATACATACAAAACTTTGTAACATAGTGGAGATTACATTTTTCTTTCTCACCATTCCACCATAAAAAAAGGCTAAGCCTGGCGTCATCAATAACACTAATGCCGTAGAAACCAACAGCCAAGCTGTATCTCCAGTGTCAATTGTCGTGTCTTTAACTTGTAAAACGTCTCCGTTAGGAAAAATAAAACAGAGTATTGCTACTATAAGTATAGCAATGAAGGGTACATTTTTTTCATGTTATTAGTTTAGGGTTTAAATTATATGTCCAAAAAAGCATATTATTAATTTTAAATATTATAATTATTACAAAGATTAATTAATAATAATTCATTTTTGACATTGCTAAATTGTATATTTTATAAATTACATCAAAATAATTTTAGTTTTTTAACTATTTTTTAGTATATTTTTAAATAAACACATATAATTTTATTCAATTTTGAGTTATTTTTAATAAAAAAACTAGAATTTTATATTTTCTTTAAAGTAAATAAGAAACTATTAGCACACTTTTAATGCTCTTTCTTCAAAAAAGAACATTAAAACTTCAAACACCCGTCAGAAAATTGATAACAGAAAGATTTTTTTATCATAAAAATGGGATTTTCAAAAAAAAGCTCTAATTCTTGACATATTTTTTTAATATTTTATTGAGATTTAAGAAAAAGCCCGTACTTTTAGCCAAAATTTAATCAAAAACATAATTTATTCATTAAAATAACCTAAGCAATGTCAACAATCAGGTTTCAAGCTTTACAGACTGTTTTAACCAGAACTATTCCTGAGGTAAAACAACCATCATTTAAAATCTCTGATTTTTATGGTTCAAATGTTTTCGATAAGAAGAAAATGCAAGACTATCTACCTAAAGAAACTTTTAAGGCAGTACTTGCTTCTATAGAAAGCGGCTCTCCTATAAGTAGAGAAATTGCAGAACAGATTTCTTCGGCTATGAAAGCTTGGGCTATGAGTAAAGGTGTAACACACTATACTCACTGGTTTCAACCTTTAACAGGAACTACTGCAGAAAAACATGATTCTTTCTTTGAGCCAGCATCAGACGGCCAAGCTATAGAAAGATTTGCTGGCGACGCACTAGTACAACAAGAGCCAGATGCTTCAAGTTTCCCTAATGGTGGTATCCGTAGCACTTTTGAAGCTCGTGGTTATACTGCTTGGGATCCATCTTCTCCTGCATTTATTTTTGGTAAAACATTATGTATCCCAACAGTATTTGTTTCTTATACTGGTGAGGCTTTAGATTATAAAGCTCCTTTATTAAAAGCACTATCTGTAATGGATAAAGCTGCTACAGAAGTTTGCCACTATTTTGATAAAAGCATTGAAAAAGTAAATGCTTCTTTAGGTATAGAGCAAGAGTACTTCTTAGTTGATTTAGCATTATTTAATGCAAGACCAGATTTATTCTTAACCGGAAGAGCTTTATTTGGCCATGCATCTGCTAAAGGACAACAGTTAGAAGACCATTATTTTGGTTCTATCCCTGAAAGAGTTTTAGCTTACATGCAAGATTTTGAAAACGAAGCTTTACAATTAGGTATTCCTTTAAAAACTCGTCATAATGAGGTTGCTCCATCTCAATTTGAGTGTGCTCCTATTTATGAAGAAATAAACTTAGCTATTGACCATAACCAATTATTAATGGATTTAATGGAGAAAGTAGCTAAGAGACATAACTTCAAAGTTTTATTACACGAGAAACCATACGCCGGTATTAACGGATCTGGTAAACACAATAACTGGTCTTTAATTACTAACACTGGTAAAAACTTACTTGCTCCGGGTAAAACTCCTAAAAACAACTTGATGTTCTTAACATTCTTTGTTAACACCATCAAAGCTGTATATGAGCATGCAGATTTATTAAGAGCGTCTATTGCCTCTGTAAGTAACGATCACCGTTTAGGTGCTAACGAAGCTCCACCAGCAATTATCTCTATTTTCTTAGGCGAGCAATTAAATGATGTTCTTGATGAAATTGAAACTTCAAGAATTTCTAAAAAAGCCAAAGAAGATTCTGCAATGTGGCATAGCATTCCAAAAATCCCTCAGATTCTTTTGGATAATACAGATCGTAACCGTACTTCTCCTTTCGCTTTCACAGGTAATAAATTTGAGCTTAGAGCAGTAGGTTCTTCTGCTAACTCTTCTAGCCCAATGACTGTGTTAAATATGATTGTTGCAGATCAATTAACTAAATTTAAAGCAGAAGTTGATAAATTAATCAAAAAAGGAGACAAGAAAGATGTTGCTATCTTAACTGTTCTTAAAAAATACATCAAAGAATCTAAAAATATCCGTTTTGAAGGTAATGGATATAGCGATGAGTGGGCTGCTGAAGCAGAAAAACGTGGCTTACAAAACATCAAAACTACACCTAAAGCTTTAGATGCATTAGTTTCTGAAAAAACTGAGAAAATTTTTGAAGAAACTGGCGTATTTACAAAAAGAGAAGCTCACGCAAGACACGAAATCTTATTAGAGGCTTATTACAAAAAACTTCAAATTGAAGCTCGCGTAATTGGCGAATTAGTAACTAACGTAATTCTTCCTGCTGCTGTTAAATATCAAACAGAATTGATTACTAACGTAAAAGGTTTGAAAGATTTAGGTTTAGCTAAAGACACTTATGCTTCTCAATTAGAAATCATTGAGCGTTTATCAAAACACATCAACTTTATTAAATCTAATGTTGAGCAAATGGTTGATGAGCGTAAAAAAGCTAACGTTCTTGAAGATAGCCGTGATAAAGCCATTGCTTACGATGAAAAAGTTAAATCTTACTTCGAACCAATTAGATATCACGTTGATAAATTAGAATTATTAGTTGATGATACTATATGGCCTCTACCAAAATTCAGAGAGCTATTATTTATCAAATAAGCTAAAAGCAGAAGGCTTAAAGCAACAAAAAAAGCGTATCTAGATTTCTGGATACGCTTTTTTTATGGGCGTTAGGACAGGTTTTACATTGCTCCAAAGCAGTCTCCCCTAGGAAACATGCTTAACCATTGAGACCTGTATCCTCGCCTATCTGCAAAAAGGGTCTTTACCAAAAGCATCCCTTTTGGACAATCCCTAACGCAATCCAGATAACAAATTTTTTATACAGTTCTGTCTTTTTAATTCTTACTTTCTACTTTCTACTCCCTACTTTATTATCTTTGCAAACCATGAGTGATAATAGATACAATCAAAGAGGCGTTTCTGCGGGTAAAGAAGACGTACATAACGCAATAAAAAATATAGATAAAGGAATTTTCCCTCAAGCTTTTTGTAAAATCATTCCTGATATTTTAGGTGATGACGATGCTTATTGCAATATCATGCATGCAGATGGTGCCGGAACAAAATCATCTCTAGCTTATATCTATTGGAAAGAAACCGGAGATTTATCGGTATGGAAAGGCATAGCACAAGACGCTATCATCATGAACCTTGATGATTTACTTTGTGTAGGTGCAACTGATAAAATTTTATTATCATCAACCATAGGAAGAAATAAAAACTTAATTCCAGGCGAAGTTATCGCCGAAATTATTAATGGTACCGAGGAAATCTTAGCAGATTTACGCTCTATGGGTGTAAATATTTACTCAACAGGCGGAGAAACAGCTGATGTTGGCGATATTGTTAGAACCATCATTGTAGACTCTACCGTTACTTGCAGAATGAAACGTTCTGATATTATTTCTAACCACACCATAAAAGCAGGAAATGTAATAGTTGGTTTAGCATCAGATGGGCAAGCTAATTACGAAAGCTTTTATAATGGAGGAATGGGGTCTAACGGACTTACATCCGCAAGACATGATGTTTTTCATAAATATATTGCTGAAAAATATCCAGAGAGTTATGACCCAGCAGTTCCTTACGACTTATTATTCTCTGGCAGTAAAAAATTAACTGATGAAATTAAAGTTAATGATACTACAGTTTTAACAGCAGGAAAATTGGTTTTATCTCCAACCAGAACTTATGCTCCTATTATCAAACAAATATTAGACAAATACAGAAGTCAAATAAATGGCATGGTACATTGTAGTGGAGGCGCACAAACAAAGGTTCTTCACTTTATAGAAAACCTACATGTGATAAAAGATAATTTATTCCCTACTCCTACATTGTTTGAATTGATTCAAGAACAATCTGGTACAGATTGGAAAGAAATGTATAAAGTTTTTAATATGGGACATCGTATGGAACTTTATGTAGACGAAAACATAGCTGAAGATATTATCGAAATATCATCATCTTTTGGTGTTAAAGCACAAATTATTGGAAGAGTAGAAGCTTCTGAAACGAAGCAAGTCACTGTAGATAGTCAATACGGCACATTTATCTACAACTAAGAACATGATAGATATTAAAAAAAGGGCTTCTGAAATTTCAAAAGCCCTTTTTTGTTGTCAAAGCAACTTTATTATTTAGTTCTAATATCTAATTCATCAATGATATTTTTTGCACCTCCAAGTACATCAATACACCATAAAACAAATCTAACATCAACGTTGATAGTACGTTTATAGTTCTTATCAAAAGCGATATCGCCACTCATGGCTTCCCAGTTACCATCAAATGCTAAACCAATAAGCTCTCCTTTACCATTGATAACCGGAGAACCAGAATTACCGCCAGTAATATCATTATTACTAATAAAACCAACCGTTAAAGTTCCGTTCTTACCATATCTTCCAAAATTCTTGGCGTTATAAGCTTCTATTAAATTCTGAGGTAAATCAAACTCATCATCACCAGGAACATATTTTTGCATCATACCATCAATAGAAGTTGTGGTTTGGTATAAAATACCATCCTTAGGAGAGTAATTTTGAACGTTTCCATAAGAAATTCTCATGGTTGAGTTTGCATCAGGGAACATTAATTTTCCATTACTCTTCTTTAGTAAAGCTTGAAGATGTAAATGATCTAGCTTTGCTTTACTTTCTTCAAAATCTGTAATGATACCTCCAAAATTAGATTTTACATACTCTGCTGGAACCAGATTTTTAGCATATTGGTATCCCGGATCTTTATCTAAAGCCTTTAAATCAGGGTTATTTAAGAAAGCTCTTAGAGCTTCTGGTTTAACTATTAAAGATTTCTCCCAAACTTCATTAGTAAACTTCTTAAATGTAGCTTCTGGTGAACCATCCCAATATTTTTCTAAAATTAAAGTGATAAATTGTGGATGTTGACTTTTAGGAATATCTGTATAAAAAGCATTTAGAATTTGAGCAAATATCTTCTTATCAGCAGATTCATTATAAACTGTTTCATAAGCAGCTACGGTTTCTTCTACTCTAGCCTTAATATTTTTTAAAGCTTCTGGGTTATCTTTTGCTTTTTCTAAAGCATTAATGATGGGACCAAGCTGCATCCCTATTTTCACCCATTCTGAAGCCATAAAGCCTTCATTGATAAAAGCTCTGTGTACAGCATAAGCTTCATAGGCTTTATAGATATCACTATATTTTTGCATTAAAGAAGCATATTCTGGTGTATTGGCCGCCCAAGTAGTAAAATTAGCTTCCTCTTCTTGCTTCTTGTCGTAAATCTTTAGTCTTTTTAATTGCTCAGTTTGGCCAATAAAGTATTTCCAATAATTAGCAATGCTAGCATATTTAGAAGAAATTTTCAGTCTGAAAGCTACATCCTTATCCATTTCTTCTTTCCAAGCCTTTAAACGGATATCTCTTAGTTTAACAATTTCTGGCGAAACATACTCGGTTGCCAACTTAACACCATGAGAAGTTAAAAATCTATCTGTTCTTCCTGGGAAACCATAAACCATAGCAAAATCGCCATTTTCAATGCCTTTTATAGATACAGGCAGGTATTTTTTAGGAACATAAGGTTTGTTATCAGCAGCGTAAGCTGCTGGTTTATTGTCTTGATTAGCATAAACTCTAAAAACAGAGAAATCTCCGGTATGACGTGGCCATTCCCAGTTATCGGTATCGCCACCAAACTTACCAATAGATTGTGGCGGAGTACCAACCAATCTGATATCATTAAATTTCTCAAAAATGTAAAGAAAATACTGATTGCCTTTATAGAAATCTCTTACAAAAGCCTCATAATTAGTTCCTTTTGTAGCTTCTGCCGCTAAACTTTTTCCTACTTCTAAAATTTTAGCAGCCTTTTCCTTATCAGAAAGACCTTGAGTAGCATCCATAACTTTTTGTGTAACGTCCTCCATCTTTACCAAAAAATTAACAAAAAGACCCGGAATTGGCTTTTCTTCACCAAAGTTTTTTGCGTAAAAACCATTATCTAGAATGTTATCCTGCGGTGTAGATTTTGAAGCGATAGCATCATAACCACAATGGTGGTTAGTAAAAATCAATCCGTTTTTAGAAACAATTTCTCCGGTACAAAATCCACCGAAAGAAACAATTGCATCTTTTAAACTAGCTTTATTAATACTGTAAAGGTCTTCAGGAGTTAATTTAAAACCCTGTTTTTTCATCTGATCGTAGTTTTTACCAATCAGCATCGGGATCCACATCCCTTCATCAGCTTTAGCTATATTACCTAAAAGTAATAAAAGCGAAAGCGATAGAATTGCAAAAAATTTAATTTTCTTCATATTGTTAGTGTTGTCAATCCAAAATTAACGTTAAAAACAAGATTGTGTTTTTTTTCATGCAATTGTTACAAAATAAAAAAGGCCATCAGTTTTCACTAATGGCCTAAATGTTCAAATAATTATAACTAGAAACCTAAACCTACTGTGAAAGCTCTAACTTTTCTTGGAAACACAACCCCAGGATTTGCAGAACCTAAACTTAAGTTGATGGTGTAAATTCTAGTTTCTGTTCCTTTGGTAAGGATAGCATATGCGGTATTACTTACCGCACCAACATCAAAACCATTTGCAGCATCAGCAGTTACGTTTAATTTCCCTACTCTTGTTACTCTTCCATTTGCCGCATCGTTAATTCTATACAAACTATCTGTAGTTGTATTCATCACAAAGAATACAGGATTTGAAGAAGGGAGAAGATTGTTATTATATGCTGTTGCAGAGAATGTCACACTATTACTTCCGTTTATTCCAGCATCTATGTTTGAAACTAATCCTGTTGTAGGACTTACTCTTAAATTCTGGCCAGTATTACTAACTATCCTAATTAAATCAGCATTAGGAATAAAATCAAAACCAAATGATGTACCTGACAACAATGGAACTAATGGTAAAGTTCCTACTACTGTTGCCGCTCCGGTAGCTGGATTAATCACATAAACTCTACTAGAATTACCTAAAGCATACAACTGGCCATTTAATGGCCTAAAATCTAAACCCACAATAGTTTCATTAGCTTGCAAACCACTTATTGTTTTGGAAACAGGCTCTGGTTTAGTTAAGTTAAATATTAATAAGTTGTTATTAGCATCATCAATAGCATAACCAACAGGTGCTGGAGCGATAGCTAAACCAATTAAAGCGGTTGCAGCAACCCCATTATTTGGTGCAGGCAAAGGTATAACCCCTAAATCAATTGCTTTTCCTGTTGCCAAGTTAATTTGGAATAACGTTGGGTTTCCAGGAACTGCATTTACAGCAGATGAAGGATTAGCAGGAGGACCAGCAGTAATACCACCTATAGGTATTGCAGGTGCGGCGCCATTTTGATTGGTAAATACAGCCAAGGCCTCCCCATTTGGAGCAATATCAAAACCTGCTAAAGCAGAATTCCTAAAGTTTGTGATATTAGTATTGTAAGCTGTAGAAAATGTTGGATCAGTATTAATAGTAATAGGTCTGATACCTAAAGAACCTACCGTTGTTAAAGCACCTGTATTAGGAACTTGCTTATATAATCTTGCATTAATTAAATCCAAGTTGTATAGTTCAGTAGTATTAGATCCATTTAAATTATTAGTATAAGCAGCCTCAACTAAAACAGCATCAGAAACACTATTAATTGCTCCATCGGTTGCTAATATAGTTCCATCATTAGGGTTTAGCCTATAATTTTGACCAGTCTTAGTAATCAATCTTATAAAATCTAAGGTTGGGTCAAAATCAAAACCTGCTACTATACCTACCGTTGTAGCTAATGCTGGAGTAAAAGGAGTTGAGTTTACAGCTCTAGCATTTCCATTTAAAGGATTTAGAATATATAATCTACTCTGGTTACTAATACCATATAAAATACCAGTAGCTGGACGATAATCTATAGCTAAAATACTTTCTCCTGTTTGTAAACCACTAATAGATACGGCTGCGCCAACTATTTGATTAACATTTGATGCATTGTATCTAATTAATTGACCGCCTGTACTAACAGTATTGGTATTAGTTAAACCAACAAAAGTAACGTTTGGCCTAACTCCATTTGGATTAATTGAAAGTTCATCTTCTTGTTTACAAGAAGTCATAGAACTTATAAATAAGGCTACTAAGCCTAATATTTTTATGTTTGAATTTATGAGTTTCATCTTCATTTTCTTATTTTAATTAACAACTTATATATTAATTAAATATATACCTTAACCCAAATTGCATACTGTATGTAGATGCAAAGCCTACGTTATCTCTTAGAATTGTTGGTGATGGTGCATTTCCATCAAACTGTAATCTATAAGTAGGTCTTGTAGCACCATTTGCATCAAGTGCGGCTAAATTAGTAGGTACTAATAATTGATTTCTAACTAAGAAATAGCGTACTCCCCAGTTTCTGTTAATTAAATTCCCAAAGTTTTCTACTGTTACATTGAATTGCAACGTATTTTTCTTTTTACCTACGTTAACAAATAAATCTTGAAGTAAGTTTAAATCTACGTTATTAACCCATGGTAAAAGTCCACCATTACGTTCTGCATACTGACCTCTTCTTGAGTTCAAGTATTTATCTTGCTCTATCAATCTAAAGAACAAATCACTTTGCTGTTGAGCAGTATATGTAATTTGATTAGGTGCAGTACCAGCGGTAAAAGGAGTAAAAGTAATCTCGCTAGGGTTTCTTGGAACATAAATTAAATCAGCATTAGCTCCATCTCTATTCATATCTTGAGAATAGGTGTAAGAAACTCTACCTTGACTTGAACCTTCATAGATCAAAGAAATAGTGGTTCCTAAATTACGTAAGTATTCTTTCTTGTAAGTAATACCCGCTACAACTCTATCAGGTACAAATCCATTATATCCTAGTTCTTTACTATTAGAACCATTAACAGTAGGATTATTTAACCAAGAACCTGATGGTTGATCACCGCCGCCATCAAAAAAGTTTTTACCTTCTTGTCTGGTGTAAGCAATAAATGACGAGAAGCCTTTACTAAATTGCTTCTCTATTCTAGCTGTGACAGAATAATTGTAACCACCACTAGCATTATCTAAAACATAAGTGTTTAAAGCGCCTGTTGCAGTTGGTGTTACCAAACCAGCGCTAGTTAATTTATTGATATACTTATCCGCATTGGCATTCGGATAAATTATTCTATTATCTGGATATCCAGAAACGTTTAAAGGTGCGGCTTTAGTAGGATCTAAGTTTGGATTTCTAAAAAACACCTGATTAATATCATAATTATAAATACCTTCAATAGTACCAATTAAACCTAAAGGTAATTTAACATCCATAGCTAAACTTGTTTTAAAAGCTTGTGGTGCTTTTACATTTGGGGTCAGCATAGAAATTGCATTAGGTAAAGCCTGACCAGGCGTTGGTTGTGTTGTAGGTAGATAAGCGTTAATATCCTCACTAAATTTTCTATTTGGAATAGGTGCAAAATTATTTTGCAAAACTTCCGAGAATTGTAACAAACCTGAATCTCCTGCTTGACTAACAATCCAAACTTTTGGAATACCTCCAGAATAAACACCAACAGCACCTCTAAATTGTAAGGTTCTATCTCCTTTTACATCATAATTAAAACCAAATCTTGGTGAAATAAGTAAAGCAGAACTCGGTAAAACACCAGTATCTAATTTCTCACCATTTGCAAAGGTTAACGGTTTTAACAGTGGATGACTTAATAAATCTTGCTTATAAGTGTATAAGTCCCCTCTAATACCAAAAGACAAACGTAATCTATCATTTACTGTAAAGTCATCTTGAGCATATAATGAATATTTCGAGTCTCTAAAAGTAGGGAATGCCTGAGCATATCCCGGGGTTAAAGAAAAAGTTTTTGCGTAACCAATTGGGTCTACATCATTTTTAAAATCATCAAAAGAATTGAAGATATAGTAACTAGTTCCAAAACGTTGGAAACCGTTTTGCGTAGTACTGGTTTCAAACTCAATACCTGCTAATAAATTATGTCTTCCAATTGTAGTTTGTACATAATCTATAACATTATAAGATTCTACATCTCTTAGGTTTCCAAAACTAAATGGCTCATAACCAAAAGAAGTAAATGGTCTTCCGTCTTTTAGGATATCAACGAATGGAAATACAGAACTATTGCTGGTTCTAGGTTCGTTTTGATTAGAGTAAGATGCTCTTAAAGTGTTGGAAAATCTACCTCCACCAAATGTTGAGTTTAACTCTGCAACTAGGGAATAATAGTTATTATCTGTAAAATAGTTTGAATTTTCAAAAGCTAAAGCGTTATTATCTGTTCTAGATCCATTTACAGGATAAGGGCTACCTAAGAAAGGATTAGTGGAGCCACTTAAAAAAGTAGGGCTTTTACTTTCTAATTGCGAATAACGCAGTGTGAATTTATGGTCTTTATTGATATTCCAATCTAATCTACCTAATAAGTTTAAACGCTCACTTTGAAAGCCATAGCCATCGTAAGCCCCGGTTTCATAACCATAGGTATCTCTTAAATACTGGCTTATCTCATCTAGCTCTGCTCTTGTTGGTCTATTTGCTCTCGGGTTAACACCAAAATCTGATGGATCAATAGATGCTAATCTATTTTGACCTGGTCTATCTTGTTTATCAGATTCAACACTAGCAAAGAAGAATAATTTATTCTTAATGATAGGTCCACCAAGTCTAAATCCATAAATTTTTACATCATTAGGGTTAGGAATTAACTCATCGTGTCCTCCAACTCTCGTACCTACATTATTTTGATTTCTAAAATAAGTATACGCAGAACCAGAAAACTCATTTGTTCCTGAACGTGTTGTAGCATTAACAGCACCACCAATAAAACCTGATTGTCTTACGTCTACAGGAGTAACATTTACAGAAATCTCTCCTAAAGCATCTAATACAATAGGATTTGCTTGACCACCAGGTAAGTTAGTTCCAATACCAAAACTATTGTTAAAGTTTGCACCATCGACCGTAATGTTATTTTGACGATAATTACCACCACCAATACTATTACCTTGCGCTTGAGGGGTTACCCTGGTCAAGCTATTAATACCTCTGTTGATTGTAGGAATCTCATTAATCTGAGCTGTACCAATATTAGTTACAGAACCTGATCTGTCTGAACTTAAAATTGAATTACCACCCGCAGTTATAACTATTTCGCTTAACTCTGTACTAGCTTGTGATAAAGTAACATTCAGAACAAACGGCTCTCCTAAGGTTAAGAAAAGGTTACTTGAAGTTTTAGCCTGATAACCTATATAAGTTATTTGAACTGTGTAAGGACCGCCTGGTCTCATGTTTAAAAGGGAAAATCTACCATCAGCGTTTGTGGTAGTGGCATAAACTGTACCGGTTGGTAAGTGTGTTGCTTTTACAGTACCTCCAATAATAGTTTCTTTAGAGTCTCGCACTGTTCCAGTCATACTACTAGTTGTAATTTGCCCATAAGCCACAGAAGTGACAGCTAGCATCAGTACAAACAAGTAATTTAGTGTTAGTAAATACTTCTTCATAAATTATAAGTTAGTGTTAATTAAGGGCAAAGATAACTTGAAGAAATCACTTTGCATTATCATTTACATTAAATTAATGTTAATTCCACAAAGAATTTATTAACATTTTACAATTATTACATCTAGTTATGATTAAAAAGCATTGTTATGTTAATACTTCACTCCCCTTTTTAGATTATTTTCTTAAATTCGAAGCCAAATTTAAATAGATATGAATTACGATCTTATTGTTATTGGTAGCGGTCCGGGTGGATATGTAGCAGCTATTAGAGCGGCACAACTGGGCTTAAAAACTGCTATTGTAGAAAAAGAGTCTTTAGGTGGAATTTGCCTAAACTGGGGTTGTATACCAACAAAAGCGTTGTTGAAAAGTGCTCAAGTTTTTGAATATATCAATCATGCTGCAGATTACGGTATTAAAGTTAATGGCGCTGAGGCTGATTTTGAAGCTGTTATAAAGAGAAGTCGTGGTGTTGCCGATGGCATGAGTAAAGGAATCCAATTCCTGATGAAGAAAAATAAAATCGATGTCATCATGGGGTATGGAAAAATAAAAAAAGGTGGTAAAGTAGAAATTAAAACTGCCGATGGTTCTGTTAAAGAGTATACAGCAAAGCATACTATTTTAGCAACAGGTGGCCGTTCTAGAGAGCTTCCAAACTTAAAACAAGACGGTAAAAAAATTATTGGCTACCGCGATGCTATGGTGCTTCCAAAACTACCTAAAAGCTTAGTAGTCGTAGGTTCTGGCGCTATTGGTGTTGAGTTTGCCTATTTCTATGCAACCATGGGTACCAAAGTAACCATTGTTGAGTTTATGGATAATATTGTCCCAGTTGAGGATGAAGAAATCTCAAAACAATTGGCTCGCTCTTTCAAAAAAGTGGGTATAGAAATCATGACAAAATCTTCTGTAGAAGCTGTTAACACTAGCGGAGAACTTTGCAAAGTTTCTATCAAAACAGAAAGTGGCGTTAAAGAAATAGAAGCCGAAGTTGTTTTATCTGCTGTTGGGGTTACTACCAACATAGAAGGAATTGGTTTAGAAGATGTTGGAGTTAAAACCGATAAAGGAAAAGTTCTTGTAGATAAATTTTACAAAACTAATGTAGATGGTGTTTACGCTATTGGAGATATTGTGATGGGTCAAGCTCTAGCTCACGTTGCCTCTGCAGAAGGTATTATTTGCGTTGAGAAAATTGCTGGTCACCACCCAGAACCTCTAGACTATAACAATATCCCAGGATGTACTTATTGCTCTCCTGAAATTGCTTCAGTTGGCTATACCGAGAAAAAAGCAAAAGAAGCAGGTTACGAAATTAAAGTAGGTAAGTTCCCATTCTCTGCTTCAGGAAAAGCGAGTGCAGCAGGCGCTAAAGATGGCTTTGTTAAAGTTATTTTTGACGCTAAATATGGCGAATTCCTTGGCGCACACATGATAGGAACTAACGTTACAGAAATGATTGCCGAAATTGTAGTAGCTAGAAAATTAGAAACTACTGGTATGGAAATCGTAAAATCTGTACACCCACACCCTACCATGAGCGAAGCCATCATGGAAGCGGCAGCAGATGCTTACGGAGAAGTGATTCATTTGTAATTTAGTTGGTTAGATGGTTAGTTTGTTAGATGGTTAGTTGGTTAGATGGTTAGTTGGTTAGTTTGTTAGATGGTTAGATGGTTAGTTGGTTAGATGGTTAGTTGGTTAGATGGTTAGTTGGTTAGATGGTTAGTTGATTTATCTTTAATTTCTAACAAACTAAAATTACGACAAGTACTAACAAACTAACCAACTAATACCTAACAAACTAAAATTACGACAAGCACTAACAAACTAACCAACTAATAACTAACAAACTAAAATTACGACAAGCACTAACAAACTAACCAACTAATAACTAACAAACTAAAATTACGACAAGCACTAACAAACTAACCAACTAATATCTAACAAACTAAAATTACGACAAGCCCTAACAAACTAACCAACTAATAACTAGCCAACTAACATCACAATAAGCCCTAACAAACTAATACCTAACAAACTAACCAACTAACACCTAACCAACTACCATGAAACTCCATACCTTAGATACCGGTTTTTTTAAATTAGATGGTGGTGCTATGTTTGGTGTTGTACCAAAAGCTATCTGGAATAAAACCAACCCGGCAGATGAAAACAATCTATGCACATGGGCCATGCGTTGTTTGCTGATTGAAGATGGTGATAAAATCATTTTGGTAGATAATGGTATCGGCGATAAGCAAGATGAAAAATTTTTAAGTCATTATCATTTACATGGTGATGCTAGTTTAGATAGTTCCTTAGCCAAACTTGGTTATAACAAAGATGATATTACTGATGTTATTTTAACACATTTACATTTTGATCATTGTGGAGGTTCTATCATCAAGAAAGGTGATGAACTAGTTCCAGCATTTAAAAATGCAAATTATTGGAGCAACCAACAACATTGGGAATGGGCTGTTTTACCCAATGCCAGAGAAAAAGCATCCTTTTTAAAAGAAAATATCCTACCTATTCATGAAAGTGGACAGCTAAAATTCATTCCGGTAGAAGATGGTTATGCCTTTTCAGAAAATATTAACATACGCTTTGCTTTTGGCCATACAGATGCAATGATGCTTCCTGAAATTCATATCGATGGCACAACATTCTTGTATATGGCAGATTTACTTCCTTCTGTTGGCCATATCCCTCAGCCCTATGTCATGTCTTACGATATGTTTCCTTTAAAAACCTTAGAAGAGAAAAAAAGGATATTGGAACTGGCAGAAAAAAACAACTATATCCTAATTTTAGAACATGACCCCATTCATGAATGCTGTACTTTACAGATGACAGAAAAAGGGATAAGACTTCATAAAACTTTCGATTTGAAAGATTATAAGCAACAAATTGTTTAAAATATTTTTAGCAAAAAGCATACTGGCTAAATAATTGATTCTTGCTGACGAAAACATTATATGTTGGCAAAACCATCTTTTACCTATTTACTTACACTTTTCGTTTCCTGTATTACTTTTTCCTGTAATAAACTAGAATACAGCCCAAATCAAAGCTTCTCAAAAAATAGTGCATCGGCAATAAACGCAAAAAACATAGCTAAATTAGCAAAACAACAATCCGCAGATGATACTTTAAGATTTATCCTTACCGGAGATACACAGCGCTCTTACGACCAAGCAACCGCTTTGGTTAAATTGGTAAATTCTAAATTCCCTAAGCTAGATTTTGTGATCCTTAGTGGTGATATATCTGATTTTGGCTTACTACAAGAAATGGTTTGGGTAACTGATATTTATAACGGCTTACAAGTACCCTATTTAGCCGTCATTGGAAATCATGATTTAATAGCTAACGGCAGAAATGTTTACCTAAAGATGTTTGGCGATTTGAATTTCACTTTCACGCATAAAGGAGTAAAGTTTATTTGCCATGATGACAACAGTAGGGAATATCAATTTAACGGGAATGTACCAGATTTAACATGGATAGCACAAGAATTGCAAACTAGCAATGAAGTTGAGGCTATTGTAGGGGTAGCACACATCCCACCAAGAGGTGGAGATTTTGACCCTGCAATGGAAGACGCTTATATTCATTTATTTAACGCCCCTAAAGTAGTAGCCTGTTTATTTGCCCATGAAAATAAAAGCGATTTATATTATCCTATAGCAGGTGGAGTTCCATTTATTGTAACAGATGCCGTCACCAATAGAGAGTGCTTGTATGTAGAAATTGTAAACGGGAAATTATTCAAAAATGAAAACATTACCTACTAAAATATATTTGCTAGCCATTTGCTTATATATAGGTCAAATAGGCTTTGCACAAGAACCAGATTCTGTACCACATAAGTGGTACACGCCTACCAGTATCACGGTACAGCATGCGGGAAGTATAGGCTTCTTTAGTGTTGGTGCAGGATATTTCCTTAATAAAAGTCACTCGAGCACATTAGACATCAGCTATGGATATGTACCCGCTAAGTTTGGTGGAGATTTAAATATTGTTGCTGCAAAATTTAGCTGGAGACCATTTGCTGTTAGATTAACCGACTGGGCTTTGATACTCCCAATTAACCCTGGAGCCTTTTTATCTTATCATGCGGGTGGTGATTATGATTCTTCTTGGGATGATGATGATTATCCCGAAGGTTATTATTGGTGGTCAACCGCTTTTAGACCTCATGTTACATTAAGTACAGAAATTAAGTTGGATGCTAGGAAGATTTTTAAAACATCTGGGATAAAAGTATAAGTTTCTATTCAGAATTTAACACCAATGAACTGTATTTTGTAAGCTATTTTCAAAATATGAGGCGTTTAGACGTGAATGACATTTTTAAGCTCGGCTTTGGCACAAGAATTTATTTTTAAAAGATTAATTAAGAGCTTAAAAATCTATCTATCAATAAATTAATACAAAAAACAAAATCTTAACAGACACCTGACAAAATGTTGATGGAATGATTTTTGCGGAGCAATTTCTAAATGTTTAATTTAAATTTTTTCTAAAATAACTCCAACATTTTCATATAATTAACGTTAAATCAAACAAAGTTTTATTAGCTTTGCAAGCTTTCGTTATTCAGAAAAATAGAGAATATATAATAAATAGATGAGACAACTCAAGATTACGCAATCCATTACCAATCGTGAATCACAATCACTTGACAAGTACCTTCACGAAATTGGAAAAGTTGATCTAATTACAGCAGAAGAGGAAGTAATCCTCGCACAGAAAATCAGAGAGGGCGACCAAGCAGCCCTAGAACGTCTTACAAAGACAAACTTACGTTTCGTTGTTTCCGTAGCAAAACAATATCAAAATCAAGGCCTTACCCTAGGCGACCTTATAAATGAGGGAAATTTAGGCTTAATTAAAGCCGCAAAAAGGTTTGATGAAACTAAAGGTTTCAAATTCATTTCATATGCAGTTTGGTGGATTCGCCAATCAATCTTACAAGCTATTGCAGAGCAATCACGTATTGTACGTTTGCCGCTTAACCAAGTAGGTTCTTTAAGTAAGATTAGTAAGGCGTTTTCTAAACTAGAACAAGAATTTGAAAGAGAGCCATCTCCAGAAGAACTTGCAGATATTTTAGAAACTACGGTTGATAAAATTTCAGATACATTAAGTAACTCTGGTCGTCATGTATCCATGGATGCGCCGTTTGTACAAGGAGAAGAAAATACGCTTCTAGATGTACTAGAAAACGATAACCCGGATACTGATAGTATGTTGATTGATGAATCTTTATCTGAAGAGATAAAACGTTCTTTATCAACTTTAACAGAAAGAGAAAGAGAAATTATTGTCCTTTTCTTTGGTTTAAGCACCAATCATCCACTTTCTTTAGAAGAAATTGGCGAAAAATTTAACTTAACCCGCGAACGTGTTCGTCAGATTAAAGATAAAGCGCTACAAAGACTTCGTCATACTTCAAGAAGTAAAATCTTAAAATCTTATTTAGGATAAGCATCCTTTTCAAGAATAAACTTTCAAAAAGACTGTCTACAAAAAAGGCAGTCTTTTTAGTTTTAACCAGAGTTTAGAAACTGAAAATGGTATTTACCCTCAACGCAGATATAAACCTATCTTTCCCACTAAAAGACTCTTGTTGGGTAAATTGGTAAAACGGACTAACCTTTAATTTTTGACCAATAGCGCATTGAAAACCTAAATGAATTCTATTTTGATCAAAATGAGAACCCACGGCATTTTCTCTTGAATTATACATGATTTCATCTCCAAAAATTAAGCTTAAATCACTTTGCTTATTAAGCGCTAATAATTTCTTTATCAAATTAATCTGAAATCTCACCCTTAGGTTGGAACTTAAGTTAGCATGTTCATCAAAATATCTTTGTTCTATTCTTAACCTATTCATGGTATTAAAAGAACCTATATTTTTCCTATAGTTAGCCTGTATATAAAATCTGTTTTCTTTACTGTAAAAAGTTTCTTGCGATGTCTCAAAATATGCGTATCCAATGCCTAATTCTAGGTCATTATTTACATTGTATTTGATATCAGGCCTTAAAAGCCAAAGCTGCTCCTTATCAAAAAAACCAGTAAAGCGAGGCATATATTCTACCGACATGGCAAATTTATGAGTAAGTTTTTTAGCTATTCTAAAACTCATCCAGTTTTCTAGAGGTTGCGCTTCGGCATAAACATTGCTCAATAAAAGAATACATGGCAGAAATATTTTTCTTGAAAACATCCAGATCATCCTAAAAATTTGCAATTTACAATCAGGAAAATTATTTACAGCCCATTAACAGATATATTTACAAATGAAAGATATTCCTTTAACCGTTAAAAGATCTATAGAGCTTTTAGGATTAGTGCTGATTATGACCGTTATTTTCTTAGGTAACGATATTATCATGCCGCTATTAATGGCCTTTTTCATCAGCATTATGCTGTTACCGGTTTATCGTTTCTTTAAAAAATATAAGTTTCCTGATATTATTTCTATTGTTATACCGATTATAACTTTATTAGTTGTTGTAGCTGGCTTAGTTTGGTTTTTATCTTCTCAAGTAGCTGTTTTGGCTGATGATTTTCCTCAGATTAAACAAAATGTAAATACCCATTTAGACTCTTTAAGTTATTGGATTAATAAAACCTTTAAAATCTCATCAAAAGAACAAATAGATTTTATTAACGAACAAAGCAATAAGCTACTTAGCTCGGCAGGTAATATTCTATCCGGCGCAGTAGGCTCTGTTTCGGACTTTTTCTTGTTCTTTGGGCTTTTACCTATTTATATTTACTTGTTCTTATTCTACAAAAACTTATTCCTGAGATTCATTTTTATGTGGTTTAAAGACGATAGCCATGAAAAGGTAAAAGAAAGCCTTAAGGCAACTGAAACCATCATTAAAAGTTATTTAATAGGCTTATTGATACAAGTAACCTATATGACTATTTTACTTGGTGGAATTTTAATGCTTATTGGCATTAAACACGCTTTATTGATTGGGGTTATATTTGCACTTTTAAACTTGATACCTTATATAGGAGCCTTGTTTGGCAATATCATTGGTGTTTTGCTTACGCTAACATCATCTGAAGAATTATGGCCTGTTCTAACTGTTCTGGTTGTTATTGCTGCTGTACAGTTTTTAGATAATAATATTTTAATGCCTAAGATTGTGGGCTCAAAAGTTAAAATAAATGCTTTAAGCGCCATTTTAGGTGTTATCATAGGCGGTACGCTTGCTGGTATATCCGGAATGTTTTTAGCCTTACCTATTATTGCAGTACTCAAAATCATTTTTGACCGCTCTGAGATGTTTAAACATTGGGGCGTTCTTTTGGGTGATGAAAAACCTGAACAAAGCCCAATGAATTTAGAAAGACCATAGTTGATGCTATTTATTTAGCAACAGCTCCATTTAATAATTGGAAAGTTGCCCCATCAGGGTTTTCATTAATTTTTAATTTCCCTTTAATAGTGACAGGTTTATTTGAAAATTTTATTGGGACATCCATCATCACTTCTACCATTTCTGGGATATCTCCCTCGCCACAGAACTGACATTGCATAATAGGTAAAACAGATAGTAAAAAGGTTTTGTGTAAAGCGGCAGTTTTAAGCGGCACTATATATCCTGGCAAGGTAATAGTTGTTCCGTTTAGTACCATTAAAGGAGGAGGAAAATAAGGCTCATAAGTTCCAGAAGCACTTTTTTTAATGGTTCTGGTACTTAATAAATCCCAATATTTATTCATTAAAGGAATATGTTTTGGCGCTTGTGCGAAAACAGATGAGCTAGTAACTACTCCAACAAAAAACAATAAAAACAAAATCCCTCTCATTAATTATTTAAAATTTTGGCAATATCATAACGGTAAACTTGCATAGCTGGTATAATAGCAGCTATGCCACCAAGCGCAATACCTGTGAATAAAACATAAAATTCGTCTTTTAAAAACAAATAACCAGAGAATAGAACTTGTGATTCGCCATCCAAACTACCTAAAACATCTACCAAAATATGCCCAGCTGCTAAACCTAATAAAGCACCAAAAAAAGTAAGGATGATACCTTCTATCAACATCATCATAAAAAGCTGTTGTTTTGAGGCTCCTAAAATGCGTAGCACAGCTAAATCATATTTGCGCTCTTTAAGGGATGAAAATAAAGTTACAAAAACACTTATGGCAGCTATAAGGATAATTAAAATGGCAAAATAATGCAAAACATCAAAGCCTATGCCTACCAAAGAAAATAAACGAGCACTTTCTATAGCTGGCGATGCTGCTTGTAAATTGGTTTGCTCATTTATCATTTTTGGAAATAGAATGGTTGATACCGGAGAGCGATATTGAATCAAGATAGAAGTAATATCTTGCTCTTCTTCAATAACTTCTTCATGATGATGCATAGCCCAAATGCTTGATAAGTGGGTAATTACCAATTGGTCTGCACTAGTATTTTGCTTTTTTAAGATCCCCACCACTTTATAAGCGTGTTCCTCATGAACCTCTGCCCACTGGTTAAGCCATGTGAGCCATAAATAAGAGCGCCAAGCTTTATATTTTTTGCTTTAGCAACATCGGCACCTATAACAACTTCAAAATTCTTCTCCCAAAGTTTACCGCTTGCCAATTTTAATTGATGCAATTGTAAAAAAGATGGCTCAGTACCTACAATTCTGTAGCCTTCATAACTATCTCCCAAAGCAATAGGCACAGCCAGTTTAACCATTCTATTTTTCTGAATTTCTTCAAAATCCTGTAAAGGGATATTACCCGTAGGAAAATCAATAAAATAAACGCTGCTTAATATCAATTGTAAAGGACTGCCTTTGGTACCAACAACCGCATCAACATAAGCTGCGTTACGTTCTAACTTCTGCGTAAGCTGATGAGAAACTAAAATAAGCGTAGTAATAATAGCCATACCAAAAGCCACTAGCAAGACACTTAAAAAAGATGATAGCTTTTTAGCTTTTAATGCTTTGATACTTATCCCTACTATAGTCATAACCTAAATTTGATAAGTATTTTTGAAACAATCTTTAACTCTTTTATCATGCGTTGCGATGATTAAACCTGCTTGATTTACAGCTGCCTGAGCTATAAAAAGATTTAAAACTACTTTAGCATTTTCATCATCTAAACTTGATGTTGGCTCGTCTGCGATGATATATTTTGGCTTGTTTAAAACTGCCCTCGCGATAGAAACTCTTTGTAATTGCCCCACGCTTAATTGTTTAGGGTAATGGTTTAGCTTATCGCTAATCTGTAATTGTTCTAAAACCTCCAAGATGCGATTTTTATCTTCTTTAAGTTTGGCAAACTTTTGTGCTACCAGCAAATTCTCTGAAACGGTTAAACTAGGGATAAGATATGATTTTTGGAAAACGATACCCAAATGTCTAGCTCGCCATTGGTCTAAATCATTTCCTGTAAGTTGATACACATCCTGTTGATTGATGTTAACAATGCCCGAAGATGGCTTTAATAAACCCGTTAAGATATTTAGCAGCGTTGTTTTACCGCTACCAGAATTACCTAATACCAGCCAGTGTTCATCAGATTTAATTGCTAAATCTTTAAAATTGATGCTTTTTGTATGAGGATAAGAATATGTAATTCCGCTTAAGGTAATCATGCTATGGTGCTATTAATTTACAAAATAAGCGATTTTTAACACTATAAAGCCTCATTAATGGATGAAAAATAAAGAATAGCATAAAAAATGCCGGCTTAACCGGCATTTCTTGGTTACAATATACTTTTTGAGATTCCTAATTCTAAACCTCTAAGTTCTGCTAATCCGCGTAAGCGACCAATGGCAGAATAACCCGGATTGGTTTTTTTGGTCAAATCATCTAACATTTGATGACCATGGTCTGGCCTAATCGGGATATTTACCTGTCTTTTTTGCATCAATTTTACAATCTCTGCAACTACAGCATACATATCCACATCGCCCTCTAAATGATTATCCTCATAAAAATCACCAAATTCATTTCTTCTGGTGCTTCTTAGATGAAGAAAATTGATACGCTCTCCAAACTGACGAACCATAGCAGGCAAATCATTATCGGGTCTTACACCAAAAGAACCAGTACAAAAGCATAAACCATTACTTAAAGATGGTACAGCATCAGCCAAAGCTTGAATATCTGAAGCGGTACTTACCACACGTGGTAAACCTAATATGGCATAAGGTGGGTCATCTGGATGGATAACCATTTTTACGCCACATGATTCTGCTACGGGTATAACCTGCTTTAAGAAGAAAATTAAGTTTTGTCTAAGTTTATCAGCATCAATACCAGCATATTGGTCTAATGCTAATTGAAATTTCTCTACCGTGAAACTCTCTTCGCTACCGGGTAATCCTGCAATAATATTTCTTTCTAACAAAGCTTTATCAGCATCACTCATAGCAGCAAAACGCTCTTTAGCTCTCTTAATTTCATCGGCAGTATAATCTTGCTCTGCTCCTTTCCTTTTCAGGATAAATAAATCAAAAGCAATAAAAGCCGCTTTTTCAAAACGTAGGGCTTTAGAACCATCGGCAACGGTAAAAGCCAAATCGGTACGTGTCCAGTCTAAAACAGGCATAAAGTTATACGTAACCGTATAAATACCGCAAGCAGCTAAGTTTTGAAGAGATTGCTTATAATTTTCTATATGCAATAAATAATCTCCTGTTTGGGTTTTTATAGCTTCTGATACAGGTACGCTCTCTACAACGTTCCAAACCAAACCAGCATTTTGCACTTCTGCTTGTCGTTTTTTTATTTCTTCAACTGTCCAAACTTGTCCGTTAGGTATATGATGAAGAGCGGTTACAACGCCCATACATCCTGCTTGCAGAATATCTGATAAACTTACCGGATCATTAGGACCATACCAACGCATGGTTGGCAACATTTGATATGACATTTATGCTAAATATGTAATTAAACCCCTCCGAAGGTAGCAAAACCACCATCTACGTTAACAATTGTACCCGTTACAAATTTAGAAGCATCACTTAATAACCAAATTAAAGCGCCTTCTAGCTCTTCTGCTTTACCAAAACGTTTGTATGGAGTTTGTTTGATAACTAAATTTCCTCTCTCTGTATAGCTACCATCTTCTTTGGTTAATAAGGTTCTGTTTTGCTCTGTTAAGAAGAACCCTGGTGCTATAGCGTTCATTCTGATTTGGTCTTTATAACGATTAGCCAACTCTACAGCAAACCACTTAGTATAAGAATCTATAGCTGTTTTTGCCATGCTATACCCCAAAACTTTGGTAATAACACGCTGCGAAGCCATAGAAGATATATTTACAATACTACCATTACCTGTTTTGGCAATTTCGGCTCCAAAAACTTGAGTAGGTAAAACGCTTCCAAAAAGGTTAAGATCTAAAACTTGTTTTAAAGCTGGTATATCCAACTTAAAAATATCTGCTGATGGATCTACCACAGCACCAGGCATATTGCCTCCAGCACCATTTACTAAACCATCTATTCTGCCAAAAGCAGCTAAAACTTGCTCCTTTGCTTTTAAAAGACTTTCTTCATTTAACACATCAGCTACAACAGCTATAGCTTTACCACCTTTAGCTTTAATAGCTTCTGCTCTTTCTTTTGCTACTGCCTCATTTCTCCCTAAAATAGCAACGCTACCACCCGCTTCTGCAATAGCATTTACAAAAGACTCGCCTAAAACACCTGTTGCACCGGTAACAATAATTACCTTACCTTCCAGAGAGAAAGGGTTATTTTTGTTGATCATCATATTATAATTAAATTGGTTTTATGTCCTCTAGTAAAGACAAAGGCGAAATTATAAAATTAATTGAAAAAGCGATTAATTAATTGAAATTAAGCAAATTGATATTAAATTTCTTAATAAGATTTTAAGAGTTTGATGATATTTTGATAAGTTTGAGTAACTGCAAAAGAAATAACAGCCGCTGCATCTCCTGAAAACACATCTCTATAAGCCAGGCTTTTATCTTGATGAAGAATATGTGTAAAAATAGTACCTACTGGTTTGTATGGTGCTTCGCTACCGCCTGGGCTACACAAACCTGTAATGGCAACTACTATATCAGCACTTATAAAATCTTTTAAACCGATTGCCATTTGCCTGGTTACCTCGGCAGATTCTGGCGTATAATGTTCAATCATGGTATCGCTTACGCCAAGATATTGCTTTTTTAACTCACCATCATAACAAACTAAACCGCCTTTAAATACCGCTCCAGAGCCTTCTACAGTAGCAAAACCTGCACATAAAGCTCCTGAAGTAACACTTTCTGCAAAAGCAATAGTTAACTTTTTATTTTTTAGTAGTTGGCAACATTGTTTGGCAAGCTCTTCCATAATCATGGAATTACAATTTTAACGCCAACACTTGCTTATTCTATTAGAAAAGAATCTTCTGTATCATCAGTTAAACTAAATTGGTTGTTATCTGTACCCGCAATACCCTCTACAGAACCATGAATATGGGCTGCATTTAACATTACTTTTTCCAATTGCTTTTCGCGAGCTTTCCATAATTTCTCCATAGCATCCCGTTCTCTTTGGATGCTCATTTTCATGCTTAGGAAACCTTCACGGATGGCTTTCCATTGCTCGGCAAATTCATTCCCCGTAAGATAATCATACAACATGTGCATTTTATCTCCTTTATTTTCTTGAGAACGGGCTACTCCTGCTATTTTAATGATACCATCTCTTAATAAATGAGCAACTGCTTTAACTTCCGCAAAAGAGCAAATCCAAACACCGTCTCTTTCACCAAAGCAATCCATACCTTTAGGGTAAACCTGGCTAACGATTACCGCAACATCTACACCTGTGCTACGCATATCTTTTTTAAGTTTTTCTATCCATTCCATAGAAAAATCTTTTGTGCGTTTACTCTCGTAGATGATTTTACCACAATCTTGCCCGAATTTATTACGCACCAATTGTACGCAATCTGCACCGCGAACGCCTTTGCCTACTTCAGAAATCACATCAAAAGGGAAGCTGTTTTTTAAGAGCTCTTCTAAAATTAACTCTTGAACTTCGCCTTGTAATTGCATAGAACCTTGCTCGGCTTTTCTACGCATTTCTTCTGCCAGCTTTTTCTGATCCTCGATTTGCTTTTCTAATTCTCTAACTTTAAGCTGGTACTCGGTATCTTTAACACTACTTTTTTCTGCTTCTTGTTTTCTAATTTGTTCTGCTAACTCTTGGCGCTGCTCTTGAAGCTTTCTTTGTAGCTGAATTTCTAGCTCTGCTTCTTTATCTTTTAATGCTTGTTCTTGCTTTAAAAATTCTAATTCTTTTTGGCGGGCAAGCTTCAATTTTTCTTCGTTTTCTTTATTATTTTGTTCTAATAAGGCAAGTTTATTCTCAAAATCATTAGCAATTGCCTTACGTAAATTTTCTTCTACATTTTGCTGCAACAGTTTTTTTTCTTGTTGCAAGCGCAGTTCAAAAGCTTGCTCTTGTTGCTGTTTTTCTTTATCAAGATCTTCTAGTTTCTTCTTAAACTCCTCTTCCTTTTGCTTGGTAAAAGACAGCATTTTCTCTCTCAATTCTTTCTTATACTCCTCTGTCATAGCTTCTTCCATAGGAAAAACATGAGCGCAATTAGGACATTTAATTTCTGTAGACATGAATAATATTTTGATGTTAGAATTTACAAATTTACATCGCTAAAGCTAAAAAAAATAGCAAATTATACCTAATGCGTATAACTATTTTAAAAGCATGATTACAGAAGCTAGTAAAGTAATGGCAATGATAAACCAGCGGAAAGTTTTATCGGTCAATTGTTTTACAACGGTTATCCCTACATAAGCGCCTAATAGTATGGCTGGTATAGTTAAAAGATTTAACACAAAACCATCCCAATGTATGGTATGCCATACAAAAACATGGAAAGGAACTTTAAAAACATTTATCACAAAGAAAAACCATGCAGTTGTACCAATAAAAGAGTTTTTATTAAGCTTCATAGATAAAAAATATACTGCCATAACGGTACCAGCTAAATTTCCTATCATAGATGTAAAACCTCCGGCTATGCCCATAGAGGCTGCAAAAGCCGGATGTTTAGGAATCTTTTCTCTATTTGTCCGCTCCATCCAAATCATGACCATAACACTTAACACAATAATAACAGCCATAAAGGCTCTAAATATGCTATCGTTTATATAAGTGCCCACCCAAGTGCCTAAAATAATACCTACTGCTGCCCAAGGAAATAATTTCTTTAGATAAGACCACTCGGCATGGCGGTGGTAGTATATAACACCAAAAATATCTGCTATAATAAGCATGGGTAAAATGATTCCACTTGATGACTGTCCGCCGAAATAAATAGCCATAACCGGCACAGAAAGCATACTTGTACCATGAATACCTGTTTTAGACATCCCTACCAAAAAGGCTACCAGCATAATTACCCAAACTTGGGTTATATCATAAGAAAAGGAAAAAATCTCTATCAAAGCGTTCAGGTTATGTATGACAAAACAACTAAGAATTTATGTGATAGAAGAATTTATTTTAAGGATGTTGAGTTTGTAACGGCAAAGAGAAATAAAAAGTAGAACCATTACCTATTTCACTTTCTATCCAGAAATCGCCATCGTGTCTATTGATGATTTCTTTAGAAATAAACAAACCTAAACCCAAGCCTTGAAATATCATTGCCGTTTTATCAACCCTAAAATAACGGTCTGATATATGTAAAATATTTGCATCAGAAATTCCTATTCCATAATCCTGCACAGCCACAATTAATTGATTGCCTTGAACTTTAGTGCTTACGTTTACCTCTTTTGCATTTGGAGAATATTTTATAGCGTTGGATAAAAAATTATAAATCACCTGTTCTATTCTAAATTTATCTCCGTTAATATTTACCCTTGCAGATTCTAATAAATTAATTTGATGTGTTGGAGATATATTTTGAATACTGGCAATACTTTCTTCAAGCATTTGATGAAAATCAAACTCTTTGATATGATAGGTAAGTTTTCCTGCATTTATTTTAGACACGTCTAGTAAATCGGCAATTAAAATCTCTAGCCTTTTGAGGTTTTTAGATGCTTTTAACACAAATTGATAGGCTTTATCATCCTCATTTAAAGATTTTTCTATCAGTTGGATAAAAGCTTTTACACTGGTTAAAGGTGTTTTAAGCTCGTGACTGGCTATACTTAAAAATTCGTCTTTTTTAGCCGATAATTCTTTTTCTGCTTGTTGCACCAATTCTTGTTCGGTAATATCTATAATACTACCAATAAAACCAGCAAAATCACCATCAATATCATAAGGATTGGCTTGCGCATACACCCAACGTAAAGCGCCATCGGCTCTTCTAAGCTGAAATTTGTTTTGGTATGATGTTTTGGTAGCTATTGCATTTGCCCAAGCTGCTTTGCGTTCTTCATCATCTCCGGGTGGAATTGCAGTTCTAAAGCCTGAACCCAAGCTTTCGGTAATACCTAATCCCGTAAAGGCTGTCCATTGCTTATTTACATAAACAAAATTGCCCATCGCATCAGATTTCCAAACCATAAAAGGCGTTTCATCTGCCAAGGTTTTAAAATACTCTTCGCTATCTTTTAATTGTTTAAGTTGTTGTTTTTGGTCGTGGATATCACTATTAGAACCTACCCAAACCAACACTTCATTTTCTTTATTTTTTAAAGGAACACCTTTTATTAAATGCCAACGGTATTCGCCTTTTGCATTTTGCAAGCGGGCTTCAATAGTGAAATTTTGGTCGTATTTCATAGCCTGCGACCATAAAATTTGCACTATAGCTTTGTCTTCTGGGTGTACGGTATCAAACCAACTCCAACCATTTGATGATGATTTCCCTACATAAGCTAACCAAAGCTTATTCACATAAATAATATCTCTTCCGTTGGCTGATGTCATCCAAACTTTTTCAGGCATGGTATCGGCCATAGAAGCAAAACGGTCTTTACTAATTTCCATTTCCTGGTTTGCTAGAACCAAATCTGTTACATCAAAACCAAATGTGGCAATACCATCTACCTTACCTTCATAATCATAAACAGGGGTAATTAAATAATCTAGATAAATATTTACCATTTCGCCTGCTTCATTTTTATAACGAGCTTTATGGCGCTTACCTTTAGCTGCTATACCGCTACGGTATACTTTCTCACTTATTTCTTTATCTTCTTCACTGACTAAATCGGGGAATAATTCTTCAGGAGTTTTACCGATATAATCATCTCGATGGGTGAAATCTGTAATGGCCTTATTAACAAAAGTATATCTCAATTCTGGCCCTCTTCTGATAGAAATATAAGCCGGAGCATTCATAAAAACCGATTTAAACTCTTCCTGCTGGCGCTTAATAATGGTATTAAACTGTTTGGTTTTTGCATCAACCTCTTTTTTAGCAGAAATATCTATCACGTAAGTAATAGCATCTCCTCTTTTATCATTTAGTAACCTTGCAGAACCTAATAAAACCCAAACTTTGCTACCATCTTTATGATAATATTGCTTTTCAAAAGGCACACACTCGCCTTTTGCTTTTAATTGTTGAAGCGCTTGAAGAGATTCTTCTTTAAACTCTGGCGGTGTTAATTGATCCCAACGGATAAACCCTTGTTCTAGTTCCTCTCTGGTGTAACCAATAATATCCAAAAAAGCATCATTAGCATCTACAATTAAACCATTGAAATCAGAAATTAAAATTCCTAATACGTTAGCATCGTAAATACGTCCAAATTTTTGCTCGGCATTTTTGAATTTATACTTTGCATTTTGTATAGTTATACTGATGTTTTTTCTAAGCAATAAGAAAAATAAAATAGCCGCTGTTAATAAAATAGCGATGATGATTTTAAAGGTAATTAAATCAATATTTTCTATAAAGAATAAAATAACTGTAATAGAAATAATGAAAAGAAGTGCTATAGAAGCTATTTCAAGGGCATGGTAAACTTTCTTTTCATTCATAGGTAAAAGAAGTTAAAGCTATCATTAATTAAAATGGGTTTATGTACGTTTAAAACAGTAAGCGAGTTGTGATATATATCACTAAAATTATACCATCTTATTACAAAATATAAGCTATTAAAGGCATACTTTTAGATATATTTAAACAACAAAATACATACGTTATGATTATACAGGTTAATACAGACAACAACATCGAAGGAAAAGAAAGATTAAATGAATATGTTAAAGGCATTATAAGCGAAAGCCTTAACAGATTTAGCGGCCATATTACAAGAGTTGAAGTGCATTTAAGTGATGAAAACGGGCAAAAAGAAGGTGCTGATGATAAGCGTTGTTTATTAGAAGCAAGAGTTGAAGGTTTAAAACCTGTTGTAGTTACCAACTTTGCAGAAAACTTGCATAAAGCCGTAGACGGAGCAATTAGCAAAATGAAAAGTGCTTTAGATAGTGCTTTAGGAAAAATTAAAGAACATTAAGAAATCATCTTTTTAAAGGTGTTTAAATTTCATCAGCGTAAGGTTATTTTTATTTACCTTTCCGCAAAATCTTTAGATTGATGAAATTTAAACACCTTTTTTATTAAAATTATTATGGCAAAAACTAAACTTACGGTAAATAATAACGGTTCTTTAAAAGTAGAAGGCGATTTTGAAATTGTTGACAAAGCAGGAAATGTATACCATTTAGGAGGCAGAGAAATAGTTTCTTTATGCAGATGTGGTTTATCTAAAAACAAACCTTTTTGCGATGGTGCGCACAAAGGCCATTTTGAGCATGATGCTACTGCTTTTGACCTTCCTCCTAGAAATATTTAAGTAAAAAAAGCAGCCTAATTTTCATTAGGCTGCTCGTATAAATAATATGAAGAAATATTAATATTATTGTGCTCTGCCAGATTGTTTATCTTTTTGTCTTCCGATGATATAACCTGTACCAGCACCAACCACACCTCCTATTGCAGCACCTCTACCATCTTTTTTATCAACTAAAATACCAGTTACCGCACCTGCACCTGCACCTATAACGGCTCCTTTTGCTGCTGAACTCCAGCCTTTTTTCTCTGGCTGGCTAGCCACAGTATTACTACCACTAGAAACAGAAGATGAAGACCTATAACTATTACGAACTTCTTCCCTTGCTGCAGCTTTTGCTGCTGCTATTTCCTCGGCTCTTTTTGCTTCGTCTTTTCTAGCTTGCTCTGCCCTTTCAAAGCTATCTAATCTTAAACTATCTCTAATAATTTTCACAGAATCTTTAAAGGTATAAGTTTGATTACCTTGATTATTTTTAGCGTTACTATTACATGCAGATACCGCTACGGCAACTGCAAGCGACATGATTAATAATCTCATAATTTCTTATTTTTTCTATCCTCATTAACCTATGTATTTAGGTTAATAACCACCCAAACACTAAGAAAAAACTATGCCAACTTATAAAAGTATTTTATTGCTGAGCTCTTTATCTATAGAAATATAACCCGGATATTTAATAAGTTTATTGCCAATAACTATGCTTGGTTTAATCTTCAAAGTCACCAGTCCTTTTTGTTCTTTATCAGTATTTAAGAAATCTATAATTTCATTACGGATTTTATCGTCGGCTAATAAGCTATAAATATTTGCCTTTAAAGCGATGGGTATAATAGTAGAGGAGCCTGTACCAATGCTAACTTTCTGGTTTACAAAGCCATTAGCTATCTCCCTACCTTTTATCATGATTAAATATTCAAACTGATTGATAGAGGCCTGCCTTGATGTTGGATTGGTAATTTGAAGATTAACATTTCCCTCTATAGGGATATTCTTTCTTAGCAAGCCTAGTGCAATGCCGGGATATTTTGCCAAATTAAAATCTTTAGCTGTAGAAAAATCTTTAATAGCTATACCTGCTAGGTAAACACTATCTGCCGAGCGAATATGATACTTACAATCTTCTAAAGCTTTAAGCTCTCTGGTTTGTTTATTTATACCACAAGCTGTAGCAAAAACAGACACTAAGGTTAACAATAAAATATGCTTGGTTAATTTCATGAATCTTTATTTTTATATCATAACGCTTAAAGCGGATGAAATATATCTCAGCAAATTTTATTCATCTTCTAATTTTCCCTTTTCGGGATGATCATACTCTTCTGAAGTGCTTGTTAAAGGCGGGTGTCCTTGAAATTCGGCATTAACATCATCAACCCATTGTTCCTTATTGGTAGGTTGGTGTTCATTTTCCTCATGAGGATAAAATGGAGATCTTTCTAAAGGCTCTTGCTCTGGAATATCTTCTGTAATGATTTTATTTTTCAAAGGTTTCATAAGCGTTTTTTTCTGTAACACTTACAAAAACACGACCAATACCATTAGAACTTAATTTTTTTGGCTGTTATCCTTTTCGTATCCTGATCCATGGTTTCAAAAACCAATTTTTGGGCATTTAGCTCTTTTACCAGAAAAGGTATAGCTCTTTTTTGTCCGTCTGGCAATACCTCTTCATAACGGATGATATCACCATCTAAAACAAAAGTGCCTTCTGATAATATTTTTCCAGAAGAAACAATTTTGGCTTTACCGCTTTTTTCAAAAACGACATAAGGTTCATCAGCCTTGAGCTCTTCGCCTTCTGTAATGATAATGGGATTTTGCCTCAAAAACTCAACTTTTTGGTATAACCATTTACCTTCAATTTCCTCTGTTCTTAAGCTTTGCTTACAAGCGAAAAGTAAGCTAAAACCCAATAAGATCATGTATAATTTATAGCTCATTATTTTTTGTTCTGTTTGTGCGTATCATGGTTCCAAAATCCATATCATACTCCATAGCTTGTAGGGTTTGGGTAAGCCTTTTTACTCGGGTTATATCTGTTTTGGCTTTATTAATCCAATTGATGAAATAGTTGCGATGAGATTTACTCAACTTCATAAAGTTATCCATTAACTCATCTTGTTCTGCAAGACAAGCTTCTAAATCTTCCGGAAGTTCTACTTTAAAATCAACATCTTCTTCTAAAGTAAGTTTTACCATAGCTCCAGGTCCTTTAGCGATATCTTTTCTAATGGCTTGTTTTAAAGGCAATATGAAATCACCATCGCCAACAGGCAAAAGTGCTAAACCGTTAAAATTATAATTGTCTATTTCTCCTCTCACCCTAAAACTAACTTTGCAAGACGGTTTTAAATCGGCAGCTATATGGCTTGGAATATCAATATATGTCCAACCGGTTTTTTCACCCATTTGTCCGTACTTTTTATAAGTTTTTGAAGCGTAATCATCTACACTAAAGTATACATTATCAAGAAATATTAATGCTTAAATTGGTATTTAAGACTTAAACCTTGATAGTTAAAACCCATAGCAGGTGTAAGAGACAAATTTGTATTATTGCTTTTCTTGTGTAACTGAGGCACTAAAATACCAGCCCCGGCACCTATAGCATAGCCTAATAAATTATCAGAAAGAAAATGTTTACCCGCTTTTAATCTTAAATAGCCTACGGTAGCTGGTACAGCCGCTGCTGCGGCCCAAACGTATGGTTTAGCTTTAGAATCGGGATTAAAATCTTGAAAAACTTTAGCTACAAAGAAAGAAGCTGCTGCCGTTGCTGCTGTATGCCCTGCAAAAAAAGAACGTTGTGCATCTTTATCTATACGATCTTCTACTGGTAAGCTGGCATTATAAACCAAAGGTCTGCTACGGTCTACCAAACCCGCTGTTAAAGTAAAAGCAGCACCGGTAACAGCCATAGTTTCAACAAATAGCACCATTACTTGCCCAGCATGAGAGCGTTGACTTTTATTTAAGAAAGCCATGATGGGTGCAGCAGCAAAAGAGGCGTAAAAAGGGATATAGCTATCTTTATCAGCCTTATCAGAAAAATTCCCTGCTGTACCTCTGTCCATAAAAAAGATATCTTCTTTATTTAAATCGTTTAGCTGGGCCAAAGTAAGTTCATCTTTATTTTTAATGATACTAAGGCCTAAAACATTTAAGCCAACCAAACCTGCAACAATAGGTGCATCGGTTTTAAAACTGGTTCTATAAGGCGATGATTGCTCTTGAGCAAATACTAAATTCCCGAAAAATAAGGATAATAATACGAGGGTGTAAAATGATTTTAAGTTCATATGTTTTTCTTTTAGCAAAATTTTTTGATTGATTTACACCTAATCAAAGTACTTGCCAAAAACCTAGAACTTACATTTTATACACAATACCAAAGCTTAAAGAGGTATAACCACCTTTAAGATTTTTATTTTTAATGAGCCCAAAATTACTACCACTAGTATATTGTAGGTTAAGATTTTTACCAATTTTCATCCTGGTAAAGAAAAGAGGTTCTATAAAAACATTACTTTCTAAAGGTGCATTAATGTTATTGATGGTAAAATCTCGCATACTGATATAGTTTACACGTATTGCTGTACCATAAGTTAGCGGGAATTTAGAACCAAATAGTTTCAAATCTTTCTTCTTGTTTTTACTGAAATTTACTTGAGCAAAGGCTTTACTTAATGATGCATCTTGTATTTCTGTTATTTCAGGACCATCAAAAGTTAAATCTTTATACACCCTTCTGGAGTTACCAAAGCCAAAACCACCGTAAACTTCTAAAACACGCTCTTTTTGCTCGCCAAAGGTGGTAAAGTAGCCCGCTCCTATCTCCATAAAATCAGATGTAAAATCTCTTTTATCTTTAACTTGGTCTACATAAGCTCCGCTAAAAATAACACCAATATGGTTTGATACTGCATAAGCCGCATTAGCGCTAATATTTCCTTTTAAACCTATATGGCCGTCTACATTAAACTCGCCTTTGTTACGCAACATAGGTGTATTGGGTACATTAGGTAAATAAAGGGAAGAGCATGAACTCAGTAATACACCAACCAATACTATCGAAAAGATTTTTATCATATGTTTTTGTTACAATTTACAAGAATCCTAAACGAAGAAAAACCAGCATTAGTTTATACTCCAATTCTGGCATCTCCTTTTTAGGGCTTTTTGGTAAATCTCATGATGGCTACATCATCAATCAAAAGTGTTAAAGCGCTTTCATTTACAATGTAACGTGTAGATTTTTTTAAGCTTTCAAGAAATAATTGTTCTCCTTGTCCTTCGCAAAATCTTTTCGTTAGGGCCATAGGGGTATTAAAATCTATACCATTATCGGTAATCAGCAAAGCGCCACTTAAGCTATTGCAACTGGTATTACCATAAAGTTTATTGCTTGCAATATCAAAGGTGAGTTGTGGCTTTTGGTTGGGATATAAACCTTCAAAAGCTATTCTAGGGCCAGAGATATAATTAAGCTCCCAAGTACCAGTGAGTTGGTTTTTATCTTCCGTTGCTTTTTTAACAGCACAGCTACTGATGATGCATATGAAAAAGAAAATGAGGTAGTTGTGTTTTTTCATAATATTATTTTTTTAATGATAAATATAAGGAAAGGCTGTCGCTATCAAAACTTCTCTTCTATTCCTAAGCCAAATAGAGCAAAATCGTATTTCACAGGATCGTCTTTATCAAGCAATCTTAATTGCTGCGTAAGTTCTAAAGCTGTTTGCCAATCGGTTTGTTTACGTGTTATCAGATGAAGTTTACGAGCTACCCTATCTACATGTAAATCGCAAGGGCAAATCAATTGTGAGGGTTTTATCCTATTCCAAATACCAAAGTCTACACCTTTATCATCATCACGAACCATCCAACGCAAAAACATATTTAAACGCTTACAAGTAGATTTTTGTAATGGCGATGAGATGTGCTTTTTAGTGCGATGAGGAAAATCTGGCAAAGAGAAAAAATAAGATCTAAAGAAATTAAGGTTGCCTTCAATGGTTTCAGCTGCTAAATCTTCTTGTAAGCAAACTGCCGATTGATTTTTATCTTTCTTTTTTAATTGCGGACTTTCCAGATAAGCATCTTGATAAACTTGCTGCAATTGAAAGGGTAAAAAAGCATCTTCTAAACTCTCGAAATTACTATAATGATGCTTGAAGAAATGGATAAAATATAAAGTATCGGTATAGTTAAAGGTACGATGTTTAAAATGCTGAAATCTTTTTAAATCTTGCTCTTGATGATGAAGGATAAAATCATGCGGAGTGCCATCCATTAAATCAATCAGCTCTTTACATTTATTAATGATGGTGATTCTTTGTCCCCAAGCTAAAATAGAAGCCCAAAACCCCATGATTTCTATATCTTGTTTTTTAGAAAACAAATGCGGGATACATATAGGATCATGAGCAATAAAACCAGGTTGGTTGTATTGAATAACTTTTTGATCAAGAAAAGCTTTGAGATTTATGATTTGAGACATAAGGTATTGAAATTTCAGATATGAGACGTTAGGCTTGAGAAGTGATACAAAGAAATTATACACCAAGAGCGTACATACTCTGTACTTTCTACTCTATACTTTTGACTTTCTACTTTAACGCCTCTTTTAAATCTTCCAGTAAATCTTCAATATCTTCTACGCCAACGCTTAATCTTAATAAATTATCAGTAACACCAACTTTTTCACGTTCCTCTCTTGGGATAGAGCCATGCGTCATAGTTGCAGGATGATTAATTAAAGATTCTACTCCGCCAAGAGACTCTGCCAAAGAAAACACTTTGAAGGAAGAGGCTATTCTGAAAGTTTCTTGTAAATCGGCACCTTTTAAAACTATAGAAATCATCCCACCAAATCCTCTCATTTGCTTTTTAGCAATATCATGATTAGGATGATCCTGAAAACCTGGCCAATAAATTTTTTCTACTTTAGGATGGTTTTTCAAGAATTGAGCAACAAGAGCTCCGTTTTCGCAATGCGCTTTCATGCGAAGATGCAAGGTTTTAATCCCTCTTAAAGCTAAAAAGGCATCTTGCGGACCAGGTGTTGCACCACAAGAATTGTAGATAAACCATAATTTCTTATACAAATCTTCATCGTTTACTACTAAAGCGCCCATCACAACATCAGAATGCCCTGCAATGTATTTGGTAACCGAGTGCATCACGATATCTGCACCTAAATCTAAAGGATTTTGTAAATATGGCGATGCAAAAGTATTATCAACCGTTAGCAATAACTGATGCGCTTTAGCAATTTTGGCACAAGCCTCAATATCAATAATTTGCATAGTTGGATTGGTAGGCGTTTCTATCCAAATTTGCTTGGTATTGGCATTGATATAAGGCAGCATATTATCCGGATTTGACAAATCCAGAAAATGAAATTTGATACCATAATTGGCAAATATTTTCGTAAAGATGCGGTAAGAACCACCATATAAATCATTCCCGGTGATAACCTCATCACCAGGCTTTAGTAGTTTCATAACGGCATCTGTAGCACCCATGCCGCTAGAAAATGCTAAACCAAATTTTCCATTTTCTATCGCCGCAAGGCAATCTTCTAAAGCTTTACGAGTAGGATTTGTACCTCTAGAATATTCGTAGCCCTTATGTTCTCCAGGAGATTTCTGCCAGTAAGTAGAAGTCTGATAAATAGGAGTCATCACAGCCCCGGTTGTTGGGTCGGGTTCTTGTCCTGCATGTATAGCTTTAGTTGCAAATTTCATAAAAACACCATTTTAAAATTTTCCTACTTCCAACTCACCATCTGCTACTTACTCATTACCATTATTAATAAGCTCTCGCAAATAATACTCGTTGGCTTGATGGTTTTCCAGTTACCATACAAAGGCCTTCTTCCTGTTCGTTATTTAAAGGAATACATCTGATAGTAGCTTTTGTTTCTTCTTTAATTTTGGCTTCGGTTTCAGAAGTTCCATCCCAATGTGCGGCAATAAAGCCGGGTGTTTCATCTAAAGCCTTTTTAAAATCATCGTAAGAATCTACTTTTCTGGTATTCTCTGTTCTAAACTGTAAAGCCTTGTTATAAATACTTTCTTGAATTTCTTCCAGTAAAAGTTCTATTCTGTTGGCTATGCCATCTCTTGATACCGTTTCTTTTGTTTTGGTATCTCTTCTAGCAAGCTCAACGGTATTATTCTCTAAATCTCTACCTCCCATGGCTAAACGTACAGGTACACCTTTTAGTTCATATTCTGCAAATTTAAAGCCTGGTCTTTGTGTATCACGGTCATCATATTTAACAGAAATACCCTTTTGCTTTAAATCTTTGATGATAACATCAACAGCTTCAGAAATTTTAGCCAACTCTTCTTCTCCTTTGTAGATAGGTACTATCACCACTTGTATTGGAGCCAATTTTGGAGGTAATACCAATCCGCTATCATCAGAATGGGCCATAATTAAAGCGCCCATTAAACGGGTAGAAACGCCCCATGAAGTTGCCCAAACAAACTCTTGTTTACCTTCTTTACTGGTAAATTTTACATCAAAAGCTTTGGCGAAATTTTGCCCCAAAAAATGCGAAGTTCCAGCTTGTAAAGCTTTACCATCTTGCATTAAAGCTTCAATACAATAGGTGTCTAAAGCTCCTGCAAAACGCTCATTAGCGGTTTTCTTACCTTTTACTACGGGTAAAGCCATCCAGTTTTCTGCAAAATCTGCATACACATCAAGCATTTGCTCGGTTTCTGCAATAGCTTCTTCTGCGGTTGCATGCGCTGTATGGCCTTCCTGCCATAAAAACTCTGCAGTGCGTAAAAATAAACGTGTACGCATTTCCCAACGTACCACATTAGCCCATTGGTTTACTAAAATTGGCAAATCTCGGTAAGACTGTATCCAACCTTTATAAGTATTCCAGATAATGGTTTCTGATGTTGGCCTAACGATTAATTCTTCCTCAAGTTTGGCATCTTCATCAACAATGATATTGCCGTTTCCATCATTTTTTAATCGATAATGTGTAACCACGGCACACTCAGTTGCAAAACCATCTACGTGAGATGCTTCTTTAGAAAAAAATGACTTAGGGATGAATAAAGGAAAATAAGCGTTGCTGTGGCCAGTTTCTTTAAATTTCTGATCCAAAACAGCCTGCATTTTCTCCCAAATAGAGTATCCATAGGGCTTAATCACCATACAACCTCTAACGGCAGAGTGTTCTGCAAGGTCGGCCTTTGCTACTAATTCGTTATACCATTGTGAATAGTCTTGTGATCTGCTTGTTAATCCTTTACTCATGAGCTGATATGGAATAATTTTTGTACTTTTAATATTGATTCTAGTGCTCAAAGTTATAAAAATATTACACTTATAATTTTAGGTTTGATGCAACCAATTGTAATATTTTACGTCTTATAAACGTATGTTATTGTTAGACCAGAATTGTCTTTAAGACCTTAAAAATATACAACATGAAAAATAGAGTTATTATATCGGTAATTAGTGGGGGATTGCTCTAATTCTAGGTGGTTGTGCTACCGGCAATATCGCTACACAAACGGCTTTGTACGATGATGTTTACAACTCGGAAGTAGAAGCCAGAGCTTTGACATTTACGCCAAGGCCAGCAGCTAATGCTAACAACCATAGTTATGATTATTCTACTGATAATTATGCTTATGAAGAAGAAGCTGCACCTCGTTTGGATATAGAAAACCGTAACGATTACAATTGGAGAGACCATTATTACAATAACAACCTTGCATTTGACCCATTTTTTGACCCTGCATTTTCTATGGGTTCTATGGGTTGGAATAATTGGGGTTGGAATAGCTGGAACAGACCAGGTTTTGGTTTCAATTTAGGATGGAACAACTGGGGTTGGAATAATTGGAACTTAGGCTGGAATAATTGGGGATGGAACAATTGGGGTTGGAATAATTGGGCTTATAACCCTTGGTACAGTCCTTTAGGTTCTCCTTATTGGGGCATATATTCTTTCAATAACCCTTGGGGTGGCGGTTGGATTGGCAATGGCGGCTTATGGGGTGGCGGAGGATTTTTTCCGGGTGGAGGTGTCATCACCAGACCTAACAGCCCAAGGCCTTCCAGAGGAAGCGTTGCAACAAGACCTATTGATGCTGATGGAAGTAGCGTAAGCAGAATCCCTCGTCCAACAGGTCCGGTGAGTACAACTAGACCAGGAACGTCATCAAGACCTACAAGAGATAGCTATGGAGATTATAGCAGACCAGCAACTTCTAGTACAAGACCATCTTCTAATGGAGGTTCATCTAGCCCATCAGGAAATAGTAGACCAACAAGATCCGAAGCACAACAAAGTAGGCCTTCACGTACAGAAAGCAGCAGGCCATCTCGTACAGAAAGACCAAGTTATTCTCCTTCTCCAAGCTATAGCCCACCTTCAAATAGTGGTGGCAGTTCTGGCGGTAGTAGCAGAGGTTCTTCTGGAGGCCGCAGTTCTGGTGGTGGCAGACCATCAAGATAATTTTATCATAATTTTTTGTCAAATTGAGCGGAGTCGAAATATTGTTTTACGTCCTTTTAAAGGCTTCGACTCCGCTCAGCCTGACACTAAAAAAATGTGTTGATAAAGTTCAATTTATAAAAGATATACTTTATTAAATATCAGTGGTTGAAACTTAATACCTCTGATGATTATCCTTACAAAAAACATGAAATTAAAAATATTTGCTCTTACAACTTTTATAGTAGGTGCGGTTTCAAGTGTTTCTGCACAATACACTGCTGACGCATTAAAATTCTCTGGAACAGAAAATAGTGTTACTGCTAGGTTTGGAGGTTTAGGTGGCCCACATACTTCTTTAGGTGGAGATTTAAGTTCTCTTTATGGTAACCCAGCAGGTTTGGGCATGTTTAGTAGTTCTGAATTTAGCTTTACCCCTGGCTATGTTAATTCATCAAATAAAACCACTTATTTAGGCCAAAACTCAGAATCTTCTTTAGGCAACCTAAATATCAATAATTTAGGCGTTGTGTTTCATAGTCCAACATACAGAACAGGCGATTTAAAAAAAGGCCTTGTATCCATAAACTTTGGTATAGGCTATCAAAAAAACAACTTTTTTAGAAATGAAATTTCTTTTGATGGTGTTACCAATAATGCTAATGGATTGGGAAATTATTTTGCTTACCTAGGTAATACAGACATAAATCCAGATAATAATCAACCTTATCCTCCTAATCAAATTTTTGATAATTTGGTATTTGCAGCGCATGAGGGCTTTTTAATAGATTACAATACTGATGCCAACGAGTCTTTTTATTCTTCTAATACTCGAGCTAATGCAAATCAGGTAGTTTCGTACGATAGAAAAGGCGGGCAATCTAATGTTGATTTCTCTTTAGGAATGAATTTTAGCAATAAATTTTATCTGGGCTTTGGATTAGGCTTAGCATCTATAAATTATCGTTCAGAAGAATTGTTAAATGAACAAGGTTTAAATTTTGTTGATAACGTAAACTATAATGCCAATTTCACTAAGAGTTTTGATACTAGAGGTTCTGGCGTAAACTTCAAAATAGGTGCTATTTTAAAACCTGTTAAAGAAATTAGGCTGGGATTATCTTTAGAAACACCTACTTATTATTCTATTGATGATGATTATTATGAAGAACTTTCTTTAAGAGACCCTGATAACAGGCTGATTACTGATAATAACTCTTCACCTTTTTCTTATCGTTTAAACACGCCTTTAAAATTGAACGGAGGTATTTCCTTCTTTATAGGCAATAAAGGTTTTATCAGTGCCGATATTAATTATCAGGATTTTTCTACTATAAAATTTAGGTCTGATGAAAATGCTTTAAACATCAATACCAATAGGCAGATTACTTCTACCTATCAAGAAAGTATCAATGTGGGTTTAGGCGCCGAGTTTAAGGTTACCAATAGCGTAGCTTTAAGAGCTGGCTATAGAAATTTAGGAAGTCCTTATCAGGATATTGACTTTAAAGCTCATAGATATACCGGAGGAATTGGCTATCGTTTTGGTTCTTACACATTAGATTTTGCGTTACAGCACCAACAAAATAGCGCCTTATCTACCTCATTTTATACTTTTGATAATCCACAAGTTACTCCGTTTGCTAATACTAAGACTAACGTAACGGCGGTAAGTATAACTTTTGGAGCTAGATTTTAGATATCTCTAAAAGTCATAAAAAAGCCTTAAATGCATCATGCATTTAAGGCTTTTTTATGCTGGAATCTTAAACAATAACTCATTTTTCGCAACTATATTATGTCTTAAAAAGATATGAAGAGTTTAGTTTATTACTATTTATCTTCATAATGTCCCCAAAAAGCAAGAACTAAAACGATTACCTTATCATCCATTATCTTATAAACTAAGCGATGTTTATCTGTAATTCTACGAGACCAAACTATAGACTTAAAGTATTTTAATTTTTCAGGTTTGCCTGTTCCTTTTGTAGGATGTTCTCGTAATTCATTTAAAAGCCTATCAATCTTTGTAAGAACTTTTCTATCACCTGCTTTTTTATGTCTTTCAATATCTAAAATAGCTTCATCGGTTAGTTCTATGGTATAACTCATAAACCTAAAAACTTCTTTTGCTCTTCTTTAGCTATCCTTTTTATTTTTCCTAGATCTGCTTGCTCAATTGATTTGTCTATTTTAGCGGTAAATTCATCTTTACTTAACAAAGTTTTATCCTCTAATTTTACTACTTCAAAACGGACTTTCATTTCTTCCAATAAGGATTCAAGTAAAGATTTCTGCTTATCATTTTTAGGATATATGGTAATGCTGTCCATTTTCTTATTTTTAAGATGATATACAAAATTAATAAAAGTATTACGTAATATACTAAAATGAATTTTCCAAATTTTACTTCTTAATTGAAATTAGCCAATCAAAAATCCATTAAAAAAAGCAATTATTTCTTCACTACAAGCTCTCTTAACTCGCTATTAGGGTGATATTGATGATTACCTTCATGAAAGGCTAAGATAAGTGTCTTGCCTGGCCCCACAATATGTACTTTACCTTCTGGTGTAATGGTTGCAACGGTTAAATCAGAACTTCTGTAAATTAAGGGAAGTTTGGCACTAGAGCTAGCTCCTGCATCAAAATCAGCATCTCCTAGTTTTTTAACTGCTAAAGGCGGATAATTGATTTTTTGCTCTTGCTTATCGTACATCTTACCACCTTTATCTTTAAAATGTTGTACGTTACGCCATATCACTTTAGGACTCTCATGGCCATCCCTTACCGTACCATAAACACCATATTTATGATAATTCCCATTAAAATTATTGATAGCTTTTTCGTTATCTGCCAACTCAAAAACTTTCTCATCATTTAAATAGACCATAAATTTATTACCCACATCTTCTTGCAGGTGTATCACATTTACCTTTATCTCTTTCCCGTAAATATTATCCATCACTTTAACTCTAGTTGATGAACCACAATTAATGGTTAAGCTTCCGTTATCTTCATGAAAACCTCTTAGCATAAATTGCGTTGCACCTTCATGACTTCCCCAAATCTGCATTAAGCATTCGTCATCTAAAGGTTTAAAAATGGTTACATAACCTTCAAACTGGCGAGCACCATATTCATACTCGTTTATCAACCTAATTTCTGCCCGGTTAGATTTCTTATCATACAATTGGAATGTTTCTGTCTTATCTTTAGGGTTATAAGTGTAACTGGCGTTTTTACCCACCGATGTATGTAGCTCTTGATGCGCTGTCCAATCGTACATCATGTGTTTGCCAACCTCGTTACAGAGGTGTATTTTCTTTTTAGGATGATAGTTTTCCCAAGTAATACTACTTACAGGAATTTGAGCCATCAATTGAGATGATATAAATACCACCACAGTAGTTAATTTTAATTTTAGCATGATTTAGCTTATAAAGGTTTATTGGTCTTAACCCAAATATCAAAATTAAAAAGAATGAAAAACTACTGCATATTAGCAGATTCATCATTCAAATTAGCGTTAAAAAATTATGATAAACCGTTTTTTAATCAAAAAAAGGCACCTACTCAAGCAGATACCTTTTTAAATCATCAATGAAGAAATTTATTTATTTCCGTTGTATGCTCTCAACATCCAACTGGTTTTTTCTTGAAACTTCATAAAACCTGTAATCATATCGGCAGTACCTTCATCATTCGCATTTTCTGAGGCATTTTCGATGATTTCTCTTTCTAAATCAATAAGGGTTTTATAATCTTGCAATACAGCATCAACCATTTGCGCTGGCGCTAAACCTTCTGTTTGTATTTCTTTAATTTGAGCAACTTCTACATAACTTTTAAAAGTACTGTAAGGAGATTTGCCTAAAGTTAATACACGTTCTGCAAGTTCATCAATGGTGAGTTGGGCGTTATTGTATAATTCTTCAAATTTCACATGTAGCGTAAAAAAATCATTCCCTCTAACATTCCAATGGCAGCCTCTAAGCTTTTGATAATGAACTTGATAATTAGCTAATAAATCATTCAGTTGGTCTACTAATGCTACTACTTTTTTGTCGTTTAATCCTATTTTGTTTGTTGCCATAATCTATAAGTATGATTTAAATTAAAAGGTAATTAGCTATCAGATTTTCTAACTACCAGATTATAATTTTCAATCTTACTTACAACAATATTCGTTCCGTTCTCAATAAAACCATCATTAGAAACAGCATCGTACCAATTCCCATCTATTTCTATTTTACCTGATGGACGTAAATCGGTTTTAGCAAAACCAGTTTTACCAATAAAAGTGGTTTCTGGTTTCCTTACCTGATAGCCTTGTGTTGCCTGTTGCTCATCCTCTAAAACTAATCTTTTAAACATTTTAGATTTCAGGATATTGCCACCAAAGAAAGCACCAACTACAACTGCCCCAATCATAGAGAGGAGAACCAGCAAGAAAGAATTGGTTAAACGCTCACCACTGGTGACGCTAAAATCAAAGAAATCATTCAAAATAAGGCTAAAGGCCAATCCGCTTATAATCATCACAATGCCTAAAATACCAAAAATTCCAAAGCCGGGGATAAGAAATATTTCTAACACCAATAAAGCTATCCCCACAATAAATAATAGAATCTCCCAGTTATCTGCTAAACCTTCTAAATATAGAGGAGCGAAAAATAATAAAGCCGCTACAACAGAAACAAGCAAGGCAAAACCAATTCCGGGTGCTTGTAACTCAAAATAAATTCCTCCAATAATTAATAAAATTAAAATACCACTTACAGCCGGGTTGATTAAAAAGCCTATAATATTGTCTATTAAAGTAGGTTGATAAACTTCCAAATCGTAAGACTTTAAACCTTCTTTGGCTAGTAATTCTTTTATAGAGCTAGCTTCTGCATCGCAAAAACCATTAGCAATAGCTTCTGAAGTGGTAAAAGTGAGTACCTTACCTTTGGGTTTAATATTAGGTATTTCTAAATCCGGATCAACAAAACCTTCTGCTATTTTAGGGTTTCTACCTTTGCTTTCTGCCGTAGTACGCATTAAGCCACGCATATAAGATTGATATTTCTCTGGTAGCACCTCGCCTTCTGCGTTTACAACACTTGCTGCGCCAATACTTGCTCCTTTGTGCATATAAATTTTATCGCAAGCTATAGCAATTAAAGCACCGGCTGATGCTGCATTGTTATCTATAAAAACAACAGTTTTCATGGGTGCGGTTAAAATAGCAGAGCGTATAGAATCTGCATAATCTAGCATGCCGCCAAAGGTATTCATGTGTATCAATAAAACATCGGCTTTTTGTTGTTTCGCATTTTCTATAGCTATTCTAGTTGTACGCCAAGCAGCCGGATTTATTTCTTGCTTTAAGTTAAACTGATAAACTTTTGGCTGCGCCATTGCAAATTGACTGCCTATAAACACACTTATGAACAAGTAAAAGATATGCTTCATGATATTAATTTCTATTTTTGATTAAGATGTTAAATAAAGATACATTAAAGCCCTTACTAAACCAGAATATTGAAGGAATTATCTGGAAAATAATGTTGGATGATGAGCAAAACTGCTTAGCTATAGAAAGTAGAACTTTAGCAAAACAGGTAGTATTTTCTGTTTACGATTTTAATAAACAAACTTTCCTTATCCTTAACTATGCTTTTGAGGAAAGCTGGCAATTGGGTTTATTAGCAGTTCATGAGTACAAATTGGTGCTACATGGTTTCGAAAATGAATTTGCCCCTACTCCAAAAAACATATTGGTATTTGATTTAGCACAACAAAAACTTAGCTGGCAAAACTATAGTCATACTGCCCAGGCTGTTTATAAAGAAGGTATAATGGCTTATAATGCTAGAATAATGCCTCGTAAACTAGAATTATTAGATTTAAATACAGGCTCATCTTTAGGTTATGTTAAAACTAATGAAGCCTTAAAGCAGCTTCAAAATCAAATTATTTTACCAGAAAATAAGCTTGCAGAAAATATTTGGGAAACAGCGCAACAATTAATTTACAAAGACCTTTTTATAAGAAGCTTATACCTAAAAAACAACAGCAGCTATACCCAAATAATTGAAGTTTACGATAAAGAAAACAATATTTTGCTTTCTGATATTTTAAGTAACGACATACAAAAACTAGCTGAAGACACGTTCTTTGTGTGGCTTGGCAAACTGGTTTACATCAGAAACAAATCAGAAATTGTGAGTTATTTACTATAATTGCAAAGTTTTTCAGAGAAGACCTTAATACATGAAGCTTAAAAAAATCTTATTAATCACCTTTTCTATACTATCATTTTCTGCATCTGCAACTACTTTGGTAGATTCTGTGGGTATAGAAAATTCTGCCGGAAAAAAAGTTATCCTACACAAAATAGAACCTAAAGAAAACTATTATGCTTTAGGCAGAAAATATAATGTTGCTCCAAAAGCTATCATGGATTTTAATAGTAACGCAGCACTTAGCATTGGCCAAATTATTAAAATACCAACCGATAGACCTTTTGCAGAACAAAAACCGGTTAGCTTTAATTCTTCATCAAATACAACTCAAAATAACGGCAAAAGAGAATCTACCCATGTGGTGCAAGCCAAAGAAACTTTGTATAGCATAGCCAGTAAATACAATATGCGTGTAGATGATTTGAGACTGCTGAATAACTTAAAAACATCTGCTTTAAGCATTGGCCAAACTTTAAAAGTTTTAGTGAACGATGAGGTTAGCTTAAAACCAGAAGTGGTTAAAAATACGCAAACAGGTAAACCGGAAGTGGTGAGAGAACAAATCACAAAACCCGAAACCAAAATCAAGTATTTGGATTCTACTGATTCTAACTTGGGCATAGAAATACCGAAAAACAGATATGGTATTACCGAAAAAAATGAAAAAGGTATTGCCGTTTGGATAAATGATGAAAACTTAGACGCAACAAAAAGCTATGCTTTACACAAGCTTGCCCCGGTGGGTACTATAGTAAAAATCACTAACCCAATGACTAATAGAAGTGTATTTGCTAAAGTTGTAGGTAAGTATACCGAGAATGAAACTACCAAAGATGTCATCATTGTTATAACCAAAGCAGCGTCTGATGCTTTAGGTGCGCTAGATAAAAGGTTTTTAGTAAACATTACATACGGACTTCCAAATGAACAATAAGCCTTTTGTGATAGGGGTTGCTGGTGGTAGCGGCTCGGGCAAAACGTTTTTCTTAAACTGTTTTTTAAACCATTTTACACCAGAAGAGGTTTGCTTAGTGTCTCAGGATGATTACTACATCCCGGTAGGCCATTTATCGGCTGAGGAAAACAAACTTTACAACTTTGATTTACCTTCTTGTATAGATATTGAGGCTTTTGAAAAAGATATCACCAGCTTATTAAATTACCAAACCGTTTACAAAAAAGAGTATACTTTTAACAATAGCAATGCGGTTCCTAAAATTTTAGAAATAAAACCCGCTCCTGTATTAATTGTAGAAGGTTTATTTATTTACCATTACCCAAGTGTAGACCCGCTTTTTGATTATCGTATTTTTATTGATGCTGCTACAGAAATAGCACTAGAAAGACGTTTACATAGAGATTTAATGGAGCGAGGATATTCTGAAGAAGATGTGATGTATAAATGGGAAAACCATGTGATGCCAGCTTATGAGGAATACCTATTACCGCACCGTAACCGTTGTAATAAAATTGCAGATAATTCTACCAACGAGCTCAGAAATATTCTTGATTTAACAGACGAAATATCTCAGGAACTACGTTTGAAGTTGAATATATAAACTTTAGAATTATTTATAGGTATTAATTTTCTTAAAAAGCTCTAATACCGAAATTGCTATTTATCTATGACCAAAGAGCCTAAAAATGCTGCACTCGGATTTATATTTATCACTTTATTGATAGATGTAACTGGTTTAGGTATCATCATCCCGGTATTGCCCACTCTTATTTCTGAACTTATTCATGGAAATATTAGCGAAGCAGCAAGCATTGGAGGCTGGTTAACTTTTGCTTATGCTTTTGTTCAGTTCATATGCGCTCCACTATTAGGAAATTTAAGTGATAGATACGGTAGAAGACCAGTTTTGCTTTTTTCTTTATTAGGTTTCGGGATTGATTATTTACTACTTGCTTTTGCCCCCACAATAGGATGGTTATTTGTAGGACGTATTATTGCTGGTTTTACCGGAGCAAGCTTTACAACAGCGTCAGCCTACATTGCTGATGTAAGTACACCCGAAAAAAGAGCTCAAAATTTTGGTTTAATTGGCGCTGCCTTTGGTCTAGGCTTTATCTTAGGCCCCGTACTAGGCGGAGTATTAGGGCAGTTTGGATCTAGAATACCATTTTTTGCTGCTGCAGGTTTAAGCTTTTTAAATGTTATTTACGGATATTTTGTACTGCCAGAATCTTTACCTGTAGAAAAAAGACGTCCTTTTGATATTAAAAGAGCAAATCCATTAGGCTCATTATATCAATTAAAAAAATATCCTGCTGTTTATGGCTTAGTGCTTACCCTCATCCTCATGTACATTGCTAATAATGGTTTGCAAAGTACGTGGTCTTTTTATGGAATGGAAAAATTTAAGTGGAACGAAGCTTGGGTGGGCTATTCTTTAGGCTTTGTTGGTTTGATGATTGGGATTGTACAGGTGGGTATCATCAGGTGGGTAATTCCTAAGTTTGGGCAAGAAAAGAGTTTATACATTGGCTTAGCTTTTTACAGCCTAGGCTTATTATTATTTGCTTTTGCAGCAGAGGGCTGGATGATGTTTGCCTTTATCATCCCCTATTCTTTAGGCGGTATAGCCGGACCAGCACTTCAAAGTATTATAAGTGGTTATGCCCCAACAAATGAACAAGGAGAGCTTCAAGGTGCCTTAACAAGCTTAATGAGTGCAACAACTATTGTAGCACCACCAGTAATGACTAACCTTTTTGCTTTCTTTACCGGAGATAAAGCACCATTTATTTTCCCAGGAGCACCATTTTTTGTTTGTTCTATTCTGGTTTTGATAAGTGTTTTTACTGCTGCAAAAAGCATGAGAACACATGCACCAAAAAG